>JANYHN010000012.1 GCA_025359045.1 Hyphomicrobiales bacterium | reverse complement strand
GCAAGCCCTTTGCGCACCATAATAAGTTCGTCACTTGTGAGCGTGTTATGGCGCACATCTTCCATAAGCTTTTCAAGAATAACCTCAGATTGCTTAGTAAGTTTTGTTTCCATGCCCTGCTAGCAACCCTTTTGTCTAAGTTGCTGCAAATTATAGGCAAAAAAAAAGGGGCGATTTGGGGTATTTATTACTCGTCGTGCGTGAAGTCAGGTGCAGTCATAAAGTAAGAAATCCCAGGTGCTACACACAATGCAATGAAAACCAAAAAAAGTATGATCTTAGCAATTTCTTTCAAGTTGGTGATGGTCATGGCGCTGTTATAGCAGATTTCCCATAGTCATTCCAAGCCCTGCGCACCCGCAGCATTGCGGCGTCTTTGCGCTGCATCAAAGCGTTGATTTTAGCCTTTCTGTCAGCATCAGATATATTTTTCAAAGCATCAATGGTCTTCATTTGCTTGCTGATGCCGCTGATCTGCTTATCTATGCCATCAACAATCCCCATGACGGCCAATTCGCGTCCGTGATCTCTTTTCAATCGGGTCATAGCCCCGCCATCATGGTTTTCTCGGAATAGCTTGATCTCATCTTTGACGGTTTCGACCTGATTTTTGATTTGGTAATACTGATCACGGTCAGAATAAACAGAGTTGGAGCCAATAACAGTCCGAACAAAAGGCACCTGAGACACGTCAATAGGCTCGCCATGCACAGCTTGACCGGCCACCGTACCAAAGCGCGAGAACATTTTCCCCACACCGCCGGTCATAAAGTCCCACATATATTGAATTTGATTTGGGCTCACATCAACACTGCCGGGACGAACCTCATTGCCGCCTGTAGCCGTATTCACGCCTTGAGCCATATCTTTCATCAGCGGGTTAACGTTCTGCTTGTAACGCTGCGACATCGGCTTTTTCTTGGTGTAATCAGGTGGCACAATGTCTTTGCCGAAATGGTCCTTGTTGAGCGCCATGTCGTAGAATGGCGAAAGCAAAGTCGGCACAAAATTGCCAATCACAGTGCTCGACCCAATGGGGTTGAAAGCATTTGCAACAGATGATGCAATGTTGGCTGCGGCCTCGGCTGGCTTTCTTGATCCCGTAAGCATTTCTGAAATTTGCGTACCCGTCGCATGGAACATGCCCATGCCAGGCGGCAACGGGAAATGCAGATAGGGAATGCCCGTCTTTTCAGCCATGTCTTTTGAAAGCATGAGAATGAATTGGCTTTGCTTTATGCTGTCGTCGATTTTGTCATAGCGATTTTTGTCGTCGTCATCATCGCCAGCCATCCAATGATTGAGCAAGCCTTGCATCACAGCTTCGGCCATAATGCCCATGGCAATTTTCCGAATGCGCGGCGATCTGGCAAGACGCATGGCCATGTTAGCCGTGCCCTGAACGCGAGCATTGAAGAACATAAAGTACGCATTGGCGGTCGAACTATACTCACCCTTGCGGTTGAAATTAACCGTCAAATCTCTGGCTTTCATGGCAGCTTTTGCAACACTATAACCAGCATCACGCAAATGAACAAAGGTCGAGAGGCGAATGCCGTTTTCAATACTATCGTTCCAACGATTGATGCGGCCAAAAACCTGATCACGCACCGCCATCTTGACGGCTTGCCGTTTTGTTGGGTTCATTTCAGACATCAGTTTTTCGAGATTGGCCTTTTCCGTCTCAATGTCGCCGCGATTGATGAAGCCGATCTTACCACCGGAGTCCGCATATTCCTGTGCGTGTTTTGACCATTTAGTATCGGTCTTGCCCTGCAACATTTGGTTCATGCCACGAACAGCGCTCGGAATGCTTTTCACAACTTTTGTTGCAATGCCCTTGATCTGTTCTTCTTGCAGATTGACAGCGCCTTCGCCTGTATCTTTCATCAAGTTGCGCATAATGAATTCAGGATCAAATGACGTGTGCAGCATTGATTTAAAGCGCAGCACCGTGCTCATAATCTTTACGATGTCGCTCATTTGCGCGCCGCCAAGACCCTTCATGGCCGCAGCAAGTCCCTTGTGATGAATGAGAATGTGATAGGTTTTGCCGCCAAGTTTGACTGCAAAATCATTATCCTTACGTTGGCTAGATGTGTCGGTTACTTCCTTGACCATGCCAGAAGCTTTATCAACCACCTTCTTCGTGTCTTGGCGATCAACTTGCCACAGCGCTTCATTTGGATGCGCATTGACAAGTTTCAGGAAGGTTTTACCGACCTTGTTTTTTTCGACACGAACCAAAGCTTCACGCGCTTGCATGATTGAATAGGCCGTTGAGCTGTCAGCCTGAGATTTACGACCTGTTGCTGTTCTGATTTCATTTCCACGAATGTCATAGCGCTTACCCGTGCGAGGGCTATCGGGAGTGCCGGTATCAATCGGGCTTTCGTGGCCTCGCAGTGGTACATAGAATTTATAGGCCGCATTCAGCGCGTCAAACTGTTCTTTGTCGATCAAACCTTCGTCGTAAAGATTTTGCAGCGTCTCGTGGTTCATTTTTACGATACGATTGCCGATTGCCTCAACAGCTTTGAGTTTGCCAGATGTTTCAAACCCGTCAAGAATAGCGTTGGCTTGGTTGTCTGAAAAACCAGATGCGCCAACAATATCAGGATTTGTGAGTGCGGCACGGAATTGATGCCCCGGCCCGTCTTTATCGCCAAAGAATTCACCGCCTTCGGCGTATTTACGGCCAGTGACTTGATTGCGCTCCAAGGCATGACGCGCCTTGTTGAATTGATCAACATCCTGCAACGTCAATCCAGCTTTATGAATGTCTTGGACCAAAGGTTTGACAAACTTGTTTACAAAATCTTCATCGCGCTGAGCAGATCGACCGGGATAAAGCGAAGCGGCAAGATAAGCGTCTTGGGTTTCCGGCACCGCGCGGCCCGCCTCCCCAATTGCAGCCTGAGTGCGCTTGAGATCAATTTCACGGTCTTGATACCCACGACGAACTGATAGCCCTATGGCCTTTGCTCCACGGTTTATGCGACTCAACAGCGTGTCTGTGCTATCGGAAATCGCAGTGAACAATCGCTCCTCTGATGGGATTTCAAAAGTGCCGGGCTTTGGATTGCGTGGTGGCTGAGCCATCGAGAATAAGGAGCCTTGATCCTTGCTGTCCCCAAACAACCCATCTTGCATCGGCTTTTGCACCATGCTTGGCTTTAATCTGGCATCGGCGCGACGCTGCAGCATATCGGCTTCGGGTGTTTTTTCAGCACCGGGCAGCACAGTTTGTTGCTTGCTGTCTGCCCCAGTTTCAGTTGTAAAGAAATCCTTGTGAGCTGACATCAGTTGCGCCAAGGGGTTTTGCTTAGATGCAGCAAATGCTTCCTTTTCAATAATAGCCAATCGCTCTTTCAACTTCTTTCTAGACTGACCAGTAACTTTGTTTATTGTGAAGTTTGAGTCTTCGCTTGTAGGTATTTGTTCATTAAGCAACTCTTTTAAGTCATGATAATGTTGTTGTCGATCTGCTGGTAAAAGACTGATCCCGCGTTCAATTGAGGCTCGCTTTTCTCTTAGCTCCGCGCCTACGGTTCTATCCCATTCTTCCTTGTAAGCAGTAGCGGATTCAGCTTTCTCTTTTTGATCATTGTCTCTTTGCGTCATTGCGGATTTTGTAATAGTTGATGGCTGTTTGCCCGCCTTTGAGAGGATTTTTTTTGTGCCATCAAGCCAATCATAGCCGTTTGCATGATTGCCAATCTCAATATCGGCATAACCATGTTGAACGCCATGAGTCGGCGGCAATTCGTGGTCGGAAATGCGAACCTTTATTGTCTCTGTGCTATCATCGTCCTCGTGAATGACGGCATTAAAATACTGTGACGACGACAATGACGAGCCATGAACATCTTCAATTTTAACACCTGCCGCCTTTAAGTGCCGCATAACACGGTCAGCAATAATATGAGAG
>JANYHN010000005.1 GCA_025359045.1 Hyphomicrobiales bacterium | reverse complement strand
GCAATGTGGCTTGTCGCGGTTGAATTTCTCTTTTGCCATGGGTCTACTCCATCAATCTCAAAAATCTTAAGCGTATTTCTTTTTAACTTCGTCGGCTTCGTTCCGTGGAACTTGCTCGTAGTGATCAAACTGCATCGTGTATGAAGCACGACCCTGGCTCATCGAGCGCAGATTGTTAATGTAACCAAACATGTTGGCCAGTGGCACCATCGCATTCACGATCTGAGCGTTGCCGCGTGTTGTCGTGCCAAGTATCTGACCACGACGTGAGTTCAAGTCGCCGATAACACCGCCGAGATATTCCTCTGGTGAAGTGCACTCTACCTTCATGATAGGCTCAAGAAGAACTGCACCAGCTTGTTCGAAGGCTTCGCGCATTGCGGCGCGTGTCGCGATTTCGAAAGCGATCGCAGAAGAGTCAACGTCATGGTAAGCGCCGTCAACCAAAGCAACCTTCATGTCAACCACTGGGAAGCCAATGACTGGGCCGGATGACAGAACTGAGTTCAGGCCTTTTTCAACGCCTGGGATATATTCCTTCGGAACCGAGCCGCCGACGATGCGAGATTCAAACGAATTGCCTGCACCCTTTTCTGCTGGTTCGATTTCCAAAATCACGCGAGCATATTGACCCGTACCGCCAGTTTGCTTCTTGTGTGTATAATCTTTGGTGATCTTGCGGGTAATCGCTTCACGGTAAGCAACTTGTGGAGCACCAACTACAACTTCAACCTTATGTGTGCGCTTCAAGATATCAACTTTAATATCAAGATGAAGTTCACCCATGCCCTTAATGATGGTCTCGCCTGATTCAGAGTCAGTTGAAACACGGAAGGACGGATCTTCAGCGGCAAGCTTGTACAAGGCCACTGCCATCTTTTCTTGGTCAACCTTAGTCTTTGGTTCAACCTTCATTTCGATAACGGGCTCAGGGAATTCCATCTTTTCGAGGATCACTGGCTTGGCAGGATCGCACAGAGTATCGCCCGTGCGCGTATCCTTCAGGCCTACGAGAGCAACGATGTCGCCAGCGTGAGCTTCAGCAATTTCTTCGCGGTTGTTAGCATGCATCAACACCATGCGGCCAACACGCTCAGTCTTATCGCGAGTTGAGTTCAGAAGCGAAGTGCCCTTGCTCAAAACGCCAGAATAAATGCGGCAGAATGTGAGAATGCCATATTGGTCATCCATCAACTTGAATGCAAGCAAAGCAAGCGGTTCAGAGTCTGATGAAGGGCGCGTTGTATCGCCGCCGGTTTTCACGTCGATGCCCTTAATGGCAGGACGATCCAAAGGTGAAGGCAGATAATCGCAAACTGCGTCAAGCAAAGGTTGAACACCTTTGTTCTTGAATGCTGAACCACACAGAACGGGGAAGAAGGAAGCGTTCAAAACAGCTTTGCGGAGCAAACGCTTAATGGTGACATTATCCATCTCAATACCATTGAGATAATCATCCATCGCTTTTTCATCGAGTTCAGCACAGGCTTCAATCATATCAGCGCGTGCTTGCTTGGCAGCATCAACCATATCAGCCGGAATTTCTTCGTCATGAAAAGAAGCACCGAGCTCTTCGTTATCCCAGACAACAGCCTTCATGCGAACCAGATCAACGATGCCTTTGAAATTGGCCTCAGCACCAATCGGCAACTGAATAGGAACAGCACGCGCGCCGAGACGTTCCTTGATGTCCTTGAGGCACTGCTCAAACGAAGCACCAGTCTTGTCCATCTTGTTGCAGAATACGATACGTGGAACTGCGTACTTGTCGCCTTGACGCCAAACTGTTTCGGTCTGTGGCTCAACGCCTTGGTTTGAATCGAGCACGCAAACAGCGCCATCAAGCACGCGGAGCGAACGTTCAACTTCAATTGTGAAATCAACGTGGCCTGGTGTGTCGATGATATTCAAACGCATGCCGTTCCAAACAGTCGTCGTGGCAGCAGACGTAATGGTAATGCCGCGCTCTTGTTCTTGCTCCATGAAATCCATGGTTGCAGCACCGTCATGCACTTCGCCAATCTTGTGCGTCTTGCCGGAATAATAAAGGATCCGCTCAGTCGCAGTCGTTTTGCCAGCATCGATGTGAGCCATAATGCCGAAGTTACGATAGTTCTGAAGTTCGTGAGTGCGTGCCATAATACTTTAAATCTCTTACCAGCGGTAATGGCTGAATGCGCGGTTCGCTTCGGCCATCTTGTGGGTGTCTTCGCGCTTCTTAACTGCGGTGCCGCGATTGTTGCCAGCATCCATCAATTCAGCAGAGAGACGTTCAACCATTGTTTTTTCATTGCGGCCACGAGCCGCAGTAATGATCCAGCGAATAGCAAGCGCTTGACGGCGCTCAGCACGAACTTCGACTGGAACTTGGTATGTTGCACCACCAACGCGTCGCGAACGAACTTCAATGGCCGGAGCCACATTGTCGAGAGCCTGATGGAACAACTGAATTGGATCAGCCTTGGACTTGGCGATCACGAGGTCGAAAGCACCATAAACAATGCCTTCAGCAACTGATTTTTTGCCTTGGGTCATGAGGTTGTTCATGAACTTGGACAGAATGAGATCACCAAACTTAGGGTCTGGATTGATGACGCGTTTTTCGGCGCGGTGGCGACGTGACATATCTTGATCCCCTTACTTCGGACGCTTCGCGCCATA
>JANYHN010000064.1 GCA_025359045.1 Hyphomicrobiales bacterium | reverse complement strand
AGCCACGCGCATGGCGCGGTATTCAATGTCGGCGTGAGCGCGTTCGGAACCCTTGGCTTCGATGCGCAATGCATCGCGCTGATATTTCTTGGCCATGGCCGCGATGGATTTTGGCATGGTGGCCGAGAACATTAATGTGCGACGTTCTTTTGGTGTGGCTTCGAGGATGAATTCCAAATCTTCGCGGAAACCCAGATCGAGCATTTCGTCGGCTTCATCAAGTACCACGGCTTTGAGATCACCGATCTTTAATGCGCCACGTTCTAAATGGTCGCGCAAGCGGCCAGGTGTTCCGACCACGATGTGAGCACCCTGATCTAATCTGCGTCGTTCGCGCGAGGGGTCCATGCCGCCCACACAGGCGATGATACGCGCACCTGTGTATTGATAGAGCCACGCAAGCTCGCGCTCGACTTGCAGGGCCAATTCACGGGTGGGGGCCACGATTAGAGCTTGTGGATCAGATTCGTAATCAAACTGCATCAAATCGCCCAGTAGTGTTGGGGCGATGGCAAGACCGTATGCCACAGTTTTGCCCGAGCCAGTTTGGGCAGACACAACCATATCGCGCCCAAGAGCGTTTTCTTCGAGCACTGCTAATTGCACGGCGGTTGGTTCTTCGTATTTACGCTCCACGAGGGCGCGGGTGATGGGTAGTGAAGTTTGCGGAAATGCCACGAGATCAATTAACTTTTCAAAATGAGGGAATGAATGGCGGCCCTTAAACGAGTTTGTACGCAAACACCATGGCCAAGTGTTTTTGGTTTGCTATAAGGTTCGTCTGTTGCAACAGGGTGCCCAATGTCAAAAATTAAAACAAAGCTTGAAAATCTAAAAGCAGCCACACGTCTTATCAATGCGGGGCGAGAATATTCTGAGCATGGCATGGTGAATCCGGCGGTCTATCATGCTTCCACAATCTTGTTCCCCGACACTGAAACGCTGAAGAATCGTTCAAGTTTGAAATACAGTTATGGTCGCAAAGGCACACCGACTTCACGCGCCCTTGAATCGGCGATTGCTCAGCTGGAAGGTGGATTTGATTGCAAGATTGCGCCATCTGGTTCAGCTGCAATTTCAACTGCATTGCTGGCATTTCTGAAAACTGGCGATCACTTGTTGATGGTCGATTCAGTTTACGGGCCAACGCGGCATTTTGTGGATACACTGCTGAAAAATCTGGGTGTCCATACGACCTATTATGATCCTTTGATAGGCAAGGGCATATCGGCATTGCTGCAGCCGAATACCAAAGTGGTGTATTTGGAAAGTCCTGGATCTCAAACCATGGAAGTACAAGATGTTCCAGCCATTGTGGCTGCCGCACATGCTCGTGGAGCGATTGCGATGATTGATAACACGTGGAGTGCTGGCCATTATTTCAAAGCATTTTCGCATGGTTGCGATGTTTCGGTGCAATCGGTTACGAAATATATCGGCGGGCATTCGGATATCATGATGGGTTCAATTGTCTGCACGGAGGCGACTTGGCCTATCGTCAAAGAAACCTATGAAACATTGGGCGTTTTTGCGGGGCCAGATGACATGAACATGGCACTGCGCGGACTTCGTACACTCGATGTGCGGTTAGAGCGCCATCACAAAAATGCTTTGGTCGTAGCCGACTGGCTACGCGGACAAGACGCTGTTGATACTGTTCTATATCCTGCCCTTTCAAATGCTCCTGGCCATGAAATATGGAAGCGCGATTTTAAAGGCGCTTCAGGTCTTTTCTCGGTTATTCTTAAACCAGCTGCTGAAGAATCGGTCGCTAAGCTGTTGGATGGATTAGAACTTTTTGGAATGGGCTTTAGTTGGGGTGGGTTTGAAAGCTTGGTTGTGCCGTTCAAGCCGCACCGGACAGCCACTAATTGGACTGCTGAAGGGCCGTGTTTGCGTTTTCATATCGGGCTGGAGAGTCCGGAAGATTTGATTGATGATTTAAAACAAGGGTTTAAACGGCTGCAAAATAAAACTTGAAATCCCAGATATAATTCCTAACTAAGGTTCTGGATTGGTTTTGGAGATGCGGATATGTTCAAGTTTCTAGGTGTTTTGTTATTGGTATTGTTTGGATTTTCCAGCGCAGTTTTGGCGCAGGATGATCCTGAACTGATCTTCAAGAAGAACACGGTTTTCCATTTGCTGTCGCCTGATGCCAAGCTCGCAACTTACGTTATCGACGACCCGCAAATCACTGGTGTTGCTTGCTATTTTACAGTTCCAGAACAAGGCGGCTGGAGCGGTTGGGCGGGTTTTGCTGAGCAGCGCTCCGAGACCTCGCTGGCTTGTCGGCAAGTGGGGCCTGTGACCATTGGCACTAAGTTTGCCCAAGGTGAAGCCATATATGAACAACGCCGTTCTCTGTTTTTCAAGACCATGCACATCGTGCGCGGCTGTGATCCAAAACGCAATGTTCTGGTTTATCTGAGCTACACTGACAAGCTTGTGGACGGATCGCCACAAAACTCGACGTCGACAGTGCCAATTATGCCGTGGGGCAATAGCCCTGCCCCCAATTGCGCAGAGTTCTTGAATCCTTAGGCCTTTTCAACAAATTCTGTTCTGAGCACGAGGCCTTTTATTTTTTCGTGCCGGCAATCAATTTCGTTTTCATCTTCGGTGAGGCGGATGCCTTTTATCATGGTGCCACGCTTTAAGGTGGTGTTGGCACCTCTAACCATAAGATCCTTGATAAGGGTCACGTTATCGCCGTCTTTCAGTTCGGCGCCGTTGGAGTCTTTTACTGTCATGTGAAGGCTTTCAAAAATTGGCGACCCCGACAGGATTCGAACCTGTGACCGACGGTTTAGAAAACCGTTGCTCTATCCAGCTGAGCTACGGAGTCGTTGCTGTGTTTTCGCACCGATTGGTCAATGCGTCCAGAGTGTGGTGCGGCCAAATTTAAAGTTATCGGAATAGGTTTTCTTGTTGATGCGCACAGGCGCAACGGGAGTGACTGTAAAAGCAATTCCGTTACGTTTGGCGTAATCTTCGGCTTCGGCTTGGGTCGGGAAAGTTAGACGCACTTGGGTTGACGTATCGCCTGATGTCCAGCCCATCAACGGGTCGGCCTGAGGCGCTGCCTCGCGCACAAATTCGAGCGTCCAATCTTGTGATTTTCCCTTGCCAGATTGCATGGCATTGCGGGCGGGTTTAAAAATACGTGCTGGCATGGCTGGCTCCAAATGCGCTTATTTAGAAATGGTCGGGGCGGCGGGATTCGAACTCGCGACCCCCTGCGCCCAAGGCAGGTGCGCTACCAGACTGCGCTACGCCCCGACATTTCTATTTGCAGCGAACAATATGCCCGTTGCGAAGTGCTGCTTAATCACAAA
>JANYHN010000020.1 GCA_025359045.1 Hyphomicrobiales bacterium | reverse complement strand
AACCCACATGGGTCTTTATGAACACACATTCCTGGTTCGCCAGGATGCGACACAGGCGCAGGTTGATGCGCTTTTGGAGCAATTTACAGGCGTTCTCGTCGCTGGCGGTGCCAAGGTTGAGCGCGTTGAAAGCTGGGGCATTAAGTCCCTCACGTTCCGCATGAAGAAAAATCGCAAAGCGTTTTTCACATTCCTGCACATTTCCGGCCCACATTCCGCAATTGCTGAAATGGAACGCCAGATGTCGATCAACGAAGATGTTATTCGTTGCCTGACAATTGCCGTTGAGAAATTTGAAGAAGGTCCTTCTGCCATGATGCGTCGCCGCGATGACCGCGATCGTCGCCGTGAAGAAGAAGGCTTTAGTATGGATGAGGTGATGTAATGTCTATGGAACAAGGCGCACGCCGCCCATTTTTCCGCCGCCGCAAAAGCTGCCCGTTCACAGGCACTGGTGCTCCTGCCATTGATTACAAGGATGTGCGTTTGCTGCAACGCTACATTTCAGAACGTGGCAAAATCATTCCAAGCCGCATCACCGCTGTATGCGCCAAGAAGCAACGCGAATTGGCCATTGCCATCAAGCGCGCCCGTTTCCTTGGCCTTTTGCCATATGTTATTTCGTAAGGGGATTTAGAACATGCAAGTTATTCTCCTCGAACGTGTTGGCCGCCTCGGCGCCATGGGCGAAACTGTTAAGGTGAAGGATGGTTACGCACGTAACTTCCTGCTGCCAAACCAGAAGGCGCTGCGTGCCACTGCTGCAAATAAGGCAAAGTTTGAAACCCAGCGCGCTGTGCTGGAAGCCAAAAACGCTGCCACCAAGGAATTGGCTGTCAACGAAGCCAAGCAACTTGAAGGCAAGGTGTTTATCGTCATCCGTCAAGCCGGTGAATCGGGCCAACTTTATGGTTCAGTGACCGCGCGTGATATTGGTGATGCTGCAGCGGCCCAAGGTTCAACGGTTGATCGCAACCACATCCATATCCAAAAGCCGATCAAGGTTGTTGGTATGCATGAAGTTCAAGTGACCCTTCATCCAGAAGTGGTCGTGCCTGTAACTGTGAACGTTGCGCGTACTGCCGATGAAGCTGCGGCCCAAGCCCGTGGTGATGATCTGACAGCCGTCGGTGCAACAGAAAAAGCTGAAGCCCGCGCTGCAGCCGAAGCAATGTTTGAGCAAGCTCAAGCAGATGCTCTGGCCGAAGAAGAAGGCGGCAAGTAAGCCATTTACAATTTTGCAAGAGGCCGTCCATCTGGGCGGCCTTTTGTTTTTGGTGCGCTTGAATTAGCGTGTGAGAATGAATCAAAACGCTATATCCAATTTCCTCCGCGATATCACCGCATGGTTTGTCTTGGCGCTTTTTATGTTCCCAATTTTGTGGTGGGCACTGGTTTCAATCCAACCAGCCTCAGCAATCTACGATAAAGACCACATCAATCTTTTCAACTTTGTTCCAACCCTCAATAATTATATTCTGACTCTCACTGATGTCGGCAGTTCACTTTTCAATTCGCGCGAAGCGATTTTGAATTCATTGGTTGTCGCAATTGGTTCAACAGTTCTTGTGAGCACAATAGGCGTATCAGCCGCATTTAGTTTGAGTCACCATGTGAACGCGCACAAACACAACTTTATCGTCGCCGTCTTTCTCGCCCGAGTCGCGCCGCCCATTGCCACGATCATTCCAATCTATGTCACCTATCGCGCAATCGGTCTCGCCGATACATGGGCCGGATTAATTCTTGCTCATACTGCCATGAATACGCCACTGGCGATCCTGCTACTCAAGTCCTTCGTTGACGAGGTGCCGCGCGAAATGTTCGAAGCCGCAAAGATTGATGGCGCGACGGAGTTTCAATCTCTGTTGAAAATCTTGATTCCCAACATCAGCGGTGGATTGGCGACGACGGCAATCTTATGTTTCATCTTTTCATGGACTGAATTTTTGATGGCCACATATCTCACCGACCAGATGCACATGCTTCCAGTCCAACTGAGCATTTTACGCATGGCTGATTGGGGGCCTGTTGCGGCTTTAAGCACGGCCACCTTGCTGCCCAGTTTTGTGGCAATTCTGCTGGTGCGCAATAATTTGGTACGCGGGTTAACTTGGGGGATGCAGAAGTAGGGCTTGCCTTTTTATGCACAGGTTCTGTGGATATCTTTACCCAGCTTGATTCTGAGTCCCTGTGACACTTCACCCTGTTAAGACCCTTAAACCATGAACAACCCAATTCCGCTTCGCCCTGTTGATTCCGCCATTGAAGAGCAATTCCGCAGCCCGCCGCAAAACCTTGAGGCGGAGCAGGCGTTGCTGGGTGCTATTTTGTCGAATAACGAGGCGGCAGACCGGGTTTCCAATTTTCTCACCGCTGATCATTTCAGTGAAGGCGTTCATGCGCGGATTTATGAGGCAGCCACGACGCTAATCCGCATGGGCAAGCTCGCTTCTCCTGTCACTTTGAAGTCGCATTTTGAAAATGATGCCACGCTTAAAGAAATCGGTGGCTCGGCTTATCTGGGTCGCCTTGCCGCATCGGCCACCACCATTATTAACGCCGAAGAATATGGCCGCACGATTTATGAATTGGCGCAACGCCGGAAATTAATCGGCATCGGCACTGATGTTGTGAATGAAGCCTTCGAGCCAGATATTGAATCCTCCGCCACAGATATGATCGAGCGGGCAGAGCAGGCGCTTTATGGTTTGGCCGAAACTGATAAATACGGCAAAGGTTTCCAAGCTTTCGGTCGCGCGCTCACCGTGGCCATCGACATGGCATCTGCTGCTTATCAACGTGACGGAGGCTTATCTGGCATTTCCGCTGGACTTACTGATCTCGATGAAAAAATGGGTGGGCTTCAATCATCAGATTTGATCATCCTCGCCGGCCGCCCTGCCATGGGTAAGACAGCGCTGGCCACCAACATCGCTTATCACGTGGCTAAAGCTTACAAAGCCGAATATCAGCCTGACGGTTCAAACAAGGTTTTAGACGGCGGTGTGGTTGCTTTCTTCTCGCTCGAAATGTCTTCAGAACAATTGGCCACGCGTATCATCGCCGAGCAATCGGGTATCTCATCGGAATATATCCGGCGCGGCAAAATCAGCGAAGATGAATTTCAGCGCCTTGTTGACGTGAGTCGTGAGTTGCAGGCGCTGCCGCTTTACATCGATGACACTGGCGGTCTCACCATCGCCCAGCTTGCCTCACGCGCACGTCGCCTTAAACGCCAGCGCGGCGTTGGGTTGATCGTTGTCGACTACCTGCAACTTCTTGCAGGCTCTGCCAAGAAAGCATCCGAAGGCCGCGTTCAGGAAGTGACCGAAATCACCGTCGGGCTCAAAGCACTGGCCAAGGAACTGGCGGTTCCGATCATCGCTTTGTCTCAGCTTTCGCGCCAAGTGGAATCGCGTGAAGACAAACGCCCGCAGCTTTCAGATTTGCGTGAGTCAGGTTCGATCGAGCAAGACGCCGACGTAGTGTTGTTTGTTTACCGCGAAGAGTATTATCTCGAACGCCTGATGCCAACCGAAGGCACGCCAGAATTTCAAGGCTGGCAAGAAAAGATGGACCGTGCGCATGGCCGCGCCGAAGTCATCATTGGCAAGCAACGCCACGGACCTACTGGCACTGTGGATTTGCAATTTGAAGGTAGGCTGACGAGGTTCTCGAACTTGGCCAAGGATGGCTATGTGCCTGAGCGTTTTGAATAATCTTAGGTTGTGCGGCTCAGTCTGCCACACTTTAAATAGATTGCATCTTGCGTTAAATTTCCGTAATTTGAAGATGGGGGTAGTTCAAATTCGTAATTTTTGGACGGGCTACCAATATGACGGAAAACACCAGAAGTGACGTGAAGGTCAATCGGATTTCAGTTTATAAAAACTTTGCTGAAAATCTTTTGGCGCTCTCTGTGCGGAATGAGTCAATTGCCAAAACATGCCGCGATATAAAAATCAACCGACAACAGTTCAATAAATATCTCAGCGGAAATGTGTTGCCGAATGCGTCAACTTTGGAGCGTATAACTAACTTTTTTAACATAGATGCTCTGGAGCTGTTTAAGTCACCAACTTCACAGCCTAGCGCGTTAGTTGATAACTCGGACGTGATTTCAAAAGCAAAAAAGTTTTCCGCTTTAGAAAATACCCTTACCCAATTGAAAACCAAGCGACTTGATTATTATTTTAAACCTGGTGTTTATTCTTATTACGTGCCGTATGACGGTGACACATCAAAATGTTTGCGTGGTATCATCGCCATTTCAGTTGAGGAGGGCATTACATATTTCACACGTGTTTTAAGGTTCCATGAAGTGTTGGGGGAAAAGAGCTATTCGAGGTCCATTGCTTGTGATGGTGTCGTTACTCAAGCCATTAACAAATTGATGATGGTTGGTCGAAACCGAACAAAGGGTCATGCAGTAAGCTTACTTAACATCGATACCAATAACAGTGTCGACGAAACCTATTTAGTTGGAGTGTTAATGACGTTTTCGGTTACTAGTCTGCCCTTAGCATTTCACGTCATACTTCACCACATCGGCTCAATTGAAACATGGCAGCAACACTTTAAACAAAGCGGGTTGCTCGCTATTGATGATTCGACCATTCCCAATGAACTTAGAAGTTTCATGAGTGCACAATTTGCCTCTGGCTTAACAACACTGCATTGCATTGATGTGCATAAACGGTGGCGAGATAGTTGAACAATCTAAGATGGTATTTTGTCTATCAATTTAAATCTGGTTTCTGCAGATATGCAAACTGAATAGTGAAATATTAACCGGATACGTCTTCTCTCATCTCTTCCAAGTAGACCAAAACAAGCAGACACTCCTTCAAACTAGGAGAAGTTGTTTGCAGCCCATCATCTTCCTTCAAAATATGTGAAAATATTTCTTTGGCTTTTTCCATGCAAACTCTTTTTGCCTGATCCCAAACATTTTCACTCTTTGGCCAAAATAATATTTGCAGTGCAGATTCGACATGACGTTTTTCAACTTTGCCTTCCACGTTGAATCGTAAGTCATGAACCAAAGCTGCTATTGCATCGAAATTCGTGTTGATATTTTCTTCGGACGGTTCTTTACGTACGGTAGGTGTTGGAGTTTTTTTTGGGGTTTTCAGCACTAAATGTTCTGAAGTGTGTTTCATGCCGTTGGCTCTCATCGGTTGTATGATTCGATACACTTCTGCGTATCAATTGCTTCTTTGGACTCAATCTTATGGGATGCAATTGCGCTTGCACTTCGCTCTTTCGTTTTTTCAAATAATTAATTGAGAGATTTTATTCTTGTGAGGAAAGTTAATTGATTTAGACGCATTTGCTCTGGCAATAGTGCATTCAGTGATCGAGCCTCAGACTCTTCCTCACCACATGCTCTAACCCAAAGTCGAGAAAACCCACACCATCTAACTTGAACTCTTCATAAAATCATTTATCGAAGAGTTATGAACGACATCCCCGAAGCTCTTTCCAGCGCCATTGTCACAATTGACCTCGCCGCCCTGCAATCAAATTGGAAAGCACTGGCTTCGCAGGCGCGCGCGCAATCGCCTGCAACTGAGACTGGTGCTGCCATCAAAGGTGAGGCTTATGGCTTGGGGATGGAACCTGTTGCTAAGGCCTTATGGTCTGCGGGATGTCGGAGTTTTTTTGTGGCGCGACCTTTTGAGGGGGCCCAACTGCGGGGCATTTTACCAGAGGCGTTGATTTTTGTTTTGGATGGTTTGTATCCGGGCCAAGCAGACTATTATTTGCAACACGAGCTTTACCCAGCGCTGATCTCGCTTGATGAAGCAGAGGACTGGGCTGCCAATGGCAGGGGCAAGCCATGCGCATTGCATGTCGATACCGGCATCAACCGCTTGGGAATGACGGCTGAGGATTTCACTGACGTTGTCGCCATGAAAGATCAATTGCATATCGATTTAGTGATGAGCCATCTCGCTTGTTCTGATGAACCAGCGCATCCGCTCAATGCAAAGCAGCGCGATCTCTTCGGCAAATATCGCGCGATGTTGCCGGATGTGCCTGCGAGTTTTGCAAATTCGTCCGGCATCTATTTGGGTGATGGATATCTTTATGATCTCGTGCGGCCTGGTGTGGCGCTTTATGGTGGCAATCCTCTGCCCGGCCATGCCAATCCGATGAAGCCCGTGGTCACGCTGCAGCTCAAAATCATGCAGACAAAATTTGTAAAACAGGGCGACACGATTGGCTATAGCGCCACTTGGACTGCGCCACGAGACAGCCGCATTGCGTTGTTAGGGGCAGGGTACCGTGATGGAATCCCGCGTAAACTCAGTTGGTCGGCAGATAAGCCCGCAGCACAAGTTTTTGTGGCAGGCTGGCGTGTCGATGTTGTGGGCCGGGTTTCGATGGATATGATGGCCATTGACGTGACGGATATAACTGAGGCCGAAACATCGCGCGGCATGCTGGTTGAAATTTTTGGGCCGAATTTGCCCGTTGATGAAGCGGCGGGCTATGCAGGCACAATTTCATACGAATTGCTCACCCATCTGGGCAATCGCTATCACCGCCGCTACATTGGTGGCGAATCGTGAAGGACTTGATTTGAATTTCGTTGCTGCCATAGGCCGATTGTTTTTGCTGTTCTGCGCGGAAGTGGGGCGGATTGCGATTTTTATGAAAGACGCGCTGATCGTTGGTTTAATGCCGCGCTATTACTGGGGGCAGATTGCCTCGCAGTTTTTCCGCATCGGATACACGTCGCTGCCTGTTGTAGCACTCACCGCATTTTTCACAGGCGGCGCTTTGGCGTTGCAGATTTATACAGGCTCATCCGCCGCCACGGCTGGGCAATTGGTGCCAAGCATCGTGGCTATCGGCATCACGCGTGAATTAGGGCCCGTTCTTGCGGGCCTGATGGTGGCAGGCCGGGTGGGCGCATCGATTGCAGCCGAGCTTGGCACGATGAAAGTGACCGAGCAGACGGATGCGCTGGTCACACTTTCAACTAATCCACTAAAATATCTCGTAGGCCCTCGCATATTGGCCGCCGTTATTTCGATGCCGTTGCTGGTGGCGATTGGCGATGCCATTGGCATTATGGGTGGTTATGTGGTGAGTACGCGCTCGCTGGATTTGAATGGCTTCAGCTATATTAAAACTACGGCCGATAAATTGCACTTCTTCGATGATATTTCTTCTGGCCTTATCAAGGCCGCTGTGTTTGGATTTATCATCGCTCTCATGGGATGCTATCACGGCTTTAATTCCAAGGGTGGCGCCCAAGGTGTGGGGCGCGCCACCACCAATGCTGTGGTATTTTCGGCCATTATGATTTTGGCGTCGAATTTTGTGCTCACTTCTTTGTTGTTCGGGAAGCATTAGATGGCCCCGCATATTGAACTCAAAGATGTGCGCAAGAGTTTTGGCACCAAACATGTTTTGAATGGGCTTTCACTTTCCGTTGAAAAGGGCAAGTCGCTTGTGGTGATCGGCGGTTCGGGCACTGGCAAATCTGTGATGCTGAAATGCATTTTGGGAATTTTGCAACCGGACTCTGGCTCGATTAAAATTGCGGGCGAAGAAGTGACGGGCCTTAAAGGCGAAGCGCGCGATCAATTCTTGCGCCGCTTTGGCATGTTGTTTCAGGGCGGGGCTTTATTTGACTCCCTCAGCGTGTGGGAAAATGTGGCCTTCGGATTGACCCAAGGCCGCCGCACACCAAAGGGCCAAGCACGCGAGATTGCGATGGAGAAACTAGGTCTTGTTGGATTGAGTGCTGATGTGGGCAAGCTTTATCCAGCGGAACTTTCAGGCGGCATGCAAAAGCGCGTAGGCCTTGCTCGCGCCATCGCCGCTGATCCTGAAATCATTTTCTTTGATGAGCCTACCACAGGCCTTGATCCGATCATGGCTGATGTGATCAATAATTTGATTGTCGATTGCGTAAAGCGCCTCGGTGCCACCACCATCTCGATCACCCACGACATGGCCTCGGCTCGCAAAATCGCCGATCAAATTGCGATGATCTATAAAGGCGAGATTATTTGGCAAGGTGACGCCAAGATGATTGACAGGAGCGGCAATGCTTATGTGGATCAGTTTATTTTAGGCCGCGCTGAAGGGCCGATTAAGATGGATGTGTTGAAGGGGTGAGGTTAGTCTTTGCGTTTGCCAAATCCTACGCGATCCAAAATATGAACATCGCCCGACATTGTTTCTTTGATAGCCGCCAGAATGTGCAGCACAATCAGCAGAAACAAGGCAAGCGCCAGCCAGGCATGGATGATGCGCGAGGGGAATTGCGCTAGATCGGCGGGCAGGGTTGCGCCTGGCGTGGCATAGGCGCCGGAAATTAAATAGCCTGTATACCAACCAGCGGCCACGGTGCATAAAATCAATACGTAAAATCCCAAATGCAAGGGCGTGCGCAAACGGCCGATGCCAGTTTTTTGGCTCTCCGTGGGTTCAGGATGATCGGTGCGCAGCCGTACGATAAAACGAATAACCATCAATACGAGAATGAGCATGCCGCCTATCATATGGAGTTGCAAAACAGACAGTTTGGCTGGATCAGAATTTGCCATTTTGGCTACCGTGAAATAACCACCCGCGAGCTGTAATGAAATCAGGATTGCAACAAGCCAATGAAGAATTACAAGAACGGGGTGATATTTGCGAACGGCCATCATGCGATCCTCCGAATGTGGCTTGGTTCTATCCTGTTTTTGTGATGTTACAATAGATGTGGATTGCCCCAAGGTGGCTTTCTGGCTCTGTCACTAGTCTCGCTTAAAGCAGCCTTTTTGTTAATCAGCCTGCGTGCATATTTCCGTTGAAAAAACAATATATTTGTTCTATTATTGTTCTAGTTTTCGATTGTTGCTGTGGAAAAGAAGTGGATAACAATCTGTTTGGATTCGCATTTCGTTGGCCTTTGGGTTGAGTCGCTGTCGGCCTAGGGAGTTTTAGTTTGATTAAGTTTACGCCGTCAATTTTGGACGACATTAGATCGAGGTTGACTATTTCTTCGGTCGTGGGTCGGCGTGTTCAGTGGGATCGTCGAAAATCAAATCCGGGCAAAGGCGATTTTTGGGCTTGTTGTCCTTTTCATGCTGAGAAGTCTCCTTCGTTTCATGTTGAAGACAGAAAGGGTCGCTACCATTGTTTTGGCTGTAAGGCATCAGGCGATGTTTTTACTTTTTTAGTAGAAAAAGAAGGTCTCAGTTTTCCAGAGGCAGTTGAGCAACTTGCTGGTGAAGCTTCTATTATTCTTCCGAAGTTCACTCCTGCTGAAGTTGAAAAAGAAAAAGTTAAAAACTCACTTTATGATGTCATGGGACATGCTTCAGTTTACTTTCAGTCGAAACTTTGGGCGAGTGAAGGTTCAAATGCTCTGAGCTATCTGAGATCACGTGGATTGAAGGATGAAACGATAAAAGACTTCGGTTTAGGTTTTGCTTCAGCTTCGAAAGTTGGACTTAAAACATTTCTTCTGTCCAAAGAAGTTTCCGAACAACAAATGATAGAAGCAGGACTTCTGTTGAGTGGAGAAGATTTTAAAACTTCCATTGATCGTTTTCGCGAACGTATTATATTTCCAATTCAGGATGCCAAGGGCAAAACAATCGCATTTGGTGGCCGCGCAATGGCAAAAGACGCGCCCGCAAAATATTTGAATTCACCGGAAACACCTTTATTCAGCAAAGGTAAAGTTCTGTATAATTTATCTAAGGCAAAACAAGATGCTTTTGATAAAGGCAGTATTATCGTTGTCGAAGGTTACATGGACGCGATCGCTGTGTACCAGGCAGGTAACAAAAATGTTGTTGCCACCTTGGGTACGGCGATGACTGAAGATCATCTTGCGATTTTGTGGAGGCTTGTTCCGCAGCCTGTGGTTTGTTTCGATGGCGACAATGCTGGTAGGAATGCCGCTAGCAAAGCTTTTGATCGAGCCTTGCCATTTGTAAAGGCTGGTCACTCATTGGGATTTGCTTTCTTACAAGATTCCAAAGACCCAGCTGACATGATGTTGGATGGAAAAAATTCTGAATTTTTGGCTTTGGTGAATAATCCAATGCCGATGAGTGAATATTTTTGGATCAGAAGCACTTATGGTCTGCCAATCGTTACACCTGAACAAAAAGCTGGCCTAGAAATGGCAATGCTTCAATTGATAGAGCAAATTAAAGATGAAGGTGTTCGAAGACAATATCGATACCAAATGCGAATCAGACTGAGTGACTTATTTTATCAATTCGATAAGACTAGCTTGAGGAAGCAATTAACTCGGCGAGGTATGAAAACATTTCTGCCTAGTTTAGACGATGAACATGCAAGCAATATTGAAAAAATTGTGTTGGGTCTGGCTGTTGAGTTTCCACATTACTTTTACAGAAGAGAACACCAATTTATTTTTATGACTTTTAAAGATGAAGGCTTCCGAATTTTTCAACGCGAGCTGTACTCTCTGTTGGTCGTCGAAGAGAATAGAACGGTGTCCGCTATCTATTCAAATCTTGATGACAGATTTTACAAGGTTTTAGAACAAGTCCATGGGCATGAAGTTGTTTCTAAGTCATCAAATCATAAATTGATAAGACGGCGTGGTCACGCTCTTTATGAAAGATTTCCGCTGGCACAATATGACTTGAGTGAAGACTTTGTGCAAAGAATGTTGGACTATTTCTATCTTCTCTTGCAGCGAGACGCAGTTAAGGAGGATTTGCGAGAGGCCGGTGAGATTTTAGTCCAAGAGCTGAATTTAAAGAACGAAGTTCGTCTTAATGCGCTGTTTGAGGAATTGAAACATTTAAATAATAACATATTGGAACAGGAGAAGTTACTCACAGAAGAGGCGAGTGTCTGGACTGAACAATATAGGTCTCGAAAAGTGGCATAGGATATTAATTCAAAAGATCGCTTCACGTGAGCTTGACTCTATGCGGGCCAATATCATAGATAGCGCGTTCTCGATGGAAAGCCTTGAACCGGCGGTCCTTCGGGGCCATCTGTTGTCAAGAGGGTTTGGGCCATTGCTGGACCGCCTCGAAACACAGGCGAAACGTTTGAATGAGTGGTTCTTGGGTCCTGGTGCTGCACAAGATGATGCCCGGACAGGCCTCCGCCAAATGATCGCTTTACACCATAAAGCCGTCACACTCGATCGTGAGTTGAAGGCCGCAGAAGCGGCTTTTGCGCACGAACCCACGGAGGATAATTTAGCT
>JANYHN010000036.1 GCA_025359045.1 Hyphomicrobiales bacterium | reverse complement strand
ATGATCGAAGCCGCCGATGCTTTCCCGATGAACTTAGGTCTGATGGGCAAGGGCAATGCATCGCTGCCTGCTGCTTTAGAGGAAATGATTTTGTCTGGCGTGTGCGGATTAAAGTTGCACGAAGATTGGGGCACGACTCCCGCCGCCATTGATTGCTGCCTCAGTGTGGCTGACCAATATGATGTGCAAGTCGCAATCCATACCGACACGCTTAACGAATCTGGTTTCGTCGAAGCCACCATAGCCGCCTTCAAAGGCCGCACAATTCATACCTTCCATACTGAAGGCGCAGGCGGCGGCCACGCGCCCGACATTATCAAAGTGGCCAGTCTTCCAAACGTGCTGCCCTCTTCCACAAACCCAACACGGCCCTACACAATCAACACCATCGCCGAGCATCTCGATATGTTGATGGTCTGTCATCACTTATCACCGCGCATTCCGGAAGACATTGCCTTCGCTGAAAGCCGCATCCGCAAGGAAACAATTGCCGCTGAAGATATTTTGCACGACATCGGCTGCTTCTCGATGATCTCATCCGACTCTCAAGCCATGGGCCGTGTGGGCGAAGTCATCATCCGCTGCTGGCAAACGGCGCATAAGATGAAAGTGCAACGCGGCGAATTGATTGGCGATAAGGGCAATGACAATTCACGCGTCAAACGCTACATCGCCAAATATACCATCAACCCCGCCATCGCACACGGCCTTTCGCATGAGGTGGGTTCGGTTGAAGTGGGCAAACGTGCTGATCTGGTTCTGTGGTCGCCAGCTTTTTTTGGCGTGAAGCCGGAAATGGTTTTGCTCGGCGGTTCAATTGCAGCGGCCCCTATGGGTGATCCCAACGCCTCAATCCCAACGCCGCAACCTGTGCACTACCGCCCGATGTTTGCCAGCTTCGGAAAATTGCGCACCAATTCATCGGTGACTTTTGTATCGCAAGCGGCTCTTGATGCTGGTTTGCATAACCGTTTAGGCACCGCGAAAAAAATGGTCGCCGTCAAAAACACCCGCAGCGGAATTTCCAAAGCCTCAATGATCCACAACAGCGCCACACCACTTATTGAAGTGAACCCCGAAACCTATGAAGTCCGCGCCGATGGTGAATTACTGGTGTGCGAACCCGCAACAAGCTTGCCGATGACGCAAAGGTATTTTCTGTTTTGAGTAAACACACAAAGCTAACTCAAGCCGAATTAGCTGAGGAGGAAAAGCGCACGACAGCGATTGGCCTTTGTCTGCAAGCCGAGACATTCTTAAATGCGGCAAATACTATCTTGAAGGCAAATAATTCAGTCGGTAAAATAGTTAGCCCCAATGGCCCTGGTACTTTCTTGTTGTTACATGGAGTCGAACTTACTTTAAAAGCTTGGCTCAGGAAAAATGGCAAGTCGTTGTTTGAATTGCGTTCAATCGGCCATGATCTTTCAAAAGCCTGCAGGAACTGCAAGGGAAATCCTCTGCCCATCGACGAAGACGCATTATTTTTGGAATGGGTTCGCTTGAAGCCTGAACTTCACCTGACCGATAACGGCGTAGGTACTGAGGAAGATAGAGCATTAAAAATTCCAAAGAATTTGCGAAGACTTGTGCTGCTTCGAGAATTTTTACTTTTAGACAAACTACATGGAAAGCCCTACGTGCTTCGATATCATAGTTCTGATATTCATAAATATCCGGATATAGATTTGGCATTATTTTACGCAACTAAGTTGTGCGCGGCAATCCGACCTTTTTGCGAGGGCCATTACAACAATACAGAGAAAAAATCTTGATTCGTGGTATAAAACACATCCGCCTCAGCGAGGCCCCCGGCCAAGCTAGCGATGCGATTACATTGGATGCGCAAGACCGTTCAATTCGGCGGAAGTTGATCAAAACCGATAGTGGGAAAGATGTTCTCGTCGATCTGCCACTCACCGCCTATTTTGAAGACGGCGATCATCTTGCTCTTGATGATGGCAGCTATGTTGAAGTTTGCGCTGCCGAGGAAGACCTCTATGAAATTACAGGCTCAAGCCCAGCCCATATCGCCCAGCTCGCATGGCATATTGGCAATCGCCATCTGCCCGCGCAAATCGAATACAACCGTATTTTGATGAAGCGCGATCATATCATCAAAGCGATGCTTATTGGACTTCACGCCACAGTTTCAGAAGTGCGCGATAAATTCGATCCCCTCCACGGCGCTTATCATGCCCACTGAAATTGAGGCCTCGCAGCTTCTGCTATTGCTCAACTGGATGTCACCCGCTTTTCCAATCGGCAGTTTTGCTTATTCGCATGGACTGGAAACGGCGATTGTTGAAAATGAAGTTACGACACAAACCGAAGTTGAGGGTTGGATTTCCGATTTGGTCACGCAGGGTTCAGGTTGGAATGATTCTGTGTTGTTTGCACAAGTGTGGAATGGCGAAAGCGAAACCCTCAATGAACTTGCACTCAGCATGGCTTCATCATCTGAGCGATATTTAGAAACTACGCAATTGGGCAGAAGCTTTGCACTTGCCGTTTCGGTTTTTACGAATGTGAAATTCCCTGATGGCGATTTAGCTTATCCGATTGCTGCTGGTATGGCTTGCAAGAGTATGGGGGTTGACCAACATTCAGCTTTACTGGCTTTCCTGCAAGGTTTCGCGGCAGCGCAAGTGTCAGTGGCCGTACGGCTTGTGCCACTCGGTCAAACTGCGGGGCTTTATGTTTTAAAGAATTTGATGCCCATCATTTCTGAAACCGCAAGCCGCGCTGCAACTGCAACTCTTGATGATCTTGGCGGTTGCACATTGCTGGCCGATATCGCTGCGATGAAACACGAACATCTTCAACCAAGGATTTTCCGCACATGACAAATGGCCCCTTGAGAGTTGGTATCGGCGGCCCGGTTGGCTCGGGCAAAACTACGCTGACTGAAAAACTCTGCAAAGCCATGCGCGAAAAATATTCCGTTGCCGTCATCACCAATGATATTTACACCAAGGAAGACGCCTTCATCCTCAACCGCTTGCAGGCCCTGCCCGAAGACCGCATCATGGGCGTGGAAACTGGCGGTTGCCCGCATACGGCAATCAGGGAGGACGCCTCGCTCAATTTGGCCGCCGTCGATGAAATGTCAAAACGCCACCCCGATCTCGACGTGATTTTCATCGAATCCGGTGGTGACAATCTGGCCGCCACTTTCTCGCCTGATCTGGCTGACCTTTCGATTTATGTGATCTCAGTCTGCCAAGGCGAAAAAATCCCCCGTAAAGGCGGGCCTGCGATTACGCGCTCGGATCTATTGATCATAAACAAGACTGATTTAGCCCCGCATGTGATGGCAGATTTGGACGTGATGGAGAACGATACGAAAAAGGCGCGCGGGGAAAGGCCCTATGTGTTTACGGATTTGCTGCGGCAGAAGGGATTGAACGAGGTGATTGCTTATATTGAGGAGTTTGGGGGCTTAAGGGATGTTGTTTCAACAATTTAAAAAATAAATGCCTATTGTTGAAAATAACCCTTGACACCGAACGGTGAAATGGCTACTTATGGGTAGTCTCCAAAATTGGGTTTAAATCTCCACCGACAAGTCTTGCAAGCTGACTGAAGACGACGTTGGGCTGGATTTGAACAATTTTTGGAATAGTCTCTTCCAATCACATGAATTACGGAACTTGACGGCGCGAACTGCGTTTTAATTGCTCTCAACTCCGCAGAAATGAAGATTGGAAGCAGAAATGCCAGATAAAAAAATCACGCCAAAACAGAAGGTTGAAGACCCAGTTGGGAATTTTGCCTCACCATCTGAAGTTGTGGAAGACAAGACACTGACAACCAAGCAAAAACATGATGCGCTGGTTGAGTGGGAACAGGACGCGGTTCGCCTTTCGGTGGCTACCGAAGAGGGCATGTCTGGCGGCGAGCCTTCGCGTTTGGATGAAGTGAAGGATGCTCAGGCTAAATTGCCTGGTAAAGCAATAAAGCGGCCAGCTTCACCGGCCAAAGCTGGCTGAAGACGATGTTGAGGTGTGAGTGGGAAATTTCCTGTACTCGTTATTGTCCCTCTCCTGACTTGGCTTGCGCCAAGTCTGTCTCTCCGGCGAGCGGAGAGACTTAACGCGGTTCGCCTTCCTTATTTAAGTCTCTCCGCGCGCCGGAGAGACAGCCTGCACTTGCAGGCAGGAGAGGATAAAGAATAGCCTAGACATCAAACAAAAAATCCCTCCCCTGTAGTAGGGAAGGGATAACTGAATAAGTAATATATCTTACGCGCCTTCGACGCCTTTTACGAACCAGTCCATGGTTGCTAATGCGCCGTCATCGAGCTTGGCACCCTTGGCGATTTTTTCGGCGCCGGATTGATCAGCCACAGGCCCTGTGAACACGTCATAGCTGCCATCTTTCCAACCCGCTTGGATCTTGTCTGCAGCGGCAGCAATTTCCTTGGAGACTGATGCATTATAGGGCGAGATGACGACAGAGCCTTCCTTGAAGCCCCACCATGTGTCGGTGGACTTCCATGAACCATCGAGAACAGCCTTGGCGCGCGACGTATAGTACGGGCCCCAGATGTCTTCGATCGCGGTCAAATGAGCCTTTGGCGCAAAGCGTGACATGTCAGCGCCTTGGCCGAAGCCGAAGATGCCTTTCTTTTCGCAAACTTGGAGACAGGCTGCGCTGTCTGTATGAGCGGTGATCACATCGCAACCGAGGTTGGCGAGGGTTTCAGCCGCTGCGGCTTCCTTGGCAGGATCAAACCACGAGTCGATCATCACCATTTTCACTTTCACATTTGGATTCACAGCTTGTGCTGCGAGTGTGAATGAGTTGATGCCCATAACCACTTCAGGAACTTTGAAGGAGCCCAAATAGCCGATGGTGCCGGTCTTGGTGGTCAGGCCAGCGATTGTGCCAAGCACTGCACGGCCTTGGTGGAAGCGCGAATTGTAAGTTGCAACATTGTCGGCGCGTTTGAAGCCTGTGCAATGTTCAAACTTTACATCCGGAAAATCTTTCGCAACTTGCAATGTCTGATCCATATAGCCAAATGAGCTTGTGAAAATCAGCTTGTGGCCTTGTTGGGCCAAATCACGAATAATCGGAACAGCTGATGCGTCTTCAGCAACGTTTTCCACATAGTCAGCAACCACTGCGCCGCCCAATGCATCCACCATCGCCTTGCGGCCTTTTTCATGTGCCCATGTCCAACCGAAATCGCCGATTGGGCCGAGATAGATGAACCCCACTTTGAGCGGATCAGCAGCCATGGCGCGGCCACCAATCATTGGCATGGCGAGTGCTGCAGCACTGGCCTTGATCAAATTACGTCTGTTCATTTTCATAGTCTAGTTCTCCCTGTTGAAGTAAATTAGTCAGTCGGCATAAATGGCTTGCCAAGACAGGCGGGCGCTTCGCTTCCGGTGCGTTCACGCGCTGAGATAACAGCCAATACGATGATCGCCATCAGATAGGGCATAGCAGCCCAGAACTGTGACGGCAAAATTGCATTTTTAGAAGCTTTGGCATAAAACTCCAAAGTCATCAAAACTCCAAAGAAATAAGCGCCACCCAAAAGGCGGCTTGGCTTCCAGCCCGCAAAGACGACGAGAGCAAGCGCAATCCAACCCCTGCCCGCCGTCATTTGCTGCGCCCACATGGGCGTGATGACCATGGAAAAATAACTGCCTGCAATGCCAGCCATGGCACCACCAAAGGCAATAGCAGCGTAACGAATGCCGATGACAGAATATCCAATTGAATGGGCCGAATGATCATTCTCACCCACAGCCCGCAGAACCAGGCCAGCCCGTGTACGTTTGAGAAACCAAGCCACTGCAAATACCATAAACAAGGCAAAATAAACCATCGGCGAGTGTCCAAAGACGATGCGCATGATAGGATCACGCGACCAGCCATCGGGGAATATACTCGAAAATTCTGGCACGATGATGCCGACAAAGCTGTTGCCAATCAATGTTGAAAGCCCAATGCCAAAAATCGCCAGCGCCAAGCCTGTGGCCACTTGGTTTGCACCAAATGTCAAAACCAGCAAGCCAAACACAAGTGATGCAGCAGCACCTGCAGCCGCGGCCGCAAACATGCCGAGCCATGGATTAAATGTTGTAAAAGTGACAGCAAAGCCTGTGACAGCGCCAATCAACATCATGCCTTCAACGCCGAGATTTAAGACGCCACTTTTCTCCACGACAAGCTCGCCTGTGGCGGCCAGCAAAATAGGCGTAGAAATTCCGATGACGGTGATGAATGCGGAGATCAAGAAATCAAGCGTCATGCGGCGGCCTTCACATTGGTCTGAATGCGTAATTTGTAACGCACCAACACATCACCCGCGAGAATGAGAAACAACATCAACGCTTGAAAGATTCCGCCAGCAGCGCTTGGCACATGCACCGTGGTTTGCGCCACCTGACCGCCAACAGAAGTAATGGCCAGCACAAAGCCCGCAATGAAAATGCCGATCGGGTTTAGGCGCCCCAAGAACGAAACAATAATGGCAGTAAAACCATAGCCTGACGGAAAGCCAAGATTGAGTTGGCCCAATTGGCTGGTGGCTTCCAAAATGCCCGCCAACCCTGCCATACCACCGCTGATCATCAAGGTTGACCAAATGGTTTGATTGGCATTGAACCCACCATAACGCGCGGCATGAGGCGCTGCACCACTAACCCGCACGTTAAAACCATAAAGAGATTTCTTCATCACGATCCAAAATATGATGGTGAGGATGATTGCGAAAATTAGACCTGGCGGAATGGATGTGCCTGGAATGAGGCGCGGCAAAAGCTGTGCGTCGGTGAAGGCGGCGGTTTGCGGGAAGTTATGCCCGTTTGGGTCTTTCCAAGGGCCAGTAATGAGATAGCTTAAGAGTTGAAGCGAAACATAAACCAACATCAAACTTGAAAGCACTTCATTCACTTTAAAGCGCGTGCGCAAAATTGCCGGGATAGCAGCGTAAAGCGCCCCACCCACGATACCTGCTATCAACATCAAAACCAGAACCCAATGGCCTGCGACATTCGGTGTGAAATATGCCACTCCTGCTCCAGCAATTGCGCCTACAATATATTGGCCCTCAGCGCCGATATTCCAAACCTTGGCCGTGTTACCCAGAGATAAGCCCAAGGCGATGATGATCAGGGGCGCTGCTTTGGTCGCTACGTCCTGCCATTTGTAAGATGCAAGAACGGGCGTGAAGAAAAATTCCTTAATCGTGCGTTGACCATCAAAGCCCAATGCGTCGAATAGTATTGCGCCAATGATCATGGTCAGCACCACGGCAGCAATTGGCGTTGCGATCTGCATCAGCTTGCTGGGCTCTGGACGCTTTTCAAATCTAATGTGCATGCGCCACCTCACCATGCACTCCGCCCATAAGCAGCCCTATTTCATCAATTGAGACTGTACCGACCTTACGTGGTGGTGATAGACGGCCAAGATTGATGACGCTCATGGTGTCGCTCAAATCGAGCAACTCATCCAAATCCTGGCTGATCACAACAATCGCCGACCCCTTGGCCGCTAGATCAACTATGGCTTGACGAATGGCGGATGCTGCACCTGCATCTACTCCCCAAGTGGGTTGACTGACGATCAACACATCTGGCGCCTGCAATATTTCACGGCCCATGATGAATTTTTGTAAATTGCCACCAGAAAGCGAGCCTGCGAGGGCTGTGGGGCCTTGGGCTTTTACTTTGAAACTCTCGATCACGGTCGCCGCAAAGCCACTGGCCTTTCCAGCATCGATCATACCGTTGGCAACGATATTTTTGCGTTGCCGCGCCGTGAGCAAAACATTTTCCGTCAAATTGAATTCGCCAACAGCGGCGTGGCCGTTGCGTTCTTCAGGCACAGAACAAAGACCCAGGATACGCCGATCAGACGGCCCCAAATGGCCCAGTTCTTTACCATCAAGCAATATTGAATTTGAATTTTGCGATTGAACCTCACCACTCAAAACTTCCAGCAATTCATTCTGGCCATTGCCCGCAACACCGGCAATGCCATAAATTTCACCCGCACGAACGTTGAAACTGATGTTGTGTAAAGCCACACCAAAATCACCGCGCTTTGGCATGCTCAAAGACTTCACTTCAAACTTCGGTGCACCAAACGCACTGGCCTGGGCTTTGGAAACATCTTTCAGATTTCCGCCAATCATCAACTCGGCCATTTCACGAGATGTCTTTTTGCGTGGGTCGCAAGTGGCCACAACTTTACCGCCACGCAGGATCGTTGCAGTTTCACACAGCGCAATAATCTCATGCAGCTTGTGCGAGATGTAGAGGATGGAACAGCCACTGGCTGCAAGCTTGCGCAGAGTTTCAAAAAGCTGTTCAACCTCTTGAGGAGTTAGAACCGAGGTTGGCTCATCCATAATCAAAAGTTTGGGATTGAGCAAAAGCGCCCGCACGATTTCGATGCGCTGGCGTTCACCGACGCTGAGTGTTGCCACTACACGCTGTGGATCAAGCTTCAAACCATATTGATCCATCACTTTGCGAATTTCAGTTTCAAGATCGCGCTGCGAAATTTTTGCATCTAAACCAAGCGCAATATTTTCCAGAACCGTAAGCGCCTCAAACAGTGAAAAATGTTGAAACACCATCCCTATGCCTAGCTTGCGCGCGGCTTTGGGCGAAGCAATGCGCAGCTTTTCACCTTTCCAAATGATTTCGCCCTGGTCAGGTTGCATGATTCCGTAAATCATTTTGACGAGCGTGGATTTGCCAGCCCCATTTTCGCCAAGCAACGCGTGAATCTCACCCGCACCAACCTGAACACTCACGTGATCATTGGCCAATACACCGGGGAATTGTTTTGAAATTCCCCTCAATTCAAGCCGCAAGGGCTCGTGCGCCGTCATTCGTTTATCCACATCCCCGTCGCTGGCTTTTCACCAGATTTTCAAGCACTATGCGCAGAATGGAAATGACAGGCAAGTAAACCCTGTAAAAAAATTGGGCAAAAATCGAGAATTCAAGGTTTCTGCACAATTATTAGCTTGCCGCCCTAAATTTTGCCAAGGAACTGCATATGAAAAAGCCTCCCCGACCTGAAGATGAAATGCTGTTACGGCTCAGTTTTGACGTCGCCAAACGCGCCCGAGAATCGGGCGATCATCCTTTTGGTTCGGTTCTGGCCGATGCCGACGGCAACGTGTTGATGGAACAAGGCAACGGTTATACATCCGAAGGCGGTGACAGGACGGCGCATGCAGAACGCATTTTGGCGTCTCGCGCGGCTCAGAAATATGATGTGGCATATTTACAAGGCTGCTCACTTTACACGTCAGCTGAACCCTGTGCGATGTGTTCGGGCGCCATCTATTGGGCAGGCATTGGCCGTGTGGTGTTTGGACAAACCGAAAAGGCGCTGAAAGAACAAACGGGCGACCATGAGGAAAACCCGACTTTGGATTTGCCGTGTCATGTTGTTTTTGAGGCAGGCCAACGCCCCACAGAAATCGTCGGGCCACTGCTTGAAGAAGAGGCCGCAAAATTGCAGGATGACTTTTGGAACGCACGTAAAGATTAGGATACATCATGCTGAACGACACCGATAAAAAATTCCTCCGTATTGCATATGATGAAGCCAAGGCCGGCTTTGACGAAGGCGGGTGCCCGATTGGTTCGGTTTTAGCGCGAGGCGAGAACTTGGTGAGCCAAGGCCGCAACCAGCGTGTGCAGGGTGGCGATCCGATTGCTCATGGCGAGATGGACGCGCTGCGCAAAGCGGGGCGTCAAAAGACCTACCGCGACACCACGCTCTATACCAGCTTGAGCCCTTGTATGATGTGCACTGGCACGATCATCCAATTTGGAATTCCGCGCGTGGTGATCGGCGAAAACCAAACCTTCGGCGGCAATGAAGAATTTTTGCGTTCCAAGGGCGTCGAGGTGATTATTGCTGATGATGCAGATTGCACGGCGCTGATGACAAGGTTCATTAAAGAAAAGCCAGAATTATGGGCCGAGGATATTGCGGAGTGATTTCCGCCATCACCAACAAATAAACCCGGCATCGGCAACCACCGTTGCGCCTGTCATGATACTCGACGCATCAGAGGCAAGAAAATGCACAACTGAGGCAATTTCATCCGGTTGTCCTAGGCGCCCCATCGGCGTATCGCGCAGCCAATCCTTCATCGCTTCCTTTACCAGTTCTAGGCTGTGGATCATTGGCGTTTCAATGTAAGTGGGGGCCACGGCATTCACCCTAACCCCGCGCGCCGCCCATTCGGCACCCAGTGATGCTGTAAGGTGATGCACAGCGGCTTTTGACGCATTGTAATAAGACTGGTTTTGCGGGCGATTGACGATGATGCCTGACATCGAACCAATATTGACAATACTGCCTTTGCCCTTCTCCAGCATTTGCTTGCCGAAAGCCCGGCAACACCAGAAAGTGCCATTATAATTGACATTATTCACATCCAGCCAAAGCTCGTCAGGCACATCTTCAGCGTTCACGCCCGAGCGCGCAATGCCAGCGCAATTGACAAGAATATCCATGGCGCCATGTTGCTTGAATAAAGCCTCAGCAACGTGGTTGACCTGTTCCGTGTTGGTCACATCCATCACAACGCTCTGCGCCTCGTAACCCTTGGACTGCAAATGCGCCAAGCCGCTGGCGGCGATATCAGGGTCACGGTCTGCGATGACGACATATGCTCCAGCCTCGGCCAAGGCTTCTGAGCAACAAAGTCCAATGCCGCGCCCGCCGCCGGTGACCACAGCTTTGCGCCCGGCTAAATTGAATTTTTCGAGATACATGTTTCCACCTCTTTTTTAAAGCCTAACATTCAAAGTTTCACTCTTGCAAGTTTTCTTGATGGCAGTGATAAGTTGCGACATGAGTGTTTCTTATGACTACATTATTGTTGGCGGCGGTTCGGCTGCTTGTGTTGCCGCCTGGCGATTGACGCGCGATACCAAAGCCAACGTGTTGCTGCTGGAGCGCGGCGCTGCGAGGCCAGATTTTCTGACCTCTATACTACTATCGATGCCAGCGGGCTGGATGAAGGGCATCAGCGGCAGCCCAGTCGTTGAAATGTATCAACCCATTCCGCAGAAGCATTTGAATGGCCGAGCACCTGCTGTGGGCCAAGCTAATATTTTGGGCGGCGGTACGGCTGTCAATGCAATGGTTTATACCCGTGGACAGGCAGAAGACTATGATCATTGGGGGAAATTTTTAGGAGCAGATTCCGCTTGGTCTTACAAAGATGTTTTACCACATTTCAAAGCAATGGAAAATAACCAGCATTTGCATGACGAGTGGCACGGAAGTGATGGGCCGCTTTATGTTTCGGGTACCGCAAGGCAATGCCAGATCACCAAGGATTATGTGAAAGCGGTTCAAGCTTTGGGTGTTCCGTATAATGCAGATTTCAATGGTGCCATCCAGCGCGGTGTTGGGACGATGCAATACACAACATTCAAAAAGCGCCGCTATGACGGGGTAGCAGCGTTTTTGAAACCAGCCTTGGAGACGGGACGACTGACGATCAGAACTGGTTGCACTGTTTCAAAATTAATGATCCAAAACGGGGTCTGCAAAGGTGTTGATTTTGTAAAAGACGGCGAAGACTTTTCAGCCTTTGCCGAAGCCGAAGTTCTGTTGGCGGCGGGAACCTATAACACACCAAAAATATTAATGCTGTCAGGCATTGGGCCCAGTGGGCATTTGAAAGAAAAAGGGATCGTAGTAAAACACGAGCTGCCCGGTGTTGGCGAAAATTTGCAGGATCATCACGAAGTGCCGGTAGTGGCGGCCACCAACGGTCATTATGGCTATTATGGCGAGGACAAAGGCCTTCGCGCAATCTGGAATGGGTTGCAATATCTGCTTACTAAAACAGGACCTGTGACCAGCACGGGCGTTGAGGCCGCAGCCTATATTGATCCTGAAGGCGGGGCGCGTCCGACTATTAAAATGTATTGTGTGCCTTCGGTCTATCTTGATGGCGATATCAAAAATGTGAAACCTCAGGATGGCGTAACGTTGACCGCTTGTTTGCTGCGCCCCAAATCACGCGGAACAGTTCGGTTGCGCTCAACAAGCCCATTCGACAGACCTGTCATTGACAATAATTATTTGGCCGAATCTGATGACTTGCAAATGCAAATTGCGGGCCTGCGCTATGCGCGCGAGATATTGAAAGCAAATCCCATCGCTTCGCGCATTACCCACGAAATTTTACCTGGTGAAAACGTGACAAGCGATGCTGAACTAGCGGAACATTGCCGCCGCACAGTCAAAACCAATTGGCACCCAGTTGGGACTTGCCGCATGGGGCCGGAGGGTGATCAGATGGCGGTGTTGGATGCAAACTTGCGCGTGCGCGGTATAAAATCACTGCGTGTGATTGATGCGTCTGCCATGCCTTTTGTTCCTTCGGGAAACACCAATGCGCCGACCATGATGGTGGCCGATGTTGCGATGACTAAGATGATTGGAAAAATTGGAGATATTTTCTGATGCAAACGCAAGGTTTGGCAACAAGCCCGACACGCAAATTTTATGATGTGGTGATCATTGGTGGTGCCATCATGGGCTCATCGACGGCATGGTTTCTGACGGATAATCCAGATTTCAAAGGCACAGTTCTGGTTGTCGAAAAAGACCCAACCTATGAGAAAGCCGCAACCACGCTCAGCAATTCATGCATCAGGCAACAATTCTCGACCGAGCTCAATGTGCGTATCTCACAGTTCGGTGCAGAATTTTATAAAAACCTGCGAAAATATATGGGCGGCGACGAGCGCGTACCGGAGCTTTCAATTCGCACCTTTGGTTATATGTACCTTGCCGATACCGAAAGCTTTGCAAATATTTTGCGTGAAAACCAAAAAGTG
>JANYHN010000011.1 GCA_025359045.1 Hyphomicrobiales bacterium | reverse complement strand
CTGCAGTTCGTCCATGCGCTCATAATTGAAAGCGATGGAACCCTTGCTGCCATGAATTTCGAAAGTGAGAAAATTGTTTCGGCCGTGGGCATTGCGCGAGGCTTCGATGGAACCGACAGCACCATTCTGAAATTTCAGCAGTGTGATCATTTCATCGTCAACGTCGACCATGCCCATAGGGCCAGCCCCAGACTTGTCGGAAGCACCGAGCTTGTCCAGTCCACCTGTCTGCAATGGACGCTCTGGAATATAGGTCTTCACGATGGCATTAACGGCACTGACTTCACCAACTAGATATCGCGCAAAATCGAGAACATGAGTGCCAATGTCACCCACTGTGCCAGAGCCCGCAATGTTCTTCTGAAAACGCCAAGACAGAGGGCCATTCGGATCAGCCGACCAATCCTGCAAATAGGTGCCGCGAAAATTCAAGATCTTTCCGATGCGGCCTTCTTCAATCAGCTTTTTTGCAAATGCGACACCCGGCGTGCGGCGATAATTGAAGGCCACCATATGAATAACACCAGACTTCTGAGCTGCTTCGAACATGGTTTTTGCCTCAGCGCCGGTGCGCGCCAATGGCTTCTCACAAATCACATGCTTGCCGGCTTTCAAAGCGGCAATGGCGATTTCCGCATGGCTGTCATTGGGGGTTACGATATCGATCACGTCAACATCTTTGCGCGCGATTGTTGCCTTCCAGTCTGAACTGGATTCTTCAAAGCCGTAACGCGTAGCGCCCTGCTTGGCCATTTCAGCATTCACGTCGACCAAGACTTTGCGGTATGGAATTGCAGGGGCCGGCCAGAAAAACATTGGCATGGCAGCATAAGCCATGGCGTGTGCCTTGCCCATAAAGCCGCCGCCTATCATCGCCACATTGAGTGTCTTCGTCACGATTCTCTCCCACTTGAATAGTATTTCTTCTTTTCAAACTTAGTATGATATATAAATACATAAGTCAACATTAAAAATACAAAAGTATGATAACTTAAGATTTTTATATGTTTCATTTCGTATATTTATGAATAAAAGCGCGACAATAAATTGATTTTAGATTGACAATTCCGTTGATTTTGAACAAATTTAACGCGAACGAGGTTCGAATTTTGCAAGATATGAAACGAGAATTCGCGATGCCCCCTGAGACAAGCTTGGCAGCTGGACTTTCGGATCGGCCAAACGACGATACCCAGGCAAACCGTCCTCGCCGTGCTGACGCCGAACGTTCATCTCTGGCCCTCATTCTTAGCATTTTGCGTGAGGCCGATGCGGATACCCGCCCGGAGATTGAGCGGCTGACGGGTCTCGGGCGTGCCATTGTTTCTGATCGCCTTGCGACGCTCTTCTCACTGGGCCTTGCAGAAGAAGGCGAACTTGGCCAAACCACAGGCGGCAGAGCGCCGCGCACCATTCAGTTCAACCCAAATGCCGGCCTTGTTCTCGTGGCGACGCTCGATCAATCCCGCATTGGTGTTGGCATGGCCAATCTATCTGGCCAGTTGGTCGCCGAACACCACGAGTCCACCGATAAGGCCGCCGGGCCTGTTCAAATTCAAAAACGTTTGATCACATTGTTCGATTGGATGCTGGGCCAGCACCGCAAGGAACAACAAGTCTGGGGCATCGGCATCTCTGCGCCGGGGCCGGTCGAAGAATCTGAAAATGCTTCACCGCGCCTGCGCCTTCTGCCGGGCTGGGATGAATACCCGATTGTCGACCATCTGCTTCACCACTTCCGCGCACCCGTCTGGATGCGCAGCGGCGTGCAGATGATGGCTTATGGCGAATACAAATCGGGAAGTGCGGCTGGCACCCGCGACATTATCTATGTCAATCTCGGTCGCAGTATTGGCGCTGGATTGATTTCAGAGGGACAGTTGCACCGCGGCGCTCAGGGCGGAGCTGGTCTTATCGGCCATGTGGCGGTGGCTGATGGTCATAACTATCGTTGCAGCTGTGGTAACATCGGCTGCCTTGATACCGAAGCCGGTGCCGACGCAATCGGCCGCGATGGTTTAGCGCTCGCGACTTCGGGCGAAAGTCGTTTGCTGGCTGAAACGCTGGCCGCAGAAGGTTTCATTACTGCGGCGGATGTCAGTATCGCGGCTCAATCGGGGGATTCAGCGGCTGCTGAAATTCTTGCCCGCGCTGGCCGTCTGATTGGCACAGCACTGGCCTCGCTGGTCAATGCCTTTAATCCCTCCCTCATTTCGTTAGGCGGCGAAGTGGGTCAACTCGATGATATTTTGCTGGCTGCCATTCGCGAGTCTGTCTATCGCAGTTCGCATCCCTTGGTCACCAGAGATCTTCGCATTCAAAGATCGGCACTTGATAATTCCGCCGGTCTGGCTGGCGCCGCTTTGGTTGTCACTGATTCCATATTTGCGCCAGACTCCGCGGTGAATTGGATTGCTTCCGGTGCCCCCCACTTGTCAGACACCGTCTTGCGTCAGATCGCAAAAGCCGAAAAGACTGTGATTGGCAATGTGGCGCGCCCGTTGCCTCCGACAGCGGCATGAAGGGGATGCGATAATGCCAATTTCCGGACTAGGGCCTCATGGTGAAACAGCGCAGTCGCCAGATCGTTTGCGCATTTCTGCGGAAGACGCTGAACGCGCACGCCAGGGAAAATTCCGTGTCGCCGTCGTACTTCACACCACCAAAAGCGACTGGGCCAAACAGCATCTCGTCGGCATCGCCAAGACACTGGGTGATCATGGTGCAGCAATCATTGAAGTTGTTGACTGCAATTTTAGCGCCGCTACGCAGAATTCAAGTTTCGAACGCCTCATTCAATCAAAGCCTGATGCGATCATCAGTTTACCCGTTGGCAATACCGTCATGGCGGATGCTTACCGCAAGGCTGCAAAGGCCAGCATCAAGCTTGTTCTGCTAGATAACGTGCCAACTGGGCTTTTGCCGGGCAAGGATTATGTCAGTCTCGTTTCCGCAGACAATTTCGGGCTGGGTCAGATCGGAGCAGAACTGCTTTCGCCCCATGTTGCAGCTGAAGGTGAAGTCGGCATTCTGACTTATCGCAAAGACTTCTATGCAACCAATGAACGAGAAATCGCGTTCCGGCGGTGGATTGAAACAAGAAGGCCCGACGTGATTGTGAGGCAAGGCGAATTTGACGAGCCCTCGCATGCGGGAGAAGCACTGACTCGCTTGCTCGAATTACATCCCAACATAGCAGGTGTTTTTGCGGTGTGGGATGAGGCAGCCATATATGCGCTTGCAACAATGCAAGCCAGTGGAAAATCTTTACCGATGACAACGATCGATCTCGGCGAAGAAGCCGCACAAGCCTTGGCTGAAGGGTCAATAATGAAAGGCATTGGCTCACAACGCCCCTATGATCAAGGCGTTGCAGCCGCGCGTGCAACCCTGTTGTCGCTGATCGAGCGTCAGCCACCGCCATGGCTCGCCCTCCCCGGCCTTGCAGTCTCGCGCGAAAATATCATCGAGTCCTACCAAGTCATCTGGCACATGCCCCCGCCAGCGAAACTTGTAAAAGCTGTTTTGGGTTAGCGACCTGATCTGCATTCCCTAGAACGGGATCAAGATTGACGATTAAACCAGGCGTTTGGGACAGTTGGCCTTATTTGACCTTAGCCGGACGATTGCTAGCAAAGGCTTGGTTGGGCAGCGTCTCCACCCATGGTCCGTCTGGTCTCGGCGGCGGTAAAATCGCGATTGGTCAGCATTTTGAGATAACCGATGCGGAACTGCGCGACATGCGGACCCTTGCCCAGTTTCAGCACGACCCCTTCGCCACTTGAACGTCGTTCTTGGCCCGTAAGGTCGCTTCTTCGCACCCGATATAATTGAATTGCAATTCTTAAAGCGATTTGCGTTGAGCGACAGCTACGACCGCATGGGCGTTCGACTTATTGAACCTGTGTTGCGAGTCGCCGCCGCACTCGATATGCCATCGGAACCAATTGTGCGCAATTCTATATAGGTTGCTGGTGACGGCGTGACAACCCAGTTGTTAGCAGATCATCAAGCCACCGGCGCCTATTCCAAAATTGCGACAATTATCTCGGGCCGCATTGATGGCTGCGTGCAATTACGTAGCCATCAGACACTGGTCTTCGTGCCTGTTAAAGCTGAGGCCGCCATTCGATCGCTTCGAAGCATGCAGCGAGTTCAACAGCTATTCCTAGATATTCTGCAAAGTAAGTAATTCAGGTTTGCTGATCGCAAGATCATTGAAAAAATCCGATGAGGTAAATATTGGTCTGACCGCCAGTTGTAAGTTCATTCCACCTTCATTGAACAACGCGAACGCCAAGCAGGGGCTGAGTTTCCTATTACATTAAATTTCATAGTGTTTCACTGCGTACACTTTTTGTTACTGCACACGTGGCGCACACGACGCCTTCTAACCTATTGATTTCATTGTAATGTCATTCCCATCCATCATGGGCGCAACGGCGAATATTTTATTTAATATATTCAATGTATTATCCTTGGTTTTTAATGCCTTTAGACGCGATCGCGAGCAATTATTTAACTTCAATTTTTCTACTTTTATACATTTTTTATCGATGAGCTCCTGTCGAAAGTAATATTGCCATTTGGCCGATTTTAGTCTATAAGATGCCATATTGAGGATTTGGTTATGACAGCCCTATTGCAAATTGATACTACGCCGCATGAGTTCCACCCCACACCTATCACCGACGCTGAGGCGGCGGCAATGTTCCGCGCGACAGTTGCAATGTTTGCCAAATGGGACCTCACAGATGATCAGGCCGCGACTTTGCTTGATGTACCTGTACGGTCATATCGTCGGTGGAAGGCGGGAGAGCAAGGTCGGATTGACCGTGATGGAAAAGCACGGCTTTCAAACTTGATGGGGGTTCATAAGGCATTGCGCTATATGTTCCGCGAGCCTGAGCGGTCTTATCGGTGGATCAAGACTCCCAATGCCGCGTTTCGTGGCGCTTCGGCGCTGGACATTATGTTGGGTGGTGAGTTGACTGATTTGATGCGCGTGCGGCGTTATGTTGATGCTGAGCGTGGCGGCTGGTGATCGACACCGCTTCCCTGCCCGTTTCAGCTATCAAATGGGAAAGTGCCGTTCGGATCGTTCGCAGCATCTATCCACCGATTGATCTGTTTGAGGATATTGCTGATCCAGCGGATTGGCCGCTACTCATATCGGCTGAGCAAAAATCCAATCCCCGATTGATGGAAAATATCGGCAACTTAGATCTTGTTCCTGAAGGCCGTAGGGTCGGAGGAACCGGTGCAACTTATCTCATGGCACCGTTTTGCCATGTGAGCCCTGATCGGCAAAGCCGGTTTAGCGATGGTCGTTTTGGCGTTCTCTACGCCGGCAATATTTTTGAAGTCGCTTTGCTTGAGACAATTTATCATCACGAGCGCTTCATGAAACGAACACACGAAGCTCCCGGTTGGACGTCACAATTTAGAGAAATTGTATTGAGCGTTGATTCGCGCCTACATGATCTGCGCGAACCTAAAGCAGAACAATTGCAAGCGCTTGATCCGAACAGCTACGCTTTTAGCCAAGCCTTAGCTGCGCAGTTGCGAACCGCAGGTTCAGATGGCCTCGTGTATCCAAGTGCTCGCCGTATAGGTGGAGAATGCGTAGCCCTGTTTTACCCTGACCTCGCGTCAAATGCGGTCCAAGGCCGCCACCTCGATTATCACTGGGACGGAACAAGGGTCGATCTTTACCGCAATCCCAGTAATGGACATGTCTTCAGGATTGTTATTGACACTGACGGATAGGTCGCCACACTTCTAAAACATGGTGCAGCGCAATATTGTTAAAGGTCTTGGGCAATAAAGCAAGCATACGCCGATTACCGCAAACGTGTGGGTTTTAATGAAAAGACAAAATTATCCGGTGTTTCGTCAAACCATTTGCCAAATGTCTTTGCATTGAAGGTGCCATAGGATGTTCCGTTGACTTAGATTGACGGTATCCGACAGCTGGCGCGGAAAAGTTCTTTTGTTTTCGGAAGTTTGGCAGGAAAGGACGTGCAGTGCTAGGGTCATAGGTGCATCATCCAATTCCAACTCTAATCATTGTCGCTTCCTTTTCTAATTAATGAAAGTCTCGCGATTTTGGAACAGTGCGTATGTTGCGGGGATGATGGTGAAAATTTGAAGCTTGAGTCCGCCATGAAGGTATATCTTGTTCGTCTTTGGAAAGCTGTTTCAGTTCATAAGAACGATCATAAATCCGCTCTGCCACCAAATGCACCACGTCACCTTCGCCCCGTTGCACTTTTCCTTCTACCAGCATCAGTCGAGCGCCCATGATTTCACGACGGAAGACTGATACCAGTTTTGGCCAAATCACAACATTGGTGACCCCCGTCTCATCACTTAATGTGACAAACACCACACCGGAATCACCTGGCATTTGCCGCGTCAGTATGACGCCTGCACATGAAGTGCTTATGCCATTCTTTGCTGCGTTGATTTCAGCACAACTCAGAACACCTTCCTTGTGGAAAAAATCGCGCAGAAAAAACATTAAGTGCGCCTTCAGAGAAAGCCGCAACATCTGATAGTCAGTCACGACATGTTCGCTCAAAGGCATTATAGGCAAGGGTTCAATCTCTTCGTCTGGCTGCTCATCGATATAAGACGCGGCAAAGAGTGGCAAATCCTTGTCGTCCATCAGACGGCGCACAGCCCAGAGGATTTCGCGGCGATCCATGTCAATGGACTGAAAGCTGTCGGCTTCTGCCAGAATAATAAGGGCATGCTTGGGTAGCCTAGCTTTCCCTGCCACATCAGCCACCGTATTAAAGCGATTGCTGCGAGCATCCACAAGCGCAATTGCCCAATCTTCGCGGAAGCCCCCCACCTGACGAAAACCAAGGCGCAATGCTAAACCTTGCGCACCATTCTCCAGAGAATTATCCCATTGACTGTAATTTACATCGACCTGGCGCACCTCTACCTTTCCACGCTCACGCGCATCCCGCACGATTTCCGCTGGCGCATAAAAACCCATGGGCTGTGAATTAAGCAATGCACATGCAAAAGCTGCCGGGTGGCGCTTCTTAAGAAAGGCAGATACATAAACAAGAAGTGCAAAACTAGCCGCATGGCTTTCCGGAAAACCATAGGAGCCAAAACCTTCGATCTGCTTGAAACAACGCGCAGCAAAGTCCGGGTCATAACCGCGATCCATCATGCGGCTAATGAACTTGTCCTTGAATCTGTTAATGGTGCCCACGTTGCGAAATGTCGCCATAGCGCGGCGCAAGCCATTGGCTTCATCTGGCGAGAACTCCGCCGCTGTGATCGCCAGTTTCATGGCCTGCTCCTGAAACAGCGGAACACCAAAGGTCTTGCCTAGGATATCGCGCAACTCGTTGGGGTTCTCGCGGGAACCAGGAAAATGAACGGGTTCGGTGTTGTTGGGGTCTTTCTGCTTCTTCCGGTTCTTGAGATAAGGATGCACCATGTCTCCCTGAATAGGCCCGGGCCTTACAATGGCAACTTGCACTACCAGATCATAGAAATTTTCCGGCTTTAGCCGCGGCAACATACTCATTTGGGCGCGACTTTCCACTTGAAAAACGCCGACGCTGTCGGCCTTTTGCAGCATCTCATATACATCTTCCGCGTTGGGCTTCATATCCAGACTCAGTATCTTTCCTTGATGTGTACTGACCAAATCAAAGGCTTTGCGGATGCAGGTGAGCATGCCCAGCGCCAGCACATCCACCTTCATTATTTTCAAGGTGTCGAGATCATCTTTGTCCCACTCGATGAAGAAACGATTTTTCATTGTGGCGGGTCCGATGGGTACGGTTTCATCCAGCCGGTCCTGCGTTAGCACAAAACCTCCAACATGCTGAGAAAGATGGCGCGGAAATCCGATCAGGTCATTTGCGAAGCTGAGAGCTTGGGCGATGACGGCGTTCTGCGGGTCGAGTGCACCTTGGCGCACATCGCGCTCTTTCAACGCGCTGCCCCAGCTTCCCCATACGCTATTGGCCATCCTTGATGTAATATCTTCAGTCAGGCCAAACACTTTGCCGACGTCGCGAATAGCACTGCGTGGACGATAAGAAATGACGGCGGCCGTGAGAGCCGCACGATGGCGCCCATAGCGCTCATAGATATACTGAATGATTTCCTCCCTGCGTTCGTGTTCAAAATCAACGTCGATGTCTGGAGGTTCCTTACGCTCCTGGCTGATAAAGCGTTCAAAGAGGAGATCAATCTCCATAGGATTGACTGAGGTTATGCCCAGCAGATAGCAAACAACTGAGTTGGCGGCTGAACCACGGCCTTGGCAAAGAATTTTTGGCTTTTGCGCTCTTGCAAACTGCACAATGTCATGGACGGTGAGGAAGTATTGCGCGATCTCCATTTTGGCGATTAGCGTAAGCTCTTTTTCAACGCTTGCGCTGACTCTGTCTGGCACCGCATACCCATATTTTTCCAGAAGACCCTGCTTTACCAAATCCTCCAGATGTTGCTGGGGTACTTTGCCTTTTGGCACAGGCTCATCAGGATAGTTGTATTTGATCTGATCAAGCGTGAAACTGATGCAATCCTGAAAGCGCAATGTCTCTGCCACGGCCTCCGGCGCTTCTGCAAAAAGCGATTGCATCTCTTCTGCAGATTTCAAATACTGTTCGGCATTGATGTGGAGTAAGCGCCCTGCCGTATCAAGTGTCACATGCTTGCGGATGCAGATGATGACATCCTGCAACATGCGCCGCTCCGGCACGTGATAATGCACATCATTGGTGGCAATCAGCGGCACGCCGACCTCTTCCGCCATCGACTTCCAATACTTCAGCCGGAGGAGATCATCGCCGAGATAAGGCATCGAGAGACCGAGCCAGATACGATTCGGTGCCACTTCTTTCAATATCTTCATTGCAGCGATAACATCTTCAGGCTTGGCGGCGCGCGCATCAGGCACCTCTTTCCAATCTGAATGCTTTTCATTCCAAGCTTTTGTGGCCTTTGTCTCTTCCACCTGTCGGGGCAACGTATACAGTGGCATCACAACAAGCAGCAGACCCTCCTGCCATTTCAGCAGATCATCCAACACCAAATAACATTCACCCTTTGGTGCGCGCAGTTTTCCTACGCTCAACAACCGACACAGACGGCCATAAGCGTCTCTATCACTTGGATAGGCAAGAATATCTGGCGTGCCATCTACAAAAACTAGGCGGGCACCGATCAGAAGTTTGGGCTTGTTGCCCTTGATTTCCTGCAAAGCTGCATAGGCGCGTACGATACCGGCCAGCGTATTGCGGTCGGCAATTCCGATGGCCACATGGCCGAGTTGGGCTGCAGTTTCAACTAATTCCTTCGGATGTGAGGCCCCATGCAGAAAGGAATAGTTCGTCGTCACGGCAATTTCAGCATAAGCACTCATGCGAAAGCTCCATGTAAAAACCATTGTAACGTCGCGCTATTACGATAAAGCCAGTAACGCTTTCCTTCATTGTCTTCGACCCGGAAATAGTCTCTTGTGGGCTGTGGTTTCTCGTGGCGCCACCATTCCATGGTAATGCGTTCAGGACCCTCGCAACGCGAAACTGCGCGTCGTACTTTGCGCCAAACGATATGTTGCTTTGTTTTAAAATCTACCGACTCAGGTTTTGAAAACAGACGTACGGGACGACGCGGTGCGTTTTTTTCTTTCCGGATTTTTTTCCAAAGCGGGTATGAGGTCTGTACTTGTTGTGCTGGCAAAGCCACCCATGTTTCTTCTGGAATATGGGTGTCGTGCGGTTGAAATGCGAGAATACTATGGCTGCCAAAACGCGCTGCTAAACGATCAACCAGAAAATTGATTTCGACTTTCTCATGAATAAGTGTGTTGAGATCAAAAACTTCTGACGTGGTACGTTCGACGTGAACGGCAGACAGCCGGATGAGATCAAAACCAAACCCCGGATCAAGTGGGTCGGTGAGCGAGTCCAGTTTCTCGCGAAAAAGCCGTTCAATGGTAGCGAGCTCTCGCGTAGGAACACCTAATTCAATTGCAATGCGGCGCACAGCGCCATCGGCACGAAAGAACACAGCCTCGAGACGTCGTGCGCCCTCGGCGTGTCGCTCAAGAGTTTTAGCGACCCTGCCAGCGAGAGACATGAGCGTATTACGGATCACTTCTTCCGTGGCAACAGGTTCAGGAAAATTCTGTTCCTGCCAATACTCAGGCGGTGGAGTGCGAGGTGTGATCGGCATTTGAGCGCGGCCAAAAGCCAAGTCAAGCGTTGCAATCACACCAGCGCCAAACCGCGTTGTAAGTTCAGAACGCTTGCGGCTGGCCACCTGTCCTACAGTTTTTAGCCCCGCACGGCGGAAGGCATGTGTGGTGACAGCATCAAGATCGAGCGCTTCAACGGCAAGCGGTTTCATCGCGTGTTCTTCTGCGCCGACTGCAACAACCGCACCATTCCGATACCGCGCGAGGGCCCGTGCTGCCGTAGCACTCGACGCTATAGCTCCTCGCACCGCAAAGCCTTGATATGTAAGACTGTTGAGAATACGATCCAGCATCATCTGCTCGCCACCAAAAAGATGGCTCACGCCTGTTACATCAAGCAAAAGCCGCCGTGGACCATCCAGTGCCAGAAACGGTGTAAAACGGTCACACCAATCGGCAATGCGTTCAAGCATTTTTAAATCAGCCGAATCATTCGACGCGACAACTTTGAGCGCGGGTAACATGGCACGGGCATTGGCCAACGTCTGACCAATTGCCAACCCAAGCGATGTTGCCTTGCGATCCACGGCCGACAGGCGCAGTGCGTTGCCGACTTTTTCTATGATCACCAGGGGTGGAGCTTCAAGGATTAATGCTGCCTGCGCCTGTTCGCATCGTTGCAACCGATCAGTTGGCAATCGCGGAAACCAGAGCGCCATGATCCGCCGTGGAACTTTGGAATATACGCTCATCACAATCCCACTCCATAAACCAATGTCCGGTGTTTCCGCTCCGGTTGCGGATGAGGCTTGCCTCAAAAGTCGGACGCCCCCAGTCATCGTTCTGTGTTTGCGAAGCCGCCGCACGTACCAGCCAACGGGTTTCCGCCGCGCTGGCGTCAGGCTGCGCCGTTAGACGCAAAAGAAAGGCTGTGACAGATTTTTGCGCGGCTGCAAGTGTCAGTCGCCGGCTTGCTGTCAAGTCAAGAGTTTTTGGGCTGCCTGGAATTTCAATCACTACTGCACCAAGTGCAGAGCAAGATAAAGCATCGTTTGCAGCTCGAAGCCCATCACTTGCATTGCTCACAGAAAGTAAAAGCATGTGCGCCGGGTCAAGTCCAAGTTCGAGAAGGCCTGCAGGGGAAAGTTCACCAAATTCACGCGTTGAAAAATCCTGCCGGATCCAAAGCGAATACTTGCCTGTGGTTACGCGGTTGGCAAGTCCTGCGACAAACCCCGTTGCCGCTGTTTCATGACCAACGCTAGCGAAGACCTCATGCAAAACTCCATGCTGAAGCCCGCCCTTCAGGCAAAGATCAACCTCCCCATGACCTATTGGAGTACGAATGGACTTTTCTTGAATGCCCAACTTATCGCCAAAGGCCTTCAAAATCTTTACATTTTCGACACCGCGCTGACAAATATCCGAAAGCGGGCAAGATACGCACATCGCTTTTGCAAGCGTACAAATCGTTTGACCCAAACTTTTGATATGCCAATGCAACTCAAAGAGATCATCTGATCCTAAACCATCCGCAGCAGCCATCACGGCATCATAGGTTGTTTTGATATCGGCTTTCATTCCCACAAAGCCAAACCGCTGCAAGACACGCAGAACATGGGTATCAACAACGAATGTGCGCATCCGTAATGTGCTAAAATTCAAGGTTGCGGAGGCAATTTTTGGGCTAACCCCGTGAATTTTCTCAAGACAATTCAAGGCCTGATCGACATCATACTTGGCAAGGAAATCGAGATCTATGCGGCCGAAACTGTCACGGATTGCGCATAAAGCCCGCTTGAGTTCAGGTGCCTTCTTTTCAGAATAAGTAACGCCTTCGAGCGTAGATTCGATATCAGTAACGTGTGCATCTGCAATAGAATCCCAGTTCGGATAGCGCCGAACGAGCAACATAAAAGCATCCCAAGATTTCCAGTCATAAGTGCGGCTACCAATAAAGGAACCAACAAATTGACTGACCGGATCGGGTCGTTCATCAATTTGGATGTGTCCAAAGTGCGCGGCCAAACGCTCTCGGATAGATCCGAGGTCAATGGCTTGCCTGAAAGGAAAAATTGCTTGCACTAAAACAGTTAAGAACAAAGAAAGAACAATGTCAATCAATTCAGGCGCTGCACACGCTTACTGTACACGTAGCGCACACGACGGTTTCCAAGCTATTGAGTTCTTTGCATTGCCAGTCCAATCCATCAAGGACGCGTCGACATCAAGTATCTTGGCCGAGATAATTGATCATCAGACCAAAAATAAATTTTTCGCGCGTTCAGACGAAAGGTAATCAACTGCTTGCCTATATTTGAAAAATGCGCCTAAAAATAGGATCAACAGGTTTGCGCAGGGCTGCCAATCAACACGTTCGGTATTGAGATCATGGATAAGTACAAAGATTTTGTGGCTCTCAATGTTGGTACGCTGGCCGGGCGTTTAAGCAACTTGGCAATTCTCTGCGATCAAATTGGGAGCGACCCCAAAACTTGGCGTGTTAAAGAGGTGGGTGACGGTAATCTTAACCTCGTTTTCATCGTTGAGGGGTCCAAGGGGGCCGCTGTCGTGAAACAAGCCTTGCCCTATGTGCGACTGGTGGGTGATAGCTGGCCATTGCCGCTGAAGCGCTCTTTTTTTGAATATCACGCCCTCACACGTCAGTCGCAACGTGATCCCGGCATGACGCCAAAGATATTCAGTTTTGATGAAAATCAAGCCATCATCGTTATGGAATATCTCACCCCGCATGTCATTTTGCGCCGCGCTTTCATTGAAGGCTGCGAAATTCCTGATCTGCCCGACAAGCTCGGACACTTTCTAGCGCGCACGCTTTTTCGTGGTTCTGATCTGTGCATGGATACCAAATTGCGCAAAGCTGATCTCGCACTCTTTGCTGATAATGTGGCGCTATGTGATATTACCGAATCTCTGGTGTTCAGCGATCCCTATTATGAAGCCAAACTTAACCGTCACACCTCGCCACAGCTTGATGGCATTGTGGCTCAACTTCGCGCCGACAGAGATTTGAAAGTGGCCGCACAGCGCCTCAAACATATCTTTGCAAACATGCCTGAAACTTTAATCCATGGCGATCTTCATACGGGCTCTGTGATGGTGACCGATAATGATGTGCGGGTGATTGACCCGGAATTTGCTTTTTATGGGCCGATGGCTTTTGATGTCGGCATTTTGCTGGCTAATTTCTGGATGAGCTATTTTTCGCAGCGCGGCCACGAGGGATCAAGACCCCGCGACAGCATGCGGCGTTATCTCCTCAAGACCACCGTCAAGATTTGGAACATTTTCCGCGCTGAATTTTCCAAATTGTGGCACAGCGAGAGAACGGGAATATTATATCAGCGCCAATTGTTTGAAGATCAAAATGATGCACTGGGATCTGCTCAAGCACTTGATCAGTTTTTAAATAATATCTGGGTTGATATGCTTGGCTTTGCTGGCGTTGAAATACACCGGCGCGTCTTGGGGCTTGCGCATAATGCGGATTTTGAATTGATTGTCGATCTCGATTTGCGAGCGGCCTGCGAGACAAAGGCACTAAAGCTTGGCCGTTATCTCGCTGTTAACCGCGCGCAAATTCACAGCATGGCAGAAATAAATACCCTTGCAGAACGGCTTGAAACGGAGATCGTGACATGAAGGTTGGGCAGCGTCACACTCGCACGATTTGGCTGGGGGCTGATCAGCGTTCAGTTGAAATTATAGATCAACGCTGGTTGCCTCATGAATTTCGCATTGCATCGCTCACGTCAGTGGATAGCGTGGCTGTCGCAATCAAAGATATGTGGGTGCGCGGTGCGCCATTGATCGGTGTGACTGCCGCCTATGGTGTGGCAATTGCCATGAGTGTTGATGCCAGTGATGAACATCTTGATGCGACATGGCAAAAGTTGCATGAAACAAGACCAACTGCAATCAATCTAAAATGGGCGCTGGATGAAATGCGCCGCACATTGCTGCCTATACCCCATGCCCAACGCCAAGTTGCTGCTTACATACGAGCGGCCAAGCTTGCTGATGAAGATGTTGAACTCAATCGTTCGATGGGTCAGCACGGCCTTGCCCTCATCCGCGAAATTGTTGCGCACAAAAAGCCAGGTGAAGTGGTGAACATCCTTACCCATTGCAATGCAGGCTGGCTGGCAACTGTCGATTTTGGAACGGCAACAGCACCGATCTATGCTGCATTTGAGGCTGGAATTCCAGTTCATATTTATGTTGATGAAACCCGCCCACGCAATCAAGGCGCCCAGCTCACTGCTTGGGAGTTGGTTAATCATGGCGTGGCCCACACCTTGATTGTCGACAATGCTGGTGGTCACTTAATGCAGCGTGGGCAAGTTGATATAGTGATTGTCGGCACAGACCGCACCACAGCCAATGGCGATGTGTGCAACAAGATCGGCACCTATTTGAAGGCGCTTGCGGCACATGATAACGGTGTTCCGTTTTATGTGGCACTGCCCTCCCCCACTATTGATTGGACACTGCGGGACGGCATTAAAGAAATCCCCATCGAAGAGCGCAGTGCTGATGAGGTGGCATATGTGCAAGGCCGCAGTGGTGATGGCAACATTACCAAGTTACGAATTTCTCCAGAAGGCACGCCTGCTGCCAATCCAGCTTTCGATGTTACACCGGCGCGGTTGATCACAGGCCTGATCACAGAGCGCGGGGTTGCCCGCGCTTCGACCGAAGGGTTGCTGGCATTATTTCCGGAGCGGAAGTAGACTGAAATTTACTCAGACTCTTTCAACTTCTGCGCATAGACATTGATGATCAGCGCCGTAAGTAGGATTATTCCGCGGATCAGGATTTTTAAGAAACTGTCAATCTGGATATGATCGAGCCCATTGTTGAGAACCCCCAACACCAAGAGGCCGATGATTGTATTGCCTATGCCACCGCGACCCCCAAAGAGACTTGTTCCGCCAACCACGACCGCAGCGATAGCGTCCAGCAAATAACTATCGAATTGGTTTTGTTGCGCCGAACCAAAATATGCCACGGCTAACATGCCAGCAATGCCTGAACACATGGCAGAAATCACCATCACAGAGCCAATTATGAATTTAACATTCACACCCGAATATTCTGCGGCCTCACGATTGCCACCGGTCATATAAATATAGCGGCCAAAACGCGTGTAACGTAGAATGAGATGACCGACGAGCAAAAACAGTATGGCAACGATGATGGTCCACCTGATGCCGAAGATCGAACCAGACCCCAACATCGTGATTAGACTGGGATAAGAATAGGCAATTTGCCCACGCACCAAAAGCGCTGAAACACCATTGGCAATTTGCATGATAGCAAGTGTCATAATGAAAGACGGAATTCCAATCCACGTCACACCAAATGCAGTAATAAGGCCAAAGGCTAGCGCGCTCAAAAGGGTGAGAACGATGGCTATAATGCCCGGCATGGGCAAGTTGGCGATGTTCACATAGTCAGGTTGCAACGTGAAATAGGCCACCGTAATTCCAACCGCATTGGCGACTGCCGCAACTGACAGATCAATTTCAGATGTGAGAATGACATAGGTCAAACCCACTGCAATAATCGCCGTGATCGAAATCTGGGATAAGATGTTCATGAAATTGACCATGGTGAAAAACGAGGTGCTGGCCACGGAGAAAAAAAATACAAGTGCCAGCAGAGTGAAGACCGGAGCGATATTGCGCAATTGGTTACGGAGGAAACTCTGGAACGGGCTGGATTTTGGAAGACTTGGAATTTGATCTGTCGGAGCGCTCATGTTTTGTCCCTATGCCGCCGCCAAAAGATCGGCTTTGAATAATATTCCACTGTTGAATTCCTTGGCGACCATGCCTTTACGCAATACTGTCACGCGGTTGGCCAATGTCAGAATGGTTTCGGGCTCGGTTGAAAGTACGAGGATGGCAACGCCCTTATCGCGCAAGTCCTTGACGATGCGAATTACATCCTCCTTTGCTCCCACATCCATGCCGCGGGTAGGTTCTGACAGGATGAGCACTTTGGGAAGATGGGTGAGCCATTTTGCCAAAGCCACTTTTTGTTGGTTGCCACCCGAAAGTGAGCCAAGGGCCATGTTGGGGTTGGGCGGCCGAATTTGCAAATCACCAGCCCTTGTCGCGGCGATCTTGCGTTCTTGACCAGGCTTTAAAAGCAGCCGGTGGATGCGACCCAGTATGGCGATTGACACATTTTTATAAACCGGCTCAGTTCGAAACAACATCATGCGCCGATTTTCAGGCACAAAGGCAATGCCAACCTTGCGCGCTGCTGACGTCGACTGAAAATTGCGTTGCGCGCCATTCAGAATGAAATGCCCGCGCTTCAGTTTGATCTTGCCGAACAATGCACGCGCCAGCTCAACTTGTCCGCAGCCCATGAAACCATAGACACCAGTAATTTCGCCAGCGCGCAAGTTGAGAGAAATATTATGCAGGGTTTTACCATCGCCAATTGCCTCTGCAGCAAGCACAATCGGTCTGGTATCATCACTGATAAGCTCAGCACTCTCGCCCATATGCATGCCAATCGAGCCACGTCCGATCATATGGGAAATCACAGCATCTTTAGTCAGGGAGGCTGCAGATTCTGTTGCTACCTTTTTGCCGTTACGAAACACCGTAACGGTATCTGAAATTTCCAACACATCATCTAGAAAATGCGAAATGAAAATAATTCCGCGCCCTTCGGCCTTTATCTTACGCAACACGTCAAACAGCCGTTTGACTTCCGGCGGGGATAAAGCTGAAGTAGGTTCATCAAGAATGATTGTTTTGGCGCCCGAAAACAACACACGCGAAAGTTCCACAAGCTGTTGCAGGCCAACGGGCAAAGATCCCATGAGTGTTTTGGGATCAATATCAAGGCCCAAACTTGAAATCAGTCGCGTCGCCTCACGGTTTATCTGCGACCAATCAATCGTGCCCAATTTTGTGAGTGGTTGGTGGCCCAGAAACACATTTTCTGCCACAGTCAAATCTGGGATGGTCGACAATTCTTGGTGTACCATGCCAATGCCAGCTGCCAACGCATCTCGCGCCGAGCGAAAATGTACGGGCTTACCATCAACGCGCATCTCGCCTTCATAATCGGAATAGACGCCTGCGATGATTTTCATCGTGGTGGATTTGCCAGCGCCATTCTCGCCAACGAGCCCGTGGATCTCTCCGGCGTGCAAAGTGAAGTCGACATCCTTAAGCGCCGCAATCCCGCCGAAAGATTTTGAGACATTTGTGAGCTGAAGCAGGGGCGGCAAGCCGCCCCCACTGTTAGGTTGATCCATCATGGAAAATTAGATCAAGAAGTTTTTCTGCAACCAAAGATGACCGGGCGCCGTTTCCTTGGTGATAACGGGGCCATCAGCGAGGATGTAGTTTGGAACATCCTTACCTGCCTTTTCACCACCTTGAACCGCAGCAACACCCGCAGCCACAGCCCAGCCGTGAATACGGCAAGACGGATTGCGCACTGTGCCCAACATTGTGCCATCAAGCACCGCCTGAACGGCTGGCGGCATAGCGTCAACACCGGCAATCACAATGTCTGTGCGGCCCTTGGCCTTCATCACATTATAAGCGGCCAATGCCATGTCATCATTGTGGAAGAAAGCACCTGCAATCTTGTCGTTTTGGGTCAGAATTGAATCCCAGATTCGCGCAACCTTGGTTACGTCCCAATCCGCAGGCTCTTCATTTATCACCTTTACATTCGGGAAACCCGCAACAATGGCCTTAAAGCCTTTGGCGCGGCCTTGCGCACCAGAGTGACCGAGTGCACCTTGCGTCATCACCACATTGCCTTCACCTTTGATCGCAGCCATCAATTGTGAAGTGACCGACGAACCCATCATAACATTATCAGGCGCAATAAATGTGTGAATGGCAATGGTACCCGGAGGAGCAACGAGTGTATCCATCGCAATTACTGGCGTGCCGGCATCGATCATCTTTTGAATAGGATCCGTCAGGGTACCGATGCCAAATGTTTGAATGGCGACAAAATCCCACTTCTGAGTTGCCATATTGTCGATCGCAGCGCGTTGCTTGGTTGCAGCCAATTCACCATCAAACCAAGTGATTTCCACATTCATCAGTTTGCCCCAGGCTTCGGCAGCTGTCTTGCCTTGAGCGCACCACGAGGCTTGTAAGCCAGCATTGGAGAACGCGGCTTTCATTGGCTTTCCGGCGGGTTTGAGAGCTTGGGCCATGGCAGGATCAAATCCGGCATCGGCCATCATAACAGCACCTAGCGCTGCAGCACCGCCAAGTACTTTAAATACGTCACGGCGGTTTTTGGCTAAATGAATAAGGTCGTCGTTCATAAGATCGTCTCCCATAATTAGCTATTTTTTGATTTTTATAGAGGTCTGGCTTACGGCTCACTTTCACAATTATATCTATAGGGTTGTGTTTTGCGAAGGCATCCTAGCTTCCTCCACTTTCAATCCTGCAACTGAACTCGCAACCTGTCAACATCCGGGATGACCAATAGCGCAGAAATTTCTTGATGGGTTCACCGACCTGCATTGGCGTCAGCGATCTTATCTTGGCGAGAAGGTTTACGCCCCAGAGAATTAAAGCATGACTTTTCCGCAGTAGATTATTTCGACAAGTAATCGCGCCAATAGTATTTTTCTCTAAATCCTAAAATTTCACGAATTTTGCGGTTAGACAGAGGCGCTTCAAACTTTCCCATCGCGCGTGTCACGGGCGTATTGGGCGCATATTTAGCAAGGAACTCTGCTGTTGGCATATCAGCGGTGATTGTATCATTTACCGCATTGAATACCTGATAGCCAAGGTCATCTTTCTCGATACAGAGATGCACAATTTCGCCCAAGTCACGCGCATCAATGTAGCTCCAAGCATTGCGCTTCCTCATCGGTGGGTTGGCGACATATTGAGAAAACGCACCATATTCGTGAGGCTCGATCACGTTGCCAATTCGAAGCGCATAGATATCTGCCCCAAATCGCATCGCAAAAGCCCGTGCGGTTTTTTCATTTACAACTTTTGACAAGCCGTAAGAGTCCATCGGGTCGCTGTCATAATCTTCTTCCAGCGGAAAGGAATGATAGTCTTTGTCACCTTCGGCAAAGCAGACCCCATAGGTGGTTTCACTTGAAGCAACGATTACTTTGCGAACACCAAGTTTCATCGCCGCTTCGATGACGTTGTAAGTGCTCATGACATTGGCAGAATAGGTCTTGTTGTCGGGCTCAATCATAACGCGAGGAATTGCTGCAAAATGAACAACTGCGTCTGGTGCGCGCGGAACCTGACCTTCGTCATAACCTTCAAAACCAAAATGCGAAGAGAGCGCGTTGAAGGCTTGACCACTATCCGTCAAATCAGCGATGAGTGTGTTCACGCCAGGCAGATTTAGCGGCTTTAAATCAACATTGAGAATGGAATAGCCCAATTGCTTAAGATATGGCACCACATGGCGACCTGCCTTGCCAGTTCCACCGGTAAAAACGATACGCTTATTCAAGATTCAACTCCTCGATCTGTTTGTACCAAAGATATTTTATAAACCAGTTGCCAACTAGACCCGCAACGGGATGGTTCCGCGTGGAGCTCAGTTCGTATCGTCAGATTTCACCACCAATATTCGGCCTATTGCTTAAGTAACTTCATTCCAAAACCACACGCGGAAAATAAAAGCTTACAACCCAATTTGGCATATCCACAATCTCGCTAATGCGCAGATCACCACACACAGAGCACAACATATAAGCATCAACCGCATTCATATTGTAACGCTTAGTGAGCAAATCAATCATGCCAGAAACAGCATTGCGCGCACCTTGCATCAGATCAGGGCCGATTCCCGTCGTCACTTCATAGCCCTTCACGTCTAACTGGCGCGTCACAGGGCCTGGAGTGGTAAACCGCGGAAAGGCCAGATGCGCTCCCTTCACCAATTCAAATTTAGCGGCTATCGTACAAGGGCTTTCGATGGCTGTGCCACACACCTCGCCATCACCCTGTGCGGCATGCGTGTCGCCCACGCTGAACAACCCTCCCTTCACCTCTACAGGCAAATAGAGTTCAGTGCCCGCCGCCAGATCTCGGATATCCAAATTGCCGCCCACGCGTCGTGGCGGCACCACCGAGTGCTGGCCAGATTCGGCAGGCGCCAAACCAATTGTTCCGCAAAACGGTTTCAAAGGAACCTTGCCGCCCGGGCCGTAAAGTGCCGGCGTCAAAGCCACACTGTCATATTTCCAAATATGCAAAGCCGGATCTTTGAACTGGTCTGCCAACAAACCAAATCCGGGGATATTAGCGGTCCAGCCCCACCCAGAGGGGCCAAACTCAAGCAAAGTCACCTTAATTGCATCGCCGGGTTCAGCACCATCAATGTAAACTGGCCCTGCAACAGGGTTCACTTTTGAAAAATCAAGCAAGCCCAAATCAGCAAGTTTAGATTGGGCCGTAATCTGTCCACCTGAAGAATCTGGTGGATTAAAGCTGATTGTTTCACCCGGCGCAATTGTCAACGCTGGATCGTTTGCATTGTTCCAACCATGGTGGCAGGTGTGATTGTGAATTGTGTGAGTGCATTTCATGGCCCAAATTCATATGCGAATTTGTCGCTGTGTCAATTCTCACAAGACCCATTGCCAGATTAAAAAACTCGGCATAGCCTCAATTGCTTGCTGTAACAGCAAGAGGTGTTTGAATGACAAAAATAAGTTCAACCGAAGGTCGCGCCAAATTTGGCGAGTATGAAACGTGGTTTCGTATACAGGCGATATAGAC
>JANYHN010000069.1 GCA_025359045.1 Hyphomicrobiales bacterium | reverse complement strand
CCTGAATATGCAACCGCTTGCGCTAAGGCGGCTTATGACTCCGGTGCGCGGTGGGTTGTTCTCTGTGATACCAACGGTGGAACGCTGCCATCCGAAGTGAGTGAAATCGTCCGTACAATGACGAAAATTATTCCGGGTTCGAATCTTGGCATTCATGCGCATAATGACACAGAGCAGGCGGTTGCCAATTCACTGGCTGCGGTTGATGCAGGTGCTTGCCAAATTCAGGGAACACTCAATGGCATTGGTGAACGCTGCGGCAATGCTAATTTGATTTCGATCATTGGGACACTTGCGCTGAAACGTCCGTACACGGAGCGATTTGAGATTGGGGTTGACGTAAAACAACTCACGTCAATTTCCCGTGGCTTCGATGAGCTGCTGAACCGCGCACCCAATGCGCAAGCGCCATATGTCGGCAAAAGTGCGTTTGCCACCAAGGCCGGCATTCATGCTTCGGCTTTGGCCAAAGAGCCTGAGACTTATGAACATGTGCCGCCTTCAAGTGTGGGTAACAACCGCCGCATTCTGGTTTCTGATCAGGCGGGCAAATCGAATCTGTTGGCAGAATTAACACGCATCAATCTTGATATTGCCAAAGATGATCCGCGTTTGGATCATTTACTGCGAGAAGTGAAGGAGCGCGAGAATAATGGCTATTCTTATGATGGCGCGGATGCTTCGTTTGAATTGTTGGCAAGACGCACACTGGGCAATGTGCCACATTATTTTGATGTCGAAACCTTTCAAGTGAATGTGGGCCAACAGAACGGTCAGATGTATTCACAGGCGGAAGTGAAAGTGAAGGTGGGTGATGAAATCCTCACCAGCACGGGCGAGGGCAATGGCCCTGTGAGCGCACTTGATGTCGCTTTGCGCAAAGACCTTGGGCGTTATCAACGTTATATTGATGATATGGAATTGGTTGATTACAAAGTGCGGATCCTCAATGGTGGCACGAGCGCAACCACGCGGGTTTTGATTGAAAGCAAAGATGCCAAGGGCGAACGCTGGTTTACGGTTGGGGTTTCACCCAATATTGTTGAGGCTTCTTTTCAAGCATTGCTCGATGCCATCATCTTCAAGCTGTTGCGCGAAGGTGTTAGCGCTTAAATTATGTATGCAAAATTGAGTGAGCCGAACAAGGGCGTGATCTTCGCCGTCATTGCCCATTTGTTTTGGGGCGGAATGGCTGTTTATTTTGGGTTGATCCGTCACATCAATCCGATGGAGATCGCTGTCAATCGCGGTGTTTGGTCCATCCCGATTGCGGCCGTTGTGGTGTGGTGGCTTGGGCAGTTTGATGAAGTTTGGGTTGTTCTAAAAAACCCTAAGATGGTACTGATTTTAACATTAACGAGCGCCATTATTGTTTTCAATTGGACGCTTTATATCTGGTGCATTCAACATGGGCGCGCGCTTGAAGCAAGCCTTGGCTATTTTATTAATCCTCTGATGAATGTGGCCGTGGGTTATATTTTTCTGCATGAGCGGTTTAAAAAATTACAGATGGTGGCTATTGGATTGGCCTGCGTGGCAGTCACGTTTGAAACAATCGCAACGGGTGTGTTTCCGTTTTTGGGGTTGTCTCTGGCCGCTTCGTTTTGTTTGTATGGTTTATTGCGCAAGACGATTGCTGTTTCACCTGTTCCAGGTTTTTTTGTTGAAGTGTTATTGATTGCGCTGCCGCTCATTGGTGTTGAGATTTGGCTGGCAAAAAATGGGATGACGCATTTTGGTGATAATGCTTTTGATACGTTGATGCTTATGGGTTGTGGCGCTCTGACATCTGGAGCACTGATATTCTATGCGGCCTCCCTCAAGCGCATCCGATATTCAACGGCGGGATTGCTGCAATATCTTTCACCAACGATGGTTTTCTTGGCGGCGATTTATGTTTTCCACGAAACTATTGATCAATGGAAATTGATCTCGTTTGGAATCATTTGGATGGCACTGGCGATATACTCGATTTCTGCGCTTCAAACAGAAAGTTCTAAACCAGTAAAATAGTCCTTGACAGCGTACGGTGAACCTGCTAGATACCGATAAATCCGGAGAGCTGGGCTAAAGCTTATCTTGAATTATCTTCAGCGGAACTTTGTCAACAGTGACTGAACGGCGATGCCGGTAGATCGGCACGACGTCTGCGGCCGTTTTTGCCACTTCAACCAATACTTCCATGCCTGCGCGAATAAAGTTTTCAGCGCGCATGTGATCAAGCAACACCAATAAGGGATCCCAATAATTTTCAATGTTACACACAATCAATGGCTTGGCGTGTTGGCCGAGTTGAGCCCAAGTGGTAATTTCGGCCAGCTCTTCAAGGGTGCCGACACCGCCAGGCAGCGCCACAAAGCCGGTGGCCTTTTCAAACATCATGGTTTTGCGTTCGTGCATTGTGTTGGTGACAATGAGTTCCGAAACGCCTTCAAGCATGCGCTCGCGATTGACCAGAAACTCTGGGATGATGCCCGTCACATGCCCGCCCGCCGACAGAACACCGCGCGCCACTTGCCCCATCAGCCCCATGCCGCCGCCCCCATAAACCAGCCCGATGCCTGCGCTTGCCATTGCAACACCCAAATCGTCGGCGGCCTGCATATAGGCCGGGTTTCGACCCGGGCCAGAACCGCAATAAACGCACAGACGATGGGTAGGAATAACCATGGTTTCTCCGGTTTGCATTGTGTAAAGCGGGGCCTTATGAAACCCCCGACTCGCGCTTATATAGCACCTAGAGCGTTTTGACTTAACCCGACGGATTTTAAATAACATGAAGATTAACCCTATCGCTGTATTCACCTCACTTGCCGTAATTGCGGCAGGTGCCTTTGGTTATGTTTCCACCCGCCCGGCGATGGTGCCTGAACCTGCAAAGATCACTGCACCCGTTGCCACAGCGCCAAAAGTTGAAGTTCCCGTTGTTGAAGCGCCTAAAGTCGAAGCAGTAAAGCCTGTAGAGCAACAAATGGCCGCTGCAGTAACACCAGCCAAGCCAGTGGAAACGCCAAAAGTAGTTGAACCCATTGTACCAAGCTTTGACACGGTTCGAGTTGAAACCAATGGTGAGGCTGTCATCGCTGGTCGCGCAGCACCGGGCACTGATGTGGTAGCCAAGCTCAATGGTGTTGTTGTGGCTTCGACAAAGGCGACGGCCGATGGATCATTCGTCATGATTCCTGAAAAAGCGCTTCCGGCGGGTGCAGGCGCGCTGACACTGGAAACCACCACTGCAGGTGTGACCCAAGTGTCCAAGCAAACTGTCGCCGTCGCTGTAAAGCCCAAGGGCGAAGGCGAGAATACGGTTGCTGTGTTGACACCCGATGCGCCGACGAAAATAATTCAAGCGCCGAAACCTTTGACAAATGACGTGGCGCTAGATGCCATTGATTATGGCGCCACGGGCGATATTCAATTTGCCGGGCGCGCTTCACCCAAAGCGCCAGTGCGCATCTATGTTGATAATATTTATCTCGGCGAAACCAAGGCCGATGATTTGGGCAAATGGAATTATAGCGGCGGCACGACAATCAAGCCCGGCACATTTACGCTGCGCCTCGACCAGATGGATGCAAAGGGCGACGTAGCGTCGCGCATTGAAGTTCCGTTCAAGCGTGAAGATGCAGCAAAGGCTGCAGCCGTTGTTGCTGCTGCCAATCCGCCCGCAAAGGTTGAAACGCCTGCCGCCGAGGCGAAGGTTGAATCAGCGCCTGCCACGGCAAAGGTTGAAGTGGCAAAGCCAACATCACTTACCATCCAGCCCGGCGATAACCTCTGGGTGATTTCGCGAAATCTTTATGGGTTTGGTCGTCAGTATACGGTTTTGTATGAAGCGAACAAAGCGCTCATCAAAAATCCGCGCCTGATCTATCCTGGCCAGATTATTACAACGCCGCTGGCCACCACTCCATGATGGATTCAGCAATGACGAAGCCAACTGGCGAAACCAGCCAGTGGGAAACCATGAAAGGCTTACTACCGCTGCTCTGGCCCAAGGGCAGGGCGGATATTAAGGCGCGGGTTGTGATCGCATTATTGTTGCTGGTGAGTTCGAAAATCATCACTGTGCTCACCCCCTATGCGTTCAAGTGGGCAACGGATTCATTAGCAGCCAGCAAGGGTATAGAAGTGGCATTGCTCAGTGTGCCGTTTTTTATGGTTATGGCTTATGGCGTTGGGCGCATCATGATGGTGGTGTTTGGCCAGATGCGCGATGCAGTGTTTGCCAAAGTGGGCCAGCGCGCAGTGCGCGAACTTTCATTCAGCACCTTTAAACATCTTCATGCCTTGAGTTTGAAGTTTCACTTGGAACGCCGCACGGGCGGGCTTTCGCGCATTATTTCGCGCGGCATAAATGGTGTTGATTCTGTTTTACGGTTTTCACTATTCAATACTTTTCCGACCATGCTTGAAATCGCCTTGGTTTGTGGTGTGCTGGCCTATTCATTTGGTTGGACTTACGTTGCAGTGATCGCGGCGACGGTTGTAGCCTATCTCTGGTTTACTTATTGGGCCACGGAACGCCGGATTGATATTCGTCGGACCATGAACAACGCTGACAATGATGCAGGTACGAAAGCCATCGACAGTTTGCTCAATTTCGAAACAGTGAAATATTTCGGCAATGAAGCCCACGAGGCCAATCGTTATGATAGCTCTATGGCGGTTTATGAACAGGCGGCAATTAAGACTTGGGTGTCGCTCGCCGTGTTGAACGCCGGCCAAGCGGCGATTTATTCGGTTGGCCTCACCATTGTTATGGTCATGGCCGGACTATCGATTACCAAGGGCAACAGTACCATTGGCGATTTTGTGATGATCAATGCTTTGATGATCCAGCTCTATATGCCGCTCAATTTTATCGGCTCGTCATATCGTGAAATCAAGCAAGGCCTTATCGATGTGGAAGGGATGTTTGGAATTTTGCGCCAGAACGCAGAGATTTCCGACAAACCAAATGCGCCAGAGTTCAAAGCAGCAAAGGGCGATATTGTTTTTGATAATGTCTCCTTTGCTTATGACGCGGCGCGCCCCATTTTAAAAAATATTTCGCTGCATGTACCAGCCGGAAAAACCGTGGCCATTGTTGGCCCATCGGGTGCTGGCAAATCAACGATCTCGCGTTTGTTGTTCCGTTTCTATGACATTACAAGCGGGCGCATTTTGATCGATGGGCAAAACATTGCTGATGTGCAGCAGGAAACATTACGCAAGGCGATCGGCATGGTGCCGCAAGACACGGTGCTGTTTAATGATACGATCCGCTATAATATTCGCTATGGCAGACCAGATGCTACCGACGCCGAAGTTGAAGAAGCGGCAAAGATGGCGCAGATCCATAAATTCGTGATGAGCTTGCCGCTTGGATATGACGCAATGGTGGGTGAGCGTGGATTGAAGCTTTCGGGCGGTGAAAAGCAGCGCGTGTCGATTGCACGAACAATTTTGAAGGGGCCACCGATATTAGTGCTGGATGAAGCAACCTCTGCGCTCGACAGCTTGACCGAACAAGACATTCAAACCGAACTGAAACGTATCTCAAAAAATCGCACAACGGTTGTCATCGCGCATCGTCTTTCGACCGTGGTCGATGCTGATGAAATAATTGTACTTGAAAAAGGTGAGATTGCTGAGCGCGGCACACATAAAGTGTTGCTGAAAAAGAAGGGCCTTTACGCTGACATGTGGAATCGCCAGCAAGAGGCTGATGAAGCGCGGCGCAAACTGGCGCAGAATTTGGACGAGCGCGGGCCGAAAGCTGAAGAGCTGTTAAGGACTAAGATAAACGCTTAGTGAATCAACTTTTCGGTAAGCACGATCTCGAAGCGGCCATTAACCTAATCACTCAAATGAGCCAAAAATTCGCGTCAAATTTGATGCAAATGCCATTCAGATTCATCTTTGTTTACATTTGCAACCTAATACTACCTCCATCAACCGCAAGTTAAATGCGGGAAACGGGACCGGTGCCAAAGTTTTCGGATAACAGAAAGCAGCGCCATAACAATTTGGGGACTAAGTCAAATGAAGATTACCACGATGGAGACCATTGCCGGGCGTAGCACAGAAGAAACGCTCGGTGTTGTACGCGGATCGGCCCTTTGGTCGAAACGCATCACAAAATACAACTACGGCGGCCAACGCGGCCTGCAATATTCAAGCATGGACGATATGGCCGAGGGCTTGAATAACGCGAAAGAAGAGGCCGAAAAAAAGGCTCAGGCGCAAGCCAAGTTTTTGGGTGCTGATGCCATCATCGGAATGCGCTTAGAAGTGTTCGAAATGTCAGAAGGCCTGTTTACAGCGGTTGCAACGGGCACAGCCGTGCGCACCGAAGCTTTGCCAGCGGCCATTCCAGCGTTTGAGCGTGCAGACAACGACGACGCGTTCTCGGCAATTCCTTTCATCCCAAAGCCAGCGCTGCGTGTTGTGGGAAGTTATCTGCATTAAGTTTATTTTAACGCCATAAAATGGCCCGCTTTGCTCCCTCCAGCAATGCGGGCTTTTTGCTATTATACAGCGACAACGAATTGATTCCCTTACCCAGACAAACCCGCTACAGAGTGCCTATGTCGATCATCCAAAGCGTTACAAGTTCATTTGCCCCGGTTCACCGCGAGGGTTGGCGGTTTATTGCCGTCTTTGCAGGTGTGACCCTGTTGTTGTTTTGGCTGGGCTATCAACCCATTGCATGGATTGGCGTGGTGCTGACCGCTTGGTGCGCATATTTCTTCCGTGATCCGGAGCGGGTGACACCACTCGGAGATAGCCTCATCATTTCGCCAGCCGATGGCCGCGTGAGTGCCATTGAAAGCGTGATCCCGCCACCAGAGCTTGATCTGCCGCGCGAAATGATGACTCGTATTTCGATTTTCATGAATGTGTTTGATGTGCATGTTAACCGCAGCCCGATTGCGGCGCGCATCACCAAGCTCACCTATGTGCCTGGACTTTTTGTGAATGCTGAGCTGGATAAGGCCAGCGAAGACAATGAACGCCAAGCACTGACGTTGCAGACGGGAACTGGTGTGCGCATTGGCGTTGTGCAAATTGCTGGCTTGATCGCACGCCGCATTGTGAAATTTGTTGACGAGGGCACCAGCTTGCAAGCGGGCCAGCGTTTTGGTTTGATCCGGTTTGGTAGCAGGGTCGATGTTTATCTGCCAAAGGGCGTTGCGGCTTTGGCTTGTTTGGGCCAGCGCGCCGTCGCAGGTGAAACTGTTCTGGCTGATTTAGGCCAACTTGGCCCGAGCAGGAATGGCCGTAAAGACTGATGGCTGACATGCTGCCCCAAGAAAGCGAACGCAAAAGATTTAAGCCTGTGCCAATCAGATTTCTTCTGCCCAATCTTTTGACGCTGCTGGCACTTTGCAGCGGCATCACGGCAATCCGCTTTTCTGTCGAAGGGCGCTATGAAATTGCGGTCAGCTTTATCATTGTCGCCATTGTGCTTGATGCAATGGATGGCAGATTGGCACGCTATCTCAATGGCACATCACGCTTTGGCGCAGAACTTGACTCTCTTGCGGACTTTGTGAATTTCGGCGTGGCACCAGCGCTCATGCTTTATTTCAGCGCCCTCAGCAGTCTTAAAACGTTTGGCTGGGTGGTGTGTTTGATGCTGGCCATTGCTGCCGCACTGCGTTTGGCTCGGTTTAATGTGGCGTTGGATGACCCGCATAAGCCAAGTTGGGGCGCTGCTTACTTCACCGGCATTCCTGCACCTGCTGGCGCATTGTTGGCGCTTTCACCTTTTTATTATCAGTTCCTTGGTTTTTATGCAGATGCACACGACCACGCGAAATTCATCGCGGGTTTTGTGATTCTGATCGCCATCTTAATGGTGAGCCGTGTGCCAACATTTTCCGGCAAGACCTTAGCGCGGGTTCCACGTGAAGTGGTTTTGCCGCTGCTTGCAGCGATGGCTTTGGGCGTTTTGTTTTTGATTGCATTTCCTTGGGAATCTCTGGCGATTATTGCTGGGTTTTATTTACTTTTGATACCTGTGAGTTTTGTGTCTTATCTGAGGCGTAAGCGAGGGCAGGCGACGAACTGATGGATCGCATTCCCAGAAAAACATTGTTTGACGATTATAGCCCTGAACCCCGGCCGCAACGACTTCAACCTAACATTTTTGCGAAAATTGCGCGCTTTGCATTTCGTAATGCAACCTTCGTTCTGCTCGTTTGGTCCACCATCATCGGAGTGGCGAGTTATCTGGCTGTCCAAAAAATTTCATTTGTCGAGCAAAGCCAATTTGATTTCACAATAGATTCAACGCCGTTGGAAAATATGAAAATTCTAAATCAGAATTTTCCACATTTGGAATCGCTCATCACAATCACGTTGAACAATGCTAGTCCGCAAGCTCTGAGCCAAGCCCGAGAGACGTTGGTCAAAACACTCGAAGCCCAAAAAGACAAATTTGATCTTGTGTTTGCGCCGGGAACAGGGCGTTATTACGAAGACCACGCTATTTTATACTACTCAAAAGCCGAAATTGATACGCGTGTGGCTTATGCACTTTCGTTGCGCCCGCTTTTCTCAGCAATCGCTGAAGCCCCAAGTGCAGAAAGTCTGGCGACTTTGGTCAATGAAGTTTCTGCGACGATAAAGCAGGGGCGCGATCCACAAGGCCTCGACGAGTTATTTTTGCAATCTGCAAAATCATTGCAGGGGCTGATGCAGGGCACAAATGAACCCGTTGATTGGACACAAATTGCCGGCCTCAGTTTAGATCCCACTCCGACTGCAGCTTTGGTGTTGGTTCTTCCGAAAGAGGGTCAGACCGAAAACGTGGATTTGTTTCTGGCGCAAAGTTTGAAAACATTGGAGCAAGACAAAACAACGCATCTGTTGGCCGAACGCCCGCTTCATAAAACACCGGAGGTTTCGCCTCAGCTTGTGCCGCAGAACCGTATCGTCCAAGCCATTTTTATGGGATGCCTGTTGTGTTTCATAGGGCTCTATTCGGTGCTGGGTCGTGTCAATCTTATTGTCATGATTGGCTTGCCTATGGCGGCAGGAATTTCAATTGCGGCGGTTTTTGCATGCTTTGTATTGCCCGCACAGGTGATTGCACTCTGGCCTATCTATGTGGGAATAGGATTCAGTGCAGTGATTATGGCAGCGCGAGCGGGGTTCGCAAACGTTGAGGCAATGTCTGAAAGTCGCCCAACGGAAACGGCCATCATGTTTGCTGCACAAAAGCAAGGTTCCGGCATTGCTTGGCAGGCAGCCATCGGCATTGCCGTGTGGATAGGATTTTTGGCTTTGTGGGGCCGAACTACAGCTTTTCCAAGTGCTGTTGCCAGCATTGGTATATTTGCATCTTTCATAGCAAGCACCATGGTCGCACCTGCAATAATCGGGCTTTCTGGCAGACCGACTTTTTGGCAAGCGCAAGACTGGATTGTGCCGTTGCTGGCCGCGATTTTCGATAACAAAGCTTGGCGGGGTTTAAGAACGATTCTGACACTCGCATTACTGGTTGCAGCCTGTGCGGGGTTATTTGTTGCGCCCAATGTTTTAAAGACACAAGTTTTGAACGATACGGCTGATCCACCTGTTAATATCGTTGCCTCAAACCTTGATGAAGCTCAGGAATTTCTGCTGCAATTAATGCTCATCCCGCAAGCAAAAGCTGTTAGGTGGCTGGGCGCATTTTTACCTCAGGATGTCGAAGCGAAGAAACAAGCGCTTGCACCACTACAAGATCAGTTTCCAAAGATTGGATCCTTGGTCGCTCAAACACCTGACGATTTGCGCGACCAAATTTCAACGTTGCAAGATAGTTTAAGTGACATCGCCGCAGAGCCCGCAACCCGCCCTGAGTTGCGCAAAGCAGCAGACGAATTCAGGCGCAGTTTGGCATTACTGTCTGCCACCAGCAGCAATGCTGAAGTTATCGAATTCGAAAATCGCATCTTTGGTAGATTCAATGCGTTGCATGATCGCGCCAATCAACTGGTGGCCATTGAGGAACCAAATCTGGAGGAGCTGGATGCGAGACTGAAAACTCTGTTTCTGTCTGCTGACAATGTGTACCGCCTTGAAGTGACACCGGTCCAAGGCGAGACCAATGCTTCGCTGGCACGAATACTTTTGCAGCAGGGCTTGAATGTGGCTCACCCTTCGTTGGTGATAGATCAACAGCAACAAGCCACAAAGTCATCTATTCTTATTGTACTTATATCGAGCGTTTTTGTAGGATTTGTTGTTACCAGTTTAGCCATTGGTGAAGCAGCTGGCGTTGCCGCCGCTTTTCTAACAAGTTTGGCTTTCGTCTTATTATCCGTAGGCGGTTTAGGGTTTGAACGCACCGAACTTTCTTCTGAACTCTTATTCATCGCTATGGCTTTGCTTTCCTTATTATTCAGCTTGCTGGCATCAGCGTTCTTGAAAGCTGAAATTTCAAATTCCGGTTTGCCAGGCGCGCTTCATGCCGTGGAGGCTTGGTTACCGATTATAATCATTACAGGCTGTGCCATTCCGATCTATCTTCTCAATATCGAGCGAGCTCAAATCTTTGGAAATTTGTTTTTGGTCGGAAGCACGCTGGCAACACTTGTTATAGGCTTTTTGCTAAGGCCCTTGTGTCTCTATTTTCGAAAGGTTTAGGGTTTAAGTATGAGGGTTTGGGTAAACCCGCCTAAGATGATCCTTTCAATCGAAGGGCATTGCCGATCACGCTGACCGAACTCAAAGCCATCGCTGCTGCTGCAATCATGGGAAAGAACAAAATTCCGAAGAATGGATAAAGGACGCCTTCAGCAAAAGAACGGGCACTAACGCTTCTGCGCAGAGGCCGAAGTTGCAAAGTTATGTAAAGACCGTTGTAGCGCCCGAAAATTTACAGGTGGTTGAGGGCAGTTGGCAGCAATTTGCATTTTCGCAATCAAACTGCCATAGTACATAAATGAAAATCCATTCTACCATTATTGGTCGGACACTACGCGATGACGTTATGGTCAATTGCGCGCGTATTGGATTCAAGCCTTAGCATTTCTGCCCTGATTGTTATGTGAAACCAGCCTTTCAACGCTGGAACCCTTTTCGTATCTGGAGCACTATCATGAACGTCGTCCCAAAAAACATCAATCTCGAAGAAATCGTTAAAGCCGATATCGCCCATCATTTTCATCCGTTCACGGATCATAAAGCGTTTCACGCCAATGGCGGCCCGCGGGTGATGACCCATGCGGATGGTGTTTATATCTGGGACGGGAAGGGCAATAAAATTTTAGACGGCATGGCCGGTCTTTGGTGCGTGAACATTGGCTATGGCCGCAAGGAATTGGCCGAAGTTGCTTACAAGCAAATGCAAGATCTGCCGTTTTACAACACCTTTTTCAAAACTACGACAGTGCCAACCACGATGCTTGCAGAGAAAATCTCGAGCGTGTTGCCAGAGCGTTTCAAACACATTTTCTTTGCCAATTCCGGCAGCGAAACCAATGATACGATTGTGCGTTTCATCCGCCATTACTGGAAACTGATGGGTAAGCCCTATCGCCAAAACATCATTGCCCGGCGTCGTGGTTATCATGGCTCAACTTGGGTCGCTTCAAACTTAGGTGGATTTCCGGCCATGCACGGGCAGGGCGGTGATTTGCTTCCGGGCTTCCACCATATTCAGCAGCCTTATTGGTATGATTTTGGTGGTGAAAAAACGCCGGAAGAATTTGGCCTTGAAGCGGCACAAGAATTGGAAAAGAAAATTCTCGAACTCGGGCCAGATAATGTGGCCGCGTTTTATGGTGAGCCTATTCAAGGTGCCGCTGGCGTTTTAATTCCACCGTCAACTTATTGGCCAGAAGTGCAGCGCATTTGCAAAAAATATGGCGTGTTGATTGTGGCTGATGAAGTGATCTGCGGCTTTGGGCGCACGGGCAACTGGTTTGGCTTTGAAACTTTTGGTTTTGACCCTGATATTGTGGCGATGGCCAAGGGCTTGTCGTCTGGTTACCAGCCGATTGGTGCCGCTGCATTCTCTGATCACTTAATCAAAGATTTCTTCGAAAAAGGCGGCGAGTTCTATCACGGTATGACCTATGCGGGCCATCCCGTGTGTTCAGCCGTAGCACTGAAAAACATCGAAATTATTGAAGATGAAAAATTAGTTGAACGTGTTGCTGAACTGGCACCTTATTTTGCTGCTGCCTTGGCATCGCTGAATGATCATCCGATCGTTGGTGAAACGCGCTCGGTCGGATTGATCGGTGCCATTGAAATTGCTAAAAACAAGAAGACCCGTGAACGCTTCCTCGACTGTGGGCGCGTTGGAACGATCTGCCGCGATCATTCGATCAACAACGGCCTGATCATGCGCGCCTGCTGGGATACGATGGTCCTGTCTCCTCCTTTCATTATTTCAAAGAAAGAAATTGATGAGATGATTAGACTTGTGCGCTTCGCATTGGACAAGACCTATGCTGATGTGAAGTCGGAGATGTAAAAATAATTAATTGCCGTGCATTCTAAATTCGCCTTCGTTTGATTTGACACTTCAACAGATAATCTCGGGAGAAAACTGTGAATAATTTAAAAAGCAATCGTCGCCAACTTCTCAAAGGTGCAGGGGCCGCAATGGTTGGTATCACCCTGATGCCTTATAAATCCATGGCAGCTGAAGAAAAGAAACTGAACGTCTATAATTGGGATACATATATTGGCGAAACAACCCTCGCTGATTTCAGCTCGGCGACGGGTATCGAAGCCAAAATGGATCTGTTTGGTAGCAATGACGAACTGTTTGCCAAATTGAAAGCAGGTAATCCTGGCTATGACGTCATTGTTCCGTCGAGCAACTACATTGAACGGATGGTCAAGGCCAACATGTTGATGCCCATTGACCATGCAAAGGTTCCAAACATCGCCAATCTCGACAAAGAATTTCAAGACGCTGATTTTGATCCAGGTCGGAAATATTCATTGGCCTACATGTGGGGAACTTTTGGTATTGGCTACCGCAAGTCAAAAGCCAAGGCGACACCTGATTCATGGCATTTATTGCTGGATGATCCAACTTACGCGGGCCGTATTTCAATCCAAGGCACAGCCGAATTTGGCTTTGGAATTGCTTTGAAAACGCTCGGCTATAATTGGAATTCGACCGATGCGACCGAACTTGGCAAAGCTAAAGACTTGCTGATTGCGTCGAAAAAGAACATCAAGATTTTTGCAAAAGACAATGGGCAAGATCTACTTGCATCAGGTGACGTTGATGTTTGCGCTGAATATTCTGGTGATATCGTGCAGGTGATAAAAGCAGATACGTCCAATGATTTGGGTTATGTCATTCCCAAAGAAGGATCAAACCGTTGGCAAGATACGGTAGCCATTGCTGCAGGCGCACCACATCCAGAAAATGCGCATGCTTTCTTGAACTTTATCTTGGATGGGCAAAACAACGCCAACATCGTCAAAACCATCGGCTACGCTACGCCAAATGCGGCGGGCCGTGCCCTGATGGACGATGAATACAAGAATAACCACAACATCTTCCCGTCCGCTGAGCAGTTAGCCCTATGCGATCCTGGTAAATATCTCGGTGAAGATGCAACCAAATATCGCGACGAATTGTGGACTGCAATTCAAGCAGCTTAGTCAAACAAGAGCGGCTGGCATCCAGCCGCTCTTTTCATTACGGTTGAACGGGCGGCAACAGCTCGGATAGCGGGAGCAGGGAATTTGGATAATTGGAAGGACTTTAGAAAAGTCTTTTTCACATTGATGACGCCGGGCACATTCTGGATGTTGTTTTTCTTTGTGGTACCTATGGGGTTTCTGTTTGTTTTGTCCTTTTCATCAAAGGCTATTGTGAATGGTGAAACCTCCATTCTCGATTACAACTACTTTTCGACTATCACAAATTATGTTGATGCCGCCGGTTCGAGCTATCTGGTTCTGCTTGGACGAGCGGTGCTTTGGAGCGCCATTGCCACAGTGGTCTCCCTTTTGCTGGCCTATCCGCTGGCCTTTGCTGTGTGTTTTTCCTCCCCTAAATGGCGGCCGATTTTGTTGCTTCTTCTCATCCTGCCATTCTGGATAAATTTATTGATCCGAACCTACGCGCTCATTCAGGTGATGCGCACCAATGGGTTTCTCAATCAGGCTCTGGGTTTCTTTCATTTGCCGCAGACTGATATTCTGTTTGGAACAAGCGCCGTGATCATGGGGCTGGTTTATGTTTATTTGCCTTTCATGGTGCTGCCGCTTTATTCCACGATTGAAAAACTCGATAAATCCTATTTGGAAGCGAGTCTTGATTTGGGCGCAAGCCAGCCAAGAACATTCTGGAGCGTTACACTTCCACTCACTATGCCTGGCGTGATCACCGGAATTATTTTGGTTTTCATCCCATGCCTTGGTTCATTTCTCACATCAGATTTGTTGGGCGGCCCCAACAATTGGATGATTGGAAATGCAATTCAAAACCAATTCGGCGAAGCCAATAACTGGCCGTTTGGCGCGGCCCTTTCTTTCATCTTGATGTATGCAACATTCTTTGTTCTTTTCGTCCGTGCCATGCTGACCCGCAGGTCTAAGGGAGTTGACGCATAATGGCTGCACGATTGAAACCGGGCCAAGGCCCACTCGATTATGGCTCGCGCCTTTGGCTGAAAATCCTATTTGCACTGGTGTTATTATTTCTTTATGCGCCGATTGCCTCGTTGATTGCCTTCTCATTTAACGTTGATAAAACTGGCGTGTGGCATGGCTTTACGTTTCAAAATTACATTAAGGCTTGGCATAATGATGCCATCTTCAGTGCTTTGTCTAACTCGTTGGCCATTGCATTTTGCTCGACGATTTTCTCCACAGTTCTGGGGGCCATGACGGCGCTTGCATTATGGCGCTTCAAATTCCCATTCAAAACGCCCTTTGAAGGCTTCCTCGCCCTCCCCATCGTTGTACCAGAAATCTGCATGGGTGTGGCTCTTGCACTTTTTTATTCAAAAACCGGCATGATGACAGCTGTGCGTGACTGGATTTGGCCCTTGAATTTGATCAATATCATTATTGCTCATATCGCCTTCTCGTTTCCTTTCGTAGCTGTCGTCGTGCGGTCCCGCCTCGTTGGTTTTAATCGTCAACTCGAGGAAGCATCGAAGGATTTAGGCGCCACAGAATGGCAAACATTTACCAACGTGATCGTGCCATTTTTGATGCCCAGCCTTGTTGCCGGTGGCCTCTTGGCATTCACTTTGTCGCTTGATGATTTTGTCATCACCTTCTTTTCATCAGGGCCAAACTCAGTCACTTTCCCAGTGAAGATATACTCAATGGTCAAGACCACTATAACCCCGCAAATCAATGCCGCTTCAACTGTGTTGATTGTCATCACACTGTTGGCCACTTTTATCGCAATGAAAATTCAAGCCCCTGCCAACCCGGAAAAACCCTAACATGACCGAGCCAATCGTCTCCATTCGCAATGTGTCTAAGCGTTTTTCGGGCGGGGTAATGGCCGTCGATAACGTGTCAATCGACATTGCCCAAAATGAGTTCTTTGCATTGTTAGGTCCTTCGGGCTGCGGCAAAACCACTTTGTTGCGTATGATCTCTGGGCTCGATTCACCAACCCAAGGGCAAATTATGATTGGTGGTGAGGATATGGCATTCACTCCTCCAAATCTGCGGCCAACGAATATGGTGTTCCAATCCTACGCCGTGTTTCCCCACATGACGGTGATGGATAATGTCTCATACGGGCTGCGTGTGACTGGTGTGGCTGCTGATGAAGCCAAGCGCCGCACCCTAGAAGCCTTAGAAATGGTGAAATTGGAACATCTAGCTGAGCGTAAGCCGGATCAGATGTCGGGTGGTCAACGCCAACGTGTTGCTTTGGCGCGCGCCTTGGTAAAGCGTCCAAAAGTTTTGCTGCTTGATGAGCCACTCTCGGCCCTTGATGCAAAGCTGCGCGATGGCATGCGGCTTGAACTGACGCGCTTGCAAGAAACTGTTGGCATTACCTTCATCATTGTTACACATGATCAAGATGAAGCACTTTCCATGGCCACGCGCATCGCAGTGATGGATAAAGGTGCTGTACAACAGATTGCCACACCAGCTGAACTCTATGAACAACCGCGCACAAGGTTTGTGGCTGATTTTATTGGCAAGGTGAATTTGATTGAAGCTGCCGTGCTGGGCCAAAAGGGAAAGACCGCCAATTGCATGGCTGTGGGCCTCGGCAAGATTGCTGTTGGCACCGATAAAACATGCGGTGACAAGGCCACAATTGCCATACGTCCGGAGAAGCTGAAGCTTTCGACAGCTGAACCCAAAGGCCCGAGCCTGATCAAAGCCAAAGCGACGATTCGTGATGTGGCATATTATGGCGATACCAGTCACGTAGTTGCCGATATTGCGGACGGCCAGCATTTGGATATCAATGTGCAGAATAATTCGCGCGTTGGCGGCTCTGGATTTGACCGCGGCCAGAAGCTATGGGTGAGCTTTGATCCCCAAGACGCACTTTTATTGACGGAGTAAATTATGGCACTTGAAATGGATAAACTTACCCGTCCACCGGGCGATGAAGCGTTTCGCCGCGAAAATCTGAAAGGCACGCAATGGGAGCCAACCTATGCGGGTGCGCTTTCATTCATGCGCCGCAAATATACGCGTGATCTGACGGGCGTTGATATTGCGGTGACAGGCGTTCCTTTCGATCAAGCAGTATCACATCGCTCGGGAACGCGTATGGGACCAGAGGGGATTCGCAAAGCTTCCGCTGAGAATGCCTGGGGGCCATTCTGGCCATGGATGTTTGATCCTTTTGATACGCTGGCTGTGACAGATTATGGCGATTGTTTTTTTGATTGGGGTAAAAAAGAAAATTTTCCAGCAACGTTGGAAAACCATATTGCGGAAATTTTAAAGGAAGGTGCCGAAACCATTACACTTGGTGGCGATCATTATATCTCTTACCCAGTTCTCAAAGCCTATCACAAAAAACACGGGCCATTGGCGCTGGTGCATTTTGATGCCCACCGCGACGTGGAGATCGACAATGGCGGCCGCATCGACCACGGCACAATGTTTGGCTATGCCGTGCGCGAGGGTTTGATTGATCCGCATAAGTCCGTGCAAATCGGCATCCGCACTACCTTTGCTGGTGAAACCACTATGGGCTTCCGGATCATCTATGCCGATGAAGTGCACGCCACGTCCAATGCCGATCTGGTTTCAATGATTGAGAAAAAAGTAGGTAAGCAGAAGGCTTATTTAACTTTCGACATCGACTGCCTCGACCCATCGGCAGCGCCTGCTACTGGCACACCAATACCAGGTGGGCTCACTTATCATCAGGCGGCTTCAATGATCCGTGGGCTGAAGAATATTAATTTTGTCGGCATGGATATGGTGGAAGTGTCACCCCCTTATGATCATGCGGAAATTACGAGCGGTGCTGCGGCAGGCTTGATCATGGAATATATTTGCTTGCGTGCGTGGCAGAAGGGTGCACGCGCGGAGAAGATGCCGGAGTAAACGCGGGCAGTGGATTTCAAATGAAATCATACCCACGCAGATTGATGCTCGTGGGCTTGATCGTGGTTGCGGGCATTGTGTTGTTTCCATTAGCTGCGTGGATTGTGGCCCTAACCCCTGCGCTTGGCCGCACACAAAACATTAAGCCGAGCGATCCGCCCATTTTCGTTTGCGCCAATTTTGCGCATGCCGAAATTGTGATGCCAATCACCGATGCAGCAGTCGACTGGCAATCTATTTTTGATATTGCGGAAGTGAAAGCAGCACATCCCGAATTATATCTTTCATTCGGTTGGGGTGATCTCGCATTTTTTCAACAAACTGGAACCTGGAGTGATATGCGTGTTGGAACCACGCTCGCCGCGTTTACTGGCCAACTTCCAACTACGCTTCGCATGGTGGTTCAAAAAATACCGCGTAATGATCCTGAGTGTTTAATGCTAGTGATTGACGTCGAAGGCCGTCGTGCCTTGGCAACGCACATTCGCGAAACGCTTGGCGCAAATCCACCAATACTGGCCTCTGGCAATGAAAAATATCAGAGATACTACATCGCCAAAGGAAAATATGGGATCTTCCACACTTGCAACCAGTGGGTCAGCGACGGGCTAGCAAAAGCGGGACTGCCCTATGCGCGCTATGCGCCATTCAGCTTCGATGTGATCTGGCCGCTTTACAAAATTCCGTATTGAAGATTCAACTCAACGCGTCCCGCACTCTATAATAGGCCATCGCTGCCACCAGCAGCGGGGTGCGCAAGCGTCCGCCCGGGAAGGGTAGGTGTTTGATTTTGGCTAACAGGTCAAAGCGCTCGGCTGTGCCGCGCACGCATTCGGCCATTAACTTGCCATACATGCCAGCAAGCGAAACGCCTTGGCCTGAATAGCCGTGGGCATAGAACACTGTGGGGCTTAAGCGCCCGCAATCCGGAATGCGATTTGATGTGATGGCGATGAAGCCACCCCACGCATAATCGATTTTGACGTCTTTGAGTTGGGAAAAAACTGATGTCATACGCGGGCGCATATATTCGCCCAAATTTGGCGGTTCGAAAGTTGAATAAGAAGCACGACCACCAAACAGCATGCGGTTATCACCTGAGCGACGATAATAATCGACAATGAAATTGGTGTTAGCCACGGCTTCATTATCGGCGATCAAAGATTTGGCGCGGTTCTCGCCCAGTGGCTCAGTGGCAATGATGTAACTGCCCACGGGCATCACTTTGCCTTCGAGTGGTTTTACCAATTGGCCGAGATATGCATTGCCGCCAATAATCATGAACTTGGCCGAAACTTTCCCCTTCGCCGTACGCGCCCATGGGGCAGGGCCGGTGTCAACTTCAACCACGCGCGAATGTTCGTGCACCACCGCACCCGCCTTGATTGCCGCTGCGGCCAAACCCAAACAATAGTTCAAAGGGTGGAAATGCCCGGCATGAGATTCCCTTAAAGCGCCGTGATATATATTGGTTCCAAGTTTTTGTTCTAATTCAGCTTTTGTGAGCAGCGTGTTGCCGCCATAACCTAGCTCTTCATATTCATCTGCCCATTCTTGCAGGTGCTTGAACTGATGCGCTTTGGGGATGCAATGCATATAACCCCAGCGGATATCGCAATCAATTTTGTGTTTGGCGACGCGGTCTAAAATCAGCTGCTTGGCTTCTTCTGATAGGTCGAAAGCCCGTTTGGCATCAGCCTTGCCAATTTGCCCTTCAATCTTTCCTTGACCTGATGAAAAGCCTGTACAAATTTGACCGCCATTGCGGCCCGATGCGCCAAAGCCAATTGTTTCTGCTTCCAGCACCACGACTTTGTATCCGGCTTCAGCCAATTCGAGCGCGGCAGATAGCCCTGTGTAGCCAGCGCCGATGATACAGACATCTGCTGTCACATCACCTTCGAGCGGCACAGTAGAAATGCTACGATTTGCAGTGGCTTGATAATATGATTTGTTTGAAATGGATGCAGGCATTAACCCTTCTAACCTCCCCCCTTCCTATTGGTCAACAACCCGCGCTAAGCTGCGACTCAATATCAACAACGCAGTTTAGGGTGTCATGAGCCAAGCCAAATTCGAGGAATACATTTCAAGTAACCGCATCAGTGAAGTCGAGTGCCTCGTAGCCGACATGTCGGGCACAGCGCGCGGGAAAATTCTTCCGCCTAAAAAATTCCTCTCTGGCCATAAATCGAAGGGACTGCGCGTTCCCGAAGAAGTCTTTACGCTCACCATCAATGGCCGCTTTGTGTCTGATACTAATGCAGTGAGCGATAGTGCCATTGATATCTATATGCAGCCTGATGTGGACACCATTCGCATTGTGCCATGGTACACTGAACCCACCGCGCAAGTAATCTGCGATGCATTTCATTTGAACCATGAACCCGTCACCATCTCTCCACGCCATGTTCTGCAGCGCGTGTTGCAGCTTTACAAAGACAAGGGCTGGCGACCTGTTGTTGCCCCTGAACTTGAATTTTATCTGGTGAAAAAGAATTTTGATCCAGATTATCCGCTCGAAGCCGCTGTCGGCAGATCAGGCCGTAAGGAATCTGGAGGCCAAGCTTATGGCATCGATGCGGCCAATGATTTTGATCCAATTGTTGAAGACATTTATGATTGGTGCGAAGCTCAGGAACTGGATGTTGATACGCTGAGCCATGAAGCAGGCCCCGCTCAACTCGAAATCAACTTCAATCATGGCGACCCGCTGGAACTGGCAGACCAGGTTTTCCTGTTCAAACGCACTGTTCGCCAAGCTGCCCTGAAGCATGATGTCTATGCCACTTTCATGGCCAAACCACATGAAAATGAGCCGGGCTCTTCCATGCACATTCACCAATCTGTGATGGATTCAAAAACAGGCAAAAATATCTTCACCGGAAAAGACGGCCAACCTTCAAAACTATTCCTCAACCATATCGGCGGATTGCAGCGTTATCTCGCAGGTGCCTTGCCATTGCTGGCACCCAATGTGAATTCTTATCGCCGCTTGGTGCCTGAATCTGACGCGCCAACCAATGTCCATTGGGCCACGGATAACCGCACGGTTTCATTGCGTGTGCCTGCGTCCGATCCTGCCAATTTGCGTGTGGAAAACCGGGTAGGGGGCGCTGACTCCAATCCCTATCTGGCCTTTGCTGCGTCGCTGGCTTGTGGCTATCTGGGCATGATGGAAAAAATAAAGCCCTCTGAACCTGTGACAGGTTCGGCTTATCGCTATGCGCACACCTTGCCAATCAGCTTGGACGAAGCGCTTGATAAGTTGAACTACAACAAGCCATTAAAGCAGGTTTTGGGCGAGCAATTTGTTGAAGCTTACCAGGACGTCAAATTCCAGGAAATGCAACATTACCGCAAAGTGATCAGCTCATGGGAGCGTGAGTTTTTGCTACTCAACGTGTAGTTTCGCGCTATGATGATTTGAGTCGAACTCGGCGAGGAAAGAATGCGAGCTTTATTGCGATTTGTTGTTGTCGTTGCGTTGTTATTGGTAACTCCTATCGCAGCGTTTGCCCAAGATGTCGGCCAAGTGCAGGCGGCCATTGCGCAACTGCTGACCAGCGGCCAACGCCTAGCACTTCCTGTTGAACGCATTCGTCCGGCACTTACAGCGCATTATGTGAATGGCCGTGGTGCCATTTATTGGGTTGGCACTGGCCGCATGGATAGTTTCATCGCGCGGCTTCAGCGTGCCAAACTTGACGGGTTGAATTCGGCCGACTATCCCGTGGCGTTTCTTGCGTCACTGCGAGATGATTTGAATCCGAACGATCCAAAAGCTGCAGCACAAGCCGAACTGGCTTTTTCAGCGTTTTTCGTTTCATATGCAGCTGATTTGAAAATTGGACGTATCGCGCCGCAAAAAGTTGACCCTAATCTTTTTCGCACGCAAAAAACCATTGATGTGCAGCGGGTGCTGGCTGATCTTAAAAAACAATCAGACCCCAATAAATTTTTAGCGGGCTTTGAGCCGCGTAATATCCATTATCAATCATTGAAAAAGATGCTGAAAGTTTATACCCAGGTAATTGACGAGGGCGTATCATGGCCGACCATCGCGCAAGGGGCCGTGGTGAAAGCTGGTGTGTCTGATCCGCGTATTCCGGGTGTGCGGAAAATTTTGAGCATCACCGGCGATTACGAATGGAATGACACGGGCTCTGCGATGTTCGACCAGAACCTCGCCATTGCCTTACGCAAATTCCAACTGCGCCACGGTTTGGAAGCTAAGGGGCTTTTAGGCAAGCAAACAATTGTTGCTTTGAATATTTCACCAGAGGAACGCCAACGTCAAATTATGCTCAACATGGAGCGTTGGCGCTGGATGCCGGATAATCTGGGGGATGAGCATTTTCTCGTAAACATCGCATCGTTTCAATTGCAGCATTGGCAATCCAATATCATCATTGACCGGATGGATGTTGTCGTTGGTGCTGTTGCCACGCAAACACCAGAGTTTTCGGGAGCCATGCAGTATCTCGAACTCAATCCCTATTGGACGGTGCCATATTCGATTGCCACCAAAGAAATGCTGCCCAAATTGCAAGCCAACCCGATGGCTTATGCGGGTGACTTTGAGGTGTTTGCAGGCGGCAAAGTGGTCAATTGGAATTCCATTAATTGGTCGTCTTATGGCGGCGGTGGTTCATTTCCTTTTACTTTTAGACAATTGCCCGGCCCCAAAAATGCACTAGGCAAAGTAAAATTCATGCTGCCCAACAAATTCAACATCTATCTTCATGATACCCCTGCCAAAGATAAATTTGCTAACAGTACCCGCGCATTCAGCCATGGCTGCATCCGCTTGTCTGATCCAACGAGGTTGGCTTATTCACTCCTCGAACGCAGTGGAATGGATCAAGCTGCGGTCAATAACGTGTGGGCAGGTGGGCAAAACACGAGAGTAAACTTGCCTGCAACGATACCCGTGCATTTGATATATGCGACCGCGTTTTCGAGCGAAAATGGTATTGAGTTTCGGACAGATGTTTATGGGCGCGACCGAAAGTTATACGAGGCGTTGTTTGGACGGGCGGGGACTTGAGCAAAAAGCTTTCAGTCCTTCAACACGCCACCAGCCGATAACGCCTTCGCACTCGATTTTACGTGCAAAACAGCTGCACCCTTGGAATCCAAGAACGCACCCACTATTGCCTCGACATCATCGCCCAGCGCAAGCTCAAATGCTTCTGCACCAAAACTTTTTGCCCATGCTGTAAAATCTGGGTTCACTAAATTGGTGCCTGAAACGCGGCCAGCAAAGTTCTTTTCCTGATGCGAACGAATGGTGCCGTAGATGTTGTTATTTGAAATAACAATTTTTGGTGCTAGCCCATAAGCCTTGGCCGTCGCTAGTTCATTGCCGGTCATCAACACCCCACCATCGCCTACAAAGCAAATTGCCATACGGTTTGGATAAACCAGTTGGGCGGCAGCGGCGGCGGGAACGCCGTAACCCATGGCTCCCGCGATGCAGCCAAGCAGCGTACCTTTGGGCGTCATCGGCCAATGGCGATGATGCCATGTGCTCATATTGCCTGCATCAGAGGTGATGATCGCATCGGCAGGGGCGAGCTTGGCCAGCGCCATCGTCACCACACCAAAATCAACACCATCATCTGGCATAGGCGATGTAAATTTCTGCGCGGCTCTGGTGGCGGCGTTCACGTCGCTCACCCAACGTTCACGCACCGCTGATACCACGCGCACCGTTTGCGAAAGACCATTCAATACTTGAATAGGATCAGCAACAATTCCGAGATCAGCGCGGATCACATTGCCGATGGGTGCAGCGTCGGGATAAATATGAACCAGTGTCTGTTTTGGAAAAGGAGCTTCGGGCAAGGTAAATCCAAGTGTTGCAAAATCCCCAAGCCTTGTGCCCACCGCAATAATCAAATCAGCTTCGGCCAAAACTTTGCGCTGAGCGGCCGTGGTGCCAGGCGTTAAGTGACCCGCAAATAAATCAGAGCTATTGTCAAACACATCCTGATTTTTCCACGTCACTGCAACGGGAATGCGTTGTGAGGAAGCAAAGCGCGCCAATGCGTCAGCACCCACAGTGCCACGCAGTTTCGCCCCCGCCATGATCAAGGGTCTCTCGGCCTGTGCAATCAATTCTTGAATGCCAGAGATTGCTTGCGGCGCGCCCCCAAGCACGGTCAGCGGATAAACAATGGGTTCCGGAGCGTCAATTTCATCGCGCAACATATCTTCCGGCATTGAAATGATAACCGGGCCTGCAACGCCCTCACACGCAAGGCGAAACGAACGTGGCATGAGTTCAATCAGCTTGCCCCCTTCATTCGCCTCATAAACAGCTTTGGCCATGCCGCCAAAGAACTGGCCATAATCCACTTCTTGAAACACGCCTCTTGTTCTTTCTTCGCGGGTCACTTGGCCGATCATCACAATCAGAGGGACACCGTCTTGTTCAGCCGAATGAACGGCAATCGATGCATTGGTTGCACCGGGCCCACGACTGACCAATAACACCGCGGGCTTGCCCGTAAGCTTGGCCTCAGCCATCGCCATAAAACCAGCACCGCCCTCATGCCTACAGACAATGATTTCAATGCCGCTCCCATAAAGTGCATCAAGCAAAGCGAGGTAGCTTTCGCCCGGCACACAATAAACCCGCGCCACACCATGAGCTTTAAGACTGGCAACAATAAAATCAGCAGCGCGCATTATTCACCTTCAGAAATATATTTTCAGTGAACTAATGCCCGGATCAAATGGGATTGTCGATACTTAAACCTATTGGGTGGACGCGACCACACCTGCATCGGCCGCTTTCTTATACCAATCAGATGCAATTTTCGCATCAGGTTGGAGGCCAACAACATTCAGTTGGGCAAAAACCTTGGGATCATAACTGCGTCCTACGCCAAAACTTCCTTGGGCATTGCCCATTTCAGACGCACGCATGAAGAATTGCCGGGCTGAAACAATATCGCCGCTTTCTAAAAGCGCATTGCCTTTTGCAACCAAATCTTCGGCCTCAGATTTAGGCGTCGGAATGAGCGAAGGCTCATTCAACTTTTCAGTGGCGGTTTCTGGGGCGGCATTAACGGGTGAAACCACAACTGGCAAAGCAAGCGTTGCTGCAGCAATTTCAGAATTCACTTTGCCATCACCAGCTTGGGTGAGAGGCAGTGCGGCGGATTTCGGTGTTACGTTTTGCAGCTCCACGTTCATGGCTTTGATAGGCGCAACCAACTGGCCAGTGCGATCCTCAATCGCCGCCACTTCCATTTCAAATTGCTTGACGTCGGATTGTGGAACCACAAGCTTTACATCGCCAAGTTCGGATGGTTTGAGCGTCCAGCTTCCTTGGGCAGATTTCACACCAGCCGTTAAATAGGCATGGTCAGGAAGTCCTGAAATCTTAAGTGAAATAGGTTCCGATGAATCTGCATTTTGAGCGGTGAGCAGCAAAGGTATCATTCCGCCTAATGTGCCTCTGACATCATTCACATCCAGCGTTGCTGTGGTGATTATTTTCTTGGTGATAATACTTTCATGACTGGCAACAACCATTGGCTTTGCTGGCGGAACGGACGCAGAGCGGGTAAGTGATTCAATGTTGGTTTGCAACATGCCCAGTGCAGCTTGATATTTCTGCTTTACGAATTCACCATTTGAAAACCCATAGCCAGCGACTGCGCCAATGCATATGGCCGCAGTGCCAAGTGTTATCATGCGCAACCAGGGAAACGAGGAGATTTTACCTTTTGCAGACTGTCCAACGTGATCTTGCTGTTCAAGCTGATAAAGCCTTTTGCGGCCATTTATTTCATGAAGAGGCAAAGTTGGCCGACGTGTCTGCGGGCCTTTCAGATTTGTTGGTGGCGCCACAAAATTGGGTTGATCATAAACCGCTTGGGCATCGCGGAACCGTTGCTCCAATCTGAGCTTATAGGCCTCGTAGGCCTGAGAATTAGGAGTTTCGAGATAGGGCTGAGTTGATGCACCATAACCATCGTTATGCAAATCTTGCGATGCCTCTTGCGGCTCCTGCACGAACCAACTTGGTGTTTTAAAACTTGATTGGTCTGAAACATCCAAAGTCGATTGCACGTCGGTAGAATCGTCATTTTGCTTTGCACGAATTTGCGTCATGGCTTGCTTCCTGTTGGTGTAATTGTGGCGTTGTTCATGTTGTTGGCTTGGGTCTGATCTAGAATTTTTTGTGATTCAGCATGGCGCTTCCAGCCCGGAACGAAAGCGGCCAGATTTCCCCCGCTGTCACCAGCTGACAACTTGAACATCAGCGAGGTAAAATTCTGGAGAGATTTTGCATGCGCTAGATCATTTGGCCTGTCATAGACAGCGAGTGTTAGAGAAGTTGCCAGTGTTTCCACACTCTGCTTACCCACAACCAGCCCAGCTAATTCACGCGAGGTCAAAATGGCAGGTTGATAAATCTTAGCAAGCTGTGGCGGCACCTGTAATTTTAAAACATGAAAGCGCCCGTCGCTCAAAGCAGCTGTTGAAATATCTGTCCCCAAAATTAAAGCAGCGTCAGCGTCCCCGTTATTCAATGCTTCAATTGCCGCTTCATCTTGTTTTGCAATACGCGTGAATTCAATGTTGAGGCCGTTGAACAACAACTCCCCGGTTGCAAAGGCAGAACTTTGTGCCGGCCCAGTTGCGATGCGCTTGCCTGCCAAGCTTTCGACTTTTGCAATATCACGCCGCGCGATCAAAACCAAATCGACCGCAGAAAGTCTGGCGATATAGCTAAACTTATTTTGTTGACCGTTCAGAATATCCTGTTGCGTTGCATAAATGAGTGAATCTGAAGTAACGATCGCAGCATCCACAACAGTTATGTTTTCAAGATCGTTAAGTGCGCGAAGCCCGCCCGCACCCAACATTGGCAGAATGCGCATGCCGTTCTCGTGATCAAGCTTTGTTTCTATTTTGGCAGCATCGGAAAGCCACTTTGGTTCAGCGGCCAACAACCCAAATACGGTATCCTGAGATTTCGTTTCTGCTTCAGCAAAATTCGAACTGATTAAAAAAGTACACAACCCTAAAGCAGATAAGATTGCTCTCATTATTAATTCCTTTACTTACAAACTGCACCATCCCGCCCTGCAAAAACTGAAGCTGCTTTGCAACACACAAGCTTTTTCAGCTCGGATTGTGGCGATCAGGGGGCAAGTTAAAGGTTATCTCTGGGCAATCGAAAGTTAAGGAAAAAGCCGTAACTCGTGGGATGGCTTTGACCAACCTTCTGCCCTCAGCCCTTGTGTCAATTTGATTCTTCTCTTCTTCCTCCATTTTCGATATCCGTGGGTCTATGGGTAATGTGATTGACGAAGCCAAAGCAAAAATCAGGGGCCAAAACCTCAAACTGGTAATGCCAGAGTCAAGCGACCCACGGGTGCAGGCCGCTGCCAAGATTTTAAAAGAACAAAGGCTTGCTGAGCCTATTTTAGAATTGTTTGAGCCCACTCCTGGGGCCATTGCATCGGTGCTGGGACGCCGTGAAACTATGAGCAAAGCAATAGCGACACGTCTCCTAAACAAACCGCTTTATGCGGCGGGAGCAATGGTCGCTGAGGGTGCGGCACATGCCATGTTGGCGGGCGTGGCCAACCCAACGGCCCGCGTGATTGAGGCCGCTATGATGACCATCGGCCTTGCCCCAAACATAAATACGGCCTCAAGCTTCTTTCTTATGCAATGGCCGGACAAGCTGTTGATATTTGCCGACTGCGCCGTGAATGTGCAACCGACCGCATCAGAATTGGCCGATATTGCATTGGCTTGCGCCGCAAGTGCTGCCAAGATATTGAATGACGAACCGCGCATTGCATTGCTTTCATTTTCCACAAAAGGCAGCGGAATCCATGCTGATGCTGATAAGGTGGTGGCCGCTTTAAGCATTGCGCGCGAACGCGCGCCCCAGCTTAAAATTGACGGCGAGTTGCAGGGCGATGCAGCACTTTCAGGAGCTGTTGCCGCACGCAAATTAAAAGCACAAAGCGATGTGGCCGGCTGCGCCAATGTGTTGATTTTTCCCGATTTGGACGCAGGGAACATTGCCTACAAACTCGTGCAATATTTGAGCGGTGCTCATGCGATTGGCCCAATCTTGCAAGGGTTTGCCAAACCAGTCTCCGATCTTTCACGCGGCGCGACAGTTGAAGACATTGTCGATACTGCAGCGCTTCTGCTGTCGATGGTCTAAACCTATTTGAGCTCAATCTCGATGAAAGCATACTCACTGTCATTGGCGTTGATCACGTCATGCTCAACGCCTTCTTTGCGAAAATATGGCACGCCTTTTTTCATTTCGGCCAAGCTGGTGCCATCATTGGTTTCCAACTTCACTTTGCCGTCCATCAAAGGCACCACAACATAATCATGGCCATGCTTATGCCAGCCCGTATTCTGGCCGGGTTGAAAGCGATATTCTGTTACAATCACCCGTTCGTTATCGACAAATACGGTAGCCTTGGCTGTTCCAATCATGACGGTCTCCTTTTTTATAACTTGCGACCAAGTTCACATTTTGAAAAGAGCCAGTTGCAAATTGGGCGCAATGTTATAATATAACGTCAATGTCGATCGCCCATCACAACCACGCCAATTGCACCGCCGAGCTTATCTCGCGAGCAGAGATAACCTGCGCCAAGCGCGGCACCAGACTGACTGAGCAGAGGAAAGACGTTCTTTCAAGCGTGGCCGAAAGCCATAGCGCCGTAGGGGCGTATGAAATTATCGAACGCATGGCCACAGGTGGTGTAAGACCTGCACCTATAACCATATATCGCGCCCTTGATTTTTTGCTCGACCATGATTTGGTTCATAAAATTGAAAGTCGCAATGCTTATGTCGCTTGCTCAGGGAGCCACGCAGACAACCAACCGACGCTGTTGATCTGCGATAGATGTGGCATCGTTGATGAAGTTATAGAGCCCAAGACGAACGCCAGTTTGCAAAGCACAGCTGCAACAAAGCACTTCGCGGTTAATAAGACTGTGATCGAAATATCTGGCATCTGCAGCCAATGTGCGGTGAACACCTGAGATGCTGAAAATCAATCCTGCCCTTATCTCCGCTCATGCTCTTGGCCTTAAAATCGGAACGCGGAGTATTTTGGACAATGTGAATATTTCTGTTCACGACCGTGAAATTGTAACCGTGATCGGCCCCAATGGTGCTGGAAAATCGACCTTGATCAAAGTGATGCTTGGCCTTATCCCGCACACTTCAGGGCATATTCATAAGCGCGACGATTTACGTGTGGGCTATGTTCCACAGCGTTTTCCGGTTTCGCCGAATGTGCCTCTATCCGTGCGCCGTCTGCTGACACTCACACACAAGGCGAGTGAATTGGAATTGCAGCAAACTTTGGCTGAAACAGGTATCGCCCATTTGATCAATGCACGTGTGGCTGACCTTTCGGGTGGTGAGTTACAACGCGCGCTTTTAGCCCGTGCGTTGCTGCGCCAACCGCAATTGTTGGTTTTAGACGAACCCGTGCAAGCCGTCGATTTTGACGGTGAGTTGAAACTCTATGAGTTGATCTCCAACATCCGAAAGGCGCGGGGTTGCGGCATACTCATGGTCAGCCATGATTTGCATATGGTGATGGCGGACAGTGACCGCGTGATTTGTTTGAATGGTCATATCTGCTGCGAAGGGGCGCCCATCGCTGTGCAAAAGAGCCCTGAGTTCTCAAAAATGTTTGGCCCCAAAGCAGCGGCTATGATTGCCGGGTATTCGCATCATCACGACCATGATCATGAAAGTCATGCACACGCACATTCGCCTTTTAGCGACTTTAAGCCAGGTCATAAGCATTGATGAACCTCGCAATCCTCTCCGAACCCTTCTTCATCCGCGCACTTCTTGCAGGCCTTGGAGTTGCCATCGTTGCAGGCCCCATCGGCTGCTTTATCGTGTGGCGGCGCATGGCTTATTTTGGCGAGACATTGGCCCATGCGGGTTTGCTCGGCGTTGGTGTGGGCTTGCTATTTAATATCAGCATAACACTAGGTGCAGTCGTTGCCGCCATCCTCATCGCACTTTTATTGCTGGCGCTGAAACGCCAACAGCAAGTTGCCACAGATACACTGCTCGGCATCCTCTCGCATACGGCATTGGCATTAGGCATTATCACAATCGGGTTGGTGACAGGCGCAGTGACCGGCCATCTTGATATTCTGTTTGGCGATGTTCTAACAGTTTCAAAAAACGACGTGATTACGATTTGGATTGGTGCCATCGCAGTTCTTGCCGTTATTGCGTATCTTTGGCGCGACCTTATTGCCATATCCGTCCATGAAGATTTAGCTCGGGCCGAAGGTGTGAACGTGCCTTGGGTGGAACTGGTTTTCTTGATCACGATGGCCGCAGTCACCGCCTTCGCCATGAAAATTGTAGGCTTGCTTTTGATTACCGCGCTCACTGTCATCCCTGCTGCCGCAGCAAGGCGCATGGCCGACACACCGGAATTAATGGCAGTCTGGTCAATCATTTTCGCATGCATTGCGGCAATCGGCGGATTATTAATGTCAGCTCTTTACGGAACCATCGCTGGCCCATCCATCGTTCTTTCCGCCAGTCTTCTCTTTGTCTTGACCTTGTTAAAACCACAGAGCAATTAGAAAAAACTATGACTTATTCAGCAATCGAAACCAGGCAAAAGACCATTGGCGTAAATGTCGGCCACATCAAAGTGGGAGGCTCAGCACCCGTTGTCGTGCAATCCATGACCAACACCGATACGGCAGATGTTCAAGGAACGACCAAGCAATGTTTTGAATTGGCCAAGGCTGGCTCTGAACTGGTTCGCATTACCGTTGACCGCGAAGAATCCGCAGCCGCTGTGCCTGCCATTCGCGCGGCGCTTGATAAGATGAATTGCAATGTGCCGCTGGTGGGTGATTTTCATTACAACGGCCACACGCTGCTGACCTCCTATCCTGAGTGCGCGGAAACTTTAGCCAAATATCGCATCAACCCCGGAAATGTCGGTTTCAAAGATAAGAAAGACCGCAACTTTTCAACCATGATTGAAGTGGCAATCAAACACAGCAAGCCTGTCCGCATTGGTGTGAACTGGGGTTCGCTTGATCAAGCCATGCTTGCTCAATTGATGGACGAAAACGCCAAATCTGCAAACCCAATGCCTGCCCGCGCAGTGATGCATGAAGCAATCGTACGTTCTGGAATTGAGTCTGCACATTTTGCCGAAGAGTTGGGTCTCCCCCGCGATAAAATCATCATCAGTGCTAAGTGTTCCGAGGTGCAAGATTTAATCGCCGTCTACCGCATGATGGCCGCACGCACCGATCACGCATTGCATTTGGGACTAACCGAAGCAGGCATGGGATCCAAAGGCATCGTGGCCTCCACAGCCGCCCTTTCAGTTTTATTGCAAGAAGGCATTGGCGATACAATCCGCATTTCGCTCACCCCTGAACCCGGTGGTGACCGTACGCGAGAAGTCGTCGTGGCCCAAGAAATTCTGCAAACCATGGGCCTCCGCGCCTTCGCACCGATGGTGATTGCATGCCCCGGCTGCGGTCGTACCACGTCAACTGTGTTCCAAGAGCTAGCGCAAGATATTCAATCTTATGTTCGCAACCGCATGCCCGATTGGCGCGAAACTTATCCCGGTTTTGAAAACTTGTCGCTCGCTGTCATGGGCTGCATTGTCAATGGCCCAGGTGAATCCAAACATGCTGATATTGGTATTTCACTGCCGGGCACTGGCGAACTTCCCGCCGCTCCTATTTATATCGACGGGAAGAAAGTGAAAACCTTGCGCGGTGAAAACATCTCACAGCAGTTCCAAGATATCGTTGAAAATTATGTCAGCAAACGCTGGGGCTGAACCACCACACTTTCCGATGCGAGTTGGGACATTTTTGAAGGATGCTGACCGTTACATGGATCGCGGTGACATCATCCTCACCCGCAACAAAACTTGGGGCAGCCGCATTGTCCATTTCGGTACGGGAAGTTTTTTTACGCATTCAGCATTTGTGTTTCTGCTTCCAAGCTTGCAGGAGCATTTCGACAATACTTTCGTTCTTGAGAGCATGCCCTCAGGTGTTGGTCTTGCTAACATCAAGGGATGGATTACAGGCAAGAATCCACCCGAAGAAATCGCAATCCTTCGTCTGCAAGGCCACGGCCTAGACCGCGCTTACTTCAAACAAGTCGGTGGCATCATGCTTGATCAAGTGAACTCTGCCTATGATTATGGCATCGCGGTGAACTTGGGGCTTTCGGTTTGGTTTGGCATAAAGCTTGGTTGGTCTCGCATCAGTAGACGCACCACTGCTTATAAGCCATGGACACCAAAGACATTTATTTGCAGCGGCTATATTCAATATGGTTTGGTTGAAGCCAAGCGCAGAAACAATCTCGATCCGGATTCGGTTTTATTGAAAGAGGGCGTTGCATCATATGATCGCGCAGGGCTATTGGCCGTTTCACCAAACGACATCGCGAATTCCAAAAAACTGAAATGGCTCTATGCAGTGCGTCGCGGCTGGGTGTATGAAGTGCATTCATACGAGCAAGCCCGCGACGTTATTTCCGGCGCTCAATCATAAAATTGGCGGCTTGTTTTAAAACATCGGCATCTCTTCCATAAAACGCCAACCAATGCGAAGCAGCGTCCACTTTGCGCTTTGCCTCTTCTTTTGCTTCGTACAGCCCTAAAAAATCAACAAATGTGGCTTTGCCTTTTGACTTATCTTTTTGTGTCGCCTTTCCCAGCGTTTCAACATTCGCTTCCACGTCCAAAACATCATCGGCGATCTGGAAAGCAACACCAATGTTTTCTGCATATTTTTGCAGATATAAAATATTGGCACCAGCAGCCATCGGCCCCGCAATACACGCAAATTCAAAAAGAGCGCCAGTCTTGCGGCTCTGCATTGATGAGATAGCAGATAGAGAATCAAAGTTTGCCGTCTCGGCTTCGATGTCCAGCATCTGCCCGCCCACCATTCCGTCAGGGCCGGATGCCTTTGCGAGCTGCAATATAATTTCAAGCGGTGCATTCGCCCGCGCCAGAATCTCGAACGCAAAAGTCAACAAGCCATCGCCAGCCAAAATCGCCGTCGCCTCATCAAACTTTTTATGAGTCGTGGGCTCACCGCGCCGCAGATCGTCATTATCCATCGCAGGCAAATCATCATGCACCAGTGAATAGCAATGAACACATTCCAAAGCGCAAGCCACATCAAGCGCCAGTGCAACATCAACTTTATGGAGCCTGCAAGACTCCAAAACAAAAAACGGCCTTAACCGTTTGCCTTGGCCCAAAACGGCATAGCGGATCGCTGCGCGGAGGCGATCACCCTTTACGGCAGGCAGCAGCGCATCTAGCCGCGCTTCAACTGCCTTCGCGTCAACCGCCAAAACATCTTCAAAAACCCGGTAAGGCAGTGCTGCCAAAGCTTAATTCCTCATGCTATAGATTCTGTGTAATGAAATCGCAGCCGAAACTCAACTGAATGCCACTCAATGTCCGAGCACGCCTGAAAGGCTTTTGGGGCAGGCGTTCGCGCTGGCAGCGCTGGGTCTTAGGTATTTTCGGTTGCCTTGTCTCTTGGCCCATCGTGATGACTCTGGTTTACGGCGTTCTGCCGCCTCCGGTCTCAAACCTGATGCTCAGCCGTCTCATTTCGGGAAATGGCATACACAAAAAGTGGATGAGTTTGGATCAAATGTCACCAAATCTGGCGCGCGCTGTTGTGAGCAGTGAGGACGCGCGTTTCTGCGGCCACTATGGCGTCGATTGGGTGGAATTTCAGGATGCCTTTGGTGCTACCTTCGAAGACGGCGAGGCCCCGACCAGAGGCGCTAGCACCATTTCAATGCAAACCGCCAAAAACATGTTTCTATGGGACGGGAGTGGCAGCGGCATTCGCAAAGTGTTTGAAATACCAACGGCTTACTGGATGGATTTCATTTGGACCAAACACCGCATGCTGGAAATCTATCTCAACATTGTGGAATGGGCGCCAGGCATTTATGGCGCTGAAGCCGCCTCGCAATATCATTTCAAAAAGTCCGCAAGCCAATTAACCAAGCGCGAAGCGGCGTTGCTGGCTGCAGTCTTGCCAAACCCGATCAAGCGCAATGCCGGCAAACCCTCGCGCGGCGTGAAAATTGTCGCCAATAGTATCCAAGGTCGCATGAATGATATTGATGCCTATCTGACTTGTATCCACTAAAGCCTTCGGCTATAAGCCCGCCAACAGATGTTGGTCTATCGGCCATTATTTACTAAGAATCATTATATATCAGAGGGTTAAATTATGGCCGTTCCACGGAAAAAAATGTCTCGCAGCCGCATCGGCATGCGCCGCTCAGGTCAAAAAATGCAAACCGTAACTTGGATTGAAGACAAGAAATCAGGCGAACTTCGTCGTCCACACCACTTGGATTTGAAGACCGGCATGTATCGTGGCCGTCAGGTGATGGATATTAAGGCTGAAGTTTAAGCTTTTATTTACGAGATTTTCAAAAGGGCCTCAGTTTTTGGGGCCTTTTTTATTGTTCGGAATTTGCGCCTTGCTATCTGGCAATCAAATTGCAGGTTGGGATGCATGTTGGCTGGTCATTGGCAAGATTTCAAAGTTTCAGGCTTGAATGCGGATGCGGCGCAATACCTTGCGGCTGACTGGAAAGCCCTCAGCAAACATTCAATTCAATCCGCTGGCTACAATGCCCCAGAATTAATTCTGCCGCTTTTGAAATACGTTGGTGGCGCAAAATTAATGACAGTGCGTCACGGCCCAGACTTGTTGGTGGCATTTCCAGTTTCTTCAAAACGTCTTTTCCTCAAAACTTGGGACACGTCGCTGACAGCAAGTGGTCTACCAGATGTCAACGCTGAGCTTGGCGCAAGCGCGCTTTTGGCTTTTATCAACGCGCAGACCAAGCCCGTTTTATTTAACGCCATTCCTGCGCGAGGGGCGTTTATCGAGACGTTGAAAAAACAATCTGCTAACTTCAAGATTATCCATACTTGGCAGCGTGCTGCGTTAAAGCCAACGGGCGCTTTCGAGGATTGGCTGCAAAACAACTTCGACCAGAAGCGCCGAAAAGAATTCAAACGCCAGCGCAATCGATTGAGTGAAAAGGGGGTCATGACCACCGAAACGCTGGAGCTGGGCCAAGACCCAAAACATTTTGTTGCTGATTTGCTTTCCCTCGAAGCAAAGGGCTGGAAAGGTGGACGCGGAACGGCAATCGACGCAAATCCAAAACTCAAACTTGCCATACAAGAAGCCTGCAACAATCTCCATCAATCGCAAAAACTTCGTTTCTGGAGTCTGAAACTAGATGGTAAGGCCATTGCATCTCTTTTTGCCATTGTCGAAGGTGACCAAGCGTGGCTGGGCAAAATTGCTTATGATGAAAGCTTCGCGAAATATTCGCCCGGTGTTCAAATCATTCTCGATTCGACTGAGGCACTTTTTGCCGAAACCCAAATCAAACAGATAGACTCGAGTGCTATTCCCGATCATCCAATGATCGACCGAATTTGGCGCGATAGAATTGAGTTGGTCAATGTTTTCGTGGCTCCGACCTCAATTTCAAAACTTCGCTTCAACGTCATCGTAAAACTCGAACAACAACGCATCCATTGGCGTGTGCTTGCCCGCGACCTTTATTACAAACTAAGAGGACAGCACAGATCATGAGCGTCGTCATTGTCGATCCACAAATTGCCCGCGAAAACTTTTTGAAAAAACCATTTCGCCTGAAACATACTTTGGCGAATAACGCGCTCTTTGCACTGCCGCGCTTAGTTGAACTGGCTAAATCCTTACCCGCCGATTCAATTGAATATAATTCTGGAAGGGTTGCTATCGGCGCGAAGCCAGAAGACGTTCCGAGAATTGATCGTTCAGCTGAAGATGTGATCAAATCCATTGAGATTGAAAATGCTTGGATGGTGATCAAGCATGTTGAAACTCAGCCAGAATATCGCGCTTTGCTTGAGCAGTTTGTAACCGAAGCGAACATTGCAGCAGGTCGCAAGCCATCCGATTTTTCCGACATCGAAGGCTTCATTTTCGTATCGTCAGCCAAAGCTACCACGCCATTCCATAATGACGCCGAAGAAAATATCTTGATCCAAATCAAAGGCGATAAATTTGTCAGCACTTTTGACAATGACGATCGCACACTTCTCTCGGAAAAAGATCTGGAAATTTCGCCCAGCCGCCACCGCAATCGCCATTATGAAGAGTGGTTTGAGGAGCGTGCAACACTGCACACATTAAAGCCCGGCGATGCGGTTCACATGCCCTATATGATTCCTCATTGGGTCAGCACTGGCAACACGTATTCAATCTCCATGGCCATGACTTGGAAAACCCCCGAAGTTTTGCGCCTCAATAAAATTCGCTTGATGAATGGCACTCTGCGCCGCTTTGGCATGCCGCAACGCGGCCCCGGGGTTTCACCGATTATGGATGCGGCAAAGATATTGGCTCATGATGCCGCTCGCTTGGTGATTGACCCCTTGCGAAAAACAGAAACAGCCCGGCGTGTTCTGCGCGGCCTGATCTATGGCAAGAATGCCAATTATTATTTGAAGACGAAATCTTAGGCGATAACGCTCTCGGCTGATTTGTAAGTATAGCCTAAATCATCAGCCACAGCTTTGTAAGTCACATGACCCGCTGCCACGTTGAGGCCGTTGCGCAGGTGCACGTCATCAGCCAAAGCCTTTTTCCATCCTTTGTTGGCAATCGCCATTGCAAAAGGAAGCGTTACGTTGTTGAGCGCAAATGTCGACGTACGCGCCACACCGCCGGGCATATTTGCCACACAATAATGAATGACGTTACCCACAACGTAAGTTGGATCTGCATGCGTAGTCGCATGAGAAGTTTCAGCACAGCCGCCTTGGTCAATCGCCACATCCACGAACACTGAACCTTGCTTCCAGTCTTTCAACATCGCCTTGGTCACCAGCTTTGGTGCAGCTGCGCCAGGAATAAGTACGCCTCCGATCACCAGATCAGCGGCAGCGCATTCATCTTCAATAGCTCCTTGCGTCGAATAAAGCGTCTTAACGCCAAGCCCAAACCGCGCGATCAAATCTTCCATGCGGTCAGTGCTGCGCTCAATGATGGTCACATCAGCACCCATGCCGAGTGCGATGACAGCAGCGTTCGTGCCCACCACACCGCCACCCAAAATAACAACTTTCGCAGGGGAAACGCCTGGCACACCACCGAGCAACATGCCGCGACCACCTTGCGCTTTTTCCAAGCAATGCGCGCCAGACTGAACCGACATCCGACCAGCCACTTGGCTCATTGGTGCGAGCAAAGGCAAACCACCGCGCGAATTGGTTACGGTTTCATAAGCAATACAAATCGCACCTGATTTCACCAAATCTTTCGTCTGCTCTGGATCGGGAGCCAGATGCAAATAAGTATAAAGAATTTGCCCCTCACGCAGCATGGCGCGTTCGTTCGCTTGAGGCTCCTTTACCTTAACAATCATATCAGCCTTGGCAAAAATTTCAGGCGCATCAGCAACCATCTTGCCACCTGCGGCCACATAATCAGCGTCGCTCGACCCAATGCCAAGCCCTGCGCCATTCTGCACTAAAACTTGGTGTCCATTGCGAACAGCTTCGCGAACCGATGTTGGCGTAAAGCCAACGCGGTATTCATGGTTCTTGATTTCTTTTGGCACGCCGATCAGCATTTTGGGTTTCCTTGTTTTCTGAGACCTAAGACTAATTCAAACCGTTTGAAATTACTTTCCATTACTTGGCCCCTCTCATCTGAATAATGGACAATAATTCGAAATTATGATATATTAATAGAATGAAACACCACCAAATAGATAAGATAGACAAAATCATTCTCTTTGAATTGCAACGCAAAGCCATCTTGCCAATCGCGGAATTGGCAGAACGTGCCGGACTTTCACCATCCTCCTGCCACCGCCGCGTGAAGCTTTTAGAACTGGCAGGCATCATTACGGGCTACGCCGCAACACTCGATGGCAAACAACTGGGTCTTGCCAATGAGTTTTTTGTCGAGGTTTCACTCGCCGCCCAAACCGAAGAGGCATTTGAAAAATTTGAAAAGGCAGTGCAGCGCGTTCCCGAAATTTTAGAATGCCATTTGATGAGCGGCCAGTTTGATTATCTCCTGCGCGTCGCTGCGGCTGATGCGACTGATTACGAACGCATCCACCGTACCAAGCTCTCTCGATTGCCCGGGTTGCAACGTCTCCAATCTTCACTCGCACTGAGAGCCGTTAAAGCTTGGGCGGGCTATCCTGTTGTTTGACGCACCCCAACATGGTCGCGCCACAGCATAAACAGACCCGCACTCACCACGATTCCCGCCCCGATCAAAGTCCATAAATCCGGATAATCATGGAAAAACAAAACCCCATAAACGACTGCCCAAATCATTGCTGAGTACTCGAATGGTGCAACGAAATTGGCAGGCGCTGAGCGATAAGCATTCACATAGGCCATCATCGAAACCGCAGCCAAAAACCCCATCGAAAGTAAAATAATATAGTGCTCACTGAGTGGCCAACTTGGGGGCCGCGTTAGGAAAGACAGAGTTTTACTGCCTTCATTGGCAAAACCGAAAATAGAAACAACTACGCTGATTAAAATTGCGACGGCTAAATAAATCAAATTCTGCCAATTGCTAATCACCAAGGTATCTACCTTTTGGGAAAGTGACCGCCCCATCATTTGGCCAACGGCGTAAGCAAACGCAGAGTATAGGGCCAACAGCGATGCGGGCTGAAAGCTTCCTGTTGCAGGGCGCACCATTACCAATACACCTATGAAGCCCGCGACAATTGCAATCCACCGATGCAACGGAACTTTTTCGCCTAATCCCCACCCCGACAACGCTGCAACAAAAAGTGGCAAAGTGAAATAGATCGAAACCGTATTGGCCATCGCCATAGATGACAGCGATAAGATATAAGCAAAATAGGCCGAAGCTAAAACTAGACTGCGTAGCAAAATGCGCGGAAAGTAGGGCGTTGCGAGTGTTGGCAAGCCACCTTTCATCGCCAGCCAAATACCCAATATGGGCACTGATGTGACACAGCGAAACATCACCATTTCATAAGCGGGATAAACACCAGACACAGATTTGACGATCATGTCCTGTGTTGACGCCATCAACACAGCGAGCATAACCAAGCCAATGGCTTGGAGTTTATTATCTGTACTCATGAAAGGGATTTTATAGTTTCAGCTAAAAGCTTCACACCAGGCTCAATCTTCTTTTCATCAATAGACGAAAACGCAAGCCTGAAATAATTTTTAGGTTGCTGGGTCGCGCCAAAGTTAACCCGTCCCGGTTCAATCAATATACTTTTTGCTGCCGCTGCTTTGGTCAAAACTTCACTGTCCAATTTCGAAGTACCTTTCACCCAAAAGCTGGTGCCGCCGAATGAAGGAATGCGCGATGAGCTTGGAAAATGCATTTCAAGCGCCCCCCCCATAATTTCCCAACGTGTTCGGTAAGCCTTATGCAAACGCCTGATCAAAGTGTCATGATGCCCAAGTGATAAAAACAAGGCCACAGTGCGCTGGTTATTGCTCGGCGCATGCCGCACCATCAAACGGCGCAGCGCCCGCGCTTCAGCAATCAAAGCCTTTGGTCCAACCATAAAGCCAATGCGAAGCCCGGGGAACAATGTCTTCGAAAGTGACCCAACATAAATCACGCGCCCCTCATCATCGAGAGATTTAAGGGCAGGACATGGCTCGTTTACATAATTGGTTTCAAATTCATAATCATCTTCGATGATGATAAAATCTTTCTCCGATGCTTTTTTCAAAAGCGCCATGCGTCGCTCCAGCGGCATCGTCACCGTTGTGGGAAATTGGTGGCTGGGGGTGGTGAACACAACATCGACATCATCAAGCTGCGGCCCAACCACTAAACCTTTTTCATCAAGTGGCATAAGCTTCACTTTGTCTGTGGCCAGCTTGAACATGTTGCGCATGTCGGGATAACCGGGTTCTTCCATCGCAACAGTCGTATTCCGATCGACCAATAAACTGGTCAACAAAAACAGCGAATTCTGTGCGCCAAGCGTCACCAAAATTTCGTCGTCGGTCGCCATTATGCCGCGGCGGGGCAAAATGCGGCGGCGGATTTGTTCAACCAAGAGCGGGTCATCAGTAGAGGATGTGTCGTTGGTCCAAGCCCCAAACCATTTCTTGCCCAACGCCTGTCTGGTGCAATCGCGCCATTCGGCAAGTGGAAACAGCGTGTGATCAACTTGGCCATAAATAAAGGGATAGTTGTACTCCTGCCAATCGAGCGGCTTTACTGAATTTTCCAAACTATTGGGTCGTTGCTTCATGCGCGATCCCCACTCAAGTTCAGAGGATACTTTCGCAACGCCATTTTTCGCTGAACGCGGTTTAGCAACAGAATCGTCAATGGCCTTATCGGATACAAAATAGCCTGAACGTTCCTTAGCTAATAAATATCCATCATCCAAAAGTCCTTGATAGGCAAGAACCACGGTGTTGCGCGAAACGCCAAGCGACTTTGCCATTTTGCGCGTCGATGGAATGGGTTCAGACTTATCCAACTTGTGATCAAGAATGGCCGATACCAAAGCCTCGCGAATTTGAGTTTGCAACGAGGCATATTCGCCTCGCTTAATGTGAATAAGCCAATCGCGCATATTTGAGTCCAATTTCAATGATTGGCCCCATCATAGTGCCAGATGATCGGAATGCCAAGTGATGGCCCAACAACCACTGAAAATATGGGCCATAGTGTGCATCGCTTTGTTTGGCTAACGTCAGCCCATGCGAGTCTTTCCTCAACCTCAAATCAACACTTCACCTAAGAATTGGGACGAGGTCAAAACCACCACCTGTTACATGTGCGCCTGCCGCTGCGGCATCAAAGTGCATTTGAAAGATGGAAAGGTTATCTACATCGATGGTAACCGCGATCATCCAGTGAACAAGGGTGTCATCTGCGGCAAGGGCGCTGCGGGCATCAAGCAACATTATTCGCCAGCGCGATTATCAAAACCACTGATCCGCGTGGGTGAACGGGGCTCGGGAGAATTCCGCGAAATCGAATGGGAAGAAGCGCTTCGCACGGCAACGCTTTGGCTCTCTGAAACCCGAAACACCAATCCCGCAAAGCTTGCGTTCTTCACAGGACGCGATCAATCACAAGGCCTCACTGGTTGGTGGGCTTCGCAATTTGGTACACCGAATTATGCAGCCCATGGTGGCTTTTGTTCGGTCAACATGGCGGCAGCCGGGCTTTACACTTATGGCGGTTCATTCTGGGAGTTTGGCGAACCGGATTGGAAACACACAAAATATTTTCTGCTCTTCGGTGTTGCTGAAGACCACGCCTCCAACCCGCTTAAAACGGGCCTCGGCAAACTCAAAGCGCGCGGCGCAAAAATTATTTCCATCAATCCCGTGAAGACGGGTTATTCAGCCATCGCTGATGAATGGGTGGGCATTACGCCGGGCACCGATGGTTTATTTGCAGGCGCACTCATCCACTGTTTGTTGGAGGCGCAAAAGATTGATGGTGAATATCTGGCGCGTTACACCAATTCGCCTTGGCTGGTGATTGAAAACCAAGGCGGCGCAGATGATGGATTAATCCTGCGCAATGCAGCGGGAACACCATTGGTTTGGGACCCCACAACAAATGCGACGAAAGTGGCAATGACGTTCGGATCTGATCCGTCTCTTCTAGGCCGCTTCACTTTGCCTGATGGTCGCAAAGTTGTTACGTCTTTCACGCTTCTGGCGGAGCGGTTTAGCGGTGAAGCGTATTCGCCAGAAACAGTGGCCGCAAAATGTGGTGTGCCTGCCGAAACCACAAGGCGCATCGCATCTGAATTGGCGCACTCGGCATTCAACGAGCCCGTCGAACTTGATGTTCCTTGGACAGATTATCTGGGTCGCCGCCACGAAAAAACAATTGGCCGCCCTATCGCGATGCACGCCATGCGCGGCATCAGTGCCCATTCCAATGGCTTTCAAACCTGTCGCACCATTCACATTTTACAGATCATGTTAGGCACCATCGATGTGCCGGGTGGCACGCGCTATAAACCGCCTTTCCCCAAATCCATTCCACCCAACGTAAAGCCTGCTGGCAAAGTCGGCCAAGTCAAACCCAATACGCCATTGCCCGGCCCACCCTTAGGCTTCGTTAGTAGCCCCGAAGATTTGCTTGTTGACGAAAAAGGAAACCCGCTGCGCATTGACAAAGCTTATTCATGGGATGCACCACTTTCAGCACATGGCATGATGCATATGGTTATCAACAACGCGGCAAAGGGTGACCCCTATAGTATCGATGTGTTGTTTATGTATATGGCGAATATGAGCTGGAATTCAGCTATGAATGTGCCTGATACCATCAGTGCGCTGACGAATAAGCGGGCTGATGGGGAATATGTGATTCCGAAAATTATTTATTCAGATGCCTATGCAAGCGAGATGGTGCATTATGCTGATCTCATTTTACCAGACACAACATATTTAGAGCGTTGGGATTGCATCTCAATGCTCGACCGCCCGATTTCGGAGGCTGACGGCCCGGCGGACTCCATCCGCCAACCCGTGGTGGAACCAGACCGCGATGTGCGACCTTTCCAAACCGTGTTGCTTGATTTGGGCGCAAGGCTCGGCCTTCCTGGCATGACCAATGCAGATGGTAATCCGCGCTATCCCGGCGGCTATCCCGATTACATCGTGAACCATGAACGCGCCCCCGGCCTTGGGCCACTTGCGGGCTTTCGTGGTAAAGACGGAACTGCGGCGGGCAGGGGCCAGGTGAACCCGCTTCAGCTCAAAGCCTATATTGATAATGGCTGCCACTGGTACCAAGAACTCCCAGACAATATGAAATATTATCGTCATGTAAATTGGGATTATCTCGATTGGGCCACCTTTTTCGGTTTCTTGCCACGCCCTGATCCCATCATCCATCATGTCTATTCTGAGACGCTGCAAAAGTTTCGCCTCTCCGCGCGCGGCCACGGAAAAGTGCAGCCGCCTGCCGAACACAAAAAACGCATCGAAACTTATTTCGACCCCATCCCATTTTGGTATCCGCCATTTGAAGGCACCATGGTGAGCGAAACCGAATTCCCGATGCACGCCATAACCCAGCGCCCCATGGCCATGTATCATTCATGGGGTTCGCAAAATTCGTGGCTCCGCCAAATTCTCGGCCGCAATTGGCTATACATTCACAAAAAGCGTGCCGATAAACTGGGCATCAAAGATGGCGATTGGGTTGATGTAATTTCGCATCACGGCAAAATCAAAGGCCAAGCCAAATTGCTTGATGGGCAGAATGAGGATACCGTCTGGACATGGAACGCCATCGGCAAGCGCTCAGGAACTTGGAGTTTGTCGCCGGACTCGCCCGAATCCAAAAAAGGATTCCTGCTCAACCACTTAATCAGTGATCTTCTCCCAGAACGTGAAGGCGGATATCGCTATTCAAATAGCGATCCAATCACGGGGCAGGCGGCGTGGTATGATCTGCGCGTGCGGGTTGAGAAGAGTCCTGATCAGAAAAACGAAAGCTGGCCGCAGTTTCCAAAATTGAAGTCGCTCAAAAAGGCCTTTGCTAAATGACCTCGCTCCCAACCCCCTCCGCCAAAAAGCTCGGCCTCGTCATTGATCTTGATACCTGCGTCGGCTGCCAGGCTTGTGCCACCTCTTGCAAAGAGTGGAACGCGCAGGGTGACTCTGGGCCGCTGACCGACACAGATCCGCAAGGCAAAAATGTAACCGGCCCATGGTTCAACCGCATACATGGCTATGAAGTAAAAGAGCAGGGGCGTGATGACTCTCGGATTGTGAACTTCCCGCGCTCTTGCTTGCATTGCGAAGAGCCAGCCTGTGTCACCGTCTGCCCCACGGGCGCATCTTACAAACGTGCTGAAGATGGCATTGTGCTGATCAACCCCGACACCTGCATTGGCTGTAAACTCTGCTCATGGGCTTGCCCTTACGGCGCACGCGAATATGACTACACCCAAGGCGTGATGAAGAAATGCACGCTCTGTGTCGACCGCATTTACAACACCAATTTAGAACCCGAAGATCAAGTTCCCGCTTGCGTCAAAGCCTGCCCAACGGGAGCGCGTCATTTTGGTGATTTGGGTGATACGAGTTCAGATGTGTCATTGCTTGTGAAAGAGCGCGGCGGATATGATCTGCTGCCCGAGATGGGTTACAAACCGACGAATAAGTATCTGCCACCGCGTGCGCGTCGTAACACTGAGCAAGCGCATATTGAAAAATTGCCAAAGTCAGATGGATCAACCATGGAAAAACTTTTTCTCTGGGCCGATAAATTACTCAGCAATAAAAGCGCATCCGCCGCAGCCAACCCACAGGATGATTCAGGTAAGTTAGAAGGATGAACCCCGCCTATTCCGTCATCCTTTTCACCACAGCCTCAGGCGCAGGTTACGGCCTGCTGTCGCTGCTCGCTCTCGCAGGCGCATCGCATGGCCGGGCATCAACGCAAGCATTCGCATTCACATCGCTATTCATCGCATTGACGCTGATCACCATCGGCCTTCTGTCTTCAACATTGCATCTCGGTCGCCCCGAACGCGCATGGCGGGCGCTCTCGCAATGGCGTTCGTCATGGCTTTCGCGCGAAGGTGTGGCGGCAATCATCACCTATCCCATCGCAATCACTTTCGGCGCGTGTTGGTCTGGACTTGTTGATGCGCCAGCTTTGATAGCACCCTTGGGCTATTTTACAGCCTTCATGTGTTTGATCACCGTATTCTGCACGGGCAAAATTTATTCATCGCTCAAAACCATCAGAGCTTGGGACAACCCGCTCGTTTGCCCTATCTACATTGCTTTCGCGCTAGCCACAGGCGCTGTACTCACAGCAGCAATCGCAAACACATTCGGCCGCTTTGTTATTTTCCAAGCCATTTTGGCGATGGTTGCTATCGTAGCTTCAAGCGTTCTCAAATTTATCTACTGGCGCAAAATCGACAATGCCAAGCGCTCTCACACCATGGCTGCTGCCACGGGATTGGGCGAGGGCGTACGCCAATGGGAAGTGCCGCACACATCGATGAATTTCATCATGAAAGAAATGGGCTATGTGGTCGGCCGTCGTCATGCACGTAAATTGCGCCTCGTCGTTCTATTCTTTTTGAATCTGAGTTTCCTGCTGATGTACCTCTCCACCAACTGGCAATGGCTCACCTATTTCGCCGTGCCCACAATGGCGATCGCTGCGTGGGTTGAGCGCTGGCTATTCTTCGCAGAAGCCGAACATGTGGTCGGCCTGTTTTACGGCAAGCAAAGCGCTTGATCAGCGCACGCCAATCATATAAAGAAATCTTTATATAGTTTTTTGAGGTTCCACGATGCAAAAGCAAACTTTTACAGAAGCCCTGAACAGCCGCCCATGGATGTTGGCTGACGGGGCCACTGGCACCAATTATTTCCAGATGGGCCTGATGTCGGGCGATGCGCCGGAAATGTGGAATGTTGAACATGCAGACCGTGTGCGCACACTGCACCGCCAATTCATTGAAGCGGGGGCAGACATCGTTCTCACCAACACATTCGGCGGCAATCGCCATCGTTTGAAGCTGCATGATGGCCAAGACCGCGTGCGCGAACTTAATATGGCAGCTGTGAAAAACGCCCGTGCCGAAGCCAATGCTTTCACGAACCGTCAGATTTTTGTGGCAGGCTCTATTGGCCCAACAGGCGAAATTTATATGCCCGTCGGAACCTTCCCCTATGAAGAAGGCGTTTCGGCATTTGCCGAGCAAGCAGCTGCGTTGAAAGAAGCAGGCGCAGACGTGTTGTGGATTGAAACAATGTCGGGTGAAGAAGAACTCCGCGCGGCAGTCGAAGGTGCAGCCACCGCTGGCTTGCCCATCGTCACCACAATGAGCTTTGACACCAACGGCCGCACCATGATGGGCATCACGCCAACAGCGTTTGGCGCACTCGCCTCATCGCTTTCAACGCAACCCGTGGCCATTGGTGCCAACTGCGGCGTGGGCGCTTCCGAATTGATCGCAACAGTCATGGGCATCACCGCCGCAAGGCCAGACGCGCATGTGGTGGCGAAGGGCAATTGCGGCGTGCCGCAATATCGCGATGGACACATTCATTATACAGGCACACCCGAATTGATGGCCGACTATGCCCGCATTGCGCTTGATGCAGGTGCGCGGATCATCGGCGGCTGCTGTGGCACCAGCCCAGAACATCTGGCCTCCATGCGCCAAGCGCTGGAAGGCCATACGAAAGGCGCTCGTCCAACAGTAGAATTAGTTGAAGCAAAACTCGGCGAAGTCTCGGCACTGGCCAAAGGCATCGATCAAGCCGCAGACGGTGCAGCAAGACGAGAACGCCGCCGGAGTTAAAATATAGTGAGCCAGCCTGTCTCAAACCTAAAAGCCATGCTGGCCACTATGACGCCCAAGCTAAACGATGAGCGCGTGGCTTATCTTTCATCGAAGGACGTGCAAGCCGTCTTGGCCAAACTGCCTCCCGAATCAATCATTGGAACTTTCCGCGAAGAAGAAGCAACGACCTTTATTGTTGAACTCGCTGCTGCTGAAAATTCGGGAATCGAAATACTATTTCGCGGAGCATGGATCACTTTGACGGTGCACTCTGCGCTTTCAGGCGTCGGCCTCACGGCAGCTTTCGCGAATGAACTGGCAAATGAGGGTATTTCCGCTAATGTCGTGGCCGCCTACTATCACGATCATATTTTTGTAAGCGTGGAAGACGCGGAGAGGGCGATGGCGGTTTTACAAAAATTGCAGCAAGAGAATCTTTAATTTGAGCGATACATAAAATTGGACGTAACCATCACCCATCTGATAAATAATCTCAGCGGTCAAAACATTATTTTCGATCACTTTTTTATTTTGATTACAAAATACGGCGTGCCGTTAATGGTGTTGGCTGTGGTTTTCCAATGGTGGGGCAGGCGCCCGCGTGAGAAATTACGCCAGACGACAATTATCGCAGGCCTTACATTTTTAATCGGCCTTCTGATTGCTCAAGTCATGTTGCTCTTCATCCACCGCATCCGGCCATACGACGGCGGTATAAGTCATTTGATTGTTGAAAAAACGGTCGACTGGTCTTTCCCTTCCGACCATGCCATTGCATCGCTGTCGATTGCATTTGCATTTTATCTGAATGGCTTTCGCAGTCATGCACTCGCATTATTAAGCGCAGCGGCGCTTGTGTGCTTCTCGCGCATATTTGTCGGGATGCACTATGTGAGCGACATTTTGGGCGGAGCAGGGGTGGCACTGGTTACTGCTTTTCTAGTGAGTAAACACTATCCACGCGGTTCAAAACTCGATCGATGGTTGGTGAGCTGGTTCTGAAAGCTCAAATCACCTTATCAATCACCGCCCGCAATCTTTCAACAGTGCCTTCAACATCCTTCAACTTATCCAAACCGAACAGCCCCAGCCGGAATGTCTTAAACTCTGGCCCTTCGCCCACTTGCAAGGGAACGCCTGCTGCGATCTGCATTCCCTCGGCAATAAATTTCTTGCCGTTCTGAATCTCTGGGTCGTCGGTGTAAGACACAACAACACCGGGCGCGCCGAAACCTTCGGCAGCGAGTGACTGAACGCCCTTGGCGCTAAGCATTGCACGAACTGCTTTGCCCAACTGCCATTGCGCTTGTTTCAATGTTTCAAAACCTAAGCCTTGCGTTTCCTTCATCGCATCACGAAAGCCAAGCAGCGCATCAGTTGGCATTGTGGCGTGATAGGCAAATCCACCGCCTTCATATGCAGCCATCATGGCCCGCCATTTTTTCAGATCGATGGCAAAGCTGTTGGATGATGTCTCGGCCAGTTTTGCTTCAGCAAGTTTTGACATCATGACCAAGCCAGCAGAAGGCGAAGCCGACCAGCCTTTTTGCGGAGCGGAAATTAAAACATCCACACCCGTTGCCTTCATATCAACCCAGATGGCACCCGAAGCGATGCAATCTAACACCATGAGAGCACCCACATTATGCGCGGCCTCTGACATGGCTTTCAAATAGCTGTCAGGCAAAATAATGCCCGACGATGTTTCCACATGAGGAGCAAAAACCACATCGGGTTTTTCTTCATGAATTTTTTTGATCACTTCTTCGATTGGCGGTGGCGCATAAGGCGAGCGAATATGATTAGCATTCTGCCGCGCCATGATCACTGTGGTCTTGGCCGCAAAACCACCCGCATCAAAAATCTGCGTCCACCGAAAGGAAAACCAGCCATTGCGAACAATCAAAGCGTGTTTGCCATTGGCAAACTGACGGGCCACAGCCTCCATCGCATAGGTGCCACCGCCTGGAACCAGTGCCACAGCGTCTGCGCTATAAACTTCTTTCAACATCGCAGATATATCACGCATCACACCTTGGAACTTAGCCGACATGTGATTGAGCGAGCGATCAGTGAACACCACCGAAAACTCTTGCAAGCCATCGGGGTCTACATCAGGAAGAAGTCCGGGCATTTGTGTCTCCAAAAGATATAACTATGGCAAATAATTTGTTGCCGTCAATCCTCTTAGAATCGCAATCTCATTTGATCCAATCCACTCCCCTTGCGGGAGTGGACAGTCATCCTCGGCTCGTCCCGAGGATGACAGGTGAGGGGGCTGCATCAGCGAGTTCAATTGTCAGCACTAGGACTCGCTGCACCAGCCCCCGCTTCCGTCTTGCGATGAAGGCATCGCAATCCACCTTCTCCCGCAAGGGGAGAAGGTTGGTTTTTCAAATTATATGCAATCTCTCAATCCCACTCAAACTTTCCAACCACCACGGGCTTGGCCAGCATGAAGGCGTCGCTTTCCAGTTGCAGCGGTGAATAATCGGTTTCGGATTTCTTGGCTTTCAGCAGTTTTGCAAACTTTTTATAGATCATTTCATATTCTTCCATCGGCGCTTCCATGATCAGTTTGCCGTTCACATGAAGAACTGTGCCGCCCTTGCTCAGCTTCATCTTCATACCGTCAGCGGTCGCCAATTCAATATTCCAAATTTGTTCGCCGCGTTGCCGCCAATCAAAGGACGCATTCATATCAACCGGCTTGCCATCGCCGCGTTTGAATTTGATATCAGCACCAATCGGTGTGCTCCAATTTTCGGGAACTTCGATGCGCGATGACTCGACATAGATCGGTTCGGGCAAAATTTTGGTAACAACCGAAAGCGCATTGATGCCGGGGTCAAACACACCAAAGCCACCGGGTTCAGCGATCCAATTTTGACCGGGATGCCATTTGTTCACGTCTTCCTTCCAAGTGATGCGCATGAAATTAACGTGTTTACCTTTGAGGCGTTTTTTAGCTTCATCGACTGATTGATTATAGCGCGAATGCCATGTGGCATAGAGCACGCGTTTTTTCTTTTTCGCATAGTCAATCATCGAAACCATTTCGCCGATGGTTGGCGTGGGTGGCTTTTCAATCAGCACATTATATCCCGCATCCAGAGCTTCCCGCGCCATTGCCAAGCGAACCGAGGGCGGAGTGCAGAGGGCAACGGCATCAATCTTGATTTTAGATTTGATCAGGCCCTCAAGCGATTCAAAACACGGCACATAGTCCAATGTCGCATGGCGGCTGACCCCTGCGACCAGTTGGAAATTTTTATTTTTGGCGATGCAGGGCAGATGTTGATCGAGTGCAATTTTGCCGATACCGACGACGGCGATTTTAAAAACCATGTGTTCCTCTTATCTCAACGCGCGGTCTAGCGACCCCAAAAATCCATCTACTTCAACGATTGTATTATAATGGGCAAGCCCCACGCGCAGCACGCCGCCCTTATCCATGAGGCCCATCTGTTTGATTGGCTCCAAAGCATAATTATGCCCCGACCACACAAACATATTATCAGCAGCAAAATGCTTGGCCAATTTTTCAGGGTGAACACCGTCAACTGTAAACGATACCGTGGGCACGCGGCGATGCATGGCATTGGCTGAGGTGACGCCGCGAATAGTGAGGCCTTTCACTTTGCGCAACCCATCAATCAAATGCAATGTAATACCTCTTTCATATTCAGCCAAATTACCCCAAGCCGAATTGAGTTTTGCCGTGCGCGTTGCGCCAGTGCCGAATTGTTCGAGATATTCAATTGCCCCCAAACACCCTGCCATGCCTTCATGGTTCAAAGTTCCAGTTTCAAATTTATGCGGCAGATCATTTCCAACGGCGCGAACTTTATAGCCAAAAGTTTCGAGCAGCAATTCTTTGCGGCCCCAGAGAATACCCATGTGAGGGCCGAACCACTTATAGGCCGAGGATACGACAAAATCTGCGTTCAGAGTTTGAACATCAATCGCATAATGCGGCGCATATTGAACGGCATCCAGATAAACCAATGCGCCAGCAGCTTTCGCTTCTTTTGCAAATTGCGCACAATCATGGACTGTGCCTGTGCAATTGGAAGCCATGCCCATGGCAAGCAGTTTGGTTTTGGAGCTGAGAACTTTGGTGAGAGCATCAGCGGGAAACTCATAAGTCTCCGTATCAAACTCCATCCAGCGCACAACCAACCCCAAATCATCTGCCAGCAGCAGCCAAGGTGCGACATTGGCATCGTGGTCCATGCGGCTGAGCACGATCTCATCACCCTTGCTAAAACGCTTGCCGAGGCAACGCGACATATGCAGAGTGAGTGTGGTCATGTTCTGGCCGAAGATGATTTCCTCGACCGAAGAAGCATTGTAAAAATCAGCGCAGGCCTGATGTGCCGCGTCCACCATGGCCGAAGCGTCCAATGTGGTTTTGAAATAGCCGCCTAAATTTGCGTTATGGTGAATTAAAGTATCAACTGTTCGGTCAATCACCTGTTGTGGGACTTGAGTTCCGGCGGGGTTATCGAAATAAACCCTCGAATTTCCGGCGTCTTTTAAGGCAAGTGCGGGAAACTGGGCTCTGGCGGCTTCAACATCAAACTTATACTGCACTTTGGATTCTCCGATTGAGACATCATTAGCGGGCTTAAAGCCTTGTCTCAACAGTCGGTTTCAGGCAAGTGAATGTCGTGCAAGTGCGCAGATATTTAACGAAGCGCTTGTATCTTTCGATACCAAGAAAACATTTGGAGTGCGGTTATGAGCGACGAAGGCGAACTTGATCTCAATTCTTTAAACGACGAAGAGCTGGTTCAGCAAATCCACGACGATCTTTATGACGGACTCAAAGAGGAAGTTGAGCAGGGGGTTAACATTCTCCTCGCCCGGAACTGGACTCCATACAAAACTTTGACCGAAGGTTTGGTCGAAGGCATGCGCATCGTAGGCATTGATTTTCGAGATGGCATTTTGTTTGTGCCTGAGGTTTTGCTAGCGGCCAATTCCATGAAAGCTGGAATGGCAATTTTGCGCCCCTTGCTGATTGCGACTGGCGCACCGCGTCTGGGCAAGATGGTGATTGGGACGGTGAAGGGCGACATTCATGATATTGGTAAGAATTTAGTAGGCATGATGATGGAAGGTGCGGGCTTTGAGGTGATCAACCTTGGCATTAACAATCCAGTTGAGAATTATTTAAAGGCGATTGATGAACACCAGCCAGACATCATCGGCATGTCAGCTTTGTTGACCACGACAATGCCATATATGAAAGTCGTCATCGACACGATGAAGGAAAAAGGCATTCGTGATGATTACATCGTTCTGGTGGGCGGCGCACCGCTGAACGAAGAATTTGCCAAAGCTGTGGGTGCAGATGCTTACTGCCGTGATGCGGCTGTGGCCGTTGAAACCGCCAAAAGCTTTATGGCCAGGAAGCATAACCAACTTCCTGCTTAATTCTGTTTTTAAATATGGAAAGTTCTGAGCGGCCTCCGGGCCGCTCTTTTTTATTTGAGAGCGTTAGCCAGTTTGTTTGCGTCGTATAGCAAGCCATCAGTTATGAACGGCATTGCAATCAGCAAGCCGGTCGCCATAAGGGCTGCGATCAAGCCATATTCGATTGCTGTTGCGCCACAGTCATTTTTTAAAAAAGCCAGCATTCGTAGTCTCCTCAATCCGCATCACCCGCAGCATCAGCCGGGCCAACGTTGTAGAAGGCAGTCTATCGCTCAGTAATTAACGGTCTCTGAACCCGCAACTTAAGATTAGATACGACGCTGAATTGGTTTCAAATGGGTACAAATTTAGTTAACAAGAATCTAATAGAATTTTAGAGCAATAAAAAAGGCACCGCAGAGCGATGCCTTTTTCCGATTTTTAAAGTAGCTCGTTTTGCGATGAAGCAAAACCGCCACAGCATCAATTACTTCAATGCAGCGCCGATGTTGTTGAACTTTGTTACCAAAGCAGCAGTGATGTATGGCATTGCTGTGAGCAAGCAAACAGCCATAGCAGCGGCGATCAGACCGTATTCGATTGCAGTTGCGCCTGATTCGTCTTTAATGAACTTCTTCATGATATAACTCTCCAATTTATGTTTACAGCACCTATCCCCAGTCCTCGCACATGCTTGGTTGCCAGTGGATATGTATGCAAACTACGCGACACCTATTAACGCCAGTTAAAATCGGTCTGTCGAATTGTGCCTATATTTGGAATTTTGCAGAAGACGCGAAAACGTGGTTAACATCTGGCGAATGGAAATATGCAGATGACAACGCTCGATCTCGGCCCTTCAGATCATTATGCTCAGCACACGGACAATGCGCGCGTGCTGCTTTTGGCATGTGGCGCATTGGCCCGCGAGATTGTCGATTTGATTGAGATTAACAAATGGCAGGCGTTTGATATTCAGTGTTTGCCCGCCAAATGGCATAACACGCCGCAATTTATTGTGCCTGCTTTGCGCGAAAAGATTCGAAATAACAAAGCCAACTATAAATCGATCTTAGTGCTATATGGCGATTGTGGCACGGGCGGTTTGCTCGATGCGATGTTGGCAGAGGAGGGGGTGGAGCGCATTGGTGGCCCACATTGCTATGCCTTCTATACGGGCAACGAACTTTTCGCGGCGCGTGCTGATGCGGATATGACGAGCTTCTATCTCACGGATTATCTTGCGAGACATTTTGATAAACTGATGTGGCAGGGGATGGGGTTGGACAGGCATCCTGAATTGCTGAGCGATTATTTTGGGAATTATACAAAGCTGATCTATCTGGCGCAAACCGAGGATGATGCTCTGAAACGGCAAGCTGAAATGGCAGCGGTGAAACTGGGGCTGGAATTTGAATATCGCTTTACCGGTTATGGCGAATTGGAACGCGATATGAAAATAAATGCTGTAAGTTGAAAATAAGTGTTGACACCGTACGGTGAACCTGCTAGTTCTCGGTAGCATCGACAAATGCGCGTGAGATCGAAATGGGCACACAACGCTGGCCCGGCTGCACCAATAACGCCGTCGATTTAAAATCAAATTTGTGCTGAACTCCCCGTGGAAATCCATCGAAAGGAATTTAAGATGACCAAAACCTATGCCGACATGCTCGCTGCCGCCCGCGCCGAGGTTCAATCCATTTCCGTTGAAGACGCTAAAAAATTGCTGGGTGACCCAAATGTAGTTTTCCTTGACGTGCGCGATGGAACAGAAGTGGCGCAAGGCAAAGTGAAGGGTGCTTTGCACGTGCAGCGCGGCCTTTTGGAATCAAAGGTTGACCCTGCTTCGCCAGGCTATGTGAAAGAGATCACG
>JANYHN010000041.1 GCA_025359045.1 Hyphomicrobiales bacterium | reverse complement strand
ATGGTGGTTGATTTCTGTTTGCCAGCGCCTGGTGAATCCATGCTGAAAGCTTATCAAGCGTGGCGGCATAAGGGTGAGAAGGCGGCCTCGGATTATTCGCTGCATATGGCCGTCACCCAATGGTCGCCCATGATCCATGATGAAATGGAAACGGTGGTTAAAACTTACGGCATCAACACCTTCAAACATTTCATGGCTTATAAGGGCGCTTTGATGGTCAATGATGATGAGCTGTATAATTCATTCAAGCGCTGCGCAGAGCTTGGCGCGCTGCCATTGGTGCATGCTGAAAATGGTGATGTGGTGGCGAGGCTTCAGGCCGATCTTCTGGCGCGTGGCGTCACTGGCCCCGAAGGCCATTCTTATTCACGCCCGCCGGAAGTGGAAGGAGAAGCTGCCAACCGCGCTATTATGATTGCTGATATGGCGGGTTGCCCCTTATACATCGTGCATGTGTCTTGCGAGCAGACTCATGATGCAATACGCCGCGCCAAGCAGACGGGGCAAAGGGTTTACGGTGAGCCGCTGGTCCAATATCTGGTGTTGGATGATTCCGAATATCAAAACAAGGATTGGAACCATGCTGCCACGCGCGTTATGAGCCCGCCCTTCCGCAATAAGAAGCATCAGGATTCGCTGTGGGCTGGTTTGCAATCGGGCACACTTTCGGTGGTGGCCACAGATCATTGCGCCTTTACGCTGAAACAAAAGCAGATGGGCCTTAAAAACTTTACGCAGATTCCAAATGGGACGGGGGGCTTGGAAGACCGCTTGCCCGTGTTGTGGAATGCGGGTGTGAATACGGGGCGCTTGACGAAAGAGGAATTCGTTGCCGCAACGTCCACAAACATTGCACGGATTCTGAACATGTATCCCAAGAAGGGAGCGGTGCGGGTGGGCAGTGATGCTGATATTGTTGTGTGGGATCCAAAAGTCACCAAGACTATTAGCGCAGCCAAGCAAATCAGCCGTGTCGAATATAATGTATTCGAAGGCTATGTCTGCAACGGCGCCCCAAAGACCGTGATCTCGCGCGGCAAGATCGCCTGGGACCAAGGCGACATGCGCGCCAAAGCCGGAGACGGTGACTTCATCCAGCGAAAACCCAATGCACCCGTGCATCAGGCTAATGCGATTTGGAAGGGCGTTACGCAGCCGCAGGGGGTGAAGCGGATTGAGGTTGTGCCGTGAGCGACAATAAAACAACGAATTTGAAAAATTGGATTAGGAATTGGTATGAAGGAACATTTGTGCCTTATGACAATGACCAATCATCAAATCTCTTTTTTATTGGCGGAGATCAAGAATTCCACTGGACAGCACGCGCCGCGCGTTTGATGGCAGCGTTCTGGTTGAGTCATTGGAAATGGATAATCACAACCGTAGTCGCGGTTGTGATTGCGGTACTCAAATTCAAATAGCTTTCCAGTTTTGTTTTGCGGTTCAATTTCTTAGGTCGCCCTAATAGCGTATTTTATTTGTAGATACCTTGCTTGCTATCAACGTCATTGTTTGCCAACTCACCCACCACTCCGTCACCCCGTCGGAGGACGGGGTTGGGCTTTTTGCTTCGTGTTGTAGAGAGTAAGCCTGATCCCGTCCTTCGACGGGATGACGGTATGTTGCTGACGTATGATGGAGTGCGGGTGATAAGAATGACGAAAATTTGGTTGTTTCAAAAACGAAAATGTTAGAGCATTGATCCCATGTCCGAACGTGCCGAAAAACAGCCTGCGGTTTATATTATGGCTAAACTCTACCGGGGCACCATGTATGTGGGCGTCACGAGTAATCTTTGGAGCCGCGTCTGGGATCATAAGAACAAGCGCTTCGATGGCTTTACTGCGGATCGCGATTTGGACAAGCTGGTTTGGTATGAACATCATCATGCGATGGAAGATGCTATTGACCGTGAGAAGTTGCTAAAGCGGTGGCACCGCGCATGGAAATTTCGCATTATTGAAGAGATGAATTCGGATTGGCGAGATTTGCATGACGAGATTGACGCAATTGCAACTTTGGTTGAGACCAAAGCCCAGCCCCGGCCTTCGCCGGGGTGACGGAGTGTGTTAGAGAGTTGACCTGAATATTTTTTTAAACGAAAAAGGTGGACGAATTGAAACAGCTTAGTGGAAAAGCATTAACAACCGTATTCTGCTTTGTTGCTAGCTTTTGTCTTTTGTCAGAGATAGCGAATGCGAAAGAAAAGCCGGTTGCCTTCAAAAAGGGAAGTTGTGCCGATCGTTTGTTACAGGTTAAAAAATCCCGGGGACATTGGTATGCCTACGCGCAAAGCGCTGCTGACGCAAAACGAAATTTTTCTTGTACTAATTCCGGAAAACAATCCAGTAGGGCGGATGCCATCAGCGTAGCTGTTAATGAATGTAACCGCCAAGTTGCTATTCCACCGCCTTGGGGCAAAATTGGATCTTGCAGAGTTAGGCTCGTGAAATGAAATCGAACAAATTTAACAATGCAATTTTGGTTTTGATGATTGCGATTATCGGTGTTACGGAACCCGCATCTGCCAAGACTTGGTATCTGCGCATGACTGGTGGCGGGTTCACGGGCGTTGCTATCGAGATGAAATCCCAAGCTGCATGCGAGAAAACTAAACGTAACTTGCTGTACTTAGACCGGCATCGCCACAGCATCCCGCTTGATAAGACGGTTGCGCAAGGCCGATGTTTTGCTGGAATGCCGCCGGGTAATTGAATTCTGCATTACATCTCTGCTTTCAAAGGGCTGATCAATATCATTGTGCAAATCCAATATATCTCGCAAGATTTGATAATAGGAGAAGTGAAATCAGATGATCCGCCATGTCGTTTTGTTCAAGCTCAAGTTCGGTGTTGACGCCGAATTTGTCGGCCAAGTTTTTTCTGCGCTAACAGATTTGCAAACCAAAATCCCAGGCATCGTTTCAATCTCCACAGGCCAAGACAACAGCCCCGAAGGTCTGCAACGAGGCCACACACACGGCTTCACGGTTGATTTCGAAACCGCCGCCGCGCGTGATGCTTATCTTCCGCATCCTGCGCATCAAGCTGTGGGTTCGATGATTGTTGGAATCACCGAAGGTGGTGTTGCTGGCATCACGGTGCTTGATTGGGAGATGTGAATGCGGGTCTGAACTGGCACTCACATCACATTTCAATTTCCGGTAATCAAAACAGCCTTGCCCACATCTGTTACAATCTTCACCGTGCCGCCTGTCATGTCGGCGTGATAGGCATCATCACTAGGCTTTCCTGTATTCATGAAGCTGATGATATCACCTGCCACTTGTTGAGGCGCATCCCACTGCACATTGTGGCCGATTTCATTTTCCTGAAAGCCCGATTTTGGCAAAAGCTTGGTGCCATATTGCTTCCATACAAAAGGGGCCTTGCTGGTGCGAAGCGCTGCCAACATTCCAGTTTGATCAGGTTGGAAATAGAAAATGGTATCCTGCCCACCCCATAAAACCATTGTTGGTGTGGTGAGTTTGGCCAATGCCGCTGTGTTGTCAAACTCCAGCAGAGCTGATGTCGCTCCAATCCAAGTGCCCATTTTAGTCACAGCGGTATCAGGAACGATGGAGCCTACAAAGGCTTGATCGGCCACCGGATCAACATCCCAGTTTTTTAAAATCCAATCATCGGCCTTTGGGTCAGCGTCTCGCGGGGTTGCGTTCCACACGGCTTCGGGGCTGGTGATACCCTTTGCGTCCAATGCCTTTTTCCATGCGCCCATAACAGGTTCCTTCAACACATATTCGCTTATCACTGCGTTATCTTTAGAGCTGTTGGAGGTGGCGATGAGGATGATTTTTTCAATGCGTTCTGGGCGGTTCAGTGCCGTCACTTGCGCAACGATTGAGCCCATCGAGTGGCCAGCGAGTGTGGCCTTGGCGATGCCCTTTTCATTCATGAACGAGACAACATCAGCCGCAAAAAGCGCTGGTGCAAAGCAAGTTTTTGGCGAGGCCATGCATGCCGCATTGGAAGGCATGGAACTGCCGCCATGGCCGCGTTGGTCAAGTGCATAAATATGCAGCGAAGGATCGGCAGCATGCAGAGCTGCCATGGCAGGTGCCCATGAACGCGCCGTGTCGGTCAATCCGTGCAACAGAATGAGAGGTTTGCCATCTGCTGGGCCAACTTCCACATAAGCCATGCGAATTCCGGTATGGAGATCAACAAAACATTTGGTGCCATCTACCGTGGTGCAGCCATCGGGCTTGGCACTTACAGGTTGAGCTGCCGGTGTTGCGGCGACGGGTAAGTCTGGGACATCTGCCGCTATTGCTGCTGAAGCAAAAGCGAAAATGCCAAATGCAAGCAATGTGGTGCTTGCCAGTTTTGTTGCCGTATTCATAAAAATCTCCGCCTTTAAGTTTTGTTTTGCCAAGTGTAGGCTGAAGAATGACAAATCGCAAAGGGATAGACAATGATCCGCCATACGGCTGTTTTTAGATTGAAACACGCTGCCGGCTCTGCCGCTGAAAATGATTTTCTGGCAGCGCTGGCCAAGCTCAAATCTATTCCAGGTGTTGAGAAATTTGAAGTGCTGCGCCAGGTCAGCCCTAAATCCGAATTCAAATTTGGTGTGTCGATGGAGTTTGAAAATCAGGCGGTCTATGACGGATACAACTTTCATCCCGATCATGTGGCCTTTGTGCAAGGTCGCTGGATTCCGGAAGTGGCGGCGTTTACCGAAATTGATTATGTGCCCTTGCCCTAATTAATTGTAACGCGCAAAGCTGCTTAAGTTTCGTTAAGAGCTGAAAGCATGATCGATAGTGATATTCTTCTGCGCTTATTTTTGGCTCTTCTTTTTGGCGGCGTCATTGGTTTTGAACGGCGCTGGCGTGGCCATGTGGCCGGGCCGCATACGGATGGTATGGTGGCCTTTGGAGCTGCGCTGTTTGTGGTCGCGGGCCAAGTTTTAGGCGGAGACGGTGCGGCCCGAGTTTTAGCGCAAGTGGCCACTGGCATTGGCTTTCTGGCTGGCGGTGTGATCCTGCGTGATGGTTTTCGCATTCGTGGCTTGAATACAGCGGCTACGATTTGGTGTGTTGCTGCGGTTGGCAGCATCACCGGACTTGGTCGATTTCTTTTAGCCGCCGAAATCACTTTGATGGTGATTGTCGGCAATAGTGTGTTTCATTGGCTGGAACACCGCATTGAGCTGGTGCGTAAACTTCCAGAAGATATTGACGACACTGAACCGCAAAAAATGAAGGACTAAATATGGTTGTTCAAAGTATTACGGTTAAGGCCTTACGACCAACGCAAATTGCGGTTGGCAAATTAATGGTGAAAGCCAAACGCGCAGGTCTGATTGAACGCGAGCGGAAGCCACAGGAGCTTGTCGATTTTATTTTAACCAATCCGATTAGGGTGGTGTCAGGGCCCTTGGAGCGGCACTATATTGTTGATCATCATCATTTGGGTCTGGCTCTTTTAAAAGAAGGTTTCAAAACGGCGCCTGTCGAAATACTCGCTGATTTTTCAAAACTCTCCATGCCTGAGTTTTGGAAAGAGATGGAAGGGCGGCAGTGGGTTCATGCTGTCGATAGCAAGGGCAAGATGCGCAAGATTTCCGATATTCCCTCGAAGCTGACAGATATGGAAGATGATATCTATCGCAGTCTTGCGGGCTTTGTGCGCCAAGAAGGCGGCTTTACTAAAACTCAAGCGCCATATGCTGAATTTGTTTGGGCGGATTATTTCAGACCGTTGATCAGCGCAAAACTATTGAAAGTTGATTTTGATGGTTGGGTTCGCAAAGCCAAGAAGTTGGCGGCAGCACCTGAGGCAGCACATTTGCCAGGCTACATCACTAAGAGCTAAAAACAAACTTGCGCAAAACATATTGCTGGTGTTTCATGGCCACTAAATAATGGGAGCCCAAGCACATGGAATATCGTCAACTCGGTCGGTCCGGTCTGAAAGTATCGCTGCATACGTTGGGCACGATGAATTTTTCGGGCGAAGGATTTTTTGGTATGGCGGGAAGCCTCTCTGTCGCTGAATCCAAAAAGCTGGTTGATATGGCAGTCGATCATGGTGTGAACCTTCTCGATACGTCGAATGCTTATACCACCGGAAAATCTGAAGAGGCATTGGGTGCCATTCTCAAAGGTCGCTCTGACCAGTTGATGGTGGGAACCAAGGTGCGCTTTGCCATGGGCAAAGGCCCCAACGAGCAAGGCCTCTCGCGTTTCCATATAATCCATGAAGCTGAAGCCAGCTTGAAGCGTTTGGGCCGCGATCATCTCGATCTTTATTTCCTGCATGAATGGGACGGTATGACTCCTGTTGCTGAAATCATGGAAGCGCTGGATACGCTCGTGAAGCAGGGCAAGGTGCGCTATGTGGGTTGCTCAAATTTCTCGGGCTGGCACATCATGAAATGCATGATGGCGGCAGATCGACATAATTTTCAAAAATTTGTGGTGCAACAAATTCATTATACGATTGAAGCGCGCGAAGCTGAATATGAGTTGATGCCAATTGCGGTTGACCAAGGTGTTGGCATTCAAATTTGGAGCCCGATTGCGGGTGGGTTGCTGTCTGGTAAATTTACGCGCACTCAGAAGCCTGATATTTCGCGCCATCTTTCGGGTTGGTCAGAACCGCCGATCCGTGATGAGGAACGGCTTTACAGAATTATTGATACGCTGATTGAAGTTGGCAAGGCGCGTGGCGTTTCGGCAGCACAAGTAACGTTAGCTTGGGCCGCTACCCGTCCTGGCGTTGCATCAATCATTGTGGGTGCGCGTAACGAGGTGCAACTGAAAGACAATCTCACAGCTGTCTCATTAAAGCTAACAGCGGACGATTTGAAGAAGCTGGATGATGTCAGCGCCTTGCCGCTGATTTATCCTTATTGGCACCAGTTCAATTCAGCGTCTGAACGGCTCGGCCCTTCAGACCTCACACTTTATGCGTCGCATATTGCCAAGCGCGAATCGTGATTTTGATTATTGCTTCTTCAGCTTCAGCGTTGCCCAAAAACGGTCGATGATGGGTGCTTCGGCTGCTCCCATATCGTGATTGATTCTGGTCATGGCGATAACGCCGCCATCGCCTGAATCTGTTGCCAAAACTTGAAGATCGACATCGTCATTCTTGTGCTTGAGGTTGGCCCGCAACCCTTTCATTACGGTGCCATCAGCAAGGGTTCGTGAAAAATCAGATTTGTCCATGGTGTAACCCGTGGCCAGATCATCAGCGGAAAGCTGTTTTAACATCAGTTCAGTCAAACTTGATGGATTGAGGGTGTCATATTGCTGGATGATAATCAGCGTGCCTAAGGCCGATGCTGTGAGATATTGGTGGATATCTCTTTCAATATCAGTGGCTGCAACTGAAAGATCACTGCGATGTTCAAAGGACACAACATCCTTTGTGAATGTGCTGAATTCTTTGCGTTTGAGGCCAATCGTGATGTCCTGGCCTTCCTTGGTTTTGGCCACCACTGAACCGTCTAGGCCAATCTCATAATCCTTGCCCTCCACACTTAATACATAATTTTTGCTATCTTCGGCAAAAACTGGATGTGATAAGAACACCAGAGATATGAAGAAGATCATCAGTTTAGTTTTCATCGCAACCTCGAAAATTTAAAATATCTAATTCCACCAACCCTTAGCCTTTTTCTCCGGCTGCCTGAGGACAGTTTCACCGTCTTTCTTTGGTTCAATTTCCATCAGCCACCGATGAACCGGGCTCATGCGCTCATAGAGTTCCTGTGTAAGGTGGTCTAACTGCACCAGCTGCTGGGGTAAATCGCGCCTTGTGTAAGTCAGATGGAGCATACGGCGATAGGTGTTGTCTTTCTTCATGGTGCCCGAATGCCACATTGAAGAGTTGCAGATGATGGCCGAACCCGCCGGGGCTTCCACCAGAATCTCGCCAGGATAGGGAGCGCTCAAATCTTTGGGGACGCGTGCCTGGTCTTCGGCGGATAATGGGGAAGGCTCCCAATCGCCAATGTTTACATAGGGCACATTGATCGGCGCCCACCAATGCGAAGTTGGCACAACACGTGTCGGGCCATTGTTCAATGTCATGTCATCAAACATGATCATGGTGTTGACCACCCACCAATCACCCTTAAATTTTTTTGGCACATCAGCATGCAAATCCTGGTTGCCATAACCTTTCACGGGATCACGCGCATTCGCACCATGTAGTTTGATCTCGCCCAAGAGATAGGCCGAAGCAGCCAGAACTTCAGGAATGTTGAGGCATTTATCAAAGACGGCGGTTTTATTGAAAATATTGGAAAGGCGACGCGCACCAGGTTCAACATGAACCTCATGGCCACCACAATCATTTTCGGCGGCATGAATGCGCTCGAACTCGGAGCGCATGTCATCGATTTCGGTTTTTGTTAGAACATCCTCGACGATGGAATAGCCCTTTTCATCGAGCTCCGCTTTTTGAGTTGAGGAAATCGCGTTTGAATCAATGCCGAGTTCATGCAGGGCTTGCTTGGTATACATAGACACCTCCCACCACTATTTTTTGCAAATTGTGGGTCTGAATTTCCCATGAGTCAAGCAGGTGCTTTTCAATTTCGAAACTTTGTTTCATAGTGTAAAAAAGGCATTGCAACATGACATCAAAAACCAATCTCACCATCCATCCGCAGCGCCTATGGGATTCGCTGATGGAGACTGCTCAGATGGGTGGCACGCCCAAGGGCGGCATCAAACGGCTGACGGTTTCTGATGAAGATAAACGCGTGCGCGATTGGTTTAAAGCTGAATGCGAGAAGCTTGGTTGCGTGGTTGAGGTTGATGAAGTGGGCAATATGTTTGCCACTCGCCCAGGCAAGCGCAAGGATTTGGCCCCCATTGCCCTAGGTTCACATCTCGATACGCAGCCAACAGGCGGCAAGTTTGATGGTGTGCTAGGCGTCCTTGGTGCATTGGAGGCTTTGCGCACTTTGGTCGACATGGGCTACGAAACCAATGCGCCTATTATGATCGTAAACTGGACGAATGAAGAAGGTTCGCGCTTTGCACCGGCCATGTTGTGTTCGGGGGTTTATGCAGGCGTGTTCACGTCGGACTACGCATATTCGCGCGAAGACCGCCAAGGTATTAAGCTCGGTGATGAGTTAGAGCGCATTGGCTATAAGGGCCAAAATAAAGCCGGGGCGATTAAATTCTCGTCGATGTTTGAGCTCCATATTGAGCAGGGGCCAATTCTTGAGGCGGAGTCAAAGATGATCGGCGTTGTCACAGGCGTGCAAGGCATGCGCTGGTATGAGGTGACGGTGACGGGTCAGGAGAGTCATACGGGTGCAACGCCGATGGGTCTTCGCAAAAATGCTCTGCTTGCGGCAGCGCGAATGATTGATGCGATCAATGATGTGGGAACATCACATTTACCCGGTGTTGCATCGGTGGGCTTGATCGAAAACAGACCCAACAGCCGCAACGTGGTTCCGGGTGAGGTTTTTTTCACGGTCGATCTGCGTCATCCCGATGAGAAGATACTCGATCAGATGGAATCATCTTTCCGCGCTATGCTGCCAAGGATTGCTGGTTCACTTAAAGTGACCTACGAAGAGAAATGTATTTGGAAATCACCTCCCGTGAAGTTTGCGCCGGAGCTGATTGAATGTGTACGCACGGGTGCAAAGCAAGCAGGCTTCACCTCGCGCGACATGGCTTCAGGTGCAGGCCATGATGCGGCTTATATTGCGCGCGTTGCGCCGACGACAATGATCTTTGTTCCATGTCTTGGTGGCATTTCGCATAATGAGGCGGAGTCAACCACGCTGGAAGAATGTGGTGCTGGTGCGCAAGTGTTGCTCAATGCCGTATTGGCGCATGATGCAACTTTTGCATGAGGAATGATATTGCCGCGCGGGCAAAAGAAATTGCGCTTGAGCTCACATCTTGGCCATCGGTTACAGGCTCGATAGATGAGGCTAATTACGCTGAGCGACTAGCTTCCTTTTTGAAACATTTGGAAAAGGTTTGGACCTTGCCCATCGAGAATGATGCCTCTGGTCGCAGCAATGTTTTTGCTTTGAAGCAAGGGCGATCAAACAAGACTATCGTTTTGACCGGGCATTTTGATGTGGTGTCAATTGAAGATTTTGGTTCGTTGAAAGATTTGGCGTTTCAATCCGAAAAATTACAGACAGAAATTGTTGTGAAACTGAAAGCGACTGGCGAAAACCCTGCGGCTTTAGCCGACTTTCAAAGTGGTAATTTTCTACCGGGTCGTGGGCTGCTCGATATGAAAGCGGGGCTGGCTGCCGGAATTGCTGCGATGGAATTCTATAAGGGCGAACTTTCAATTCTATTTCTTGCTGTTAGCGACGAAGAAGAACGTTCAGCGGGGGCAAGGTCTGCTGCGTCTTTGCTTAAGAAGATTGCTGATGACAACGCGCTGGATATAAAGTTGGTCATCAATCTCGATGCGATCTCTGATCAAGGTGATGGCTCGGTCGGTCGGGTGATTACCTATGGTTCCATTGGCAAGCAACTGATTACCGCTTTCGTACACGGCAAACAGACTCATGCTGGCTATCCGCAAGACGGCGTGAATGCCGCATATGTGGCGGCTGAATTGGTGACTGAGTTTGAACTTGCTTCAGATTTGTCGGAGACAACAGATGGAGAAATCGCTGCTCCGCCGACAGTCCTATACGCAAAGGATTTGAAACAGGGCTATAACGTAACCACGCCAGCACAGGCTTTCGTCTATTGGAATACGATGCAGCACAAGCGTTCCCCTGCGCAGGTTTTTGAGTTGGTGATGGCACATGCAAAGCGTGCAATTGACCGCGCGAGGAAGCAAACAGGCCATGATATTAATCTGATTAGCTATGCCGAGTTGGAAAAACGTGCTGGTCAAAAAGCTCGACATCAAGACGCATCGTTCAATCTTCCTGAACAGTCGCGATTGGTGACTGCCGAGATGGTTGCCGCTGCGCATCTCACAAGGCCTACGGTCATTATGGGGTTTGGCTCCATCCCTTATCCTGCGGTTCTCATGAGCGATCAGAAACTGCGTGGCACCATTGAAAATGCCGTGAAGCCATTCGGTATTGGCTCAGTCAATTATTTTGCTGGCATTTCGGATATGAGTTTCTTTGGCGAAGCGTCTGGCGATCTTTCGGTCGTTGCAGCCAACACTCCAATCTGGGGCACGGGATTTACCATGCCGGAAGCTGCGGGTTACCCTTGTATCAATCTCGGGCCGTGGGGTCGTGATTATCATCAATGGTTAGAACGGTTGCATGCGCCATATGCTTTTGAGGTTCTACCGCTGGCTTTGCTTGCGGTGATTGATGCTGTTGTAAGCTTAGGCTAAGAGCCCAAAAATAACAGGAGAAAAAAATGACGATTAAGCGAATTGGTATGGGCAAGCGCATGAGTGCTTGTGTTGTTCACGGCGGCGTAGCGCGCCTTGCTGGCTTTGTGGCGGAGGCTGCTGCGGGTAAATCAGTGAAGGATCAGACGGCCGATATTCTGGCGCAGATTGATGCGACGCTCGCAGAGGCGGGCACTGACAAAACGAAAATTTTGAAAGTTAATATATGGCTCACCAGCATGTCAGGTTTTGCGCAGATGAATGAAGCTTGGGATGCGTGGGTTCCGCAAGGTCATACTCCAGCGCGTGCCACTGTGGAGTCACCAAAACTTGCTGCTCCAGGACTAGACGTTGAAATTATGGTCGAAGCTGCAATCTAAGACTGCCACATAAAAGTCACATTCCCCTCTATGGTGCACCGCAACATAGAGGGGTTTATTGATGAAGTTAGTTTTACCAGCCATTTTGGCACTCAGTCTATTTGCTGCACCTGTTCACGCTGCAACAGGTTGGGCATCATTTTACAAGTCAGGCCGTCTCACGGCAAATGGTGAACATTTTAAGCCCATGGGCATGACTTGTGCGCACCGTAAATTGGCATTTGGAACGAAATTGAAAGTGACCAATCTGCGTAATGGTCGTTCGGTGATTGTGCGCGTCAATGATCGCGGGCCATTTATTCGCGGTCGGATTTTGGATCTCAGTTTGGGCGCGGCTAAACTAATCGGCCTCACGGCTTCAGGCGTCGGCAAAATCAGTTTCACAATCGTCAGCTAATCGCTGGTAGTAAGTTTTAAGAAGCGCTGGAGTTGCTCCAGCGCTTTTTTCTTGGCACAGTCCCACCTAGGGAGTACCGATATGAAAATCACCTACAGCGATGATCACCGCCAACATTTTGCACAGGGTGAAATTTATGGTGGTGAATTTGTAACCCCCTTCGAGCGCCCTTCGCGCATTGAATATGTTTTGCGCGAACTGAAACGCAGCAAGATGAATGAATTTGTAGTCCCCGATAAATTAGACATGAAGTCCGTTCGCAAAGTTCACGACAAAGGCTTTCTGGAATTTCTCGAAGGCGCTTGGGATGAATGGATCAAAGCAGGGTTTCGCGGCGAGGTTTTGCCGACTGTTTTTCCGGTGCCCGGGCTTTTCAAAAAGAAACCACGCTTTATTGATGGAAAGATTGGTTATTATGCGATCAGCACTGAAACCGCGATCACGGCGGGAACGTGGGCTGCGGCAACGTCATCGGCGGCAGTTGCTTTAAAAGCACAAAAGATTGTTTCATCAGGCGAGCGTGCAGCCTTTGCACTGTGTCGTCCACCGGGCCATCACGCGCATCACAACGCTTATGGTGGGTATTGCTTTATGAATAATGCAGCAATTGCTGCCCAAGGTTTTTTAGATTCGGGTGCAACGCGCGTTGCCATTCTTGATGTGGATTTCCACCACGGCAACGGCACGCAGGATATTTTCTATGATCGTGATGATGTTCTGTTTTGCTCGCTGCATGGCGCGCCGGAAGATGCCTTCCCGCATTTTTCTGGATACAAGGATGAGAAGGGAAAGGGCAAAGGAGAGGGGTTCAACTTCAACTACCCCATGCCGCCGGGCACAAACTATGACGTGTGGAGCGCCGCGCTCGAAAATGCATTGCGCAAAATAAAATTGTTTAAACCAGATGCTCTTGTTGTTTCGCTAGGCGTTGATACCTTCAAAGATGATCCAATTTCATTTTTCAAACTCACCTCACAAGACTTTAAATACTATGGTACCAAAATATCGAAAATGAAATTGCCCACGCTGTTTGTGATGGAAGGGGGCTATGCCATAGAAGCCATCGGCATCAACACTGTCAATGTTTTAGAAGGATTCGAAGATGCGTAATGTTAAAGTGGCCATTACCCAAATGGCTTCTCACGATGATTGGAGCAAGAATTGCGACAAGGGCGAAGCACTGGTTCGTGAAGCAGCAGCAAAAGGTGCAAGGCTGATTTTGCTGCAGGAACTTTTTGACGCTGATTATTTTTGCATTGAACAGCACGCAAAATTTTTGAAGCAAGCCATCGAGCTCGATAAGCATCCAACCGTAAAGCGCTTTAGTGCTTTGGCAAAAGAGCTTGGTGTGGTTTTGCCTGTCAGTGTTTTTGAAAGGTCAGGGCAGGCGCATTACAACACGACAGTCATTGTCGATGCAGATGGAACAGAACTTGGCATTTACCGCAAGAGCCACATTCCCGATGGTCGCGGTTACCAAGAGAAGTTTTATTTTTCTCCCGGCGACACGGGCTTTAAAGTTTGGGATACTTCAGCGGGTCGCATTGGTCTTGGTATATGCTGGGACCAGTGGTTTCCCGAATGCGCGCGCGCCATGGCTTTGATGGGTGCGGAGATTTTGTTATATCCCACGGCAATAGGATCAGAGCCACCGAACCCAAACTATGATTCCAGCTCACATTGGCAAAACACCATGCGAGGTCATGCAGCTGCTAACATCATGCCATTAATGGCTTCTAATCGCGTCGGTAAAGAAACCGCACCAGATGGGCGAAGTGATGTTTTTTATGGACGTTCGTTTATTGCCGATTATCAAGGCGAAAAAGTTCGGGAAATGAACCGCACAGAAGAGGGTATTTGTGTCGCTGAATTTGATTTTGACGCAATAGGGGAACTTCGGCGCAGCTGGGGCGTTTTCAGAGATAGGCGTCCTGAACTTTACAGCGCGCTCATGACAATGGACGGAAAGACAAAGCTGCCTGCCTCATAGGCATCATAATTACATCTTTGTTTGGCCAATTTTTATGATGATGATCAATCATCGCGACAGGTGTGAAAAATGAAAAAAATTATTGTTCCAACTCTATTAGCGTCCTTGTTGTTCATTGTGCCAGCGCTGGCTAATGACACGAACGGTAATAATGATTTTTGTGCTTCTCAAAAAAGCACGGGCAATTGCCTTAATGGGGCGCTTGGTGCTGTGAATCCTTCGCCACAGCCGCCGATTGGTTATCCTCATCCGCCACGTCCACCTGGCCCTCCGCCCGGCGGTTATGGACATGGTTGGCACCACGGCAACCAAGGTGGTGTCTATTTTAATTTCCAGACCAACCCCTACAATGATTATTATGACAATAATTATAACGACAGCTACAATGACAATTACGACGATAACTATAATGACAATTATGTTGATCGCTGCACGTCAATTGGGCAGTCCCTACGTCAATCTGGTTTTCGGCGTGTAAAGGCCATTGGTTGTGGCGGGCGCATTTTTATCTACACTGCTTTCCGCGATGGTGAACGTCTGCGAATCTCGGTGAGCCGCAACAGTGGCCGGATTTTGAAGATCAGACCGATTTACTAATTGATGTGATCAAGGTTCAAAGGTTTAAAGCGCTGCGGCTTTTGCTGTCAGCGCTTTTTATTATTGGGCATTGGTCTGGCCTCCAAGATTAGCTATAGATGTTGATGCGACTAAGAAAGCATCGGATCAAATCACATGAGTAGCAGACTTCAGGGTAAAACGGCGATCATCACTTCAGCAGCGCAAGGCATTGGACGGGCGACGGCCATTGCTATGGCCAAAGAAGGGGCCAAAGTTTGGGCGACAGACATCAATGCCGAGTTGCTCAAAACATTGCCAGCTGAACACGGTAGCATTGAGGTTATGACGCTGGATGTTTTGAAGGCGGAAGCGATTGCAACTGCCGCGGCAAAAATTGGAACGCCTGATATACTGTTCAACTGCTCGGGCTTTGTGCATCACGGCACAATCATGGAATGTGAAGAAAAAGATTGGGATTTCTCTTTCGATCTGAATGTAAAATCGCATTACCGAATGATCCGTGCCTTTATGCCGGGTTGGTTGGCACGTGGTTCAGGCTGCATCGTCAACATGGCCTCAGTTGCTTCCTCAATCAAAGGTGTTCCAAATCGTCTCGTTTATGGTGCAAGCAAGGCAGCAGTAATCGGCCTGACTAAAGCTTTGGCTGCTGACTACACAAGCAAAGGCATTCGCGTGAACGCCATTTGCCCAGGCACGGTGGAAACGCCTTCGCTTTATGAGCGGATGAAAGCGCAGGGCGATTTTGAAAAAGCTAAAGCCTCATTTATTGCGCGGCAGCCCATGGGCCGTTTGGCACAAGCTGATGAAATTGCAGGCTTGGTGGTGTATTTGTCATCAGATGAGGCCGCTTTCATTACAGGACAGTCATTTACCATTGATGGTGGCATGTCAGTTTAATACATAAAATTGTTATAATGCCCCTTGGCAGAAGGTGACCTTGCGCTCTAGGATAGGTTTAGTGGGGAAATGCCGGAGAGCAAAGATTGAGTAATTCTAAAGTCGCCGTCGATGTGCGGGGCGCAAGCCGCGTATTTAAAGCGCCAGGGCAAGAACCAGTTGCCGCCTTGGATAATGTTTCGGTCTCGATCAAAGAGAATGAATTTTTTACACTTCTAGGTCCATCGGGTTGCGGCAAGACAACGCTGCTGCGTTTGATTGCTGGATTTGATTTTCCGACCGACGGACAGATCATGCTTTACGGCGAAGATATCGCGGTGCTGCCGCCGTATAAGCGGCCCGTGAACACCGTGTTCCAAAGCTACGCGCTTTTTCCTCATATGACAGTCGCTCAGAATATTGGCTTTGGTTTGGAAATGCAGGGCAATCCTAAGCTTGAGATTGATGCACGCGTCGCTGAAATGTTGAAGCTGGTGCGCATGGAGCCGATGAAGGACCGCAAGACCAGCCAGATTTCGGGTGGGCAGCAACAGCGCGTTGCACTGGCGCGCGCACTCGCACCTAAGCCAAAGGTTTTGCTGCTTGATGAGCCTTTGTCGGCGCTTGACTATAAACTCCGCAAAGATATGCAGATTGAGTTGAAGCGCCTGCAGACCGAAACCGGTATCACGTTTATTTTCGTTACCCATGATCAAGAAGAAGCCTTGACCATGAGTGACCGTATTGCCGTCATGAGCAAGGGCAAGATTTTGCAGGTGGGTTCACCGCACGATATTTATGACCGCCCCGCTGTGCGCTTTGTGGCGGACTTTATTGGCGAGACAAATTTCCTGAGTGGGGCTGTGAAAAGCTCAGTCAAGGGAACTTCGAAAGTAAAGCTCGACTGCGGGCCTGAAATTGCAGCTTCGGCTGATGATGGGATGAAATCATCAGGCAAAGTGACTGTTGTTATTCGTCCGGAACATTCAAATTTATGCGCGGTGAAACAGGGACAGATGAAGGGTGTTCTCGAAAACGCTGTGTATTTTGGAACTGACACACACTATCACGTGAAGCTCGATGACGGCACGCATTTTATGGTGCGCCAACAAAATGAAGGCGGCTCTGGCCAGAATGGTTTTAAGGTTGGTGCGCCAGTGGGCATTTCGATTGATGAAGGCACGGCGCGGATTTTGAGGGATTGATGATGGATGCTCCTCTCTCGCCTGCCGCTCAAGTTGCTGCCGAAAATGACATGGCCGTTTCGCGGCGATCAAGATTTTTGACTTTACCATCTTTATTTATCGTTTTTGTATTCGGTGTATTGCCCCTGGTCTTGATTTGCATTTATTCATTCCTGAAGCCTTATCAAAATGGAGGCGTGGTTTGGCAATTCTCAACTGACGCTTATTTGAACTTTCTATTTCAGCGTGACATTTTTGACGATACGCTGCAATTTGCGCCAGACTTTTTGATTATTTATGGTCGTTCTATTTTCTATGCGCTCTTTACAACGGTTGTGTGCTTGCTTCTCGGATTTCCCACGGCTTATTTCATGGCAACAAGGCCGCCTGAACAACGCAATTGGTGGGTTTTGCTCATTACCATCCCATTTTGGTCGAACTTACTGGTGCGGACTGTGGCGATTATGTTCATCATCCGCGACGAAGGTCTGATCAATGATCTTCTCATCTATTTCCATATTATCAATAAACCTATTGTCATGCTTTACACTGATTTTGCGATCATTTTAGGCTTGCTCTATTCGTTCTTGCCTTTCATGATTTTACCACTTTATTCCAGCTTGGAAAAAATGGATTTCCGTTTGGTTGAAGCGGGTTATGATCTTTATGCTTCGCGCTGGCAGGTTCTAAAACGCATCATTATTCCACTCGCCAAGCCAGGCATTGTGGCTGGCAGTTTGCTTGTCTTTATTCCGGCACTTGGTGCCTATGTTCCACCACTTATTTTGGGTGGTGGTCGTCATCTGATGATTGGCGATTTGATTGCACAGCAATTTGGGTCGGGTCGTAATTGGCCATTGGGGTCGGCACAAGCTTTGATTTTGATGGCGGCCGTTTTGGTGGCGCTCTATTTCTATTCACGTAATGAAACGGGGCCAGTGAAGCATGGCTGATCTCAACAAAACATTGGATCTCAAAAGACAAGCAGGCTTTGGTACGGTTGCGATCATTTGCTTGATCATTCTCTATGCGCCGATTCTCGTATTGATGATTTTTTCGTTTAACAGCGGCTCGCAGATAACAAAGTTCGAAGGTTTGGGGCTGAGTTGGTATGCTGCTGCTTTTGAGAACCAAGAATTCTATTCGGCAACTAAAAACACACTGATCATTTCATTTACAGCGACGATTTTCTCAACCATCGCTGCCGTGCTTGCTGCAATCGGTACAACGCGGGTTAAACCTTGGCCTGGCATGTCTTGGGCCTTTATGATCATCAATCTACCATTGATGGTGCCTGAAATTATAACGGCTGTGGCAACTCTATCTTTTTTCGCATTGATCGCGGGAGCCTTTGGTTTGAACTTCGGTATTGGTAATATCATTATCGCCCATACGGTGTTCTGCATTCCATTCGCTTATATGCCGATAAAAGCTCGCCTTGAGGATATGGATCTGACATTGGAAAATGCCGCGGCTGACCTTTATGCTTCCCCTTGGCAAGCCTTCAAGCGCATTACACTTCCTTTATTGATGCCGGGCATAGCATCGGGAACAGCGCTTGCCTTTATTGTGTCATTTGATGATTTTACAATCACGCAATTGGTGGCAGGGCCGGGTCAAACCACTTTGCCGCTATTTATCTGGAACCAAATTCGCAGGCCGATGACGCCTGAGATTAATGCCATCTCGACCATTTTGTTGATGGTATCAATATTGTTTATTTCCGTTTCCTTCATCATTTCAAAGTCACGGAAATCATAGTTTAAAGTTTAACTTAGGGAGAAAATCTATGAAGAAACTTCTGTTGGCCGCTACGGCCTTAACTTTGGCATTTGCAGTTTCGCCAGCAATGGCCGCAGGTGAATTGCATATTTACAATTGGGGCAACTATACAAACCCTGAGCTTGTCAAAAAATTCGAAAAAGAATTTGATGTCAAAGTCACTGTTGATGAATACGATTCAAACGAAACTATGCTGTCGAAGGTGCGTGCCGGAAATTCTGGCTACGATATTGTTGTGCCATCAGACTACAGTGTTAAATTGATGATTGGCGACGGATTGTTGGAGCAAACTGAGCCCAATAAAATGGCGAATTTTAAAAATATGAAGCCTGAGTTTGTGGACGTTTATTGGGATTCAGGGCGTCACTATTCGGTTCCATGGCAATTTGGCATGACAACGTTTTCGATCAATGTTGACAAATATAAAGGCCCAATTGACACCTTGGCCATTCTTTTTAATCCGCCCGATGAGCTGAAAGGCCAGATTAACATGCTTGATGACATCAATTCGGTCATGCATGCAGCCGAGCGTTATATCGGCATTCCGCGCTGTGGTGCTGACAAAGCGAACTTGAAGAAGCTGAACGACACCTTATTGGCTGCCAAGCCATTCTGGAAAACATTCAGCTATGACACTCAGGCCAAGATGACGTCCGGTGACGTGATCGTATCGCAAGATTGGAATGGTGATTCCTACCGCATTCGCAAAGCTATGCCTTCTGCCACTTTTGCCTATACCAAAGAAGGTATCGAAGGTTGGATGGACAATGTTGCGGTGCTCAAAGGTGCCAAGAACATGGATAATGCAAAGGCTTTCCAAAACTTTATAATGGACCCTGCCAACGCAGCACTGGCCTCTGATTTTGCTGGTTATGACAACGGCATTGTTGGTGGCTTGGCTTCGCTGCCAGATGCGTTCAAAAATTCACCAGAAATTAATCGTCCGGCGAGTGCTCCCGTTCCGGAGTTTGTGCCACCTTGTCCGCCAGAAGTGGTTGAGATATATAATAAAATCTGGACGAATTTGAAGAAATAATTTTCGTTTTATTGAGAGCCCCGCTTTTAACCGAGCGGGGCTTTTCTATTTTTAAAATGTGGTTGCAACGGAAACTGTTTTACCAAACGTCCTGATTGTACTGGGACATGATCCCAAGTTTTTGAGTTAGGAGTTTTCATGTTGAAACGTTTTCTCGTTGGAATCGGTGTTGTCGCCTTGTTAGGCACCGTTGCATTGGCGCAGACCACAACCCCGCCGATTGATCCCGCCGCAAAGCCCGCACTTTCTGTTGACGACCAAACCGCCGATAATGGCCCGAACGATGACCAGCAAGATGGTGGTTGGTTTAACAGAAAGCATCGTGGAGGTCGTCATCATGGTGGCATGGATGGCCCTCGTGGTGGCATGATGATGGGCAAAGGCTTTGGCCTGATGCTTGGTAACGGTCAGGGTTTGCGCATTAATTGCGGCGATGAGCCGATGAAACAATGCGTTGAGGCCTCTCAGCCTTTGATTGACGCCTTGAACAAAGCTAACCCCGGCCAGACGCCAGTTGTTGCGCCGAAGGCACCTTAAAGTTTGATCATTCCTCCCTTACTACAAGGGAGGAATGATGACGTTGACGAGATGCTATATAGTGTAAGATAGTTTGCGCTCGTCAGTCAGCAGGTCATTCGTAATGAACACCACACCTTCCCATAAAAATCCCCTTCCGCCCATGGAATGGGATAGAGCACCTTGGAATCGGTGGTCGTTTCATCACATGCGCGAAGTCGTGCCGACAGTTGAAGTTTGGCGCGGAGATGGGCCAGTGCATGCGTTGGAGCGGCGCGAGAAAAATTTTGATGGGTTGTATGTGAGAAGTCTGAGTGGCGCTCCAACTTCGCTCTCGTCACTCCTCGATGAAACTTACACCGATGGCTTTCTGGTGATGCACCGGGGTGCAGTGGTTTATGAGCGCTATTTCGGCACCATGACGCCGCGTTCACTGCATCTTTCGCAGTCAGTTGCGAAGTCAATAACTGGTATGGCGTGTGGAATTTTGGTCGAACGCGGCTTGCTTGATCCCATGCAACTCATTACCCATTATATGCCAGAGCTCGTGCAAACCGGATGGGCAGGAGCCACGCTCCAGCATGTTTTAGACATGACCACTGGCGTTAAGTTCGATGAGACTTACACTGACCCGCATTCCGATATGGGCCAGCTTGATGTGGCCTCAGGATGGAAACCAATCCCGCCCGGCAGTGGTCCCAACCTTAAATGGCCCACACATATTTGGGAGCAGATCGTTGGTCTAAAAGAAAAAATCAGGCCGCATGGTGCCGCTTTTGAATACCGCTCGATTGAAACGGATGTTCTGGCTTTTGCGATGGAACGCGTGACGGGCAAACGCTTGCCGCAAATTATTTCAGAGGAACTGTGGCAGAAACTTGGCGTAGAAGAGAGCGGATGCTTCACGGTTGACCGCGCGGGTTATGCTATTGCTGACGGCGGGTTCAACGCCACGCTTGGCGATTATGGCCGCTTTGGGCAGATGGTGTTATCGGGTGGGGCAGGCATTGTGCCTTCAAATTGGATTGAAACCACGCGCAATGGCAATCATCAGATGTTTCCCGAACCTTATAACATTGCGTTGCCGCAAGGGGCTTATCACAACAAATGGTGGATTGAAGATTCAAAGTCACGCAACCTTATGGCGCGGGGTGTGTTCGGGCAATGGATTTACATCGACTTTGCGCATGAGATGGTGATTATGAAAATGTCGAGTTGGCCCGTCTTTCTTAATCCCAAATATGAAATCGCAACACTGGCCGCAGCACACGCCATTGCCGCCGCGCTTTAATCGGCCAGCAAGGCCCGCGAGATAATGTTCCGCTGGATTTCAGACGTGCCTTCATAAATGCGCATGATGCGCGCATCGCGCACATAGCGTTCCACATCGTAGCTTTGGGTGAAGCCATAACCACCGTGAATTTGCAGGGCCATATCCGTCACACGGCCGGCCATTTCGGAGGCAAATAATTTCGCCATTGACGCTTCGAGTGAATAGCGTTCGCCCTTCATGCGTTTATGAATTGTTGCCAAACATAGGCCGCGCGCAGCGGCAATGTCGGTTGCCATATCAGCCAGCATCCATTGCAGGCCTTGATAGCTAGAAATATTCACGCCGCCCATCTTGCGGGTTTTCATCCACTCAAGCGCCGCCGCATAAGCAGCCTCGGCAATGCCCACGGAACACATCGCGATATCGATCCGGCCTGCATCCAGGGTTTTCATCGCCGTGCGAAATCCTGAGCCTTCTTCGCCTAATATATTTGCGGCTGGCACTTTCGTATCAATTGAAAATTCAAAGGCATGAGCACCGCGAAGGCCCATCGTGGATTCAGCCTTGCCTAAAGTGACGCCCCCATCTTTCCTTTCGACCACAAAGGCCGAAATGCCTTTGCCGCCAGCACTTGGGTTAGTGGAGGCATAGACCACCAATAGATCAGCAAAGCCCGCATTTGATATGAAATGTTTGGTGCCTTTGATGTGATAGAAATCGCCGTCACGCACCGCTTTGGTAGACATGCTGGCGGGGTCTGAACCTGCTGTTGGTTCAGTCAACGCAAATGCGCCAATCGCTTGGCCCGAAGCCAGCAGCGGCAGATATTTCTGGCGTTGTTCTTCGCTGCCACCAAACTTGATTGAGTCACTAGCCAAGAAATGCGCCGATACAAACGAGCCTGTGGAAGCGCATGTGCCAGAAAGGGTTGCCATCGATTCTAAAAACGTAAATGCATCAAGCCCCATGCCGCCATATTCAGCAGGCAGGTTCAAGCCCATAATACCCATCTCACTCAAGGCTTGGCGGTGGTTCATGGCGGAAGCGCGAGCTTGTTGATCTGTGGCGCGCGCTTCAGGGGCAATTATATTTTTGCAAAACTCGGTAATCGAACCCACCACAGCTGTATCGAAAAGTTCGGCGTTAAAACGAGTCATATTATCTTCCAAGCATGTTGACGAATTGTTGATCCATGTTCATCCAGTTTGGGTGCTGGCGCAAGCTGATCATTCACCGCGGCAGAAAATTTCACAGGCTGACGCTGTGGCCTCGTATTGCCCACCAGCGCATTGGCCTGTTTGGCATCCAACACTTCAGCAGCGGGCACTCCAGCCGCCAGTAGAAGTTCGACCGCCTCATGCGCGTTAAGACGGCTTGACCAGCGTTCAATATACGCCCGCAAAACACTTTCATTTTGAAAACGCAATTCATCGGTGGCAAAAAGCGGATCAGATAAAATCAACGGCTCATCAATCACGGCAGCCAAAGACCTCATCAACTTATCATTCAACACCGCCAGCATAAACATGCCGTCCTGCGCTATGAATGCACCAAAGGGTGCCGAAATCGGGTGTCTGTTGCCCACGCGTTTTGGGGCCTTGTCTGAAGCAAACAGACGCGCGGCCACTAAGGGCTGCAAGGCCAACATGCTGCTCAGCATGCTGATATCGAGATGCTGGCCAAGGCCTGTGATGTGACGCTGGTTGAGGGCCGCCAAAATTGCCCATGATGCAAAGAGACCAGAGACAACATCGGCCACCGACTCGCCAATCAAAGTGGGCGGGCCACAAGGTTCTCCGGTCACCGACATGATGCCGCTCATCGCTTGCACGATGATGTCGTAAGCGGGTCTTTGGGCCATGGGGCCAGTCTGGCCAAAGCCCGAGATTGAAGCGTAAATGAGTTTGGGATTGATGATCGATAGCGCCTCATATCCAATGCCCAGTTTTGCCGCCACACCCGGTCTAAAATTTTCCACCATAACATCGGCATCAGCCGCCAGTTTCAATGCCACCGCGCGATCAGCATCATTGTTCAAATCCAACACAACCGAGCGCTTGCCACGGTTCACCGTTGCAAACAGCGAACTCGATCCATCTTCAAGAAACGGCCCAATGTGCCGATAATCATCGCCCTGCGGCGGTTCAATCTTGACCACATCCGCGCCAATATCAACCAGCATCGCTGTACAATAAGGGCCAGACAGCACACGGGTAAAATCAAGAATTTTGACTTTGGAAAGTGCTTTCATATAGATATCACGACTCTCTTAAAAGCCTTTCAAACACCGCGCGCACATCATCGGCCGAAGCCTGGTCAATGGCACCCGCGGCAACCTGCTCCTGCGTCCACATCCAAGACTGCGCCGGATCGTCTTTCATATGCCACTTCGGAAACATCCGCGTTTTGATATCGCCACAACCGATCAACACCACATCAAGATGCCGATCATCGCTCAAAATTTTATGAAAGCTGGCCGTCACCGCCGCACGCGGCCCCTCGAGCAATTGCATATAAATATCAGCCCGACAAATCAGCGCCCCGGTAATGTCATCACGCGCATTGTTGCGACGCGCCACCGAAAGAATCTGATTCAAAGTCGGATTATCAAACCCAAACGGCGTGGAAGCATAGATCAACTGCATCAAGCTCATGGTGGAACTCCTTACAGCTTGGATATGAGCATGTATGCGGATGAAGTGCTAGACATGACGCACATTAGCTAGAAGGCTGGAGATTGCGTGTAATTAGAGAGCGCATTTCTTCACCTCCTCTCCCCTTTGGGGAGAGGGCTGGGAGGGTGAGGGGCCTTAACGTAGACTCAGTTGGTTTCAATTAAGTGGGGTGCAGTCCAGGGGTGTCACCGAAATCCCACCGAAATCTGAGAAATCCCTCAACTCGTGTCACTGCGGCGAAACAGACGCAGCCCTCATCTGGGGCAACAGCGCCACATTCCCCCAACGGGGGAGGGGTGATCTATTCCGTATGAAATAGCTCCACTCCCCAACTCAACTCTCTCCCCTCGCGGGAGAGAGCAGCTTGTTTTACGAAAGTGAAACAAGCAAGAGAGGAGTATTTTTTGATATGAGCAAAATAATCAGTATACGGAGTATCACTTTTAAAGTTAAATTATCTCGATCCAGATATCGATACTCATAGATTTTGGATGATGAGTGTTTCCCCACCCCGCCCAACGTCGTCTTCATGATGGGCTCAAGACTGTTGTTGATGAGGGGTGTTCCAGAAGGGCAGGCCCAATTGTGGAGACTAGCCAGATATAGGGCGTGCACCGTACGCTGTCAAGTTTTATTTCTATTTTAGGCATTTATTTTTTAAGTGAATGAGAAGGCTTGATTTTTCTGGTGGGATTTAGCTGCCCCCTCCTGTCTTCTGCGCAGACTGAGCACCCCTGGAGGAGGGGTGGAATGGAAGAGATAGTTCATCCCTCCACATAATAAACCTCAACCTTGCCCGAAATCTTCACCGTCATCGGATTGCCGTAGCGGTCTTTGGATTTGCCTCCGGCTGGCAGGCGCACCCAGCCTTCGGAGATGCAATATTCTTCGGCATTGGTTTTTTCCACACCATTTAAGCGGATGCCGATTTGGTGGGCGAGGACAGCTTCGTTGAAGTGCGGGCTTTTGGAATCGATGCTCAAATGGTCTGGCAATGCGGGTTTTGCGACTTGTGTCATAGGCTGTTCCTTTTCGAATTTTCCGCCTCCTCTAAACGATGTTGGACGCGTTGTCGCTAGGTGTTGTGGTATGAGACACGTTGTTTGATTTCATCTCACGAGGTCGCTATGACGTGGCTACACCGGGAAAACAATGAATGGCTGATGCGATTGCACTTCAGATTTCGAATCTGTCTAAATCTTTCGATAAAGTTGTTCTTCAAGATTTATCGCTCTCAATTCCTGCCGGGCAACTCTATGCACTGCTCGGCCCCAATGGTGCGGGCAAGACTACGACGTTGCGGATCGTGGTGGGTTTGCTCAATGCCGATTCTGGTGTCGTTCAAATTTATGGCAATGATATTAGCAAAAATCCCGAAGCAGCAAAGGCGATCACCGCGTGGCTGCCTGACGATCCGATGCTGTATGACAAGTTGACTCCGGTTGAATATCTCGCCTTCATTTCTGGCCTTTGGAACATCGCGGCGGATGAGGCAGCCCAAGAGGCCGAAAAATTGCTGCGCTGGCTAGAGCTGTGGGAGGTGCGTGATACGCGCTGTGAAGGTTTCTCGCGCGGTATGAAGCAAAAGGTCGCTTTGGCAGGGGCCCTTATTCATAAACCAAAACTGCTTATTTTGGATGAGCCGCTAACAGGCCTTGATGCGACGATGGCGCGAACAGTGAAGAATGCTTTGCGGGCGCAAGTTGATGCAGGGGCCACCGTCATCATCACCACGCATATTCTGGAAGTGGCCGAACGACTGGCTGACCGCATTGGCATTATTGCAGGTGGGCGATTGTTGGCCGAGGGCACGCCGCAAGAGCTGCAGCATTCAGGTGGCGCATCTGATGCCACGCTTGAAGATGCATTCATTCGTTTGACGACCGATCTGAAATGAAACCTCTGTTGCGTGCAGGTTCAATCCCGTGGCTGTTCATGCATGAAGTGCGGGTGACATGGCGCTCAATGGAACTTTCACCCACTGTGCGTTGGGCTGGGCTGGGATTGATGCTGGTCTATTTCGGCTTGGGCGTTTATCTGGCCTTGAGCCTCAATGTGGCCATTGAGACAAGCACCTATATTGCGGTGATGATTTTTATCAGTGCGGCTACGGCCTTCACCTTTAACATCAGTGGCTCGATGCGATCAGCCCAACACACGCTTTATGAACAGGGTGATTTGGAATTGCTGTTTACCTCGCCCATATCTCCAGCGAAAGTCATTATGGCAAAGCTCGCTGGCATTTCAATTTCTATGGTTTTCTGGAACGCGCTGTTTCTCTTTCCTTTACTCATCCCGATTGCCGCAATCAATAACCCGGAGCTTTTTGGCATACTCGCAGTTGTCGTCACAATTTCAATTTTGGCTACAAGTATAGGGCTGTGGTTGACGTTGTTGATCGTGCATTTTGTTGGCCCAGGTTCTGCGCGGCGGGTTATTCAAATTATTGCAGCTTTTATCGGTGCTGCAATTTTTGTTGTGTCTCAACTGGCGCCGCATTTGGGCAGTGGGGATCAAGGCCGGTTTCAAAGTCTTTACCTTTGGTGCTTGTCGCACGGGGTTGGTATTGATGGGATATCAGGCTTACCCGGTCGTGCGAGCTTTGGTGATCCACTCGCTTTGATCATCATGATCGGTGCTGCCGTCACGCTGTTTTGGTTTACCGCATGGTCTTTGCAGACGCAGTTTTTGAGAGTTTATCAATCTGCCGCCAACAAGCATGTGGCAAAGCCTGCAAAAAGCGTCGACATTCGTAAATCATTCAGCAATCACGCTGGCTTCATGATCATTCGAAAAGAATATTTATTACTGCTGCGCGAGCCATCATTGGTTTATAATGTGTTGTTGCAACTGATATTCATGACACCGCTTTTGGTTGGCTTTGGGCAGGCGACAAAATTGCTTTTGCTGATGCCGGGAGCGGCCTTCATGAGCGTATTCGCAGCGGCCAAGTTGGTGGGTGATATCACGGGGCTAGCCATCAGTTCTGAAGATACACCAGATCTTTTGAAAGTTTCGCCTCTGCCCGCGAGTTGGATCACTCGCTGGAAGCTTTACGGCGTGATGTTGATCAGCGTGCCACTGACGCTGGTTATTCCGTTGATAATGGTTTTCAGATCGCCAACTGCAGCTGCGTTGACTTTGGTCATGACGATTGTTGCAGGCGCGTTGGCTGCTGCCATTGAGCTTAAATACTCCAAGCCCAGAACGCGCCATAAATTCAGAAGGCGTGGTTCGGGTTCGGTTGTTGCCTATGTTTTAGGTTTGGTCATGTCTGTCGTTTTGGGCGGTGCTGCGGCTTATACTGTTTCGCTGCTCAGCCCCTAAATCGTAATCCCCGGCAGTTTCAAACCTTGCTCCTTGGCGCAGTCGACAGCGATGTCATATCCTGCATCGGCATGGCGCATGACACCTGTAGCAGGGTCATTCCACAACACGTTTCGCAACCTTCTTGCTGCATCATCAGTGCCGTCGGCCACAATCACCATGCCTGCATGTTGCGAATAGCCTATACCTACCCCGCCACCGTGATGAATTGAAACCCATGTTGCTCCACTTGCCGTGTTAAGCAAGGCATTGAGCAGCGGCCAATCGGACACAGCGTCGGAGCCATCAAGCATCGCCTCGGTTTCGCGGTTGGGCGATGCAACTGAGCCTGAGTCCAGATGATCGCGGCCGATGACGATGGGTGCTTCGAGCTCGCCATTTTTTACCATCTCATTAAACGCCAATCCCAATCTGTGGCGCTGGCCGAGCCCCACCCAACAGATGCGTGCAGGCAAGCCTTGGAACGCAATACGTTCACGCGCCATATCCAACCAATTGTGCAAGTGCTTATCATCGGGGATCAGTTCTTTGACGCGCTGATCGGTTTTGTAAATGTCTTCAGGGTTGCCCGAGAGAGCTGCCCAACGGAAAGGGCCGATGCCACGGCAAAACAGTGGGCGAATGTATGCAGGAACGAAGCCGGGAAAATCAAAGGCATTTTTCAAACCCATTTCCAAGGCCATTTGTCTGATGTTATTTCCATAATCTAACGTGGGCACGCCGAGCTTTTGCATATCAAGCATGGCTTGCACATGGATCTTCATCGAAGCCATGGAAGCGGCTTTTACAGCCTCCGGATTACTGGCGCGTTTGTCTTCCCACTCGGCTAATGTCCAACCGATCGGTAAATAGCCATTGATAGGGTCATGGGCGGAAGTTTGATCGGTTACGGCATCGGGCAGAATTTTGCGCTTCACCATATCTGGCAGAATTTCAGCGGCATTGCCCAAAACGCCGACGGAGATGGGTTTGGGTGATGCTTTGATCATTTTCAAGGCCTCTTCAATTGTAGGTGCTTGGAAATCGAGGTATCGGGTTTTGAGGCGCATTTCAATTCTGGATGGCTGACATTCAATGGCGATCATTGATGCACCAGCCATCACGGCGGCCAGTGGTTGAGCGCCGCCCATGCCGCCCAAGCCTGCGGTTAGAAACCATTTTCCTGTGAGATCGCCGCCATAATGTTTGCGGCCTACTTCGGCGAAAGTTTCATAGGTGCCTTGCACAATGCCTTGGGTGCCGATGTAAATCCAAGACCCTGCCGTCATCTGGCCATACATCATCAGGCCTTTGCGGTCGAGTTCGTGGAATTTTTCCCATGTGCCCCAATGCGGCACAAGGTTTGAATTGGCGATCAATACGCGTGGCGCATCTTTGTGTGTGCGGAAAATGCCAACGGGTTTGCCCGATTGCACGAGAAGGGTTTCATCATCCTCCAGCGATCTCAGTGAAGCGACGATTTGGTCATATGCTTCCCAATTTCGCGCCGCTCTGCCGATACCGCCATAGACCACAAGTTCTTCTGGCCGTTCGGCCACGCCGGGATCGAGGTTGTTCATGAGCATTCGCAGGGGCGCTTCCGTAAGCCATGATTTGGCAGAAAGTTTTGTGCCTGTAGCTGCGCGGATGATACGGGAATTGTCTCGGCGTGTGTTCATTGTTGTTTGCTCGTAGTTTGGTAACGGCTGTAAAGCGCGTACCTGCTGGCGGGATAAATGAGGGTTGCTGACGTAACGACATGGCCACCCGACCATGTTCGTCTATGGAGCGAGAGGCATGGTTCTGCGCTGGTGATTTTTAATCGGCGCTGTTGATTGGCATCGGGCATGATGGCTTCGACATTATGCTCGAGTTCATCAGCAGGAAGCAAGCTGAGGAGATAGGCTGTTGGTGTTTGCTCCGCAAAATTCTGCTTCAAAAAATTTGGTGCTGAAAAGGGGTTAACGTAGCGATCTTCAAATTGAACAGGCATTCCGTTTTCTTCGTGCACAATGGCAATATGGAAAAGTGGCGTTGGAGATTTGAGTTCGAAATCTTCAATCAAATTTGGTGACGCGGTGACTTCGCGTAAATCTTCAATACGTGATGAGTAGTGGTGACCGCGGGCGACAATTTCATCGGCGATGTTGCGGAGTTCGATCAAGCTGGTACGCGGCGTTGCTTCTCTCACGAAAGTTCCCACTCCGGGCACGCGGGCGAGGAAGCCGTCAGCTGTGAGTTCTTTCAGTGCACGATTGGCTGTCATGCGGCTGATATTGAATTGCGTGACCAATTCATTTTCTGATGGCACGCGCTTGCCAGCGGTCAAAGTGCCGGATCGGATTTGATCAAGGATATGGGATTTGACTTGGGCATAGAGCGGGGTCATGCGAAGGCTTTCG
>JANYHN010000007.1 GCA_025359045.1 Hyphomicrobiales bacterium | reverse complement strand
TCTCAACCCACCCAACAGGAAACAAAATAAGAAGCGTCGTCCTGTTATTAAGTTGACAGAAAATCTTAGAGGTTGGTTTGAATTCTGGGCAGAGGATAAACCACTTTCATATGACCTGAAGAAATCAAAGAGCGGCGTTACCAAAGTTGAGCGTTCTGCGGCTACTCATATCAAAGCACAGTTTAAGCGCCGCACCTTCAAGTGGATGTTAATTAAGAGTGGTTGTGCAAAACCTGAGATTAATGATCTTTTCAGACGCTTGAGAAAAGGCGACACGGAGCCCTTTAATATTGCAATCGCAAATGCTGAATCGAAAGGCATCAAACGTATCACCCAATACACCTTACGCCACTTTATGGCGACGCGGGTTCGCGGCTTAAAAGAGGTAGCCGTTGATCGCGAGCAACGGAGCCTTTGGCTCGGTCATGGCAAGAAAGACGCTACATCTTGGTACGAAACATTTGATCCAGAGCATTTACATGAAGCTGCAAGTGCAACGAACATTATTCTTGAAAAACTTGACGCACTGACGATTAGGCCGATAGTTCCCCTGAGCGTCAAACAGCGTAAAAATTTGGCAGGCCTCTTGGTCGTAAACGGCTAAATATTTCTCATCTTAAATCGTCGAATTTTGCGCGTCATCACTCGCAGCGTTCGATGCTTGTTCTGTGTTTACCGCCACAACACCGCCACAAAACATGGTCGCTCATATTCGACCGACAGCAATATCGCCTCGAACCAATTGATTACAATGGGAGAAAATGGTGGGCGGTATTGGGATCGAACCAACGACCACTACGATGTCAACGTAGTGCTCTACCGCTGAGCTAACCGCCCACTTTGTTTAAAAACATTTGGCTGCGTATATCGGCCACTTGGTTTAAAGGCAAGTGTGGCGTTTATGCCGCCATCAAGCGGTTCACTTCATCCACCAGATCACGCAGATGAAACGGCTTTGACAAAACTTTCGCATCTTTGGGCGCGTTGGAATCGGAGTTCAAAGCCACGGCAGCAAAACCCGTGATGAACATAATCTTCAAAGCAGGGTCAAGCTCTGCCGCACGCCTGGCCAGTTCAATGCCGTCCATTTCAGGCATCACAATATCAGTGAGCAACAAATCGAAACTGGCTTGCTTGATTTCCTCATAGGCTGATGCACCCTCGGCAAAAGGTGAAACCCGGTGTCCAGCCTTTTCCAGCGCCTTGACGAGAAAGCGCCGCAAATCATCATCATCTTCTGCAAGTAAAATTTTTACCATGGTACTCTTTATGTGCTGCCAATGAAATTCGGTCAAGTCATGGCTTCCTGGAGGTGTTTCTACCTGCCAGCGGTAAACAGGGTGTGAACCAAAATGACATTTGAGAATATAGACAGCAGCGTTGGCTGAGTTCATAGTGTATTTAACTTGAGGAAAAGCGGCTGATGAGCCAACGCTATTTTGAAATATTGGCACCGGAGGAATGGGTTTCGCCCATCGTCTATAATTCCCCTCATAGTGGATCATTTTTGCCTATAGAATTTATCCAGCAATCAAGGCTTGCGCCCGCCGCACTGCGCCAATCTGAAGATTGCTTTGTCGATGTTCTGTTTAAGAGCTGTCTGAACAACGGTTCGCCCATGCTCAGGGCACTTGTGTCTCGCGCTTATATTGATCTCAACCGCGAGCCCTACGAACTTGACCCGCGCATGTTTTTGGAAAATCTACCGGGCTATATGAATCCCGGTTCGCCGCGCGTTGCATCCGGTCTTGGCACCATTCCAAAACTCGTCGCTGAAGGTGAAGGCATTTACCGTGGCAAAATAAATCTGAATGATGCACTGGGTCGCATAGATGCAATCTACCGCCCCTATCACCGAACGCTAACCGCCATGATTGAAGAGGCTTATACTGCAACGCAGTTCTGTCTTTTGATGGATTGCCATTCCATGCCCTCTTCAGCGGTCCGCAATTTGAAGTCCCATCATGAGCCACAAATTGATATTGTGTTGGGCGACCGGTTTGGCGCGGCCTGCAACCGCGAACTTTCTTCAGAAATTGAAAAATTCTTTGCCAAGGAAGGCTTTCACGTGGTGCGCAATAGGCCTTATGCGGGTGGCTTCATCACTGAAACCCATGGCAGCCCACATCATAACCGCCATGCCCTGCAAATCGAAATCAACCGCGCCCTTTATATGGACGAGGCGCGCATCGAACAGAACAAGAGCTTTGCTGATGTTGAAGCAGCCATCGCCCGGGTTTTAAAGGAACTGGCCATGTTCTTGCCCGCCATCGAGCAACAAACCGCAAAGCGCCTCGCCGCAGAGTAAACGCAAAACCCCGGCGGATTCACCGCCAAAATAAAAAACCCGGGCGGATTCACCGCCGAAATAAAAAAAAGGGCCGATACACAAAAGTGACCGGCCCGAAGTCTAGGGAGGAAACGCCCAAGAAGGGCAGAGAGAGACCAAAGCCTCATCTCGTGAAAGATATTTGGCACTGCAATATTAAGCTTTCAAGTGCTAATTCGGTAAGAATTGATCATTTGGTCATAAAACGACAAAAACTGAACATATGTGGGAATTAAATATATTTAAAACAATTAGTTACACTAGTCATGCAGTTTTCGCATAGATATACACACAATGTTGCATTGCAACATAAAACGCCGATTTCACGATTTTGATGGCAAGATTTGCCCATTTAGTTATGTTTGAAACTCCCAAATTGATCGGTAAAAATATGTCCCCCACCCAAGAAATCGACGATCTAACAGCCTTCGCCTTAGAGCTGGCCGAGGCATCTGCCAAAATCATCCTGCCCCAATTTCGCAAGAACATAGCCATCGACAACAAGCTGGACGCAGGCTGGGACCCCGTGACTGAGGCCGACAGAAGTGCCGAGCGCGTCATCCGCGAAATGATCGAAAAGCATTTTCCCACCCACGGCATCATCGGCGAAGAATTTGACAATAAACCCGCCGTCTCAACTTATTCTTGGGTGCTTGATCCCATTGATGGCACCAGATCATTCGTTATCGGCATGCCCACTTGGGCGACCCTGATTGGCCTTTACAGAGACGGTCAGCCCCTGCTCGGCGTCATGAACCAACCATATGTTGGCGAAATGTTTTACGGCAACCCAGATGGTGCGTGGCACAAACACAGGGGCAAAACCAATGCAATCCGCGTCCGGCAGCCCATGCGGCTGTCCAAAGCCGCTTTAGGCACCACCTCGCCCTATTTATATGACGATCATTCCAATTTCGAAACCTTACGCAAATCGGTCACCGCACATAGGTTCGGAGGCGATGCTTATTTCTTCGCACTTCTCGCGGCAGGCCACCTCGATATCGCCATGGACCCCAAACTCCAAATCTACGACATCGCCGCCCTGATCCCGATCATCAAAGGCGCTGGCGGCGTGGTGGGCAGCTGGACAGACAATGATCCGACGCAGGGCGGGAATGTGTTGTGCGCGTCATGTCAGGGTTTGCTGGATGAGGCGGTCAAGGTGATGCGGGGTGGGAAATAGCTGACCCTAATAATTTTATTTCGGTACCATCATAATATCGAGCTTCAAAGCGCGCAGATTGACAGTGTATGGGACGTGGGGCAGGTTTTTTATCAAATGCGCTGGAGAAAGGTCTAACTTTGAATTTGCTTCACCTCCTCAACCTTCCCCGTCGGAGGAAGGGCGATTTAATAAATTTCACCTATATTATGATTTTATACTTGACAGACATTTATATTCTGTACTATCTATGTTCCGTCTTCTCCAGAAGGGGTTTCCGTTCGCGACGGTGATCAGAAATGGGGAAAGATGTGGCGCTTGCGGGGTTGGGCTAACGTTGCTCAGCCTCTCGGGAGCTGTTGATTGAAAAAGGCGGGGCACTACGACCTTGTCAGCCCTAGTGGGCAAGTAACTCTGAAGAACTCGCGGCTCGAAAGATGTCCCCCCGTTACAGAGGCACTGCGTTCACCAACAGCAAAAATCGCCGCAAAAGCGTGGGTG
>JANYHN010000006.1 GCA_025359045.1 Hyphomicrobiales bacterium | reverse complement strand
GGTGCTGCACAAGATGATGCCCGGACAGGCCTCCGCCAAATGATCGCTTTACACCATAAAGCCGTCACACTCGATCGTGAGTTGAAGGCCGCAGAAGCGGCTTTTGCGCACGAACCCACGGAGGATAATTTAGCTGCACTGGTCGCACTTCGCGATCAATTTACCTCGGCCCAAGGTTTTGAAGCCCATGTAGATGGCTTTGGAGTTTCATCTGGCCGGACGAGCAATCAAGACACTTGAGGAAAGTGTCATGGTTAATCGCCGCTTAATGGTGGTGCCGCTAGTTTCACCCGAATCAGTTTATGCGGAAGTTCGCAAGCTTCCGGCTCTTTGAAGGAATTGTACCCATGGCTCGTCCACCCGTTCGCCCACCCGGCAAAGCCGATCAACCAGCGCCTACACCTGCAGAAGAAGCAGAAGCCGCAGCTGCTGAAGCGGCCTCGGATACTGATGGCCCGGTTCTTGACCTGAACGATGCTGCCGTTAAGCGCCTCATCAAGTTGGCCAAGGCGCGTGGCTATGTGACGCTGGATGAGCTCAACGCGGTTCTGCCTTCCGAAGAAGTGACTTCTGATCAGATTGAAGACATTTATTCGATGTTGGCCGAGATGGGCATCACGGTTGTTGAATCGGAAGAAGAAACCGAAAACGTCGCAGCTAAAGTTGAAGAAGTTGAAAGCGGCGAAACCGCGTTGATGAAAGTTGATGCGCCTAAGCTTCCCGCGGACCGCACTGATGATCCGGTGCGCATGTATCTGCGTGAAATGGGTGCTGTCGAATTGCTCTCACGCGAAGGCGAAATTGCCATTGCCAAGCGTATTGAAGCGGGCCGCGAAGCGATGATCAGCGGCCTGTGCGAAAGCCCGCTGACGTTCCAAGCCATTATCATCTGGCGCGATGAGTTGAACGAAGGCAAAATTCTGCTTCGTGACATCATTGATCTTGAAGCCACTTATGCTGGCCCTGACGCCAAGCAAAACCAATCCGTACAAACGCCAATGCCTTATGTGCCGCCGAAGGAAGAGGTGCGTAAGCAGGCTGAACTGAAACGCGCTGAAGCGTCTAAGCAGGAGTCGCGCCGCGCACCGCCGCCGCCACGCCGTGGTGGCGAAGATGATTTTTCGGATGTGTTGTCGCCAGAGGATTTCGATAAGCCGAATGTTGAAGATGAAGAAGATGATGAGGGCGATGACCTCGGCGTTTCTTTGTCGGCCATGGAAATGGAACTCAAGCCAAAGGTGCTTGAAGTGTTCGACGAAATTGCACGTCTTTATAAATCTTTGCGCAAGTTGCAAGACCAAGAAGTGCAGGAAGGCGAGGGGCTTTCGCCAAGCCAAGAGCGCCGTTACCGTAAGCTGCGCGAAGATATCATCACCAATGTGAAATCGCTCTCGCTCAATAATGCGCGTATCGAAGCGCTGGTTGAACAGCTTTATGATATTGCCAAGCGTCTGAATATACTTGAAGGCCGTTTGATGCGCCTTGCTGAAACTTATAAAGTTCCGCGTGATGAATTCTTGCGTGAATATCAATCGAATGAGCTTGATCCTGATTGGCTAAAGCGCGTAGGCCGCCTGACCAAACATGGTTGGAAAAAGTGGGTGAATGACGAGAAGGAATCGATCAAGGTTATCCGTGATGAGATTTATGAACTCGCATCGGCTACCGGTTTGCAGATCACTGAATATCGCAAGATTGTTGGCATGGTGCAGAAGGGCGAACGCGAAGCCCGCATTGCCAAGAAAGAAATGGTTGAGGCCAATCTTCGCCTCGTGATTTCGATTGCTAAAAAATATACCAATCGCGGTTTGCAATTCTTGGATTTGATTCAAGAGGGCAATATCGGCCTCATGAAGGCGGTTGATAAGTTTGAATATCGCCGTGGTTATAAATTCTCGACCTATGCCACATGGTGGATCCGTCAGGCGATCACACGTTCTATCGCTGACCAAGCGCGCACTATCCGCATTCCCGTGCACATGATCGAAACCATCAATAAGATCGTGCGCACATCGAGGCAGATGATGCATGAAATTGGCCGTGAGGCTACGCCAGAAGAAATGGCTGAAAAACTTTCCATGCCACTCGAAAAAGTGCGCAAGGTGATGAAGATCGCAAAAGAACCAATTTCGCTCGAAACGCCAGTGGGTGATGAAGAAGATTCACATCTTGGCGATTTCATCGAAGACAAAGGCGCCATACTGCCAATCGATGCCGCGATCCAAGCCAACTTGCGCGAGACGACAACCCGCGTGTTGGCCTCGCTTACGCCACGCGAAGAACGCGTTTTACGCATGCGCTTCGGCATCGGTATGAACACCGATCACACGCTGGAAGAAGTGGGGCAACAGTTCAGCGTAACGCGCGAGCGGATTAGGCAGATTGAAGCAAAGGCGCTGCGGAAGCTGAAGCATCCAAGCAGGTCAAGGAAGCTGCGCTCGTTCCTTGATAATTAACAGCATAGTCGCTAATGTAATTGCATGCAAAAGCCTGTGATTTTTACGATTACTGCTGTTTGGGATGAAGAGGCTTCAGTTTGGAGTGGTCATTGTGATGCCATTCCTGCTGCTGCTGATGCTCCGACGCTTGATGGCGTGCTCGAGAAAATCAACGCGATGGCAATGGATTTGTTGCCTGATAATCATCCGAATGTAGACCCCTCGGCGGTGTTTTTGCAAATCACGGCGCTGCGCGAAGCGGCCTTTGCGGCTTGATGGCACCGCAGTTTGATCGCGCTTTACGTGATCTTTTGAAGGCCGCAGGTTGTGTTTTGGTGAGGCAGGGTAAAGGCAGTCACGAAATTTGGTACAGCCCCTTAACGGTAAAAAATTTCCCCGTACCTATTGGCATTCCAAGCCGCCACACGGCCAATGCAATTTTGCGTCAAGCCGGATTGCCAAAAGGATTTTGATCGTCCTCGCCCGCTTTCCGCATGCGTGAATTTCACGCTCTGGAAGTCGCAATGACGTGGAGTTATAGATATCTGAATGACACCCGCCCTCACCATCTTCTACAACACGCATTGCCCTGTTTGCGATGCGGGGATTTCTTATCAGCGGGGGAAAATGATTGCTTTGTTGAAGCGGGGATTGATTGCGTTTCAAGATATCAATCTTGAACCTGAAGCGCTTGCTGCTCATAATATTTTGCTAGAAGATATAAGGCGGCGGCTGCATGCCTTGCGTGATGATGGTGAGTTATTGATTGGAGCTGATGTGGTTGTAGCCGTGTGGCGGATGACGCCCGGGCAAAACTGGATTGCGGCCTTGCTGGGCAATTCGATGATTCTGCCATTCACGCGATTTGGATATAATCAGTTTGCAAATTTACTTTATACTTGGAACAGGTGGATGGGGCATTGGTGAACGCCCCATCCTCGTTCACTTAAGCCTGCGGCACATACACATATGCCCCGTCTTTCTTCTCGGCCATGCCGATGCCTGGGTAGGGCCAGTGGTAGCCGAGCAGCTTCTTCTTTCCAGCCGATGCCATGTCCAGCAGTTTCATGCGATTGGCGATGGCTGTGGTGTGATCAGCATCAAAACCGAATTTCCAATCGGGGTGAGCAAAGAACACCATAGAGTTGGTAATTGCATCACCCGTCACGATCATGCCGTCACCGCCTGCCAGTTCGAAGGACACGTGACCTGGCGTGTGGCCTGCCGTGTCGAGCGCCATGATTCCGGGCAGAACTTCAGCACCGGTTTTGAACAGCTTTATCTGGTCTTTCAACGCGCCAAGTTGGCTTTGCGTGCCCGTCACCATGCCTTGCATTTCTTTTGGCATTTTGCTGCCAAGATCAGCGGCTGTCCAGAAATTCCATTCGGTCTCACCCATATGGAACGAGGCATTAGCGAATACCGGTTTGCCGTCTTTGCCAATCGTACCCCAGCAATGATCGGGGTGGGCATGTGTGAAAATCACTTTGGTGATGGCCGATGGGTCAACTCCTGCGGCCTTCAAGCTTTCGAGAATTTTACCAGCCGTGGGTTGGAAGCCGCCGCCCGCGCCTGTGTCCATCAAAATCATTTCGCTGCCTGATTTCAGCAAAAGTGGGCTGGCTTCAAATTGGGCCTTGTCGCCCTGCACCATGGCACCTAATAATTTTACCACTTCTTCGGGCTTGCCGCCGGAATCAATGATTGAAGTTGGAAGCAGCAAAGTGCCGTCGCTGACAACTGTTACATCATAGGCGCCTTGCTTGAACAGATACGGCCCGGCAAGGGCCATCACATTTTTGGGTAATACTCCAGCGGCTATCAGGCCTGCTGCCGCCGCCATGAATTTACGGCGATCAAGGCGGATTGTCGAATTTGAATTGAATGAAGTTGGAAACATTGGCACGCTCCTGTTTGACATACTATAACCGTCCTAACATCAGGCTAAGACAAATTTGTAACATTACAAATCACATTACGTAATGGCAGATATGTTGGATTAGAAAGAAGGAAAGAAAATGGCATTTTGGGATAAATGGTTTGGTTCTGCGACAACAGATAGCACACCCACAAAGACCGTCGAATACAAAGGCTTCACGATCGAAGCGCGGCCTTACAAGGTTGGTGGGCAGTTTCAATTGGCGGGTGAAATTTTGAAGGACGGCAAGACTTATCGTTTTGTGCGCGCTGATAAATTTACTGATAAAAATGAAGCTGCCGATTTCGCAATATCAAAAGGCCAGTTGATTATCGATCAGCAAGGCGCGAGCATTTTCAAATCATGAACCGCCGTAAAGTTCTGGTCGTTAGATTGTGGCGCAATGCTCTTTGGGCGCTGGGCATTATCGCCGCGGCGCTGGCTGTTGGCATGATCGGATATTCATATTTTGGTGCTCAAGATTTCACCAAGTCATTTGCGAACGCCGCGATGATTTTATCAGGCATGGGGCCACTTGATCAAATGCCTACCAAATCTGGCGAATTGTTTGAGGGCATTTATGCTTTGCTCAGTGGGCTATTATTTTTTGCCGTTGCAGGCTTTGCCTTGGCGCCAGCGTTACATCACATTCTACGTGGCTTTCATTTGGAAGATGAAGAGGCCGCCCAGAAAACTAAGAAGTAATTACTTCGGCCCAATCACGTAATTAAAACTGATGCTGATCCGCAACCCTTCGGACCTGTTCAGCGGCACTTCATGGCGCAGATAACTTTCCCACAGCATCACGGTTCCTTCATGCGGGGTTTCACTCACGTGATGTTTCATAGCGCGGGGCGCTTTATCCAAACGCGAAGGTGCGGCCATCATCATGGCATGGCGCGGATCTTCAAACACGATAGGGCCAGCGCCTTGCGGAACAGCCACATAGTAAGTTCCACTGATCACTGAATTTGTGTGGATATGCGAGGTATGGCTGCCGCCTTCGGGCATCACGTTGACCCAGAGAGAATCGCAAATCGGTTTGCCGCCGCGAATATTCCAATGCAATTCCTTGGCAAAATCGGCGGCGTGTTTATCGAGAGTTTTCACCAGCCTTGCGATCGCTGGAATTTGCTCGGCCAGATCATCTTGGGTGGCGAATGATGTGTAGCCAGGATAGCCATGTTTTTCGCACCAGCGTTGGCCGGCAATATCACCAGCGGCTAATACCAAAGCTGCATCATGAAGCTGCATGTTCAAGCGATCGGGTGACGGCAGTTCTGCGCGGTAGAGGAGGGTAGGGAATAGTAATTGAATGTTGCTCATCGCCTCCCATAACGCGGAATTTTACTTCTCACAACTGCTTGGCTATTGTTTGATCCCATGACCCGCAAAATCACCATTGCCGCCGCTCAATACAATCTTGATCCGTTCGAAACGATTAACGCTTACCGCGCCAAGATCACCCGCTGGGTTGAAGACGCAGTGGGGCGGGGAGCTGAGATTTTGGTGTTCCCCGAATATGGTGCGATGGAGCTGTGCTCTATTGGCAACAAGGGGCATGACCTTGAGATTAGCAAAGGAGCTGTCTCAGATTTTTATGATGATATCACAGCACTGCATCAAAGTTTGGCAAAGAAGCACGGCGTTACGATTATCTCAGGCAGTGCACCTGATGTGGAGTCGGGCCGCACATGCAACGTTGCACAAGTATTCGGCCCGAATGGTGCCACAGAAAGCTTCACCAAAATCATGCCCACGCCTGGAGAACGCGAGATATGGGATATTAAGGGTGGGCAAGAGCTTAAAGTTTTTGATATCGGCAAAGTGAAATTCGGGTTGCTGATTTGCTATGACATTGAATTTCCACTTCTGTCGCGAGCACTCGCTGAAGCTGGAGCGGAAATTATTATCGCACCATCTGACACCGAAACCGAATGGGGCTATTGGCGGGTGCGCACAGGGGCCATGGCAAGGGCTTTGGAAAATCAAGTTTACACCGTGCAAGCGCCGCTCATCGGCGCTGCACCTTTCTGTGAATTCACCAACACGCATTATGGTGCAGCGGGCATTTTCGCGCCATCTGATAAGGGCTTTCCAGCTGGAGGCGTTATTGCGGTAGGCGAGGCCAATGTGCCGGGATGGACAATCGCAACGCTTGATCTTGATGCAATAGCCGCACTGCGTGAAGGCGGACAAGTGCAGACTTACAAGCACTGGTCAGAGCAAATGGGTGCTGGCGTGCTTCCGCCAGCCCATGTTATAAATTTATCGCAATAAAAAGGAGTTTCAATGCCACTTCCCAGTCATTTGCTTGATGGTTATGCGCGGTTTCGGTCTGGCAGGTATGCCGCTGAGGCGGACCGCTATGAAAGATTAGGGGCGGGAACTCAGAAACCAAAGATGATGATCATTGCATGTTGCGATTCACGTGCAGCGCCTGAAACTATTTTTGATGCAGGGCCTGGCGAAATTTTTGTGGTGCGTAATGTAGCCAACTTGGTTCCGGCTTATGCGCCGGACGGCAAGCATCATTCCACCAGTGCAGCTATCGAATTTGCTGTTCTCTCACTCGGTGTAAAAAACATCATAGTTATGGGTCATGGCCGATGTGGTGGCATTAATGCTGTTGTAGAAGGGGGCGATCCTTTATCGGCTGGCGACTTTATTGGGAAATGGATGAGCGATGTGCGCGATGTGGCTGCTGGCGTGCGTCATGAACATGGCGATCACGAACATCTCAAGACACTTGTGGAGCGTGCGTCAGTCGAACACTCTCTCGCCAATTTGCGTACCTTTCCATGGCTTCGTACGCGTGAGCATAAGGGAGAGCTTGGCATGTTTGGCGCGTGGTTTGATATCGGGTTGGGTGAGTTACACACTTATGACGACGCCGCGCATGTGTGGAGTTTGGTGTAATTCGGATAGCCAAAAAAATGACCGACATCAGATTCAAAAACTGACATCAGCCATCTCTACCTCAGGGAAAATATCCGCTTAAGATCAACCCGACCTTTGACGGAGACGCCAAAGGTCAGAAAGTTGATCGAAAATCCAGACTTAGGGCGATTTTGACGTTTTTAAGAAAACCCAAACCGCTCTAGGCTGTATTAGCCGTGATGGCTGGACGAGAGATTGTCCATCATGTTCTGCAAAATGCGCTCTAACTGAACGTTGCGAGCCTTCATTTCCTTCATCATTTGCATCATCTTTACCATTTGATTATGCATCGAGTCTTTTGCATAAACTGGGCCAGACAATACGGCGATGGCGGCAACAGCAATAATAAATTTCTTCATAGTAGTCTCCTCTAACTTATCCCGTGCAATTTGAATTTCAGAGGTATCCGGGTCGACTCCCTCGAACCCCATAATGTTTGATTTGATCCCTGAAAAGAAATGCCTTGTGGTTATTGATTGCACTCAAATGAGTTATGGTCATTGGACACAATTTCACCTTGATCGGAAATTCCGATCATAACAGAGGGGTATGCGTGATTACCTAACAGGTATTTCCAATCAATTCACCGCTCGTCCACACTTGTAAGTCATTGAAACATTTGGAGCGCGATATGAAAAACCTTTGGAAGTCTTAAATTAACAACTGAATCTGTTTCGGCAATTTGTCTGCGGTTGAAAGTCTAACCTCTTCTCAGTTCCAGAATATGTTTTTTTACTGTGTCCAACCATGTCTAAACTAGCGCATTTGACCATTTTTTTTAATCAATAACAAAGTTGTGAAAATTGCGGCGCAGAAGCTCACATTCTTCGCCGCCATATTCATTTGCACGCGAGCCCAAATCTGAAACAGAGCAAGCTTGTTTGTTTTAACGTGTAGTGCCGCCAATGATCCAAGAAACTATATAGGGATTTCATTATGGTTAAGTCGGAAAAACTGTCGATGGAATTCTATCAGATCAAATATTTTTTGGCAGTTGCCAAACATAATAATTTCACTCATGCCGCAACGGCCTGCAATGTTTCGCAGCCTGCTTTGACGCGCGCTATTCAAAGGCTCGAACATGTGATGGGCGGGGCCCTTTTCCAACGTGATGCGCGTCACACCAGCCTCACGCCACTGGGAAAAATAATTTTCCCGTTCCTTCAAAACATGATTGAATTTGCCGACACGGCAATGCACGAAGCCAAAAAACAGACTCTCTTTCGCAGTATTTCGCTTTCGATCGGCATTGCGGGAACAATTGGCCCACAATATTTAGCCAGTCTGCTGCGTCAGTTGACGTTCATGTCACCGAAGCTGGAAATCAAGATTTTGCATGGCACGAGTCGCGAAATCCAAGATCTTTTGTTTTCCGGTGAAATTGAAATTGGAATCGCGGCGATGCGGGATATTCCTGAACAGATAAAGGCAGAGTCTCTTTTCGATGAATATTACTATGTGGCCTTTCAAAAGGGTCACAGGTTTGAAAAATTTGAAACTGTTTCATTTCAAGATCTGGCCAATGAAAATCTCATCGAACGGCTCAATTGCGAATATCTGGATGCAATTAATCTTGCGTTGATGAAACATACACAAGAGCCGCTGATTTGTTATCGCAGTCAAGACGAGGGACTTATTCAGGAAATCGTGGCGGATGGCGTGGGTTGTGCAATTGTTCCCAAATCACTGGTATCCAACGCAAACATTCAGCTGCGGCCGCTTGCAAATCCTGCTTTTCAACGCAGTGTTTCAGCAATAACCATGCGCGGCATTCGGCATTCTGAAATTCAACGTAAGTTTCTCAATCTTTGTATGACAAAGGCAAGAATGCAAAATGACGGAACTGCAGAAACGGTATTTCTTGGGGCGGAAAGTGCGGCTTACACAGCTGCAAAATAATGATTCAGAAACATCATTAGGCTGAATTTTTTGATGGCAATCAAGCACAAAAATTTGAGAACCCTCACTTATGGATCATGGTATCGACGTTCGGAAAACATCTTGCTAATTCTTTTCTCGCAGCAATTCCTGCCGCCAGATTTGTACAATTGATAACACCGAGCCGAAAACCTCCTGGTGGCATGGGGTGCAGGTCTTCGGCTTGCAATTCGTGAAATGTGATTTGCAAACTTGTGACATATGGCAGAGCCCTAATTTTTGCTTGCGTGTTCTGTGGTGGATATCGGAATGGACCGCCATGGCGGGCAAAAAGGGGTAATGAAAAGCCTTCGATGTTTTCCAAAGTGTCTTGAGCCCACATACCCTTGGTATAAAGACCAACCAAAGCTTTCATCCAATTTGGGCCATAAAGATCGCACCACTGATCTGCAAATCGAAGATGGGTTTCTATAATGCGCCCACCGATTGTCTCGAAATTCATCATGCCGGTATAGTTTTCCATATGCTGAACAACCCACGCGCTTAAAAATTGCTCAAGTTGTGCAATGGGTTTTGCATGGATGACCCAATGTTTGAACATGCCCTCCTGCCAAACGAGCCCGGTTGCGTGACGGCACCATTTGACTTGCCCCTGCACGATGGCGCAATCCGTTGAGATATGTTCGCCTTCAAGAAGCTCCATCCACATATGACCGGGTTTAGAAAATTTTTCAAAATCACTGAGCGAAAAAATGGCTCTCCCTTCAATCCCCATCCCCTTGAGATTGATATTTGGTTTGGAAAATACGGGAAATTTTTTGGGAGGGGTTTGGTAAAGTCCGCTGCGCATGTTCTGCGTTTGGGCAATTTTCAATTTGTTGTAAGTCCAGCGTTGCTGGGGAAACCAGTCCCAGCAATCGCCATCATCTGTTGGGATAAATACATCGGCGGGGCATGCGCCATTCTCAAAAAATTGCAGCCGCCAAGGGTCGCGTTCACAAATTGGCATGATCGAAAACGAGATGTTTAGACATGCAACGCAAACTCAGTTGCGCTATTTAAGTTCCCAACTTATGTTCACGTCCACCGAAATCACCTGAGAACCTTGGGCAATAGGAACTGGTGCTGTGTCGGCTGCCATCGTCTTGGCACGGCTAAACATCACTTGTGGCTCTGCCATGCCGCTGCTCTCAGAAATCGACATGATGTTGCCCAGATTAATTGAGGCTGCGCTAGCATAGATCTGCGCCTTATGCGTTGCATCTTTCACAGCCAATTTGCGCGCTTCGTCCATTGCTTCATCGGGGTTTGAAACTGAAAATGAAATGCCGTTGATTTGATTAGAGCCAGATGTCACAGCTTTATCAAGTAATGCGCCTAAACCACCGATTTTATGGACGATCACAGTCACCGCATTAGTCACATCATAACCTACAAGCTTGGGCACTTGGCCGCCATTTTGGCCGTAATCCATGCGCGGATTTACAGAAAAATTAGACGTGGCAATATCTTTGTCATCGATGTTTGCAGCTTTCAAATTTCCCATCAATTCGGTCATCGCCTTGGTGTTGGCGTCAAGTGCTGCCCGAGCGGTTTCGCTTGAGCTTACAACTCCCATGTTGATCACCGCCATATCCGGCACAGCACGCACTTCGCCATGACCCGAGATTGAGATCAAACGGTTCATTTTCATATCCTCAGCAAAAGTTGCGGTTGGTGCCATAGTTATTAATGTGGCAATCAAAATCGCCGTGGCAGCAAAAACGTTTTTTAGCATCAACTCATTCTCCATTGAGTTTTCAATATAGGAATAAAATACGGCACAATTATGACGTTTGACAAATTATCTGAATGGCGGTTCGTCGAAACTTCTCAACTTTCTTGAATGCAAGCCTTCGCGGCTGGCGCGCAGTTTATCGATTGATGCCAAGCCAATCATCAAATGCTCCGCAACGGCGCGGTCATAAAATGCGTTCGCGGCACCTGGTAATTTAATTTCACCATGCAGTGGTTTATCCGATACGCAGAGCAGCGTGCCATATGGCACGCGGAAGCGATAACCTTGGGCCGCCAAGGTTCCTGATTCCATATCCACAGCGATGGCACGCGACAAATTTATGCGCTTTCGCTCCATCGACCAATGAAGTTCCCAATTGCGGTCATCATAGGTCACCACTGTGCCGGTACGAAGCCTGGCCTTTAAAGCCTCGCCGGTTTCACCTGTCACTTCGGCAGCAGCATATTGCAATGCCAACTGTACTTCAGCCAAAGCGGGGATTGGAATTTCAGGGGGAAGCACCGAATCCAAAATATGATCTTGACGCAAATAGGCATGGGCCAAAACATAATCACCGATACGCTGTGACTGGCGAAGGCCGCCACAATGACCAATCATTAGCCAGCAATGCGGGCGCAGCACGGCAAGATGGTCAGCCATATTTTTGGCATTGGAGGGACCAACGCCAATATTCACGAGTGTTACTCCGCCTTCGCCATCATTTCGCGTGAGATGATAGGCTGGCATTTGAAATTTGTGCCAATGGCTATTTACTAAAATTTCAGCCACTTGGTTGGTGTTCATGCCGCGCGCGATGGTTCCACCGCCTGGAAGGTGCAGCGCTTCATAAGGGCCTTCTTTGCCCAGCTGTTCAATGCCCCATTTAATAAACTGATCCACATAGCGATGATAGTTGGTCAGCAATATCCATGGTTGAACGTGCTTCCAATGCACGCCTGTATAATGTTGCAGGCGCTTCAGCGAATAATCAATGCGCACGGCATCAAACAGCGCCAATGGCAGAGGGTTGTCATTGCTTTGCTCCCATTGACCATCGGCAATTTCATCGCCAACCAAAGCTAATTGAGGAATCGGGAAGTGCAAAGCCAGTTCGGCCGCCGTCACATTGCCTTTGCCCAGATCATTGCCGCTATCGAGCACATAGGGGTAGGGGATTTCTTGTTTTGAAACGCCAACTTCGATTGTTGCGTTATAGTCGGCGACCAGATGCGTGAGCTGTGAAACGAGATAGCGCTTGAAATGAGCAGGTTGGGTTATCGTGGTTACGTAAACGCCAGGACCTTGGAACTTAGCATAAGCTCTGGCAATTGATGGCTGCAGGCCTTTGGCGGTGTAAGTTACTTTTAACTCTGGATAGCAGAACTCACTCCTATCAGCGGCGGTTGGTGGTGTGCGATTGTCAAAATAGGCGTCCAAAGCGACTTTTAAGGCTTTGGTGGCCTTGGCGTGAAGGGCGATTAGCTGCTCTGCGGCTGCTTCTGGGGTAAGATTCTGTTTTTTCATGTTGAAGTTCTAGCATAGCTTTGAAAAATGATGTAGCGATGACAAAACCTTGGGGGCCTATAGCTCAATGGTTAGAGCCAGCGGCTCATAACCGCTTGGTTCCAGGTTCGAGTCCTGGTGGGCCCACCATTTTTTTGCTTTATGCAGTTTGCTGCATTTTCGCGTAATTGTTTTTGTCGTGTAAGTCTGCCGCCATGGTCGCTTGATAGGCTGGTAATGCCTTTGAAATTACATAGCCTTGCGCAAAGTCAGCTTTAAATCTGCGAAGAACATTGAGTTCAATTTCGGTTTCTGCACCTTCGGCAACGACAACCATGCCAAGACCATGAGCAAGGTTAATAATGCCCTTTAAGAGTTCAGTATTTTTGCTTCCATCGCGGGCGTCTTTTACAAAAGCCCGGTCAATCTTCAATTTATCAAATGGCAGATGTTCCAGATAGGACAATGATGAATAACCAGTTCCAAAATCATCTAGTGCTGTCATAATTCCAAGGATCCTGAAATTTTCGAGCATCTTTTGCACAACATTCATGGATTTCCCTACAAAAACACTTTCGGTCAGTTCCAAGCACAAAAGATGAGCGGGTAAATTCGTATCTGCCAACACTTCGCGCACATGATCGACAAAACTGGATTGCAAAATTTGTGCAGTTGAAACATTCACCGCTACGCTCCAACCTGGTTTTCCAGCATCGTGCCATGCCTTTCCCTGTTGGCAGGCTATTTCTAAAATTCGCTCACCCAAAGCTGAAATCAAACCCGCTTTTTCAGCGGCAGGAATAAATTTGGAAGGTGGAATTGGCCCCTTCACAGGGTCTATCCAACGCGCCAAGGCCTCGAAGCCTTCGACATATCCAGTTTCCAAACTCACAACGGGTTGAAAATACGCGGTGATCTGATTCTGTGCCAATGCGGCGCGTAAGCCCCTAATGAGTTCTGCCTCTTCGTTCAAAGCTTTAACCTTTTCGTTTCGGAAAAACGAGATATGGCTTAAGCCTGAATTTTTGGCGTCTTGAAGTGCCAAGTCGAGCTGCTTTTGAATTTCAGCTGGGCTTACTGCTTCGGCAGAAATGAGTGAGATGCCTGTGGAAACCGATGCGTGAATCTCATGACCTAGAATTTTTAATGGCTCAAAAAGTGTCGATAGCATTTTCGCTAGAATTTCCTGGGCAAGAGAGGTGCTAGTCAGGCCCGGGACAATTGCTGCAAATTCGTCTCCACCAATACGCGCGATAGAACCGTTCTCAGGCAGCTCTGATTTTAAGCGCGCAGCTACATCCATTAACAGCGCGTCGCCGATGCCGTGACCCATCGCATCGTTAATGGCGTGAAAATTTTCGATATCGAAAATAAAATACGCGGCTTGACTTGTTTTATTTTTATAAGAATCTTCCAACATGCGCTGAAAGTTTGCGCGGTTAGGCAGTCCGGTCAGCGGATCAAAATAGGCAAGTTGGCGCAAAGACGCATCGCGTTGGCGAATGTCGTTGATCATCGAGTTGAAGGTATCGACAAGCACTCTGGTTTCGCCTTCGGCTTCGGCAATCGTTGCCTTTTCAAAGCTGCGTGTTTCACGCATTTTTTGCATTGCGTTAGTGAGCACAACGATTGGGTTTACGATCCGGTTGCGGAGTGGGCCTGAAATTGGAAACGCCAACAGAGCGGCCACAATAGAAGCCAGTGTCGTTGTAATTAACGTCCAAAGAAGCTGAGAGCGGATGTCTCGGATATCTCCTAAAATTACCAATTTGCCAACTTTTTCGTCGCCACGTGCGATGTCTACGGCAATTGGCATGTTGCCTTTGGTCAGCAGCTTAAAGATGCTGGGCTGGCCTTCCACCTGATCGGATGTCAGGAATGTTACATTGCCCATTGAAGCAATTGTTTGGCCATTGGTATCTATCGCTGCTGCATATAAAATGTTGGGAACACGGGTTATTGAGCGCAAAACTTTTTGGGCGGACGAACGATCTTTTGTTTCGATGCTTTCAGCCAGCGCAGACGCATAAATATATGCGGCACTTTCGAGCTGTGTCTTCTTTCCTTGGACAGACGTGTTGAGCTGAAGGACGCCCAAAAATACGGCGAGCAAAATCATTGCGCTGAATACTGAAAAGGCTATGAGCGCAGCGATTTTAGCGCCAATCGTTTTGCTTTTTGGCAGACTAGTTCCCATTTCAACCCCAATTTAATTTTCATTGTACCAAGCGCCAGTTAAAGGTCATTGAAGGATTACGGTGAAGAATAGGTAATAATTAAACGTCTGGGTTGTCCTTGCGCGATAAAAGTGGCTAAAATTGTCGGTAAATATGAACAATTCGTTCAGATTTCAGGGTTAGGGTGTGTTTTAGAAATTTGTCTGTTGGTCGACCGGGGCGGTTTTTTTAATGCGAAAATATGCTGAAAACTACTTTCAGAGGCTAAATAGCGTTTTTCTGGGGAAAAGCGTTCGAGGTGCATTGTCGGCTCTCCGGCAATGTGTTCGTGGCAATATAGTAACGATGTTCGCTTTGGCTTTGCCGGGACTTCTGGCTGCCGTTGGCGTTGCTTCTGACTATGCGATTTTAGAAATGAAACGTTCGAGCTTGCAGGCGGCAGCAGATTCAGCCGCCTTGGCCGCTGCAAAAGAGCTATCGATTTCTAGTTCAACTGATTTCACTGTGACCAATGTTGCCAAAAACTATGTAAGCGTAGAATTGACATCGACTGACGGTGCTGCTGTTTCAACTGTGACGGTCAATCGAAAAGAAGGAAGTGTCGCAGTGGCACTCTCGGAGTCTTGGACGCCTTTTTTTGCTCAATTTATCAGTTCTGGTATTACCCCAATTAAAGTCCAGGCCACTGCGAAATTGGCTGGTTCTACCAACATTTGCGTTTTGTCACTCAGTTCAGTGGGCATTGGCGGAATTATGATGACCAGCAATTCGACCGTCACTGCAAATGGCTGCGGTTTGTATGCTAACTCAACTGATAAACAAGCAATTGTAGTTGCTACATCTTCGAAAATTATTTCACCTTTAATTTGTTCAGGTGGTGGTGCAACCAATGTGGGCGGAACAACATCCACAGCGATCTTGACGGATTGTCCAAAAACGCCTGATCCGTTGGCTGCGCGCCCTGCGCCGAAATATGGAGCCTGCGACTACACCAACACAAAGATCACCAGCGGCTCTGTCACTTTAACCCCAGGCGTATATTGTGGTGGCGTCGAAGTTTCGGGAACTGCGAACGTAACTTTTGATGCTGGAACATATGTTATTAAAGATGGTCTCTTCAACGTCAAAAACACTGCTTCCATCAAAGGCAAAAATGTAGCGTTTTATCTCACCGGCTTTCCAACTTTTCTATTTTTTACAAATGATGCAACAATTGATTTGAGCGGCGCAGAGAGTGGCGATATGGCTGGACTGCTGTTCTTTGAGGATCGTGCAACTGGTATTTTGAATGTTCATGACATCAGTGCTTCACATGCAAACAATCTCACGGGAACTATCTACATGCCCAAGGGTAATTTGCTGGTTCACCCCGCCGCAACTGTCGGCCAAAATTCGGCTTATACTGCAATTGTGGTCAATCGTTTGATCGTAGATCAAGGGCCGAGCTTGACTCTCAACACCAATTATAGCGCAACGCAGGTGCCAGTGCCCTCGGGCATCCAAGCTACGGCCACGGTTGTTTTAGCAAATTAAATCTTAGAATAAATGCTTGGTTTGTTGTGGATTATTTTCCGTATATAGCTTTTTTATTCTTGCCGGAATGCGATGCTCAATAACTTTGGTTGCCAATTGTAAAAGCTTCTTAGAGTTATAAGTTGAAAAATTTCTCAACTTTTAAACTTTGGGTGTTCTGGATTTTACAACTGGTTAAATTTGTCTCCAAATATGAGTAATTTATTGAGATTCAAAGGCTAGTATGCCACTTGGAAAATGCTTCGCTAGTCGACGACGTGGCTTTGAAATGCTCAATTACATTCTAAAAGACCATCTTATGCGGACAAGTTGTTTTTATGGAAAGGGCTTAGGCTTGGCCATATGGGCTCTAAAACTTTGTGTTCGTGGCAACACTGTGATGATGTTTGCTTTAGGCTTGCCGGGCCTGCTTGCAGCCGTGGGTGTTGCTTCCGACTTTGCTATTCTTGAAATGAAACGATCAAGCCTGCAAGCGGCAGCTGATGCTTCTGCGCTCGCTTCAGCGAAAGAGCTTTCAATTGCCAGTTCGACTGATACCACCGTTACCAATGCCGCAAAGAACTATGTAGCAACTGAATTGACTGCAAATGATAGTACCGCTGTGCCGACGATTACTGTAAACCGGTCAGCTGGAAGTGTTACGGTCGCACTTTCAGAATCCTGGACGCCATTTTTTGCTCATTTTATAAGTAAGGGTGTCACTCCAGTAGATGTGCAAGCGACTGCAAAATTGGCGGGTTCTACCAATATCTGTGTGCTGGCACTCAATAGCAGCGACAACAAGACAATGCATTTGGACACGTCCGCCAAAATGACTGCGAATGGCTGTGGGATCTATTCAAACGCTGATCACAATCACGCAATTTGGCTGGATAACAATGCTACGATAACTGCAGCACTGACCTGCGCGGTTGGTGGCGTAAAACTTAAAAACGGGGGCGCAATTTCTCCTGCTGCCGTTACAAATTGCCCACCAATTGCCGATCCATTGGCAAGTCGCCCAAAACCAACAATTCCTGCGGCTTGCGCCGCAACTAATTTGGTTCTCTCATCAGGTATCACGAACTTGGCACCGGGGCTTTATTGTGGCGGGTTGAAAGTCATGGGTACAGCTCAAGTTAATTTGTCAGCTGGAAATTATGTCATCAGTGGTGCTCCGTTGGAAGTGTCTGGAACTTCAACTTTTATTGGCACTCATGTTGGTTTCTACTTGGATGGCCCTGCTGCAACGCTCAATTTTAAAGATACAGCAACAATAAATTTAACCGGTGCGACCAACAGCGAGATGGCTGGACTATTGGTGTTCGAGGACCCAGCTGCTCCAGTGGGGCGTCAACATCACATTGCTAGTACAAACGTTCAAAACCTAACTGGGACGATCTATTTACCGAAGGGGTATTTGCTGATTGACCCAAATGCAGCGGTAGCAGGGTCTTCGGCGTATACAGCGATTATCGCAAATCGGTTGGAGCTGACGGCTGGACCAGAGTTGATCCTTAATTCCAATTATGGATCAACAGACGTTCCCGTGCCGGCTGGCATAAAAAGTAGTGCAACAGTCGTTCTCACAAACTAATCGAGTGTGAGAAAATTCATCTTGCCTTTGTGAAGCGAGTTTGCTGAACGGGTTAAATGGCAACAACTGAAACTCAATCAATCCTTATTGGTATAGATACTGGCGGAACATATACTGATGCCGCCGTCATTGATCAAGGCAAGCACCGCATTTTAGCGTCGGCAAAATCGTTGACCACGAAAGGCGATCTGTCGATTGGGGTTGCGGGCGCCATGCGCGATGCTCTTTCTAAATGTGCAAAAGAGATAGACCCCCACCTTGTTAAAATGGTTTCGGTTTCTACAACCCTTGCCACTAATGCAGTGGTTGAAGGGCATGGCAGTGCTGTTGGAGCAATCCTCATTGGCTTTGATGACGCGATGGTGGAAAAAACCGGAATTGCCCATGCCTTTCCGGGAATACAGATTATCCGGTTGCGGGGTGGCCATGATCATAATGGTGAAGAGCGTGAAGGGCTTGATACCTTAAGTTTACAAAATGTTTTAGGCGAGGTTTCCAAACAAGTCAGTGCGTTTGCTGTGGCTTCAACTTTTGCCGTGCGCAATCCTGCTCATGAAAATAAAGTGCGCGAAATTATCGCCTTCTTGACTGAGAAGCCCACAACACTTTCAAGTGAGATTTCGAGTTCGTTAGATGCGCCAAGGCGGACACTGACTGCGGTTTTAAATGCGCGGTTGATTTCGCGAATTACGCAATTGGTTGGTGCAGTGCGCAAAGCGATGGCTGATCTTGAGATTCTTTGCCCTTTGATGATCGTCAAAGGTGATGGCAGTTTAGCTAACGCTGACGCTGTGGCGGCAAAACCGATTGAAACTGTTCTCTCCGGGCCTGCAGCCAGTGTGATCGGTGCGAAGTGGCTTTCGGGGCTTGATGATTTCATTATGTCTGATATGGGCGGTACGACTACAGATATCGGAATTTTGGAAAGTGGTCGGCCGCGTGTGGCAGAGCGGGGCGCTGAAGTGGGTGGTTGGCGTACCATGGTGCGGGCAATTGATGTTAAAACCATTGGGCTTGGCGGAGACAGCGAAGTCCATCTTGGTCTGAATGGCGAAGTGACGATAGGGCCGCAGCGGGCGGTTCCAATCTCGCTGTTAGGGCAACGTTACCCCGAAATTATCGCGGTGCTTGAGTCGCAACTTGCGGATAATGATGGTGGATCGATGAATGGACGTTTCGTTTTGTTGCCATTTGGGGCAAAGGGGAATGCTGAAGTTGCTGGGCTATCTGCCCGTGAGGCCGAGTTTTTTGCGTTGATAAGCGAGCGGCCGCAATCTTACCGGAAACTTGCTTCCTCCTCTAGTGCGCAACGAGCTGTGGCTTCACTGCGCAAGAAAGGCCTTATTCAGTTTGGTGCTTTCACGCCTTCTGATGCCGCCCACGTGTTGGGCTTGCAAGCGAATTGGTCGCAAGAAGCAGCCGTTTTGGCGGGAAAACTTATGTCGCGGTTTCGCGATATGAAAATGCCAACCGATGAGCGCTTACAAGATTTTTGCCGATTGATTTGGCACCGCACTGTTTCAGACACTGCACGAGTGATCTTGCAGGCGAGTTTCGACGAGCGGATTGCTAATACGCCTTTGCTTGATGCTGTGTGTGACGGCAAGGGCCAGAATGGGCTGGTGAAAATTTCTCTATCACCTCAAGTTCCGATCGTTGCGGTCGGTGGCCCTGTGCAAGTTTACTATCCCGAAGTGGGGCGCAGGCTTAGTGCAGAGATTGTGTTCACCCCGCATTGCGATGTGGCCAATGCCGTTGGTGCAGCCGCTGGGTTGGTTGCACACCGGGTCGACATTCAAGTTGAGGGGGACGGCAATGGCGTGTTCCGCATTTTGGGAGCGGGCCAAGCTGAGATCGTTGGCTCAGGTGCGGCTGCGCTAGCTTTGGCAAAACGCAAAGCAGAGGATGGAGCGCTGGCTTTGGCAATTGCCAATGGTGCCTATGAGCCGCGCATAGTGATTTCGGTCAAAAAACATTATTTGCCTGATGCCAGTTCCGATGAGGGATTGCTGAGTGCATTGGTCAGCGCCGAGGCTATTGGACGTCCGCATCAATAATCTTAACGTCTTATTAACCAGGTTCCTGTCCCTTTCCTAAAACTTACGGTTAATTCTTGCTTTGTTTTAAACTTATCAAGACCCCATTAACCGTGCATCTCCTATCGTGCGGCGCAGGATTGAGGAGAGTTGCAGCGCCATGACGACGCCAAATTTAAAGGATTGGGAAGATTTAGGCCCGCAGACACCAGTTTGGCGTGTTGAAAAGCCAGCTATGGCAAGCGCTCCTAGCATGCCGTTTTTCCCCGACCAAAATGGTGGCGTTTATGAAAAGTTGCTGGCCAATTTGCCTGTGATGTTACATTGCATGGACGGTTCTGGTCGGATGATTTCGGCCAATGCCGCTTGGTGTGAAGCGCTTGGTTATCAGCCAACTGACGTTGTTGGCCGCAGCTTTAGCGAATTTTTACCGCAAGAATCACGCAGTCGTTTGGTGACTGAGATCTATCCCAAATTTTTGGTGTCGAGTTCTTACCGCAATGCTGAAATTCTGATTCACCGCAAAGATGGGTCGCTTGCGACTGTTGTGCTTTCGATGACCGCTTATCGTGGGGACAAGGGCAGGTTGGAGCGTTCGGTTTGCATGCTCGAAGATATTACTGAAAAGAAGATTGCGCAGATTAAAACAAATCGCGGTGACCAACGGTTCCGTGGTGCATTTGACGCTGCGGCGCATGGCATGGCTGTGGTTTCGCCGATGGGGCGCATTGAAGCTGCAAACTCTGCTCTGAAAGCGTTTTTAAATCGGTCGGATTTGAGCACGGCCACTTATGGCTTTGAAGAACTGTTGCATAAGGATGATCGCGGCCAATTTTTGAATGGCATGCGGCATTTGTTGATGGGTGAAGTGCCTGTGCTGCAACAGGAGCTGCGCTTTATGACGAGCGAGGGCCGTATTGCATATGGCGCAACGTCTATTGCGCTTGTGAAGAATGAGAAGGGCGAGACTGAGCAGTTAATTGTTCAGATCACCGACACCAGCGAAAAGAAGATGGTGAATGAGCGTTTGCAAAAAGCGCAAAAGATGGAAGCTATTGGGCAGCTGACTGGTGGTTTGGCGCATGATTTTAACAATCTGCTGACCGTTATTATTGGAAATTTGCAGTTGCTTGATGGCAAGCTTGGCGCAGATGAAAAAAGCGCCACACGTGTGGCCGAAGCTATTGATGCAGCTCGCAAAGGTTCCGATTTAACGCATCAACTCTTGGCGTTTGCGCGCCAACAAGATCTTGAGCCGCGTGATGTTGGAGTGAACGGTTTGGTGCAGGGTATGGCGCCACTTGTTTCACGCACCATTGGTGAGAATATCGAGCTTAAAGTTGATATGATGGATGGTGATCCCCATACATTGATTGATCCATCGCAATTGGAATCGGCGATTTTAAATCTCGCGATCAATGCGCGAGATGCAATGGGCAATAATGGCCGACTGACAATTGAAACACAGCCAGCTTTTCTCGACGCTGAATATGCGGCCAAAAACCCTGATGTTACGCCGGGCCAATATGTGATGGTGGCGGTTTCAGACAATGGTTGCGGCATGTCTGCTGAGTTGCAGGAAAAAGTGTTCCAGCCATTTTTCACAACCAAAGCTCCGGGCAAGGGCACGGGCCTTGGGCTTTCGATGGTTTATGGTTTTATCAAGCAATCAGGTGGACACATCAGTGTTTACAGTGAAGTGGGTCATGGGACTTCCGTGAAGATGTATCTTCCGCGTCGCAACCGTTCAGCGGATGCTGCGTCAATGCCTAGCCCAGAGATTAAAGTTTACGACGCGCCTACTCCGATCATCAGAGAAATTGCTGAGGCTATTGCTGAGCCCGTAGTGCAACCTTCGCGCCGTCCAAAGATTTTGGTTGTGGAAGATCAAGAAGCAGTTCGCGCTGTGGCTTGCGGTTTCCTAGAAGACTTTGGCTATGACGTGATCGAAGCTGGGGATGGTTTTCAAGGACTGGCGCAATTGCAAGAAAATGATGATGTCGATTTGATGTTCACTGATGTAGTGATGCCGGGGGGCATGAACGGTTTTGACTTGGCCCAAGCTGCGCAAAGCTTGAAGCCATTGCTCAAAATCGTTCACACATCGGGCTATCCGAAGGGCGCCATGGTGCACCAGGATGAGCCGCGCTTTAAGAATGGGTTCATCATCATGAAGCCTTATCGGCGCGAAGAATTGAACAAGATTATTCGGGATGCGTTGGAAATTCAGTGAGGCACAGGTTTAGCGGAGACGAGGGTCGAGTTTGAACCTTCTTTTTGACAAAATCTTTGCATGAAGAGAATCAGCGTGGGTTGGATTGACCAAGAAATTCCAACAGTCTGGCATGATTGCCGAAGGAACTTTCAAAACCGCCGAACGCGTTTGGGAAAGCCATTCGTCACCGATTTCTCTAGTTGCTAACTTGTCGTCTGCCCAGAAAATCGGCAATTTTGGTTCTTCAAACTCTAAATCACCGATATCGATACATAGTAGCTGAAAGCTATCCGGGATATCTGTGGTGGGAGTGTTCACGAGAATTTCGAGAAGTGCTGAAGCTGGACTGTCAGCGGTATAAACAATTACGTTTCCTCGGCTATGCCATCGCGCTGCAAATTTTAATCCACCCAATCCTTTAAGATCGGCGAATTCAGAAATCCGCCATACGACCATCAACTAAACATTCCGTGCTCAATCTGTCCCAATATTTCCTCTACGGCCAATCGCCCCTTTTCGCTGGATGTCATCTCCAATGGTGTTTTGCCGCCGAACTGGTGTCTTGGGTAATGTAACCAATGCTTAGCCTTTGTGGAGCTTCCAAAAACTCTTCGTGCTTCAGCTACCAGAGCTGCTTTCGACTTGCTTTTGTTAGCAAATACTTGACCAAGCAATGCATCTGAAATATCTGTGTTGCTAAGCAAATTCGCCAGCCACATTCTAGCCCCAGACATTTTCTTGGCACTCTGACCACTTAGATTGCTGTTGTCATGCTTTAACCCAATTGCTCTCTCAGCTCGATCCCCCCTCGAGAATGACGATTTCGTACTTCTGAGATTTTTTTTGGGCGGCAATTTCTGCTGTTCCATTAGTACTTCTTAGCCCAAGATAAACAAAGGTGCAATTAAATTGGCTTCGATTTACTTATTCAGCGCATACGTCTAGAAACCGCGCAAATCATATTTTGTTACCGGATCAGACATGGCACGCCAATTTATTTATCATATGCAAGGTCTTTCGAAATCTTATGCTTCGGGCAAGAAGGTTTTGGATAATGTTCATTTGTCGTTTTATCCTGATGCTAAAATTGGCATTTTGGGGCCGAATGGTTCGGGTAAATCTACACTTCTGAAAATCATGGCGGGGCTCGATAAAGAGTTCAACGGCGAGGCGTGGTTAGCCGATGGGGCTACACTTGGTTACCTTGAACAAGAGCCGCAGCTTGATCCGACTAAAACTGTTCTTGAAAATGCAATGGAAGGTGTGGCCAAGAAGAAGGCTATCATGGATGAGTATAACGCGCTCATGATGGACTATAATGATGAGAATGCTGATAAGGCGGCGAAGCTGCAAGATGTGATCGACGCACAGAATTTGTGGGATTTGGAATCTCAAGTTGAGCAGGCGATGGACGCGTTACGTTGTCCTCCCGGTGATGCTTCGGTTGAAAACCTATCAGGCGGGGAAAAGCGCCGTATTGCATTGACGCGTTTATTGTTGGCTAAGCCCGACCTGTTGTTGCTCGACGAGCCGACCAATCATTTGGATGCTGAATCAGTAAACTGGCTGGAGCATCATTTGAAAGATTATCCCGGCGCTATTCTGATCGTGACCCATGATCGTTACTTCCTTGATAATGTGACGGGTTGGATTTTGGAACTCGATCGTGGTCGCGGCATTCCATATGAAGGTAATTACTCGGCCTACCTCGGCCAGAAGGCTAAGCGCTTTGCGCAGGAAGCCAGCGAAGATGCAGCGCGGGGCAAGGCCTTGCAGCGCGAGCAAGAATGGATCGGCGCATCGCCCAAGGCGCGCCAAGCCAAATCCAAAGCGCGTATCAAGGCATATGATGAGCTGCTCAAGATCAACGAGTCGCGCATGCAATCGCATTCAGCGCAGATCATGATTCCGCCGGGCGAACGCTTGGGTGATAATGTGATTGATGTTGAAGGATTGAGCAAAGCTTACGGCGACCGTTTGCTGATTGACAATCTTACGTTCAAATTGCCACCCGGTGGCATTGTGGGAATCATCGGGCCGAACGGCGCGGGCAAGACCACTTTGTTCAGGATGTTGACGGGGCAGGAGAAACCGGATTCGGGCAGCGTTACGGTGAGCAATACTGTGAAGCTTGGTTATGTGGATCAAAGCCGCGATACGCTGGATGCCAACAAAACTGTGTGGCAAGAAATTTCGGGCGGCAATGATGTGATTTATCTGGGCAAGCGCGAAATGAATTCGCGGGCCTATGTGGGCGCATTTAATTTTAAGGGTGGTGATCAGCAACAAAAAGTGGGCACACTTTCCGGCGGGCAGCGCAACCGCGTGCATTTGGCGACTATGTTGAAAGAGGGATCAAATGTTCTACTCCTCGACGAACCGACCAACGATCTGGATACGGAAACTCTGGCGGCCCTTGAAGAAGCGTTGGAGGATTTTGGCGGCTGCGCTGTTATCATCAGTCATGACCGCATGTTCCTCGACCGCTTGGCCACGCATATTTTGGCATTCGAAGGCGATAGCCATGTGGAATGGTTTGAAGGCAACTTCCAAGACTATGAGGAAGACAAGAAGCGCCGCTTGGGTGCAGACAGCGTGATGCCGAGCCGGATCAAGTATAAGCAGTTTTCGCGGGCGTAATTATTTAGCTTTATCCGGCCGCCCATCATGCGGGCCTAATTCGCGGTGCGGCACATTCTTCCAGTGGCGATCACCGATCTCGGCGTTGCGCTTTGGGTGCACGGGATAGTGGATGCGGGCTTTGAAGCGCGAGGGTTCGCCCACTACAATTAGTCTGACATCGGTTTTGGTGTTGTTGATGAGGGTGTGGGCGATGCCTGTGCCGGATGCAAAGCCTATGCCGTCTCCTTGCTTTAAGCGGTGGAGATGACCGTCGAGCCAGAGATCGGGGGTGCCTTCGATAACGTAAACGAACTCTTCTTCGTCTGCCTCGGCATGAGGCCATGATACGCGCCTGCCGGGCGGGAGTCTTTCATGGTGGACGCCCAAGCGCGTGAGATTGAAGTGATGGGCGAATGACGCGCTGTGTGACAATAGCTCATCATCACCAGGGTAATGATTTATATCACCTGATTCAATTTCGCTGACATTCGCAACAACCGACTTAAACAAATCTTGGTTGGATGACATTGGGCTTTCACTTCCCCAAATAACTGATCAAGGCTTCGACATCACCATTATTTTCTTTGATAATTCTAGTGAATTTATTACGCATGATTTGGGCGAGCCAGATGGCGGAGACGCTCACGTCTTTGACGCGGTAGCTGCCGCCTGATTTTTGTAATCTGAATATGATCACTTGCCCTGTAGAAAGCTTGGTGCCGACTGTAAGGCCGCCTGCTGCTTCATTACAGCTGGTGATGACAATACTGTCTCCTGCAAATTTGCTGCCGTATTCGGCCATAAAGTTTCCCATATATGTGCGCGTTCGAGCCACATATTCGGTCTCGCGGGATTTAGGCAAAAATTTGCGGAAATTGCCGAGCGCGAAAAGAGCCAGCCCGTGCAGGTCGGCATAACGCGATGCCGCAGTACTGAATGCTGCGCCCGTGCCACGACGGGACGCGCTCATGAATGCTTGGCCCGCTGATTGGATATAATCATCCGCGGGACATGTGCTGGCCGCAGCAAAATCGCCTGATGATAAAAATAAGAAAGCGCATAACATAATTTTTTGAGTTCGAATCATTTTTACACCGACTCTTCGATTTAGTCAGACTAACTGAACGCTAAACTCTGACAAGTGTTGCGACTAATCTTGATTGGCTAGTTTCCATCCTTTGATACGACCTTGCCGTAAATGTAGATCCTTACCATCGCCCTCAATATCACTTGGTTGCGCCAATGCATAAGTCCGCTTGCGCAGTTCGGCCACCAAATCATCGCGGTCTGTCAGATGTTCAATTTCGCTGAAGGGGATGGGCTTGCCGACGCGCACTGGCAAATCACTTCCGATGCGGCGGGCAGTTTCGCGGAACACGAGCGAGAGACGCAAAGTGAGGCTCATATGGCTGGCAAGTTGAAACAGCCTGCTATTTTGACCCGTGAAGAAAACTGGTACAACTGTGGCCTTCGACATGCGGATCATTTTTGCAGTGAATGGAGCCCACGCCAAATCAACGGCTTGGCCTTTATGAGGGCGCTCTGAAGTTGAAACGCCGCCACCCGGGAAGATTCCAACTGCGTGTCCGGCTTTAAGCCATTCTTGCGCTTGACGCCGCGAATTTACATTGGTTTCGCGGGCTTCACGTGTGGGCGCAAAGGAAACTGGTAAAAGATTGGCTGAGGCCTCAGGCGCTTGGCACAGAACTTCACCTGCCAGAACTTTCGTATCAGGGCGAACTTGCAATGCCAGCCATGTTAAGGTGATGCCGTCTAACACGCCGTAAGGGTGATTAGAGATGAATACGACTGGACCGATTTTTGGGACCTGAGCCAAAGTGTCAGCTTCGTATTTTACATTGATGCGCAAGAGGCGCATGGCAGAGTCAAAAAAGCCCATGCCGCGATTAAGATTTTCTTGGTGTGTGATATAAAGTTTCTTCAGCTTGCGCTGGCCACCGATTTTTTCAATCGCTTGGATAACGGCGCGCTGCAGCAAGGGCTGGTCGGCCGTCGAGTAAGAAAAACGGACATTGCGTTTCGCGGGGGCCGGGGCCTGCACCATGGCAGAGTTTATCCTTGGTTCTAACGAGACTTGATGAATTGGCGATAGTATAGGCTTAAATTTGGCCGACCCAAAGGAGAAGTTCATGTTTACCCTTTATATGCGTAGTGGTTCAGGATCAGCCGCTGTGGAGGCTGTTTTGGCTGAATGCGGGGCAGCCGTTGAGTTGGTCGATGTGCCTCGCAAGGGCCAAGGTTTTGAAAATTACTTGACTATCAACCCGCGTGGCGAAGTGCCAAGTTTGCGACTGCCTGATAACAGTTTGATGACTGAGAGTGCGGCCATGGTTATTTATCTGGCTGATCTTTATCCCCAAGCGCGGCTGGCACCGACATTGGATTCGCCGCTTCGCGCGGCCTATTTGCGTTGGATGCTTTATTTTGCGACAGCAGTTTACATGGCAGACCTGCGCTATTTTTATCCAGCCCGGCATTCGGTAGATTCGTCTGCTGAAACTGGGATCAAGGCCAAGGCCGAGATTGATTTGAATCGCGATTTTGATATATTTGCCAAAGCTTTAGGGCAGGGCTCTTATATTTTGGGAGACGTGTTTAGTGCCGCTGATATTTATGCGGCCATGCTGATCAGCTGGGCACCTGATATTGAAACGGTATTCGCGCGCCACTCAAATATCAAAAAGCATTATGAGTTGGTTGCGGCGCGTCCAAAAATTACACCTGTATGGAAGAGCAACAGCATGTTGTTTTCGTGACTGATACGACGCGAGGATATTTTTGGGGATTTATTGGCGTTGCCATATTTTCATTAACGCTGCCGTTTTCCCATACTGCTGTCAAAGAATTTGACCCACTTTTTATCAGCATAGGGCGCACGGTTTTGGCGGCTTGCGTGGCGGCACCGATTTTGTTGTTAACGCGCCAGGCATGGCCTGATTGGGTGGATTTAAAACAGCTGTTCTTTGTGATTCTTGGCGTGATTTTTGGATTTCCAATTTTATCCACTATTGCTATGAAAACAGCTCCGGCTTCGCACGGCAGCGTGGTTTTAGCGCTATTGCCGTTGGGCACTGCTTTTATGAGCACAATCTTTGCAGGTGAGCGGCCTTCGGTTGCGTTCTGGGCATGGAGTGTTTTGGGTTCGGCTGCTGTTGTTCTTTATGCCTTGTGGGACGGAGGTGTGGCACTGCACGGCGCTGATAGTTTGTTGGTGCTTGCCGTCGTCGCAGCTTCAATGGGCTATGCGGCCGGCGGGAATTTGGCGAGGAGGCTTGGTGGTTGGCAGGTGATATGCTGGGCGCTGGTTGTGGCTTTGCCATTTACGCTGCCTATGACAATTTACTTTGCGCGAGATGTTACGGGCGCTGAATCTTTGCAGGGTTGGTCATGCTTTATTTATCTCGCGCTGATGAGTCAGCTGATTGGCTTTTTTGCGTGGAATAAGGGTCTGGCACAAGGAGGTGTTGCCCGTGTGGGGCAGGTGCAGTTGCTGCAAACTTTCATGACTCAATTCGCTGCTTGGGGTTTGATGGGCGAGACTTTAACTTTGCGGTCAATAGCTTTTGCTTGTGTTGTGGCTACATGTGTTTGGTTTGGCAGGCGCACCCAGATTAAAAAGGCTTAGTGACAATAGGGGCCGCCGCTTCTTTCTTTTTGCAAGTCGAGATGAATGTGGTCTTTGTGTTCCGCATCTGAGCCTGGTCCCAACACAGTATGAAATGGGCCACAGGCTTCGCTTCTGATGCTGCGAAGGAAGGCGCGATTTTCGCTAGAACCAGAGTACCAATCTTCAAGCACGTTAATTTCTCTGCCATCGGACAAGGTGAAGGCGGCGATGTCGATCGCATTGGCCATCCCATGTTCTGATAATTTTGCGCCGCGTACGTTATTACGGGGGCGGCAGGAATAGGACGCGGCGATTTTGAATGAAACCACTTTTTCTCCGAATATGGCTTTGGCCCGTGGTTGAACTGAGTTGGCGATCCATTCTGCCAATGTGTCTGCCACTTCGCAACGAACGAGTGCGGGCTGGCTAAATGAAACTCCGCTCACATCGTAAACACGGTAAACATTGCGACCGCCGCAACCGCTGGCTTCAGTAAAATCTGGCACGCTTTCAGCTTTCCCAAAAGTGCGCGGGTCAACAGCACAATTGCTTGCTGGAATAGCAACACCATCAGTTCGGAAATACGGCTTGTCAACGCCTGACGAGCAGGCACTGAGCATTGCAGCGAGTGTAAGCGCTATTGCAATTCCAAGATCGAGGCGCGCGTTCATCTTCAGCTGATTCCCTTTGAACCAGAGAGCTTGCAGCGCGAAGGTTAATTAATTCTGCCGATTAAGGGCGGCGATGAGTACATTGACATCGCCATTATTTTTTTTCAGGAACTGATTAAAATCACTGCGTTCCCAATAGGTGAGGGAGAACCCCAAAACCTTTGCATCGATAACTTTATATTTTCCGTCCATCCAAGACAAATGCCAAGTTACGTTATACGTTTGTCCTGACATCAAATAAACTTTTGAAGCGACAAAAATATCTTTGTTTTCGCCGACTGTTGCCTCACCCATTTCAAATTTCGCGATTGGATACTTGCGTGATTGCTCTGCAAAATATCGCGAAATAAAATTGGCAACGCCGCGCTCATAAGTTTGTTGCGACGCCTTTGGCATTTGAAACTCACCGAGCAAATAATTCGATATGCCGGGCACATCAGCATAACGCTGAATAACGCGCATGAACGCCGAGACTGTTCCCTGCCGGTGAGCATGAAGCATATCTCTACCGACAAGATTCATAAACGACACAGACGGGTGTTCCTCGGCCAACGCGGGAGTGGCCAAGCCTAGAGAAAGACAAGCAATAAATGTGCGACGTGAAATCATGATTCGTATTTACCAGAACCCATGTCAGTCGAACATGGTTAATGATGCGTGAACACTAAAAAATGAATAGGCTACCAAGTTTCAGCTTCGCGCAACTTGGAATAAAGTGCTTTGAAATCTCCGCCAGAGGATTTCAACGTATCTCCGAAAAGTTTTTTCATAGCGATTGTCAACCACACGCCTTTGATGTTGAGATCTGAGACACGGTAGCCATCGCCTTGTTTAACGACACGCCACCGCAATTTTTCATTGCCAATACCGCCGCCGACAATGCCTGTATCAACCGTAATAAACTTACCTTGCTCCTCAGAATTGGCTATTTTCAATTCTTGGCCCTTGAAATCATCAACATACCAGACAAATAGCGCGGCTGCGTAGTTTGCAACCAGATCATAAAACATAGCTTTATCGCCGGCCGGAAGATCACTTTTGTTCAACCCCAAAGCGAAGTTGGCGACATTTGGGATGTTAATGTATCGCCCTAACAAAGATGCAAAGCGGTTTTGCAACGCCTTGTCGCCGCGCCGACCGCCATTGGCCAATTTTATGACTTCGACCCCTAATTTCTTGACGTAGGCTTCAGCTCCGTCATCTGCCAATGCGATTGATGAAAAGACAATCGAACTCGCCGATGCGAACAATCCAAAATTGAAAAAACGACGTGACATAGAGTAATTCATGGGTGCCTCTGGGTTGAAACGAACTTTTGTTATATCCGTCTATTTTGATGTTCCAATTTGGGCAGAGTTGAGACAAAAATCAAGCTTCGGCTACATATAGATCATTTACGACGGTTTTTTACCCAAATCCGTATTGTGGTTGCTATCTATATAAGGATATGTTTATATAGATTTGAAAGGGTGTGCAATGGAAGAATTATTAGCCGGATTGAAAGCTGTAGCGGAAACAACCCGGATTCGGATTCTGTTTGCACTTTCTCATGGCGAGCTCAATGTGACAGAGCTTACTTTTATTTTAGAGCAAAGCCAGCCGCGGGTGAGCCGTCACTTGAAATTGATGGCTGAAGCTGGGCTTATTTCGAGACATAAAGAAGGAAATTGGGTTTTATTTCGTTTGCGCGAACAAGGGCGCAGTGGAGCGTTGGCGCGGGCGTTGGTTGATATGTTGCCAGCGAGTGATGAGCTTTTAGCAGCTGATCTTTTGCGGCTTGAAGAAATTCGCCAACAGAGACAGGGGCGAGCGGATGAATATTTTAGAACCAATGCCGCAGATTGGGCCAAGCTGCGTTCGCTTCATGTGCGAGAGGCGGACGTCGAGCAGGCGATGATGGTGCTTCTTGAGAAATGGAAGTTTGAAAACTGTGTTGACCTGGGAACAGGCACGGGGCGTATTTTAGAACTGCTAAGTGATCGGGCCAAGAATTTATTTGGGCTTGATATGAGCCGCGAGATGCTGGCGATTGCTCGGTCGAATATAGAAACGCATAAGCTGCGCAATGCGCAAGTGAGGCAGGCCGATATTTATGCTCTGCCATTTGCCGATGGGTTCGCAGATTTGGTGACGATTCATCAAGTGCTGCATTTCTTGGATGATCCGCAGCGCGCACTTCTGGAGGCGGTTCGCATTTTAGCAACAAAGGGTAAATTGTTGATTGTTGATTTCGCGCCTCATGATTTTGAGGAATTGCGCGACCAGCATGCACATCGCCGCCTTGGAATTTCGAGTGAGCATATGGCGGGGTGGATGGCGCGAGCGGGGTTGCATTTAATCAAGCACGATGTATTGCCACCACCGTATGTGAATGCGCGTATGGGCCTGACGGTTTCACTGTGGCTCGCCGAGAATGCCAATGCTGCTCAACATATTGACATTTCAAAAATGAATGCAGAGATAAATTGATAATGAGTAATAAACTTGCCGTTTCATTTGAGTTTTTTCCACCTAAAGCAGGCGACGCCGAAATAGCTTTTTGGCAGACGCTGCGCCGCCTTGAAATGATGAAGCCTGATTTTGTTTCGGTAACGTATGGGGCGGGGGGCACCACACGAGACCGCACACTCAATACCGTGAGCCGGATTGTGAAGGAGACGGGGCTTGCACCTGCCGCACATCTTACTTGCGTTGGCGCTTCAAAGGACGAAGTGAATGCTGTGGTGCGGGATTTCTGGAATGCAGGCGTGCGGCATATTTTGGCACTTAGAGGTGATCCTCCTGCGGGTGTTGGCACGAGGTTTAGTCCGCATCCAGATGGTTATCGCAATGCTGCTGATTTAGTGCGTGGTATTCGGGAGATTGCAAATTTTCAGGTTTCGGTTTCGGCTTATCCGGAAAAGCATCCTGAGTCGGTTTCGATCGAAGAGGATTTGGCGTTCCTCGCGGATAAGGCTGATCATGGTGCGACACATGCGATTACGCAGTTTTTCTTTCACAACTCGTTTTATTTAAGGTTGCGTGACAGGATTGCGGCGAGGGGCATCAACATAAAATTATTGCCGGGAATTTTGCCCATCACAAATTTTGCCAAGGCACAAGAATTTGCAGCAAAATGCGGCGCACATATTCCGCCTGCCATGACAGCGCGTTTTGCGGGATTGGACAAGGACCCAGAAACGCGCAATTTGATGGCGGCGATGGTGGCGGCAGAGCAAGTTCAGGCTCTTGAGCGCGAGGGGGTTGATGCGTTTCACTTCTACACTTTAAATCGCGCCGATTTGGTTTATCCGATCTGCCGAATGATTGGAGTGGGCGCGCCAGCGGAGGAGCAGGCTGCTTGAAGCAAAGCCATTGACGGTTTGATTACGAGAGCGTAATTTTCATTGCGGGGCTCTGTTTCTCGAAAGGGTGTTCTTATGAAAAAACTTTCAATTATCGGACTGGCTGCTGCGGCGGCGATTGCTTTGAGTGTGGGAACCGCTGCGCCAGCGCAAGCTAAAGTGTTTTTCTCTTTTGGTGTAGGCCACGGATATGGATATGGTTTCCATAATCATTTTGGATATGGCTATCACCGTTGTGGATGGCGACCTGTAAAAATACGAGTACGCCGCCACCACCACTGGTCCTGGGTTTGGACAGAGCGCCGCGTTTGCTGGTGATTTGCTGATTTGTGTTAAGTCGCTTTGGCCGCCCTTGCAAAAGCAAGGGCGGCAAGGCATATCTTGACTTATGGAACAAGAAATCATGAGGCCGGAAGGCCAGCCGAAAGTTAGCTCTCAAGCGTTCAATCCGTTTGGCTGTTTTCTGGCGGCATCGGGCGTTACGTTAATGACATTCTGCTTGGTTGGAGCTGCAGCGGCGGCATCTGTTTGGGCTGTGGCAAAATTGATTGGTCTGCCTGATACAGCACTTTATGTTATGTTAGGTTTGGTTGCTATTCCGGTTTTGGCGGCAACAATTTGGACTGCTGGTCGGGCATGGCATGTGGAGCAACGATTGGCTCAGGGCCTTGATGTTGATACGCCGGTTTTTAAATTAGCTTATTATTTTCGCAAAACGGCCTCGTCGGCCTCTTAAAAATTGTCATAAGTTTGGGGTGCTGTCATGACGGTTTGGGCCCGTATTTCTGAAACGGTGACCGGTATTGGTGATTCTATTTCAGGTTTGATTGGTCTGGGGCAGGGGCACGACCGGCCTCCCGAGAAGACAGTTGCTTTCACCATCGGCATGATTGCGCTGAGCGCCAAGATGGCCAAGGCCGATGGCGTGGTGACCGATGATGAAGTGAAAGCTTTTTCACAAGTCTTTCATGTGCCAGAAAAAGATCGACCGGCTGTTGAGCGCGTCTTTAATCTGGCAAAACAAGATGTGGCTGGATTTGAATCTTATGCTTTGCAAGTTGCAAAACTTTTTAAGTTGAAGTCGTCGGTTCTTGAAAGTGTTTTGGACGGATTGTTTCATATTGCGAAAGCAGATGGCGTGGTTCACGAAAATGAATTGCTATATCTTGAAAGCGTTGCTGAAATTTTTGGGTTTGCGAAAGTTGATTTTTCTCGCATTCGTTCGCGCCATGTTTCGCTGAAAGACGACCCCTATGATGTATTGGGTTTGGAGCCGGGCACTGGATTTGCTGCGATAAAATCAAAATACAAATCACTGGTGAAAGAATTGCATCCTGACCGCCAAATTGCGGAAGGTGTTCCTGCTGAAATGGTGAAGTTGGCAACGGATCGTCTCTCGCGGATTAATGATGCATATGGTGTCTTGGAAAAGGAATTAGCTTAGTTGGTCGGTACCTTGTTGCCACACCGATTTCAGCCATCACCTAATTTTGGCGCGCGTGCCGCGGGTCGTGAAATCAAAATTGTGCTGCTTCATTATACGGGCATGAGCGAAGCGCAAAAGGCCTGTGATTGGTTGTGTAATGAGGAGTCAGAGGTTTCATCTCATTATCTGATTGATGAGTCTGGCGGTATTGTGCAGATGGTTGATGAGGCCGCGCGTGCTTGGCATGCTGGTCTTTCAAGTTGGCATGATGACGAGGACATAAATTCTGCTTCGATTGGTATTGAGATTCAGAATGTGGGGCATTCGATGGGCTATCCGGATTTCCCTAAAATCCAGATGAGTGCGGTTGCTGCGTTGTGTTCTGATGTGGCAAAAAGATATGATATTATAGGGCGCAATTTTTTGGCACATTCTGATGTTGCTCCGGGACGGAAAATTGATCCAGGTGAGAAGTTTGATTGGGCCTATCTGCACGCCCATGGAGTTGGTCATTGGGTTGAGCCGGAGCCTATCAAGGGTGGGCCGTTTTTGCAGGCGGGCGATTCTGGCGATGCCGTGATGGCGCTGCAAGCGATGTTAAAACTTTATGGCTATGGCATCGATGTGAATGGCAGTTTCGATGCGCGGACCAAAATTGTGATTGAGGCGTTTCAACGGCATTTCAGGACAGCGCTGATAGATGGAGTCGCTGATCAATCGACGGTGGCTACGCTGCATAAATTATTGCGGGAGTAAGGCCAAGACTCTGCTTACGATGAAAACGGTTATTCCGTTTCTTTGGGAGAAGGAAGTGAAGGGTTGCGCGGGCGCAAACAAACACGAATATGCCGGTGGAGTGGTCCGGCTATGAGAGTGCCCATAAGCACCCACGCTTTTGCGGCGATTTTTGCTGTTGGTGAACGCAGTGCCTCTGTAACGGGGGGACATCTTTCGAGCCGCGAGTTCTTCAGAGTTACTTGCCCACTAGGGCTGACAAGGTCGTAGTGCCCTGCCTTTTTCAATCAACAGCTCCCGAGAGGCTGAGCAACGTTAGCCCAACCCCGCAAGCGCCACATCTTTCCCCATTTCTGATCACCGTCGCGAACGGAAACCCCTTCTGGAGAAGACGGAACATAGATAGTACAGAATAT
>JANYHN010000033.1 GCA_025359045.1 Hyphomicrobiales bacterium | reverse complement strand
AGAATTTTATAAAAACCTGCGAAAATATATGGGCGGCGACGAGCGCGTACCGGAGCTTTCAATTCGCACCTTTGGTTATATGTACCTTGCCGATACCGAAAGCTTTGCAAATATTTTGCGTGAAAACCAAAAAGTGCAATTAGCAGCGGGGGCGGCAACACAATTGATGACCGCCGACGAAATCAAAAGCACCTATCCATTCTATAATACTCATGATCTGGTTTTGGGCAGCATCAATCGCCGCGACGAAGGCTACTTCGATGGCTCGACCATGTTTGATTGGTGGAAGCGCGTGGCGCGCGAACGGGGTGTTGAATATGTGAACAACGAAGTTGTTGCCATGTCAAAAAATGCCGGCGGCACAAAAATCGAAGGCATAATTCTAAAATCAGGTGAAGTGATTGCTTGTGGCCAGGTTGTCAATTCATCTGGCACGCGCGCGGCACTGACGGCAAAAATGGCAGGCATTGCACTCCCCATTGAGCCACGCAAACGCTACACTTGGATTTTCAAAGCTGATAAGCCACTCGAAGTAGATTTACCTCTGACGATTGACCCTTCTGGCGTGCATATGCGCGAGAATGGCGGCGGCACTTATATGTGCGGTGGCCATGCCGAAATCGATCCAGCGGTTGATCCTGATGATTTTTCGATGGATTTTTCTCTATGGGAAAATCATATTTGGCCAACCATCGCAACTCGTATTCCGCAGTTTGACGCCGTGAAAGTGACCAGCGAATGGGCGGGCCATTATGATTCAAATGTGCTCGACCACAACGCCGTCACAGGCCCGCACCCGGTCGTCTCAAATTTTATTTTTCTCAATGGTTTTTCTGGCCACGGTCTTCAGCAATCCCCAACCATGGGACGCGCCACATCTGAGTGGTTGACCTACGGCAAATATAAAACGCTTGATCTGACAGCCTTCCATTTTGACCGCATCATGAATAATGATCCGATTGTCGAAAAGGCAATTATTTAGGGCGTCTTTATAAGCATTACTCCGCTGCCACACGCGCCGTCGCAGTTTCCGCAATGATCCTCTGCACCTCGGGCCTGCATGAGCCACAGCCCATACCCGCGCTCGTTTTTGTACAGATCGCGCTCAATGTCGCGCCTTTCATATCATAAACTGCGCGCTTGATTAAGTTACGCCCCACGCCGTTGCAAGAACACACAATAGGCCCATCATCGAGGATGCCAGTCGCCGGTCTACCTGAAAGAACCTGCACCGATTGAACCACGTTGCCGAGCAGTTGTTGCAGCCACGCGCGGCTTATCTCCACAGGCTCAACAGATGCAAAGAATGCAAAAATCAATTTGCCATTTTTTAGCGCAACACAGCGAAAGGATGCTTGATCACCTGCAAACACAGTTGATATTTCGCATCCTTCTATCGACATCATAGACTCACAAAATTTCAACCAATTGGCTGGCAATTTTTCATCGGCGCATTCAAAGGCTAGTCCCTTCGGCAATGGCGCTTTGGCCCAATAGCATGTGCGCAATTCCAGCGGGCTGAGGGCAACGCCGCAACCATGCCAAGCGACCACTTTTTTTGCTATACTGACAGTGGATGATTTCAGCGCAGGCTGGCCACTGAATGGATCAACCACTTGTGAAGTGTTGCTATTTGCCAAAGCCTGCGATGCAAATTGAGAAGTCCAATGCATCGGCTGAAAAACGTGTTCATCTCTTACTGTCAGCGTGATTAAAACTCGAGCGATGGATTTGCCATGCTCGCCCGAAATTTCAGCCAAATCTGCAGGCTGCAAACCTAAGCTGGTCGCAGTTGCGGCTGATAGTTCGATGTATGGTTCTGCGCGGTGGCTAAACAGTTTCGGCACTAGGCCAGTGCGCGTCATGGTGTGCCACTGATCACGAATGCGCCCCGTATTCAGCGTGTATTTGCCTTCGACACACTTCGAGGGTTTGAAAACTGTGGGCACAAAGCGCGCGCGACCATCATAGGTCTGAAAAATTCCATCAGCGAAGGGACGTCTTCCACCCCATTGTTTTGGTGTGAGTGTTTCAAAATCCTGGCCTTTCCAGCTTTTCAGATCAAGCAAACGCGTGCCGTCATTTTGGATTTCGGTCAGAGCAACATGCTCGGCAAATATTTCGACAGGGTCTTGGTATCCAAAGCCTTCAAAACCCATGGCCTTGGCAACATCACTGATGATTTGCCAATCAGGGCGGGCTTCACCCGTCGGCGCTAAAAAGCCGCGCTGCCGGGAAATGCGGCGCTCAGAATTTGTGACCGTGCCATTCTTCTCGCCCCAAGCTTGGGCTGGTAAAAGCACATCGGCATATTGCGTTGTTTCGGTTTGCGCCACGACATCGGAAACCACGACAAAATCACAGCGTTTCAATGCTGCTGCAATGTGAGTAGAATCCGGCATACTGACTGCGGGATTTGTGCCCATAATCCAGAGCGCTTTGATCTTGCCTTCACCCACTCCCTCAAACATGTCGACTGCTTTGAGACCCTCTTTTTCTGCAATCTGCGGTGAAGACCAAAAATTCTGAACCGCATTGCGGTGTTCAGGATTCGAAATATCCATGTGTGCTGCCAACATATTGGCCATGCCGCCAACTTCACGCCCACCCATGGCGTTGGGTTGACCAGTGATCGAAAACGGCCCGGCTCCGGTCTTGCCAATGCGCCCTGTGAGAAGATGGCAATTGATTATCGCATTCACTTTGTCTGTGCCCGATGCCGATTGATTGACGCCCATGGAAAAGGCGGTGACAGTTTTTTCGTTCGCTGCAAATAGCGCGTAAAACCCTTCAACATCCGTCTGTGGTAATCCGGTTGCGGTGGCGACGCGTTCAATCGTCCATTCGCGCGATGCCAATAAAGCTTCGCTTAAACCAGAAGTATGAGCAAACACAAACGCTGGATCAAATTCGCCGCGGAGGTAAAGCTGGCGGAGCAAACCATTAAAAAGCGCAACATCGCTTCCGGATGCAATTCCCAAAAATAGATCCGCGCCTTCTGCAGATGCCGTGCGGCGCGGATCAATCACCACAAGTTTGGTCCCGCGCTTATCGCGCGCAGCTTGTAGGCGTTGAAACAAAATGGGGTGGCACCAGGCCAGATTGGAACCCACCAACACCACCAAGTCGGCCTCTTCCAAATCCTCATAATTGCAAGGCACGATGTCTGCACCAAAGGCCCTTTTATGGCCCGCCACCGCTGAGGCCATACAAAGTCTTGAATTGGTGTCGATATTGGCCGAACCGATGAAACCTTTCATCAGTTTGTTGGCGACATAATAGTCTTCCGTTAGCAACTGCCCCGATACATAGAAAGCCACGCTGTCTGAACCATGATCGCGAATGGTAGCTGCAAATTTTTCTGCCACCAGTGTGATCGCCTCATTCCACGACGCACGTTTATTAGCAATCATTGGGTGAGCAAGGCGCCCCTGTGGCACAAGAGTTTCTGCAAGCGTCAAACCTTTTGAACACAATTTACCAAAATTCGCTGGATGCTCAGGATCGCCTTTGACCGAAACCGTTCCATTCGCAAGCTTCGTTGCCAGCACGCCGCACCCCACACCGCAATAGGGGCATGTGGTACGGGTTGTAATCATGCGGCGTTCCACTGAAGGGCAGCGGCAGCCATATAAATCCTGCCATCTTCAATCAAAAGGGCAACTTTTCGCGCACAGCCCTTATCGGGGCCTTTCACTTCGCCCGTATCCAGTGCAACCACCCAATTGTGAAGCGGGCAAGTGACCGAGTGACCAATCACAATGCCTTGGCTGAGCGGGCCACCTTTGTGTGGGCATCTATCCCACAGCGCGAAAATTTGGCCGTCATGGGCTTTGAATACAGCAATGTCGCCTTTGCCGGTGGTCACCACACGCGAGCCCCGAAACGGAACATCCCTCACAAGGCCAATATCAATCCAATCAGGATACATCAGTTCACTCCGCTGCAATACGTTTTGGGAAAGCGCGCATGGGCATAAACTCATGGGCTTCATGGCCAGAAGCCCGCAGACGCCACGGATCGATCTGTGCAAATTTTTGGCTGAACGCGAATTTTTCGAAAAACGCTTTGCGCTTGGCTGCATCGCCAACAATGTTTTGCCGAATGCTTTCGATACCAACGCGGGCGGCCCACTTATAAATGCGCTCAAGGTAATAGCCTTGCTCGCGGTAAAGCTGGGTGAGCGCCACAATCATTTCCAGCGCCCCCTCCTCAGTGTTCACATGAGTGAGAACTTGCGTTCCTTTAATATCGAGACCAGCTGCACCGGCAAAGTGAATGTCATAGCCAGAATCAACACAGATCACACCAATGTCTTTGCATGTGGCTTCAGCACAATTTCGCGGACAACCAGATACCGCCATTTTCAATTTTGCAGGAGTCCAAGACCCCCACATAAATTTTTCAAGTTTGATGCCAAGGCCCGTTGAATCCTGCGTTCCAAACCTGCACCAATCGGTGCCAACACAGGTTTTAACCGTGCGCAAACCTTTGGCATAAGCAGCACCAGACACCATGCCTGCGGCATTGAGATCAGACCAGACTGCTGGCAAATCTTCTTTCTTCACACCGAGCAAATCGATGCGTTGTCCGCCGGTCACTTTAACAGCAGGGATTGCAAATTTATCTGCCACATCCGCAATGGCGCGAAGTTCTTTGGCTGATGTCATGCCGCCCCACATGCGAGGCACGACAGAGAAAGTACCATCCTTCTGGATGTTGGCGTGCACGCGCTCATTAATGAAGCGCGATTGATTATCATCGACATATTCGGCAGGCCAATTGGAAACCATGTAATAGTTGAGTGCTGGTCGACATTTTGCACAACCGCAACTGGTCTTCCATTCGAGTTGCTGCATCAGCTCCTGAATGTTTTTGAGACCTTTAGCCACAATCAATCGGCGCACTTCGCCGTGGCCTAAATCAGTGCAAGTGCACATGGGCTGAATGGCATTGGGCGAATACCTATCGCCAAGCGAAAGCACGAGAATTTTTTCAACCAGTCCTGTGCATGATCCGCACGAGGCAGAGGCTTTGGTGTGCGCGCGCACTTCATCAATCGTTGTCAATTTCTTAGCTGTAATCGCATCGGTGATTTTGCTTTTGCAAATGCCGTTGCAGCCGCAGATTTCTGCGTCAGGCGGTAAGGCTGCAACGGCCGCCGTAGGGTCCAGGGGGGTCCCTCCCGCATAGGCTTGGCCAAAGATCAGCATTTCACGCTGCTCGGAAATATCCTCACCCTTCTTGAGTTTATCAAAGAACCATGGCCCGTCTGACGTATCGCCGTACATCACAATGCCGATGATCTTGTTGTCTTTGATCACAAGGCGTTTGTAAACGCCGCGTGAAGCATCACGCAGCACGATTTCTTCGCGATCTTGAGCCTCGGCAAAATCACCGCCGGAATAAAGATCGATGCCTGTGACCTTGAGCTTGGTCGACATAACCGAGCCAGAATAAGCTGCGGCTTGCCCCGCCAAAACTTCAGCAATGGTGCGCGCCATTTCGTAAAGGGGTGCAACAAGGCCATAAATGCCCGTGCGATGTTCAACACATTCGCCAAGAGCAAAAACATCAGGGTCAGAAGTCATCAACTGATCATTGGCTAGAATGCCGCGATTGACTTCTATGCCTGCGTCTTTGGCAAGCGCTGATGCGGGGCGAATGCCCACCGCCATCACCACCAGTGAGGCAGGCAATAAAGTGCCATCATCGAGCTGAACGCCTTCAACTTTTCCGTCTCCAACAATGGCATGGGTGTTGGCTTTTAACCGAACTTTCATGCCGCGTTTCTCGATGGCCTGTTGCAAAAGATGTGCTGCCGCCGGATCAAGCTGGCGCTCCATCAATGTGGGCATCAAATGCAAAATTGTCACGTCCATACCGCGCGCGTGCAAACCGGCAGCCGCTTCTAACCCCAGTAAACCGCCGCCAATGACCACAGCGCTGCCGCCCAGTTGGGCAGCGGCCAGCATCTTTTCAACATCATCAAGATCCCGGTAAGTCACCACACCGGGCAAATCTTTGCCGGGAATCGGAATGATGAAGGGTGATGAACCCGTGGCAATCACGAGCTTATCATAAGCAGCCTCAGTTCCATCTTCCGCCGTGACTGTTTTTGCCGCACGATCAATTTTGGCAATCTTCTTGCCCTTATGAAGCGTGACTGAATTTTGCGCATACCAATCATCGCCGTGGGTGATGATGTCTTCATAAGTCTTTTCGCCTGAGAGCACCGGCGACAACATGAGTCGGTTGTAATTGACACGTGGTTCCGCATTGAAAATCGTGACATCGTGGCTGCCAGGTGCCAATTCAAACAGATGCTCCAACATTCGTCCCGGCGCCATGCCATTGCCGATAACGACCAGTTTCGGTGCCATTATGCGGCCTCCACAAATTTATGACGTTCGTATAAGAATTTGAGAACTGCCTCACGACAGCGGATGTATTCTGGCTGTGAAACCAATTCGATGCGCTTGCGTGGATATGGCAAGTTCACGTTTACGATTTCGCCGATTGTGGCGGCTGGCCCGTTGGTCAACATCACAATACGATCTGAAAGCAAAACAGCCTCATCCACATCATGCGTGATCATCACCACCGTATTTTTTAACGTCTGATGAATCTGCATCACTTGATCTTGCAAATGTGCGCGCGTCAAAGCATCGAGTGCACCAAAGGGTTCATCCAACAATAGAACTTTGGGCTCCATCGCCAAAGCGCGGGCAATGCCAACGCGCTGTTTCATGCCACCGGAAATCTCACTTGGCCGCTTGTCCTTGGCATGTGCCATTTGAACCAGATCAAGCTTTTCCATGATCCGAACTTTACGTTGAGCCGCAGATTCTTTCGCCCAAACTTTGTCGACAGCAAGCTTGATATTATCATAGACACTCAGCCAAGGCAGCAGCGAATGGTTTTGAAACACTACGGCACGGTCGGGGCCCGGCGCGTTCACATGCTTGTCTTCCAACAAAACAGTTCCGTTTGAAACAGGTGTGAGGCCTGCGATCAAATTGAGCAAAGTTGATTTACCACAACCAGAATGGCCAATCAGCGAAACATATTCGCCGCGTTCGACAGTCAAAGAAATGTCACGCAGCACTTCAGTGGTATTAGTGCCGCGCTGAAAACTTTTGCCCACATGCGAAAGTGTAAGATAAGATTTATGCATCATGTATCCTCAATTCACCGTCATGCCGTGGGTCACAAGCGAACCCACATAACTCACCAGTCGGTCAAGCACGAAACCAACAATACCCACGTAAAACAGGGCTACGATAATGTCGCTGATATGCGAAGAATTCCATGCATCCCAGATAAAGAAACCAATGCCGGTTCCACCGATCAACATTTCTGCAGCCACAATGGCGAGCCACGAAAGCCCGATGCCAATACGCAGGCCTGTAAAAATATAGGGTGCAGCGGCAGGCACCATGATCTTAGAAAAATATTGAATGGGATTGAGCTGGATAACGCGCGCCACATTTTTATAGTCATCAGGAATATTGCGAATGCCCGTGGCTGTATTGATAATGATGGGCCAAATCGCAGTAATAAAAATCACGAAGATGGCTGACGGCTGGCCGTCCTTGAACGCCGCCAATGAAATTGGAAGCCAAGCCAAGGGCGGCACAGTGCGCAAGATTTGAAACAGCGGGTCAAGTCCGCGCATAAACAATTGCGATGCACCCACCAAAGTGCCGAGTCCAATACCAACAATGGCCGCCAACGCATAACCCAAAGCCACGCGCTTGAGCGATGCTAAAACATGGAGGCCTAAACCTTTGTCAGTACCGCCATTGTCAAAAAATGGATGCAGAATAAGATCGCTGCTTTCCGAAATCACCGTTGTTGGTGGTGGCAAACCGGAGTTTGGTGATGATGCAAAAATCTGCCACAACAGCAACGCCATAAACATGACAAATAAAGGCGGCAATAATGCTGCACCAATTTTTTTAAAGTCAGGCATGGTTATCAATACGGATTTAGTGCGCTTGGTTGGCAGCACCACAACATTTGAGACAGAATGAACTGGCATAGGCAAAGCCTCCGCCAGTTCAGCGTTTGTTTTCAGTGCAGCTTTATTCATCAGGGCTTCAAACCATCGCTTTGATCGAAAGACTATCGAGATAAGCTTTCGGGTTTGCAGGATCGAATGTCTTGCCGTCAAAGAAGGTTTCAACACCGCGCGAATCTGTGGTCGGAGCATCGGCGATGCTCATCACTTTGGCGGCCGCCCGCCAAATATCAGCTCCGTTCACCATTGCAATAAGTGCTGCAATATCCGTGTCGCCCTTCACTTTACCCCAGCGCATATTTTCCGCGAGAAACCAGGCATCATGGCTTTTGAATGGGAATGAGGCAGCATCGCGCCAGAACTTCATGGCGTGCGGACTGGTCTTAACCACTTTGCCATTGCCATAATCAAACTCACCCTTCAGCCGGCCGATAATATCTTGCTTCTTCACATTGAACCATTCGCGTTTGGCAACGATATCCGCCATCTCATCTTTGTTGCCGTCACCGTCGCACCATTGCTGCGCTTCCATGACAGCCATCAAAATGGCCTCCGTGGCTTTTGGATTTTTATCAGCGAAGTCAGCGCGCAATGCCAAAGATTTTTCGGGATGCTTTGACCAGAGTTCACCAGTTGTAAGAGCACTGTAGCCCAAGCCTTGAGTGACGAGTTGAGCATTCCATGGCTCTCCCACACAGAAGGCATCAACTGTTCCCACTTTCATGTTGGCTACCATTTGTGGCGGTGGAACGATGATGGTTTCAACATCCTTATTGGGGTCAATTCCACCAGCTGCCAGCCAATACCGCATCCACAAATCATGCGTGCCACCCGGAAATGTGACAGCAATTTTTGCCGCAGCACCCGCAGCTTTTTTCTTCGCAAAAGCATCCTTGAGCAGCGAAGCATCAAGCTCTACTTTTAATTCAGCATATTCTTTTGAGACCGAAATACCTTGGCCATCCAGATTAAGCCGCGCCAAAATTTTCATCGGCAATGGCTTATTCTGCGTGATTGTACCCAACGTCATCAGATATGGCATTGGAGTGAGAATATGTGCCCCGTCTATGCCACTCCCCGCAGAACCAAGAACCAAATTATCGCGCGTGGCACCCCATGAGGCTTGCTTTAAAACCTCCACACCATCCATGCCATATTTCGCGAACAAGCCTTTTTCTTTCGCGATTATTAAAGGCGACGAATCCGTCAGCGCAATGAACCCTAATTTTGCTGCATTCACCTCAGGCCCACTGCCGGCCATCGCACCAGAAGGCAGTAACGTCCGTGCTGCCGAGAACAACGCAAAAGTTGCAGCTGATTTCTTTAGAAATTGACGACGGGTATTGTTCATTCAAGTCTCCTTGCGACCAAAAAAAACCGCCGACAGGCTGAGAGTCGGGGGCGATCTCTGTCCTGTCGGCGGCATTGCCGAATGCGCTTGTTAGCAGCTGTGATTAACTCTGCATGAGTTGTGCCAGTTTCGAAGAACTGATTTTTAATTTTGATTTCATATGCTTATTAAAGATCAAAGCAATTTGGCTGATCGGTCTGCCACATGAACAGGCATTTGATTGCCTATCTATTGTGCACCGCAATATCGCTGCCTAATTTTTCGAGATAGGTTTTGATGTCACTTGGGTCAAATGTGATGCTATCAAAAAAACCATCTGGCCCCAAACTCAAAGGCCCGCCAGAAGCTGGCACACGCGTTGTTTCCGTGAGCGCTCCTTCTACCTTGGAGCTACCGCCGGGCAGAGAAACGCCAAGAGGGCCAAGTGCTTGGCGGTAAATGTCGGGCCGATAAGTTTGGCTGACAATTTTTTCGGCTTCGGAGCTATATTGACACTGGTTCCACCGAACCATTTGCGAATAGATCCAAAGCGCATGGCTCACCCAAGGGAAATTCGCTGCGCGTTGGTCAAAAATCAGAAAATCACTTTGTGTCTGGTCGCCAAGAACTTTTCCAACAAGTCCTTTTCGTATTATTTTTTCGTCCACACCGATATATTGGGGCTTTGCCAGAATGCGCGTCATTTCATCTGTATTAAGTTGCGAACCACACCACATCGCCGCATTGTGAAGAGCGACAAGCAACGAATGAAGGGTGTTTCGATTGTCTTCGGCCCAACTTTTTCGCACCCCTAAAACTTTCTCAGGGCTTGATCTCCAAATTGAAGCCTTTGTTGCTACCACTTGTCCCAAACCTTGGGCTACAGCATCGCTATTCCAAGGCTCGCCAACACAAAACCCATCAATGGCCCCTGTCGCCAAGGCATCACCCATCATTGCAGGCGGAACAATAGTCAAATCCACATCGTGATCAGGATCAATCCCACTCGCCGCCAGCCAGTAGCGCAGTTCATAGGCATGAACCGAAAAGCCGTGAACAACCGCAAAAATAAGTTTCCCTAGGTTTGCAGTTTTGCGGTTCACAATAACGGTGCGCAAAGCAGCGCCCATTTTTGCGGGGTCGCTTGAGTGCGAAAAAGATTGCGCCATCGCGCCATAAAGCATTTGAGACACAGTCACGGCATTTCCGCCAAGCCCGAGTGCGAAGGGTGCAATCAAAGGCGTTTTGAGCGGCGATAATCCCAAATTCTGCGCAATCGGCAAAGGGGCTAGCAAGTGAGCCACGTGAAACTGACCAACGGATAGACGGTCTCTTATATTGGCCCACGAAGTTTCCTTCATGAGTTTCAAATAAAGACCCTGTTCTTCTGCGAAGCCTTTTTCATGCGCCATGATGAGGATCGAAGCATCAAGCAAAGGCACGAAACCCACATTAAGTTCGATCATCGCATTGCTCCATCACACTTTGCGCAGCCATCACGGCCTCAGCAATTTGCACTATGCGCTTGTTTTGCGCCATCGCAGCCTTGCGCAAACTTTCATATGCGTCGTCTTCCGAAAGGCCCTTAGCCTGCATCAGCATTCGTTTGGCACGATCAATAAGTTTCTGATCATCGAGTGCCGATTTGGCGGCATCGCGCTCGTTGCGGATGTTTTCAAACGCCTTGAAGCGGATCATGGCCAGATCAAGAATGGGTTTGATCCGCTCTTTTTTAAGGCCATCGACAACATATGCAGAAACACCTGCCTCGATCGCCCGAAACATAGACTGCTCATCAGATTGATCGACAAACATAGCAATCGGTTTACGCACGGTACGTGACACCAAAAACATGTGCTCAAGAAGGTCACGACTTGAGTTGCCCAAATCAATGACGATGACATCAGGTGAGATGTCTTCTATCTTTTTTAGAACGCCCTTGGTTTCACGGATAATTGAAACACGATCATAACCTGCTTCATGCAAGCCTCGCTCAATCAAAGCAGCGCGATCGCTGTTTTCATCGACAAGTAATATTGAAAGGCCCAAGTCCACTGCTAGATGCTGCCATGCAACATTAAATATTGCAATGCATCAATTGATTGCGCCTTCACCAAGTACAATTGACTTTGTTGTTGGCAATCGCAATTCGCGCATAAAGAGATATGGTGGTGGAGGCAGTCATGGGCAAACTTGTCTCAGGTCCAAATTCCCTAGGATCAGGGAAAATACAGAGAAATTCACGGAAATAATTAGCATTTAGGCAGAAATCGGCAGTTTTTATAGCTATTATTCCCTAGAATGAAGAAAATTTCCTTGGATATGCGAACAGGGAGTTTCGGATCCGCCCTATAACGTTCCAATTAAAGGCCATGTCAGCGGATTAGGTGCCAACCAACACTAGGAGTTCGACATCGCCTCAGGGGAGTTCGACAGAAAGCAGTTCACAGTTTTTTTGGATGGTGCGTTCAAAAACTTTGCTCGCTTCAGCGTGGACGGATCCATCCACTTTCAGTGTATGGATTGGCGACACATGCAAGAAATCTTGGAAGCCAGTGAGAAGAACTATTCTGAACTCAAAAACCTCATAGCTTGGGTGAAAGATAATGGCGGCATGGGCACGTTTTATCGTTCGCGCCACGAATTGATCTTCGCATTCAAGAAAGGCATCGTTCCGCACATCAACAGCTTTGAACTGGGTCAACATGGCCGTTACCGAACCAATGTTTGGAACTATAGGGGCATGAACTCATTTGGAGGTAATAGTGCGCAAGAGCTAGCTTGGCATCCTACAGTGAGGCCTATTGCCATGATTGTCGATGCCATTAAGGATGTCTCTATGCGTGGTGGCATTGTTCTGGACTTATTTGGTGGCTCAGGATCAACGCTAATTGCTGCCCACAATACTGGAAAGCATGGATATATAGCTGAGCTTGATCCGTTACATTGCGATCTCATCATCAGGCGCTGGCAGGCCAAAGCTGCACGTAAGGCTCGTATATCAGATCAGGACTTGTGTGACGCAATTGCGCAAGTGAGATTGGGCCAGGCCGATGATCTTGGTGGCGGCGTATTTAAAAAACGGCTTAACAAAAATGAGCACCGCGCAATCATTCTGTCGAAAGCCGATGAAATGTGGATTTACGAATATGTGTTCGCAAAAAAAGACCAAGCTAATATTGACGATGCCGAGTTGAGGGCTTTTCGAAAATTGGTCAAAAGCTATGCAGGTTTAACGGCAAAACAGATCGAAGCGCTGTTGCATGCCAAAGATTGGATTGAAATTTGCAAGGAAAGCACACCGTGAAAAAGAAGTTACATAACAGCGATGCCTTTGCCGCCATTCACGCATCGGCCAAAGCTTTGCACAAAGTTGGCGCAATTGATAAAGCCACCATGCGTAGCTTTGATGAAACTTGTTTAACTGCCACACTTAAATTTAGCCCGCACGAGATTCAAAAATTACGCCAACGCAATCATGTAAGCCAGCCCGTCTTTGCGCGCTATTTGAACACCAGCGAGGCAACAATCGAGAAGTGGGAAACCGGAGCCAAACGTCCCAGCGGCATGGCTTTGAAGCTGCTGACAATTGTACAAAAACATGGCTTGGATGTTTTAGGGTAAAGCTGTAATTGAGCAACTAGTCGTCAGTGAAAGCGCGAGCAATTTCCTCAACTGCTTCTATTTAGGCCACCGCTCATTAGTCAGCTCATGATGAAATTTTTGCAAATCGGGAGTTGAAAGGAAAGCAAGATCGTCAGCATCAATTTCCATTGACTTTGAAAATAAGGGGTCTGTCTGACCTTGCCCCACACTTCAATTTCCAGAAAAAATCTTGGAAAAACTCATTACACACTCGTTGCAAATCATCACATTTTTTCCCGCACCTAATTTTACATCAGGCGTTGATTTGCCACAAAATGAACAAGTGTTTTGAATCTTACTCTTTTCAAGTTTAGTTTCGGATGTATAAGCTATTATTTCCTCCATCGACTTTTGCAATAGATTATTTGCTTCACCGAGAAACCCAGTATTTCCAAGCTGCCTTCCAATCCTAATTGCTGTAATTACAAAATTTGCTGCCTCTTCAAATTGTCTTGTGACCATAAAATGCCCCCAATGGTCGAACATGCTTTGTTCAAGAGTTCTGTGTTGTTCATTTAAATTTCTCCAAAAAACACTGTCAAAATCGAGTTCCTCCCCCACTAAGCATGGACCAAAAATAGTAGGAATTCCCCCTAACCGAACGCACAATCTGTAAGCCTCGTAACACCGCAGCCCCTCGGCCATTGAAGAACCCGAGTTACACTTATCAAACGCACGTTCACATGAAGCAGTACATTGTTGTACTCCGGAGTTCTGATTGTCATTGCTTGTTGAAATATTAATCCCACCAGGCAATGAAAGAAATCCACTCCGATCTGTTTTCATCGTGGGACTATTCCCCGCATAAGCATACACATTCGGCCCATCGACGAACCTCAGTGGATCAGGCTGGGTGTAGCGGCCTGTGGTGGGGTCGTAATGGCGGTGCCAGTTATAGGCCAGACCAGTCTCGATCTGGAAGTAATGGCCGGGAAAGCGCAGGTTGTTGGCCTTGCTGCCCGATAGGGTGACGGGCTCTCCAAAGGGTTTGTAGTAGGCCTGCCACACGGTGGCTTTGGTAGCATCCGTCATGCGGATGGGGCGGCCCAGATGATCAGTGCGAACCCAGAGAGAGGCTGGGGTTGCAGTGTTTACGCCATCAATCACAGCCAATGGCAGATCAACTGGATTATCATCATTGGCCGCAGCCCAGATATATTCGCGTGTGGTGGCACCTGTGGTAGCATCAGCCTCGGCAATCACATGGCCATCCAGATCATAGAGATAAGCCACAGTGCCCACAGGCCCACCCACGGCTGATGTGGAGCGCGTGGTCAGCTGTTCCAAAGCATTATAGCCATAACTGGCATAGGCCAAACCATT
>JANYHN010000023.1 GCA_025359045.1 Hyphomicrobiales bacterium | reverse complement strand
GCTCCACGCGGCTCATAGCGCTCAACTCTAAAACCTAAACCGTGCAAACCAAACCAAGGGCATAACCGACCTTTTTAATCAACCAGACTGGTACACTTTTACGCCGCCTTCTGGCACAATTTGTCTCCGCCATTGACAAATGTGTCTGTTCCTCCAAATACGCCAGCTGGCACATATACAATCGTCTATCAAATCTGCGAAAATTTGAACCCTGCGAATTGTTCAAGCAGCAGCGTGACAGTCGTTGTTGATCCATCGCCCGTCGTTGCGACAACTGATACAGCAACTGGCATCAATGGTGCTTTAGGCGCGCCCTTGGCTTTAAATGTCTTTACCGGCGATACGGTGAATGGCGTAGCTGCGACGACAACGAATGCCATTTTAAGCCTCGCCACAGGTTCCACAGTTCCAACAGGTCTTACATTTGATCCTTCAACAGGCGATGTTGCTGTCAGCTCAGGCACACCAGCAGGCAGCTATACATTCAACTATCAGATCTGCGAAACAATCAATCCAGTCAATTGTAAGATCGCTAGCGTTACAATCGGCGTGGTTGCGGCTCCTCTGGTTGCGACAAATGACGCTCCCCCTAACGTAAACGGCGCAACTGGCAATCCAACATTGGTCAATGCCTTTGCCAATGACTCTTTCAACAGTGCGCCAGTTGATTTGGTCAAAGTCACCGCAACAGTCACAGCGCCTGCAGTGCCTGCCAGCGTGGGTGCGCCGGTGCCTGCTCTTGATCCTTTGACTGGAAATGTGGCGGTTCCGATAGGCACTCCTTCGGGCACATATACGATTACTTATCAACTCTGCGAAAATCTGAATCCTGTTGCCAATTGCAAAACTGCTGTTGTGACGGTGGTGGTTGATGCCGCAACTATTGTTGCAACTGCTGACACCGCCACTGGCATCAATGGTGCATCTGGTGCAAGTGCAGTTGTCAACGCTTTGACAGGTGACACCGTCAATGGCGCTCCCGCCACAACTGCAAACTCAATCCTTACTGTCGCAACTGGCTCAACCGTTCCTCCACAGCTTGCATTTAATCCAGCGACTGGTGCAGTTGATGTGCTGCCCGGAACACCTGCTGGCACATACACATTCGATTATCAAATCTGCGAATCCCTTAATCCCACCAATTGCAAAACCGCAACAATTTCGGTCACCACAGTTGCTTCACCCGTTGTTGCTACGGCTGATACAATTGGCGGCATAAATGGTGCTTCGGGTGCGCTTGCTGTGGTCAACGTGTTTATTGGTGACACAGTCAACGGTGCACCCGCCACATCAACAACAGCGATCCTCAGCGTGGCTACTGGTTCAACAGTTCCACTGCAGCTTACCTTCAATCCTGCTACAGGTGCGGTCGATGTGCTGCCCGGAACACCTGCTGGCACATATACATTCGATTATCAAATTTGCGAGAAGATCAATCCAACCAACTGCAAAACGGCAACCGTTTCAGTCACCACGGTTGCAAGCTCAGTTGTCGCTACCGCAGATACCATCGGCGGCATAAGCGGTGCTTCAGGTGCGACTGGTGTTATCAACGCGCTGAATGGTGATCTCGTCAATGGTGTTGCTGCAACATCGGCAAATTCCATTCTCACCGTCGCTACTGGCTCAACAGTTCCACCGCAGCTTACCTTCAATCCTGCTACAGGTGCGGTGGATGTCCTCCCAGGTACACCCGCAGGCATATATACATTTGATTATCAAATCTGCGAAAGTCTTAACCCGAGCAATTGCACGACTGCCACGATTTCTGTGACGACTGTGCCTTCGACAATCATTACAACGCCCGACACCGCCTTAGGTGTGAATGGTGCTACGGGTGCATTGGCTGTGACTAATGCATTCAACGGTGATCTGATTAACGGCGCACCGGCAACACCAGCCAATGCTGTGCTGACTGTTGCAACAGGCTCAACAGTTCCACCACAACTCACATTCAACCCTGCAACAGGTTCAGTTGATGTGAACCCCGGCTCAGCCGCTGGTACATACGCATTCGATTATCAAATTTGCGAAACGATCAATCCAAGCAATTGTAAAACGTCAACGGTCAGTGTGACAGTTGTTCCGCCTGTCATCGCTGCTTTACCCGACAGCCCTGTGACGGTGTTTGATACTAAAAATGCGATCACGGGTGCTGTGAATGTGTTGACCAACGACACCTTGAACGGAGTACAAGCCACTCCTGCGACGGTGACAATTACACCAGTGGGGTCGTTGCCAGCGGGCGTGACACTGAATCCAGACGGTACGGTTGATCTTGCTCAGTATTTGGCGACAGGCACTTACGTTTTCGACTACCAGATCTGCGAAATCCTCAATCCGACCAACTGCAAAACTGCGACGACAACGATCAAGGTTAAGAAAACCGTGCCTGCTGTTTCTGGCACTGTATTCTTCGACACCAACGGTAATGGCGTGCAGGATGGTGGGGAGTCAGTGCTTCCTGGCTATACAGTTGAGCTGGTGCTGGGTGGTGTGGTGGTCGATACAACGCTTACAGCGATCGACGGCACTTATAGCATCTTTGGCTTTCCGCCTGCCTCAGGTTATGAACTGATATTCAAAAATCCGTCAGGTGTATCTGTTGGTGCCATAACTGGTCTCGACTTTACTAACTCTACCGTACTCACAAATCAAAATCAGCCGATTGATCCAAGTGGCGTGATCTATAATTCAGTTACGGGTGCACCCGTGTCTGGTGCGGTTGTGACATTAACAACGACCAGCGGCGTGCCGCTTCCACAAGCCTGCTTGTTGCCAAACCAACAGGCTCAAACGACCACAGCAAACGGACAATACCGGTTTGATGTCTTGCCAGGCGGTGCACCTGAATGCCCAGTTGGCCAAACCGAGTATCGTATTGTTGTGGCTAGCCCAGCCAATTATCTGCCAGCGCCATCGACCAGCATCATTCCGCAAGGCGCGCCGCTTGACGCCAATGCTTGCGCCGTTGCACCCGCTGCTTGCCTTGTCTCTCCAAGCGCCGTACCGCCACCTGTAGCCACACCGGCTCCTTACTACCTTGCGCTTTTGCTGCAAGCGGGCAGTCCGAATGTGATCAATAACCACATCCCACTTGATCCAATTCTGGCAGGTACTGCCGCATTCACCAAGACCGCACTCAAAACCGAGGTGCACCGTGGAGAGCGGGTGCCTTATGTCATCCAAGCGACAGCCATGAACTTCACCAAGGCCAATGTGGTTGATATCGTGCCACCTGGTTTTGACTATGTGCCAGGTTCGGCTCTTGTAAATGGTGTTGCTGCAACGCCAACGATCAACGGAAGCCAACTGACCTTCACTAACATTACGGCAACAGGTGGTGCGCTTAAAGTTGAACTCACATTGATTGCCAATGCTGCGGTTCAACCTGGCCCTGCCACTAATAAAGCGCAGCTGATTAACTTCTTCACCAACACTCTGGTCTCAAATGCTCGCGCAACGGTGACTGTGGTGGCAGACCCTGTATTCGATTGTGGCGAAATCATTGGCCGAGTGTTTGAAGATGCCAACCGCAATGGTTATCAGGACGAGGGCGAAAAAGGTTTACCCGGCGTTCGTATTGCCACGGTGAAGGGCCTACTTGTGACCACAGATAAGTTTGGTCGGTTCCATGTGGCTTGCGCTGACATGCCAGATCACGACATTGGTTCAAACTTCGTGATGAAGCTTGATACCCGCACGTTGCCGTCGGGCTACCGTCTCACAACAGAGAACCCACGTGATGTCAGATTGACCGCTGGCAAGATGACCAAGCTAAATTTCGGTGCTTCGATTGCGCATCTTGTTGATCTTGATTTGAACGGCCAAGTGTTCAAGTCTGGTTCATCTGATTTGCTGCCACAATGGCGCGCAGGTCTGACCACATTAATTGCCAAGCTTGACGAAGAACCGTCAACCTTGCGCCTCACCTATCATACTGGCTCAGAGCCAATAGCTCTGGCGTCCAAGCGTCTCACAGCTGTTTCAACGCTCATCACCAATTTGTGGAGCAAGGTCGACGGCCGCTACAAATTGCCCATTGAAACTCGAAGTGTCGATGCGAAGGGAGGTGCCCAATGAACGTCTCCTTGAATATTAGGCACATGCTCCGCAATAGCCTTCTGGTTTCTGCCGCTGGCACAGCTTTGTTGATGGCTCCGATTTCTTCGGCCAGTGCGGCCACCATTTGCCAAGTTGAACCTTGCCAAGTTCAAACCCGCGGCAAGGATTTGGATAACTCGACCTCGGACGCATTGCCCGTGGGTGCTAACACTGAAACCGAATCCGTGCCTAGCACGGGCGCAGCCATGTTCTCAATCAGTGTTGACGGTCAACATGTGGCGGGAACCAAGGCGCCGAAGAATAAACAACGCCGCAATGATGTTGCTCTTGACCGTGTGGACATTCAGGTGAAATTTGATGGGCTTGATGCAAAACCTATCCTCAACGTTTCAACCTTTCCGGTGCGCCAGACTTATCAAGCAGGCGAACAGGTCAATTTCTTAGCCAGCAACAACTATCCAGCATGGATTACGAAATCTGAAGTTCGAATTTTTGCTGAAGGTCAAACGCCACAGGCGCGCCCTATTTATATTGTACCAACCACAAGTCTGGGTGCTGCCTCATGGGCGATGCCGAGTGATGGAGAGTCAAAGCTTTATTATGTGCTGCGCGTCTACGACCGGGCAGGCCGCTATGATGAAACTAAGCCTCTGGCGTTAATTCGCACCAAAGATCATTATGACCAACATGCACCACAAGACGCTGCGGTTGCTCCCGGCTACTCTGATGACCGCACGGCGTTTCGCAATATTCCAGTCGAAGGCGGTGCAGTCACAGTTTATGGCTCTCATGTTCCGGCGGGTCATTTTGTGACGGTGTTGGGAAGTCCCGTCCCGATCGATCAAGAAAATGCTTTTGTCGTGCAGCAAATTCTGCCGCCGGGCGATCATAATGTTGATGTTTCGGTGCTCAATAATCCGCGTGGCGGCAAGGGACTTCATTTTGACCGCGAGATCAACATTCCTTCGAGCGAGTGGTTTTATGTGGCGCAAGCCGATTTAACTGCTGGCTACCGCACAGGTTCCGCCAATATCCAACAGGTCAAGCCCGGCGAATACAATAATATATACTCAAAGGGTCGCCTTGCTTTCTATGTGAAGGGCAAAATCAAAGGTAAGTATTTGCTGACGGCAGCTGGTGATACAGGCGAGTCGAGTCTTGATCAGATGTTTGTGGGACTTGATGGCAAAAACCCGAAAGAGTTTTTGAAGCGCATCAATCCGAATGATTATTACCCTGTTTATGGTGATGACTCGACGGCTGTTGAAGACGCGCCCACACGCGGCAAATTTTTTGTGCGGCTGCAGAAAGATGACAGTCATGTGATGTGGGGCAACTTCAAAACGCAAATCACAGGCACAGAGTTTTTGCGCAATGAGCGTGCCCTTTATGGCGCAAGTGGTGTCTACAGATCACCTGAGTCGACAAGTTTTGGCGTACGCCAAGCCGAAGCCTCAGTCTATGCCGCACAACCTGGCACATTGCCGCAACATGAAATCATCAGGGGCACAGGAGGTTCGGCTTATTTCCTGAAGCACCAAGATCTGACCATTGGCTCGGAAACACTTTCAGTGGAAATCCGCGATTCGGTTACGGGTAATATCATTTCAAGAACGCAGCTGCGTTATGGTGCTGATTATGAGATCGATTACAACCAAGGTGTAGTCATTCTCAAAAACCCACTGAGTTCATCTGTTTCTGGCACCAACGTTGTCACCAATGGCACGACGGGCAGCAATGAAGTTTATCTCATTGCCAATTATGAATTCACGCCTGTGGCGGGCAATGTTGATGGCTATGCCTTTGGCGGTCGGGGGCAGCAATGGATTGGGGAACATGTCCGCGTTGGCGTAACAGCCGAAAGCGAAAAGACCGGTGGTGCGGATCAAACGCTTTATGGCGCCGATATATTGCTGCGCAGATCAGACCGCACATTTATCGAAGCTGAATTGGCGCAATCCTCAGGCCCGGGCTTTGGCACATCAACATCAGCCGATGGTGGCTTGACCATCTCGGATAATCCCACCGCTGGTCTTGCCGGCGTCACAGCCAAGGCGATGCGGGTGCATGGTCATGCCGCATTAGAAGACCTCACCGCAGGTGGAACCAAGGGTGACCTTGATGCCTATTACAACCGTGCCGACAAGGGCTTTGCATCACTGAGCAAGCAAGCAGCCCAAGATGAAACTAACTGGGGCCTCAAAGGCACGATCATTGCCAACGAAACATTAAGCGCTGAAGCATCAGTTGATGATCATTATACTGCCGATGGCCGTCATGAAAATGTTGCAAACGCCCAAGCCAAAGTACAGTTGGACGAGCATTGGTCGATTGCACCCGGTGTTAGACAATCACTTCATCAAGTGCCACTCGGCACGGAAAATGGTGACCGCACAGATGTAGGTGCAAAGCTCAACTACAAGTTTGATGATCATCGCCAAGCCTATCTCTTTGGCCAAGGCACAGTGGCCAGCACAGGCAACCGCAAAACCAATAACCGTGTGGGCATTGGATTTGAAACCAAGCTGGCTGAAAAACTTGATCTATCCGGCGAAGGCTCACTTGGTGATGGTGGCGTTGGTGCAAAAGCGCTGCTCAATTATAAACCCACTGCCGATGACCGCTATTATTTTGGTTATTCGCTCGATCCAACTCAAGATGCATTAGGCGATCTTACACGCATTGTCAGTAATGATAGCTCAGGTACATTTGTGGCGGGTGCGCATCATGCTTACAATGAAGAACTTTCAGTCTTTGTTGAAGAAAACACCAACCCCTTTGGCCCGCGCCGCTCGCTGGCCCAAACTTATGGCGTGAAGTACACACCAGCACCTGAATGGAGTTTAGGTGGCGGAGTTGAAGTTGGAACCATCTGGGATGACACAATAAACACCACAACAAATCTGAAGAACAGCGACTTTGATCGCAAGGCCTTCTCGGGCAGTGTTGGCTATCATACTGAAAATGGCTTTGATGCCCACGCCAAAGCTGAGGCACGTTTTGAAAACTCGCAAGATCATACGCGTGATTTGAACTCCTATCTGCTCGCTGCAGGTTTTGGTGTGAAGACCTCCGATGATTGGCGCATGATCGGCAATCTCAATGCTGTTGTGTCTCAAGCGACATCAACTACGCGTGACGGCAGCTATATCGAAGGTGGTCTTGGCTTTGCTTACAGACCAGTGGCAAATGATCGTTTAAACGCCTTGTTCAAATACACCTATGTTTATGATCTGCCAGGTGCAGATCAGATCAGTGTGGGTGGCACCACAAACGGCCCGTCACAAATGAGTCACATTCTTTCCGCTGATGCCAGCTATGATCTGAATAATATTTTCACCATAGGTGGCAAATACGGCTTCCGGTTCGGCAGCACCAAAGACCGCGCCATTGGATCGACTTGGCAAGATAGCTCAGCTCATCTTGGTATCGTGCGACTTGACATGCATGTCGTCAAAAATTGGGATGCTTTGGTTGAGGGCCGTGTGCTTTGGTCACCGTCATCACAGAGCGCAGATTTTGGCGCGCTTGCTGCAATCTATCGTCAATTCGGCGATAATTTCAAAATGGGCATTGGCTATAACTTCGGCCACTTCTCGGATGACCTCAGCCACATTGAAGCCGATGATCAAGGCATCTTCATCAACGCCATCGGGAAGTTCTAACCCAATTTAGTGGCGGAAGTGACGCACACCGGTAAATACCATTGCAAGGCCCGCGGCGTCTGCGGCCTTGATAACTTCATCGTCTCGCATGGCACCGCCCGGTTGAATAATCGCCGTGGCACCAGCTTCTGCGGCGGCTTCAATGCCATCGGCGAAAGGGAAAAAGGCGTCAGATGCCAATACAGCGCCTTTAACGAGGGGCGTCTTCAAACCGAGTGCCATTGCCGCATCGAGACTCTTCCTCACGGCAATGCGTGTTGAATCAATCCGCGACATTTGCCCAGCACCAATACCCACAGTGGTTCCATTTTGCGCAAATACGATGGCATTGGATTTGACATGCTTTGCCACTTTGAAAGCAAAGCGCAGGTCAGACATTTCTTGTGTGCTGGGCTGGCGTTTGCCCACCACCTTCCATTCTATATCAGAAATACTATCTGAACTTTGCACAAGAAATCCGCCCGAAATGGATTTGACCACAGTCGCTGCAGCACTCCGTTTGGTCAAATCAGGAAGCAATAGAAGCCGCAAATTCTTTTTTGCAGATAGAATGCTGCTCGCATCAGCATCTGCACCAGGTGCAATAATCACTTCGGTGAAGAGTTTGGAAATTTCTTCTGCCGTCTTGCCATCAAGCTCGCGGTTGAAAGCCAAGATGCCACCAAAAGCGCTGGTGGAATCACAGGCCAATGCTTTGAGATACGCTTCAACCGATGTCGCCCCTAAGGCGACACCACACGGGTTTGCGTGTTTGACAATCACACATGCCGCTTGTTCGGAGCTGCCGAATTCACGGATCATTTCGAGTGCGGCATCAGCATCATTTATGTTGTTATAAGATAGCTCTTTGCCTTGAACCTGTTCGGCATCGACAATGCCTGTGCGACCATCGTTGGTTTTATAAACAGCAGCGTTTTGGTGAGGATTTTCGCCATAACGCAGCGATTGATGGAGCTTGCCACCAATCGTGAAATATTCTGGGGTTGTTTCGTTCAATTGTTTACTAAACCAATTTGCAATGGCGCTGTCATAGGCTGCCGTTCTGGCAAAAGCTTTTGCGCCAAGTTTCTTGCGGGTAACCAACAAACTTGAAGCTCCATTTTGTTGGAGCTCAGCAATAAGTAGATCATAATCAGATGGATCGACAACAACTGTTACATCATCATGGTTCTTTGCCGCAGCACGGATCATTGCCGGGCCACCCACGTCGATGTTCTCAATGGCGTCATCCCATTCTGCACCCTTGGCAATGGTTGCCTCAAACGGATAAAGATTGACCACCAGCAAATCGATGTTCTCAATCCCATTGGTAGATTTGGCACTCTGATGTTCAGTATTGGTGCGAATATTCAAAAGCCCACCATGAATTTTTGGGTGCAGTGTTTTTACTCGCCCATCCATAATTTCTGGAAATCCTGTAACTTCCGACACATCTTTGACGTTCAATCCAGCCGCGCGCAGCGCTAAAGCCGTGCCGCCCGTTGAAATGAGTTCAATGCCAAGTTCCACAAGGGACTTAGCAAAAGACAATAGTCCGGTCTTGTCAGAAACGGAGAGGAGTGCGCGTTTGATAGGCTTTTGGATCATAACGATGCCTTAGCCTAAGGCACTTGTTGTTTAAACCCCGTTTTTTAAATCAACAACCCGGTCTCAAAACTTGGGCTTTTGCGAGAGCTCTTAACGACCTTTGCCTGCTTTTTGAGTGACCAATTAATCTTGCCTCCCGGTTTATTACCATCGCGTTGGATCAGAATTTCAGATTGCATATTTGTTTGGCGAATATGGACAGTTCCGCCGCGCTGCTTCAAGTGCCAAACCGATTGATCGGGCAGAACAAACATCACTGCCTTGCCGTCCATCAATGATGACAGCCGAATGCCCGGTGCAGCTTGGATGATGATCTCGTCTTGGGCGTTAGCGTTAAATTCATCTTCAATGCGAAGATCATGACCATCGGCAGATAAGAAGCAAGTTCGCTTTTGATTGGCATTTTGCATCATTAACACCGTGCCTTGAGGTGCTGTCTGCATAGTGCCAGGGCTCGTGTGTCCGTTTTCTAAGCTTTGCGTTTGTATGATCTTTTGTTTTCCGTCGGAGAAATCAATACCAAGTCTTCTTGAAGTGTCGGCAATCAGTGTCGCTTTTTCGTGGTCTATGCGCGCAAAGCTCGATTGTGGCGTAAAGTTTAATTTTGGAGCTTGAATTTGCTCAACATCAAATAGGCGCTGCAGCTGTATTGCATCATAGTTTTCATTCAATAGACCAGTAAGCTTGCCATCAGAGCTTCGCAACATTTGAAGCATCGCCAGACCATTTTCCACTGCGCGCGAAAGCACTGGCGGTATGATCGGTGTTTTAACCCGTTGCAATGGAATGATCTGTTCCAGAAAAACAATCAGTTTTTGCGAGCTGCGCGACACATGGCCGCCATCTGCCAAAATGACGCGGTCTATATGGCGTTCGATCAATTCATACGCCAATTCGCGTAAATGGCCCAATCCTTGGAAACTATTCAAGCAATAGAGCAAAGCAATGGCCTTATCTAAATTTTGTTCTGAATTCCGTGCGCTCAACTTCAGCAAGTTTTTCAATTCATGCGCAATAATTTCGAAGTATGCAGCTTGAACAGCGGGCTCACAACGCCGTGCAATCATTTGGCCTTCTGTTGCAAGTGAAACCAAAATTCTTGTTTGTGTCGCAATGTCCGTATCAACTCGCTTTGATATGCTCCAGTAATGAAGAAGTCGCATGGCATATTGATCATGCAGGCTGCGATTGCTGGCGTTGAAGTGAGCGAGCCAATCAAGACCCGCCATGGCATTGCGCCATTCTGAATTTGCGTCCCTTTGTATAAAAACATCGCTTGGTGATGCAGTAATGATTGCGTCAGAAAATTTAAATCGCCCCGCATACATCTCCCAAGCGAGGTCAGCATCACCAACGCAAAGGCGTGTGATCTTATAACCAAAACCACTTGGAACATAATGACGTGCGCGCAAGGCCGGGCGCAAACCCGCCGGTAAGTTTGTAAACCATGCCAGCTTGTCTTTAGTCGTGCCAAAGGGCACTGTGCATCGATCAGTCATGCCTCGACTTTTGCCTTGCTCAATGAGCTTCAGAAGTGGGAAACCTGAAGTCTGGCCAAGCTATGGTTAATGAATTGATAATTTTTGAGGGTGCTATGACAATTTCAAATCAGGTGGAAAAAGCAATGCTTTCTGACGCCGCAAAACGCGCATTGGCTGAAGCTGAAGCGCGCCGTTTGGGCGCTGTCGCACAAAATCTGCCACCCGAGAAAGGCGGCCCCAAAGGGCCAGAGCCAACCCGTTTTGGCGATTGGGAAAAGAAGGGACTCACATCCGATTTCTGAAATGAAGCGTTTGCTCAACTTTTCTGATCTCGAAAAATCTGTGATAGACCTTTGCGGGGTTGAATCTCGGTTTCAGCCGATACTTGATCGCCATGGTTTGCCGTCGCTTCGCGCCAGTCCGCAAGGCCTTGAAGGCTTGCTCATGATCGTAACCGAGCAGTTTCTGTCACTTCAAGCCGCCGCCGCCATTTGGGTAAGAGTGCGCAAACGCATTGAACCTTTTGATGCCGAAACGATTTTAGCACTTTCTGCAGAAGAGCTTGTAAATTTAGGCCTTTCGCGTGCGAAGGTTAAAACCTTTCATGAAACAGCACAGCGCGTTTTAAATGGAAAACTAGATTTCAAAAAACTTGAAAAGTATGATGAAGAAAATGTCGCAAAGCAGCTCTGTGCCTTACCCGGCGTTGGGCCTTGGACAGCAGATATCTATCTTCTTTCTGTCATGGGTGCTGCGGATGCCTGGCCTGCGGGTGATTTGGCATTGCGCATTGCCGTGCATGATTTTTTAAAATTGAATGGTCGCCCTGAAATCAGAGATATGCCACGCCTTGCCGAAGCTTGGCGGCCCCACAGAGCGGTGGCAGCAAGATTATTATGGAGCCATTATAGGGGCCTCAAAGGCCTTAAACAGGCGTGACAACAGCCCCCTTCACAGAACTGATATAGTCCTTATAGTACAAGACACTGATTGGTTTGAAAGAGGATTACCTTGTATCAAGCGCCCATCGCGCCAGAGGCTTGCCCGGCTTTAGTACTCAATGCTGATTATCGGCCTTTGAGTTACTATCCCTTGTCATTGTGGTCTTGGCAGGATGCGATCAAAGCCGTGTTTTTGGACCGGGTGAATATCGTTTCTGAATATGACCGGGTGGTGCATAGCTCCTCTGCGGAATTCAAACTGCCCAGCGTTATTGCGCTCAAAAATTATGTACAACCCTCGCGCACGCCAGCCTTCACACGGTTTAATGTTTTCTTGCGTGATAAGTTCATGTGCCAATATTGCGACTCGCCCGATGATCTGACATTCGATCACGTGATTCCGCGTTCGCGCGGTGGCCAGACAACTTGGGATAATGTGGTGGCCGCTTGCTCACCCTGTAATCTCACCAAGGGTGGCGACTTGCCCAAAAAAGCTGGCATGTTCCCACGCCAATGGCCGGTTGTTCCCACGGTCAACCAATTGCACAGCAACGGACGATTGTTTCCACCCAACTACCTGCATGAAAGTTGGATGGATTATCTTTATTGGGATGCTGAGCTCGATCCGTAAACTTTGCTGAATGCAAAGAGTGAAAGCGCCGCCGAAATAATGGCGTTATAACCGGCCAGTGAAATTCCTAAAATACGGATCGCAGCTTGATCACACATCACGGCTTTCTTGCTGAGATCAGGAAGCCCACCTGCAAAATCACCCGTGCATTCGGTAGGCCCAGCCCAGAATTTCCATTCAACTCCCGAATGATAAATGCCGAAGATACAACTGGCGAGCATGATCAAACCTAAAACAATCATGGCATTTTTTTGAAGCGATGAACTCCGCCCATAAAGTAAAACCATCAGCAAGCTGATTGGGATGGCCAGATAATAAGCCAAGCGTTGCTTCAAGCAAAGCTCACAAGGCGGATAGCCTGCATATTCAAAAATCCAAGCCCCAAGAATCGTTGCAAGTGCCACTGTAAAAATGACTGCGAATGCTTGTTTTTGGGTAATGCCGCTTAACATGTCAGTGCTCCGTGTCCGCCCAAATACTTCACGCCCAAATACAGCGCAATTATGATTGCTGCCGCACCACCGGCTATAAGTCCCAAGCGCGTTTCAATAAAATGCTTGATGGCCTCGCCATAAGTGCGCAATGCCCAAGCGAGTGCAAAAAACCGCGCACCGCGCGCAATGATGCAGGAGAGTAGAAAAAACACAAAACTAATTTGCATCGCACCAGCCAAGATCGTCACGATTTTAATTGGAGGCAAATGAGCAAGGCCGGACGTGGTCAGTAAAACCAAAAGTGTTTGATCTGAAGCGCATGATTTGAAATGTTCAAATTCGGTGAGCGCTCCATAGAAATTCAAAACCGGTTTGGCAAACGCCTCATATGCAAAATAACCCAGAAAATATCCAGCTATGCCGCCCAGCACGGAAAAAATCGTGGCCACCGTTGCATAACGATAAGCTTTTTTAGGTTGCGCCAATGCCATCGGCAAAAATAAAATATCAGCTGGCACTAAGAACACCGAGCTTTCAACAAAGGCAATTACAGCCAACCACGTTTCAGCACTTTTGCGCGAGGCTAGGCCAAGCGTCCAATCATAAAGTTTTTTCAACACGTATAAATCAATCCATTTCAGGTTTGTTGCGGCGCAGAACTTTGGTTTGCCCGCGTTTGACTTTAGATTCAATGCGTTTGAGTGTTGAGGAATAACTAGGTTTGGTTTTATGACGCGTCTTGGGCCGCACCAAGGACTTTTGTAACATCGTAACTAATTTGTCTTGTGCTGCTGCTCGGTTACGATCTTGTGAACGAAACTCTTGGGATTGAATCACCAAAATATTGTCTTGGGTCAAAAGCCGGCCGGCCAAAATTGCCAGCCGCGCTAAAGCATCGTCAGGCAACCCAGAAATTGAAACATCATAGCGCAATTCAACAGCCGTCGAAACTTTGTTGACGTTCTGCCCGCCAGGCCCCGAAGCTCGCATAAAGCTTTCCTTGATGTCGCGCTCGTCAATGTAGAAAGAATCGGTAATCCGGATCATTTTCACTTTAAAGCGCCTTGGGGTTGACGGCGCAAGGCTTCCCCGTTTAGAGGAGAGCCAACAAAACGGCAAAAAGCAGTTTTGGCCCTTGTGGTGGAATGGTAGACGCGGCGGACTCAAAATCCGCTTCCGAGAGGAGTGGGGGTTCAAGTCCCTCCAAGGGCACCAATTCTTAAATTATGGTCGTAAAGTGGCATTAATCTGCGGCGCATTCGCTGTTG
>JANYHN010000004.1 GCA_025359045.1 Hyphomicrobiales bacterium | reverse complement strand
GTTAGCCCAACCCCGCAAGCGCCACATCTTTCCCCATTTCTGATCACCGTCGCGAACGGAAACCCCTTCTGGAGAAGACGGAACATAGATAGTACAGAATATAAATGTCTGTCAAGTATAAAATCATAGTATAGGTGAAATAGTTTTGTAAAGTTCTGAACTTGTGGCCAAGAGCCCTCATCAAAGCGGTTTGACTTCAAACCGCTTTTAATGAGGGCTCTTACCGCGGGTTCGGAATTTGATTATCTTTACCCATGGCCTACCAATCTGAAAAAGCATCAACCCACTCACGTATACTCCGCAAAAGTGGAAACCGTAGCTGAGCGGCATTAAGTGCGCGGTAAAGAGGCCTAATTCACCACGTCGCCTGCGCAGGTGCGCATGAGGCCAGTGAAGTCTGCGTCTATCAGCGGATAGGTGTTGGTGTGGTTGAGGATTGTGGTTTTTAGGCTTGAGCCGTTTTCGGCGGCTTTCAAGATCGGGCTATTGCTGGGGATTTGCCCTTCAAGGCTTTTCGAGAGGCCCAATTTGTCGACTGCGGCTTTGGTTTTGACGGAGAATTTCTGGTTACCAATCTCGATTGCCAAGTCTGCCCTCTGGCCTTCTTTTAACTGGCCTGCAATGTTATTGATGAAGACAGAAAATTTGTTGGTGCCGATTTCGCACCAGAAACTTAAACCGACGTCGTCGGTATCAGGCACTCCAAAAACGAGAAAGGCTTCTTTGTCAGAGGTGTTTAGCGTCCATTCCCGTTCCTGTGCGAAGCTTGTCGAGTATGTTGCAAGTAGGGCGAAGAGTGCAAAAATGAGGCGCAATGGGTTTGGTTCCAACTGACAATTTTAGAAGACACTACACCAGCAATTTGTGGCGCGTAACTTAAAACGAATAACGATTGCGTTACTTACTTTTTATGAATGAAATCATGTAATAAATCGATGTTCTTTATATTTGACTTGAAAAACACGTCAAATAGATCACCCACAACCGGAATGGTGCCCACGCCTGTGTCGATGGCAATGTTGGCTAACATTTTTACCAGTAGGTGGTTTGGGGCGCCGAGTTTGCGGGCTTCCAAAACGATATAAAGTGATACCAGTGCTGCTCCAGCATCGCCAAAGCCTGGGACAAGGCCTGCGATGGCATCAGCACCAAAGCGAACTTTTGTGAAAGGGATGCCCCAGCCTGAATCCATGAACTTTGCGATGACGCGCAAGCGATTCAGTTTCTTCAATGTTTCTGCATGCACCATTTTACTGCCCCTTAAACCAGCGCAGTACGTGGTGCCTGATTTCACCAATACAAGTGGTTTTTATTGACCAAGGCTGATTGCAAGCCTAAGCCCGCCACACCAGTCGGCTGGATGGCCGCTCTCGCTAGGCCCGCAAGGGTGCGAGGGAGGAAAGTCCGGGCTCCACGGAAATAGGGTGCCGGTTAACGACCGGCGAAGGCGACTTTAGGGAAAGTGCCACAGAAAACAAACCGCCACAGTTCGCTGTGGTCAGGGTGAAAAGGTGGGGTAAGAGCCCACCGCAGGCTTGGCAACAAGGCTGGCACGGTAAACCCCACCCGGAGCAAGACCTAATAGGGGCAGCACGAAACGCAAGTTTCAAAGCTTTTCCGGCTCGCTGCCCGGGTTGGTTGCGCGAAGCATTTGGTAACAAATGCTCCAGATGAATGGCCATACACTGTGAAGGAAACTTCATGGGGACAAAACCCGGCTTATAGGCCGACTGGTGTTTTTTTCGCTTTCGAGCGAAAGTGTTGAAATGAATCGCATTTGAAACGATTTGTTAGGAATTGCAGAGGCATTGTCGGTCGACATTAACCTCTTATTCATTGTGTTTGCTCGGCCCCATGATTTCAACCTCGAATTCCACCCAACGCCATTACCCTGTGATGTTGCCCGAAGTGCTTGGCGCTTTGGCTCCGCAGCAGGGCAGAATTTACGTTGATGGCACGTTTGGAGCAGGTGGCTATACGCGCGGAATTTTGGATGTTGGTGGCACCAGGGTGATTGCCATTGACCGCGATCCCAATGCGGTTGCTGATGGCGCTTCGCTGGTGGCGCAATCGAAAGGTCGGCTGCATTTGGTGCGTGGCACTTTTGGCGAGATGCAAAATATTATTTCTGATTTGGGTTTGAACAAAGTTCAAGGCGTGGTTTTGGATATTGGCGTTTCATCGATGCAAATAGATGAAGCTGAACGCGGCTTTTCTTTCATGCGTGAGGGACCACTGGATATGCGCATGGGGCAGGAGGGAAAATCTGCAGCTGATTATGTGAACAGCTTAGCGGCAGAAGATCTGGCGCAAATTATTTTTGTATTTGGCGAAGAGCCACGTTCGCGCTCGATTGCCAAAGCGATTGTTTCGGCGCGGGCAGAAGCGCCACTGATGACCACGATGGATTTGGTGAAGGCTGTTGAACGCGCCACAGGGCCGCAACGCGCCAAGGATCGGACGCATCCGGCTACGCGCACATTTCAGGCGTTGCGCATTCATGTGAATGCCGAGCTTGATGAATTGGCGATGGCGCTATGTGCGGCAGAAGACATTTTAGAAGAGGGGGGGCGTTTGGTTGTGGTGACGTTTCATTCGCTGGAAGACCGGATTGTGAAGCGGTTTTTTGCGGCGCGTGCTGGAAAGTTGCCAACGGGTTCACGCTATATGCCGGAAGCGCATTCAGGGCCAGCGCCTAGTTTTGAATTGATTTACAAAGGCCATGTGGAAGCCAGTGAATTGGAGAAACTGGATAATCCGCGTTCACGTTCAGCAAAGCTACGTGCCGCTGTTCGCACATCTGCGGCGGCTTTTCCGTTTGATGTGACTGGTATGGCAGTTCCGCAACTGCGTGGGGGAAAGCACTAATGATCAAAGTAATTAATGCGTTTTTAGTTTTGACGGTTTTGGTAGCGGGTTTTTATATGTATTCGCTGGAACATTCAACGCGCGGGCTTGAGCGGCAAATTACGAAGCTGAAGACGGGTATCAATGATGAGCGTGAAACAATTAAGTTGCTCGATGCGGAATGGGCAAGTTTGACGCGGCCTGATCGTTTGCAAAAAATGGCCGAAGAGCAACTGAAGTTGCGGCCAGTAAAAGCCACCCAGATTATTTCGGTTGCTGAAGTGGCGACCAAGATTCCAGACACGCCTGTCATCAAACTGGATGATAAAACGGCTGACCCGATTGGGGCTATCCTCGAGAAGATGCAATGATGAATGATAAGGCGCAACTGGGTTCGCAAAAACTGGCAGGGCAAAATCGTATTCGCCTCGTCAGCATGATTTTTTGTACTTTCTTTTTAATGATTGCAGTTCAACTCGGCAAGCTGACGCTGATCCACAAAGTAGACACCACTGGCGATGTTGTTTTGCGTGAAAAATCTATGCCGAGGCCTGATATTGTCGACCGAAATGGGCAGGTTATGGCGACTGATATTGAAGTGTCTTCGCTATTTGTTGATCCGCGCAAGATCACTGATGTGGATGAAGCTGTTGAATTATTGACTGCCACTTTACCAGAGTTGAATGCAAAAAGTTTGAAAGAAAAGTTGTTGAAGCCGGGCAAGGCCTTTGTGTGGCTCAAACGCCAGACCAATACGGAAGAACGCGATGCGGTTTATAATCTGGGCATTCCGGGTGTGGCCTATGTGAATGAGCGCAAGCGGGTTTATCCAATGGGACGACTTGCGGCTCATACCGTTGGTTATGTGGACGTGGATACAAAAGGCATCGCGGGCATTGAAAAATATCTTGATGATCAAGGTGCGCTTTATACGGCATCGCTGAGCGAGCCTGAAAGCCACACGACTTATCCAGCCCAGCTTGCGATGGATATGCGGGTGCAGCATGCTGTGACGGATGAAGTTTCCAAGGCAGTTATCAAATTTAAAGCCAAGTCTGGTGGCGGGATTGTACTTAATACCGAAACGGGCGAGATCGTGGCGTTAGCGTCGCTGCCTGATTACAATCCGAATGCTGAAGATAAAAGGTTGACTTCCGATCAACAAAATAAATTGACGAGCGGTGTTTATGAATTAGGCTCAGTGATCAAGGCTGTAACCTTTGCCATGGCGTTTGATTATGGCGTGATGAACATGAATTCGAGGTATGACGCGTCGCATCCTCTTATCATTGGTAATGCGCGGATCAGTGATTTTCATGCGATGCACAAAGTATTGACGGTGCCTGAAGTCTTTACCAACTCATCGAATATCGGAACGGCGAAAATGGCGTTGCAGGTTGGGCTTGAGGGGCATCATGAATTTTTGAATCGGGTTGGTTTCATGGATCGACTGGTGACGGAAGTGCCAGAAAGTGCCAAGCCATTATTGCCGCGCCGTTGGAGCAAATTATCTTCGGCGACGGCCGCATTTGGCCATGGTTTTGCCGTACAACCTTTGCAAGGCTTATCTGTGATTTCTGATTTGATAAATGGTGGCATGTCGATCCCGCCGACGTTTTTAAAGCGCACGAAGGAAGATGCGCAAGCTTTGGCTCACCGTATTGTAAAGCCTGAAACATCGGAGAAAATGCGATATCTTTTCCGGCTGAATGTAACTGAGGGAACAGCTTCCAAGGCTGACGTAATTGGTTACCGTGTGGGTGGCAAAACCGGCACGGCTGAAAAAGTGATTGGTGGGCGTTATTCGAAGACAAAAGTGCTGGCCACTTTTATTGGCGCGTTTCCTATGGAAAAGCCGAAATATGCCATTTTTGTGATGCTCGATGAGCCGCAAGCCATTCCCGGCACATATGGATTTCAGACGGCGGGTTGGAATGCCGTGCCAACGGCTGCGGCGATTATCGAACGCGTGGCACCGATGCTTGGTATTACGCCGCAGTTTACGCCAGAAGATTTGGTGAAGCTGGCCAAGCAAGCCAAAGCTGGCGGCGCTGAAGAGAAACACGGTTGACGCTTATGACGATTTTGCTCAGCCGACTTTTGCAACATGACGCGCCACTGCCGAGAAGTGGTGATGTTGAGGTCAATGGTATTACGTCGGATAGCCGAGAGGTAAAAACTGGCTTTGTGTTTGCGGCATTGCCGGGAACCAAGGTCGATGGTGGTGCCTATATTGCGAATGCAATTGCGAGTGGCGCTGTGGCAGCGATTTGTCAACCTGGGAGCTATGGGGGCTCTGGGCCGATTGTTGAAACAGATAATCCGCGTCGGCTTTTAGCTCTCATGGCGGCCCGGTTTTATGACCGCCAACCTGATACGATTGTGGCTGTGACAGGCACAAACGGCAAAACTTCGGTTTCGGTATTTGTACGGCAGATTTGGAAAGCCATGGGTTTTCGTGCGGCCAGCCTTGGCACGATTGGTGTGGTGGGGCCGGATGGCTCGGAATATCTCGCGCATACGACGCCTGACCCTGTTCAGCTTGCGCAGCTGGTCGCAAAACTGCGCGACGATCATGTGCAGCATTTGGCGATTGAAGCTTCAAGCCATGGCTTAGCGCAATTTAGATTGGATGGTTTGCGTTTGACGGCTGGGGCTTTCACTAATCTTACCCAAGATCATTTGGATTATCACCATAGTTTCGATGCTTATTTTGCTGCAAAGATGCGGTTGTTTGATGAGCTTCTGCCACATGGTTCGGCAGCTGTGATCAACATGGACTCGCCACAAGGGGATGATGTTTTGCGACATGCTTTGAATGCTGGCTTGGTGCCGTTCAAAGTTGGTCGCAATGGTGATGATTTGAAGTTGTTGCAATCAACCGCAAATGGCTTGGGGCAGGAGCTGGTGATTGAAAGCAAAGTCGGTCAACACAGCGTGAGTTTACCACTGGTTGGCGATTTTCAAGTTTCGAATGCGTTGGTTGCAGCAGGTTTAGTGATTGCATCGGGTGGCGAAGTTGGAATGGCTCTACATGCGCTCGAATCTTTGAAGGGTGCAAGCGGTCGGTTGGAATTGGTGGGCGTGACGAACATAGGTGCCAGTGTGTTTGTGGATTATGCGCACACGCCTGATGCATTAGAGAATGCGATTTCGGCTTTGCGCCCTTATGCCAAGCGTAAACTTCATGTGGTGTTTGGATGTGGGGGTGACCGCGACAAAGGCAAACGGCCTTTGATGGCGGCGGCCGTGGCTAAGCATGCTGATGTCGCCTATTTGACGGATGATAATCCGCGCACGGAAGATGCTGCGCAAATTCGGCGCGAGGTTCTTGCTGGCGCACCGCATGCCATTGAAATTGGCGATCGTGCCAGGGCGATCGCAACCGCAATTGCAGCTTTGGGCGCAGGCGATATTTTGTTGGTGGCTGGCAAAGGCCATGAAGAGGGACAGACGATTGGCACGACTGTTCATCCCTTTAAAGATCATGATGCTGTTGCGGCAGCCATAGCAGGAAAAATCTATCATGGTTGAACGACCGCTTTGGACCACGCAAGAGTTATTGGCTGCAACGGGTGGTGCTTTGCACGGCCAAGTTTATGGGGCCATCAACGGCGTTTCAATTGACACCCGCAATCTTTCATCTGGTAATATTTTTGTGGCGATCAAAGGCGATAAGATGGATGGCCATGATTTTGTTGTCACAGCGTTGAACGTTGGAGCAGGCGTTGCCATGGTTTCTCGCGTGACCGACGCAATGTGCAAAGCTGGTGCAGTTTTGCTGGTGGCGGAAGATCCGTTGCGCGGCCTTGAAAATATGGGACGAGCTGCACGTGAATGGAGCAAGGCGCAAATTATTGCGGTGACCGGGAGCGTTGGCAAAACCTCTACGAAGGAAATGTTGCACGTTGCCCTTTCTGCTTCAGGATTGACGCATGTTTCTGCTGCGTCATTTAATAATCATTGGGGGGTTCCGCTCACGCTTTCACGGATGCCGCGGAATGCTGCTTACGGCGTATTTGAAATTGGTATGAACCATTCGGGTGAGATTACGCCGCTGGTAAAAATGGTACGCCCGCATATTGCGATTGTTACGATTGTTGCTGCAAGTCATTTAGGAAATTTTAATTCACTCGATGAGATTGCCCAAGCTAAATCTGAAATTTTTTCGGGTTTGGAAAAGAATGGTACGGCGATCATCAACCGTGACTCCGAATATTACGATATGCTGGCAGCAGCCGCCAAAGCGGGTGGGGCCAAAACCATTATCGGTTTTGGAAAGCATGCTGATGCTTCTGTGCGACTCGAGCGCGTGGCTTTACATCCTGCTTGTTGTTGTATCACTGCTGATGTGATGGGTGAACGAGTGACGTATAAATTAGGAATGCCGGGCGAGCACATGGCGGTCAATAGCTTGGCGGTGTTAGCTGCGGTTAAAGCTTCGGGTGCTGATTTGGCGCGTGCGATGTTGGCGCTGGCAGATGCTGCACCCGCAAAGGGGCGTGGTGTCCAAGAGCAATTGTCCATAGCTAACGGCGAGCTTTTGTTGATTGATGAAAGCTATAACGCCAATCCGGCTTCGATGGGTGCCGCTCTTGCGCTATTGGCGCAGGCCAAACTGGGTAAGAATGGGCGGCGCATTGCTGTGCTGGGCGATATGTTGGAGCTTGGACAATTTGGTGCGCGGCTTCATGCTGATCTTGCCAAACCAATAGACTTATATGGTGTTGACGTTTTATACGCCGCTGGGCCTTTGATGCGTAATCTTTGGGATGCCGTTCCCGACGGCAAGAAGGGCGCTTATGCAACAACTTCGGTGGAGCTGAGTGGGCATTTGCTTTCGCAATTGCGTCCAGGTGATGTCGTGATGATCAAGGGTTCGCTTGGGAGCAAGATGGGGATTATTGTTGAGGCGTTACGTAAACAATTCACAGCTGTGAAAAAGGATATTTGATCAATGCTGTATTACCTGTTGCTAAAACTCACCACTGAGGTTTCGGCACTCAATGCTTTTCGTTATTTGACAACGCGCACTGGCATGGCGATTTTGACTGCATTGCTTTTCATCTTTGTGCTTGGGCCAAAAATTATTGCACTGCTCAAGATTAAGCAAGGCAAGGGGCAACCGATTCGCACCGATGGGCCTCAGCGCCACATCGTCGAAAAGCAAGGCACACCAACAATGGGCGGGTTGATGATTTTGTCGGGTGCTTTTGTATCCACGCTTCTCTGGGCTGACCTCAGCAATTTTTATGTTTGGGCAGTTCTGTTTGTAACGTTGGGCTTTGGGGCCATTGGATTTTATGATGATTATTTGAAAGTAACGCGGGCAACAACGCGCGGGTTTTCTGGCAAAGCACGGTTGCTTGCTGAATTTGTTATTGCGGGCGCTGCTGTGCTTTGTTTTATGTGGCTAGGAAAAGAGCCGCTTTCAAGTTCATTGGCGGTGCCATTTGCCAAAGATTTCTTGATAAATTTTGGTCCAATATTCTTAGGTGTCGGGGCATTAGTCATCGTTGGTGCGGGAAATGCCGTTAACATCACCGATGGTTTAGATGGTTTAGCAATTGTGCCAGTCATGATTGCGGCGGCAAGCTATGCACTCATTGCGTATTTGGTGGGTAACTTTGTGCAATCAGGCTATCTGCAATTGCACTTTGTAAAAGGCACTGGCGAACTCGCCATTATTTGTGGAGCATTGGTTGGAGCAGGGCTTGGATTTCTGTGGTTCAACGCGCCACCAGCAATGATTTTTATGGGCGACACGGGTTCGCTTTCGCTGGGCGGTTGCTTGGGTGCAATTGCTGTTGCTACCAAACATGAAATTGTTTTGATGATCATCGGTGGTTTGTTTGTGCTCGAAACTGTTTCAGTAATTGTTCAGGTTGCTTCATTCAAGATGACGGGCAAGCGGGTGTTTGCCATGGCACCGCTTCATCATCATTTTGAGCAAAAGGGTTGGAAAGAACCAACCATTGTTATTCGTTTCTGGATCATTTCGTTCGTACTCGCGCTGATTGGCCTCTCGACTTTGAAACTAAGGTGAGCACGCGATGTTTCCCGCACTTCAATTCAAAGATAAATCGGTGGGCGTGTTTGGGCTGGCGCGCTCTGGTATTTCTTGCGCGAAAGCTTTGATTGCCGGTGGAGCAAATGTTTTTGCTTGGGACGATTCAGAACCTGCTGTTGAGAAAGCCCGTGCCGAAGGGCTTTCGATTACGAACCTGCACACAGTTAATTTCAAGACTTTGAACGCTTTGATTTTGAGCCCCGGTGTTCCGCTCACGCACCCTGAGCCACATTGGACTGTGGTGAAGGCCAAGCATGCTGGTATCGAAATTATTGGGGACACAGAAGTTTTTGCGCGCGAGGTGCAAAGCAGTGGATCAAAACTTGTGGCAATCACCGGCACAAATGGCAAATCGACGACCACTGCGCTGATTGGACATGTCTTAAAATCAGCAGGGCTTGATGTGGACGTCGGAGGCAATATAGGCCTTGCGGTATTTAATTTACGGCCACCGCAGAAAGACCGCATTTATGTTTTGGAACTTTCGTCGTTTCAAATTGATTTGATGCCGAGTCTGCACCCTGATGTTGGCATTCTGACTAATCTGACTGCGGATCATTTGGACCGGCATGGCGATATGCATCATTACGCTTTCATCAAGGGGCGGATGTTTGCCAAGATGCGAACAGGAGATACAGCATTGGTTGGAACTGACGATCCCTGGTGCATGGCGATTGCTGATCGGGTTTCGTCGGGGGTTGATGTCCGTCGTGTTTCAGTTTTCCATACGCTGGAGGACGGCGTGAGTGCTGCCAAGGGAATTTTAAATGATCGGCGGGGCGGGGCGATTGTTGGTGAAATTGATCTCCGGTCTATGCGTGCTTTGAAGGGCAAACATAATTGGCAGAACGCATGCATGGCTTTTGGTGCGGCGCGGGCATTGGGTGTTTCTATTCCAGCGATTGAAGAGGCCATGAAAAGCTTCGGTGGACTTGCACACCGGATGCAACAGGTCGGCACTGTTTCGGGTGTACCATTTATCAATGATTCAAAAGCGACCAATGCGGACGCTGCTGAGAAGGCTTTGGCTTCGTTCGATAATATCTATTGGATTGCGGGTGGTATTGCCAAATCTGGTGGGATTGAGCCATTGGCTGCTTATTTTCCGAAGATCAGCAAAGCCTATTTGATTGGTGCGGCTTCTGAAGATTTTGCCAAGACATTGCATGGCAAGGTGAATGTAATGCGTGCTGAGACTTTGGATTGTGCTGTTGCTGCTGCTGCGGCAGACGCGGCCGTGGATGGGCGAGGCAATGCAGTGGTTTTACTCTCGCCTGCCTGCGCATCATTCGATCATTATAAAAATTTTGAAATTCGTGGTGATGCTTTTGTTGACTTGGTTTCGAAATTGCCAGGTGCGGTTATGACTGTTGGAGGTAATACATAATGTTGATTTCACGCAGTGACAGAGGCTTGCTGGCACGGTGGTGGTTTACCATTGACCTTGCTTTACTTTCATCAATTCTGTTGTTGATGGCGATTGGCGTTTTGATCAGCATGGCAGCCAGCCCGCCAGTGGCTGAGCGTATTGGGCTTGATGCGTTTCATTTTTTTCGCAGCCAATTATTTTGGTTGCTCTTTGGTGTGATCGGCTTGGTGGCGGTTTCATTTTTTGATGCTATCTGGGTTAGGCGTTTAGCTTTTGCGACGTTTTTTGGATCGTTGGTTTTGATGGCGTTGGCCTTGAAAATTGGGCCGGAAATTAAAGGTGCGCATCGTTGGATATTTGGGCTCCAGCCATCAGAATTTGCCAAGCCGGCCTTTGTCGTTTTTGCAGCGTGGTTCTTGGCAGATCACATCAGGCGGCCCGATATGCCGGGGCATCTCATTACATTTGGTGCGGCAACAGTGTTTTTGGGATTGCTGGTTTTGCAGCCAGACTTTGGGCAGACTGTGTTGGTGATTTTAACATTTGGTTTCATGCTTTTGGTTTGGGGTATTTCTTGGCGTTACGTTTTTGGACTTGCGGCGCTGGGCGTTATGGCCGGTGGGTTGGCTTATAAATTTGCTTCGCATGTGGCTTCACGCATCGACCGATTTTTAAGTCCTGATAATGGCGACACGTTTCAAACTGACACGGCTACCGCAGCTTTTAACAATGGTGGTCTGATGGGAACGGGGCCAGGGGGTGGTGTGGCGAAATTGATTTTGCCTGATGCTCACACAGACTTCACATTTGCAGTCGTTGGTGAAGAGTTTGGTTTTTTAGCGTGCGTCGCTTTGATGTTGCTATTTTTCTTTATTGTTGTGCGCGTGTTGAAGCGTGCAAAAATTGAAGATGATCCGTTTGCCGCATTATCGATGACTGGGCTTATTACCATGTTTGGTTTGCAAGCTTGCATCAATATGGGGGTGAATGTTGGATTGCTTCCGGCCAAGGGCATGACGCTGCCGTTTATTTCTTATGGCGGTTCATCTTTGCTTGGCACAGCTTTGGCCATGGGGTTTATTCTAGCATTGGCGCGTGGGCGTTCGGTGAGTGGTGTACGTGACTATAATTCGTTGGTTGCGGTTGCATGATTGGCAAGCTTGTTGTCTTAGCGGCGGGTGGCACGGGGGGGCATTTATTTCCGGCGCAGGCCCTTGCTGAGACTCTCGTGAAGCGAGGGTTCCGTGTTCATCTGATGACGGATGAACGGGTGCGTGATTACGGCAAATCTTTTCCAGCGGAGAAGACGCATGTGGTGCCTTCGGCCAGTCCATCGCTCAAGCGTCCTTTGGGATTGTTAAAACTTTTTCGGGGATATCGCGCAGCCAAGGCTATTTTGAAAATTGAAAATCCCGTGGCCGTGGTGGGGTTTGGCGGATACCCATCATTCCCACCGATTTATGCGGCGGCGGCACTTGGTATTCCAAGTGCAGTGCATGAGCAGAATGCAGTTTTGGGTCGTGCCAACAAGATGCTTTCCAGTAAAGTGAACGCGGTGGCGGCTTCATTTGCGTCGATGGTTGGTTTGCCGGAAGAAGCTCGGACGAAATTGGTGTTGACGGGTAATCCAGTTCGGGCAGTGGCTTTGAAAGAGAAGGCAGCGCCCTATCCCTCAGGTCCTATGTTTAATCTTTTGGTGTTTGGTGGGAGTCAGGGGGCAAAGTTTTTTTCTGATTTTATCCCGTCGGTTTTTGCAGAGATGCCGGAAGGATTGCGCAAAAAAATCGTGCTCACTCAGCAGTGCCGTGACGAGGATTTAGTGCGGGTGAGGGCGGCCTATGTGGAACTCGGTATTGCTGCTGATTTGCAGGCGTTTTTTAGCGATATGCCGCAGCGGATTGCTGGATCGCACTTGGTGATTTCTCGCTCTGGCGCTTCGACGATTGCTGAGCTCGGCGTTATTGGGCGACCTGCGATTATGGTGCCGCTGCCGCATGCCATTGATAATGATCAGCTGCGCAATGCACAAAGTTTTGCAGGAGTTGGAGCTGGTTGGGTATGCCCGCAAAATGAGTTGGAGCCTCAGGCGTTTGCTGAATTATTGGCGCGGTTGATTGGCGATGCAGCTGGCCTTAAAAAAGCTTCCGAATCAGCTTTGAGCCACGGAAAGCCAGATGCGGCTGAGAGACTGGCTGATGTGGTTGAAAATATCATTGCGCATAAAAAAGCTGCTTAGTTGGAGAGACTAAATCTATGAAATTGCCCCGCGACGTTGGCCCCATTCATTTTATTGGTATTGGCGGAATTGGCATGAGCGGGATTGCTGAGGTAATGTCAACTTTGAACTATAAGGTTCAAGGTTCTGATATTGCTGATAATTATAATGTTGCGCGGTTGCGCAAGCACGGCGTGGAAGTGGCCATTGGCCACAAGGCTGATAATATTGGCGATGCGCAGGTTGTTGTCATTTCATCGGCGGTCAAAGACGACAACCCAGAACTTATCGAGGCGCGCAAACGCTATTTGCCCGTGGTGAGACGCGCTGAAATGTTGGCGGAGTTGATGCGTTTTAAATCTTGCGTCGCTGTGGGCGGTACGCATGGCAAGACGACGACGACTTCAATTGTTGCCGCGCTTTTGGATGCTGGAAATTTCGACCCTACGGTTATCAATGGCGGCATCATCAACGCTTATGGCACCAATGCGCGTCTGGGTAAGGGCGATTGGATGGTGGTTGAGTCCGACGAGTCTGATGGCACGTTTGTTAAGTTGCCTGCGGATGTCGTTATTGTAACGAACATTGATCCGGAACATCTTGATCATTACGGTACGTTTGAGAAAGCTAAAGAGGCATTTTTGGCGTTTGTCGAAAACATTCCGTTTTATGGTTTTGCAGTGATGTGCATTGATCATCCGGTGGTGCAGGAATTGATTGGGAAGATCCAAGATCGCCGGGTGATTACTTATGGGCGCAGCCCACAGGCGGATTTCAGGTTACTTGATGTAACATATAGCGATGGTGCCACGCGATTTGCGGTGCGCATTACCAATCGGTTGACAGGAGCCACGCATGACATTGAAAATTTGGCCTTGGCAATGCCAGGAGATCACAACGCCCTAAACTCCACGGCGGCCCTTGCAGTGTCACGCGAACTTGGCATGAGTGATGATCAAATTCGACAAGGCCTTGCCAGTTTTGAAGGTGTAAAGCGGCGCTTTACGCGAACTGGCGAGTTTAATTGCGTGACGGTGTTTGATGATTATGGACATCACCCTGTTGAAATTGCAGCGGTGCTTTCTGCAGCACGCAAAGTGACCAAGCAAAAAGTTATCACCGTGATGCAGCCCCATCGTTACACGCGGTTGCAGAGTCTTTTCAATGACTTCTGCTCATGCTTTAATGATGCAGATGCAGTGATTTTAGCTCCGGTTTATTCTGCTGGTGAAGCGCCCATTGATGGCATTTCACATCATAGCTTAGCGCAAGGGTTACATGACCGTGGGCACCGCGCGGTTTTTAAAATTGATTCACCTGAGCAATTGGCACCGATGATCAAAGATTTGATTTCACCGGGCGACATCATTGTTTGTTTGGGTGCTGGCACGATTAGCCAATGGGCTTATGCACTACCTGATCAGTTGGCGGCACTTTCGAAAGCAGGATGATGAAGATTGATGGTGAAGCCCTTTTGAAAAAGCTGCCTGCTGTGCGTGGGCGGTTGGAGGCAAATGCGCCGCTAGCGGATTTGACCTGGTTCAGGGCAGGTGGTGCAGCTGAAGTATTGTTTGCTCCCGCCGATGAAGAAGACCTGAGCGCGTTTCTAAAGGCAAAGCCTGATGATGTTCCGGTTTATGTGATTGGTGTGGGTTCCAACCTGCTGGTACGTGATGGCGGTGTGCCTGGCGTGGTGATCCGCTTAGGGCGGCCTTTTATGGATATGGCTTTAGAAAGTGAGAACCGAATTCGGACGGGCACTGCTGCGCTTGATGTGCGTGTGGCGCGGTTTGCAGCAGAACATAGTATCGATTCATTAACCTTTCTGAGAGGTATTCCCGGCAGCATAGGCGGTGCGCTTCGCATGAATGGTGGGGCCTATGGTGGTGAGACCAAGGACGTGCTGGTGGAAGCGCGGGGTTTTGACGTAAAAGGAAATTTACACGTGTTGAGCAATGCCGACATGAAATATAGTTATCGCCATTGTGGCGCGGCGGAAGATTTGATCTTTACGTCAGCACTTTTGCAAGGCAAGCCCGGTGTACAATATGATATTCTGGCTGCGATGGATAAAATTACCGAGAGCCGCGAGGCTACACAGCCCATCAAGAGCCGCACAGGCGGGTCGACTTTCAAGAATCCTCCGGGGCATAAGTCTTGGCAACTTATCGATGCGGCGGGCATGCGCGGGTTTAATATAGGGCCAGCGAAGGTTTCAGAACTTCATTGTAATTTCCTGATCAATGAGGGTGGTGCGACCGGAACGCAAATTGAAGAGTTGGGCGAGACTGTGCGTGCACGCGTCAAGGCAAATTCGGGAGTTACTTTAGAGTGGGAGATCAAGCGCATTGGTATTGCGCTTGATGGAACAGTATGAGCCTCGAAAAATTAAGGCCAGATCAAACGACAGTTGCCGTTCTGATGGGCGGCTGGTCAGCTGAACGCAAAGTTTCCATCTCAACCGGCGAAGGCTGTTATGAGGCACTGCTTGCGGCTGGCTTCAATGCAATTTTGGTTGATGTGAAGCAAGATACAATTGCATCGGTACTCATGGATATGAAACCCGATGTCGCCTTTAATGCTCTGCATGGCCACTGGGGCGAGGATGGATGTGCGTCAGCACTTATGGAAACTTTAAGAATTCCATACACACATTCGGGCGTGCTGGCTTCCGCATTGGCGATGCACAAGGAAAAATCAAAACTAATTTTCAAAGATGCAGGTATTCCTGTTGCCGAAAGCAAACTGGTTGATCTTGAAGATGCCGCATCGCGCCATCCTATGCCAGTGCCTTATGTGATCAAGCCAGTGGCTGATGGATCAAGCGTTGGGGTTCATATCGTTGACCGTACGTCGAATGGCCCGGTGGCTGCTTTGTTGGATGAACGCCATATTTTTGGCGATCAAGTGATGGTTGAACGCTTTATTCCGGGCAAGGAACTGACCTGTGCTGTGATGGGCGATGTGGCGCTAGGTGTGATTGATATTGTGCCCGCCGCTGGTTTTTATGATTTTCAGGCCAAATATGTGCCTGGAGGATCGCAACATATTTTGCCTGCTGAAATTCCTAATGAAGTTTACCGGAAGTGCCAGAAATATTCATTGTTGGCGCATCAGGCGTTAGGCTGCCGCGGGGTTACGCGGTGTGACTTTCGCTATGATGATACGCCGGGCGACAAGGGCGAGCTTATTTTGCTGGAATTGAACACTCAGCCGGGCATGACTCCAACATCGCTGGTTCCAGAGATGGCCAAACATGCAGGCCATTCTTTCCGAGATTTGGTGACTTGGATGGTCAATGATGCGTCGGTGAACAGATGAAAACTTTGATCGCCAAATTGTCTTCGTCGCGTGCGCATTTATTTGCACGCATGTTTTCTATTTTGTTTTTGGCAGGAGCCATTGCGCACGGAACTTTGCGTGGTGGCATCCTTGACTATGAAGGTAGCCCGCTGCGCAATATGTCTGGTAAACTGGCCAGCATGGTGGGCATGGCCGCAGAAGATATTCGCGTTAGCGGTCTAACTCATCACGACCCTGAATTATTGTTTCATGCCCTAGGTGTTCGGCCTGGCGCTAGTCTCCTTGGTTTTGACGCGGCAGAAGCGCGGCGCACACTTGAAGGAATGGACTGGGTTGCGGCGGCAACAGTGCAACGGCAATATCCCAACCGCCTCGACATTAATGTGGCCGAGCGCGTTCCATTTGCCATTTGGCAACATGGTGGTGCTTATAGTTTGATTGATAAAGCTGGCGTTGCCATGGGTGGCTTGGAACTTATGGGGCAATCACATTTGCCATTGGTGACCGGGGCCGGGGCAAATTTGGGTGCGGCAGAAATTATTAACCAACTGGAAGCCTATCCTCTGTTATTTAAGAAAGTCAGTGCTGCGGCCAGGGTGGGGCAGCGGCGCTGGACGCTTTATCTGAGCAATGGGGTGAAAGTCGCATTGCCAGCCGAATTCGTTGATGATGCATTAGGGCAGTTGAACAAACTAGATGCTGAAGCTGGCCTTTTGTCGAAAGCGGTGAGCTTGATTGATATGCGATCGTCTGGGCAGATGACTGTTTCAGTGATTGAGATAACAAATACAAAAGTGACTGCGCCGCTTGGGGATAAATTGGCGCAGAAACAGTAAGTTTTTAAAGTGTGTGTGGGTAAAAATAATGAATAAAACACAGGGCCAAGGCGGTGTTCGCCAGTTGAATAATTCAAGAACTAGTGTTTTTGCGGCTCTTGATATCGGCTCTACCAAGATCAGTTGTTTGATCGCGCGAGGGCCCGCAACTGATCAAAAATCTGCCATCGATCCGCGTCAAGGTTTGCGCGTTATTGGTTTTGGCCAAACGCTTTCGCGCGGTGTTAAAGCTGGTGCAATTATAAATATTGATGAAGCCGAATGTGCTATTCGTTTGGCTGTAGATGCCGCTGAGCGCATGGCTGAAGTTGCCATTTCGGAAGTTTATGTGGGTGTTTCGGGTGGGCGTATTCAATCTTCATGTTTTTCAAATCGGACGCAGACGCAAACCGGAGTCGTGTCGCCGCGCGATGTCGATCATGCCGTTACAGCGGCACTGAGGCAGGTGAATGTTGGCAAAAGATCAATTTTGCACGTCCAGCCTGTGAATTTTATTTTGGATGGCACAAGCGAAGTGACTTCACCACTGGGTATGCACGGCAATGACCTGCGAGCCGATATTGCGGTGACGAGCGTTGAGCCGGCTTATTTGAGAAATGTGGCTTTGGCTGTCGAGCGCTCGCACTTGCGGGTGGCTGGTTATGTGATTGCGCCTTATGCCGCTGCAAAAGCCTGCTTGACGCCTGACGAATTGCAACTCGGAACAACTGTCATTGATATGGGTGGCTCGATCACTTCGATCGGGCATTTCAGGAATGGTCAATTGTTGGCAGCTGATACGTTGCAAGTGGGCGGGGGTCATGTGACCAATGATGTGGCGCAAGGCTTATCGACAACAATTGCCCATGCTGAACGCATGAAAACAATGTGGGGCAATGTGTTGGCCGAAGGCCATGCAGCGCAGGAAATGTTGGCTGTGCCGTTGCTTGGCGAGCGTGGTGTTGATACTGTACAAAAAGTTCCAAAATCTCATCTTTCCAATATTTTACGACCCCGTATTGAAGAAACACTTGAATTGGTTCGTGACCGCATTCATGCGGTTCCTGGCGCAGTGCGCGCCACGACTTCTCGGATTGTTTTGACGGGTGGTGCAAGCCAGTTGACCGGGCTTCGCGAATTGGCGACTGCTGTGTTCGGTGTGCCAGTGCGATTGGGGCAACCTGTCGGATTTTCGAATTTGCCAGATCGTGCCAGCAATGCAGGCTTTGCGGCAGCAGCGGGGGCACTGGCTTATGCGGCACGCCCTGATCGGCATTTTGCTGTTCCACAAGAAGCATTAGCACATTTCGAACGCGCTCAGATGGGCTATGCTCGGCGTGTGGGGCAGTGGTTGGCGGATGCGTTTTAGAATTTAGCTATTCCATTTAATTGATTTAGGTTTTGTCCTGATTTGCTTGAGTGGCTTGAACAAATTTCATAATTGATCGGGATCGAGAAAAATAACTGCGCTTCGCTATCAAACCGAGTGAAATTGTTCACTGTTTGATCCAAAATTTTAATTTCTCAAAGATCAAAGCTCGAACCTGTTAAGAAAATCCCCCTGTCTGATTCAAAATGAATCACATTAATTCGAATCGAAATGGATTTGGTTAGCAGTTGTTAACCAATTCTTATCTTTTCAGTAAGAAAGTCTGGTCTGGATAACCCGCATTTCGGAATGATCATGACAATCAAGCTTACAGTCCCCAATCTCTCAGAACTTAAACCCCGCATTACTGTTTTCGGCGTGGGTGGCGCTGGCGGAAACGCTGTTAATAACATGATCGAAAGCAGGCTCGACGGGGTCGAGTTTGTGGTCGCAAACACCGACGCACAGGCGCTTTTGCAAAATGCCGCGCAACGGCGCATTCAAATGGGCACGGCCTTGACCATGGGTCTTGGCGCTGGTTCGCAGCCGCAAATTGGCGCGGCGGCAGCTGAAGAAGCGCTGCAAGAAATTGTTGATCATCTTGCTGGTTCGCACATGGCATTTATTACTGCCGGTATGGGTGGTGGCACGGGGACTGGTGCTGCGCCAGTGATTGCACGCGCGGCAAAAGAGCAGGGCATTCTGACTGTTGGCGTTGTAACCAAGCCATTTCATTTTGAAGGTGCACGCCGCCAGGCAACTGCTGAACGCGGCATCGAAGAACTGGCGCGTTATGTTGACACGCTGATTGTTATTCCAAACCAGAATCTCTTCCGTGTTGCCAATGAGAAGACCACTTTTGCTGCGGCCTTCGCTATGGCCGACCAAGTGCTTTATTCGGGTGTTGCCTCGATCACTGAGTTGATGACCAAGGAAGGTTTGATCAATCTGGACTTTGCTGACGTTCGCGCCATTATGAGCGAGATGGGTAAGGCGATGATGGGAACCGGCGAAGCTTCTGGCGAAAAGCGCGCCATTGAAGCGGCTGAAGCTGCGATTTCCAATCCATTGCTGGATGATGTTTCGATGCGCGGTGCACGCGGGCTTTTGATTTCGATTTGTGGCGGCCCTGATCTTACGCTCTATGAAGTTGATGAAGCGGCAACCCGGATCCGCGAAGAAGTTGATCCCGAAGCCAATATTATTCTTGGCGCTACATTTGATGATGCCCTTGAAGGTACTATGCGGGTTTCTGTGGTGGCCACGGGGCTTTCCAAGGAAGCTTTCTCCGGCGAAACGAATGGGCATGCAGAAGTTGAGACGCAAGTCGCTTCGGGTAATGTTCATGGTTATAAGCCAATCCCACAGCCAACCAAGATTGTGGTGAAGCCAGCGCCAATGGTGGCGCGCGCTCCTGTTGCGCATGTTCAGGAATACGCTGAAGAACAGGCCGAAGACCATTACGAGGAACCTGCTCAAGTTGAAATGCCAGCGCACCGCCCAGCTGTTCAGCAACGCATTCCAGCAATCGATCAGTTCCCGATGATTGCGCAAAAGCAAGTGGCCGCTCAACAAAGCCGCATTGAAAATATTGCTGAGCATGCTCAGCGCAAGAAGAAGGGTCTTTTTGAACGACTGGCTGATGTTGGTCTGGGTCGCCGCGAAGAAGCTGCAGCACCACGTGAGCAAGCGCCCGCTCGACGCGCTGAACCGAAAATGCAGCCACGCGCCGCCGCACCTGAGCCACAGCCAGTTGCAGAACAGACTTACGACGATGATCAATTGGCGATTCCGGCTTTCTTGCGCCGCCAAGCCAACTAGAAATTACCCGTGCAGAGATGCGAAACCCGGTGGACATATTTCTGCCGGGTTTCGTGCTTCTAAAGCCCACTTCCATCGTGGGTGGAGTGGGGCTAGAAGGGCCGCAGTTTTTGATTTGGAATCGTGATTTTGCCAAGCCGTTATTCTTTAATGTCCCTTAAGTTGAAGCCTCTGAGCCTCAGCGCGGTATGCGTTGGCCTTACGTTAAGTTTAGGTGGCTGTAGTGGAGGGCTGGGGAACTTGCTCGGTGGCGATTCAAAGCCAGCGGGTTCAGTGCTTTCGCCTGATCTTGGCAAATCTGATGATCAAGCCGTTGCTGGTCTTTATAATGATGGCCTGTCGAATTTGAATAACGGGCAATATAAAACGGCTGTGAAAAAATTTGCCGAGCTTGAGCGGCTTCACCCTTATTCGAAATGGGCGACAAAAGCACTGTTGATGCAGGGTTTCGCGCATTATCAGAACAATGAATATGCCGATGCGATCAATTCATGCCAGCGGTTCATCAGCCTGCATCCTGGCCACCAGGATATTCCTTACGCTTATTACATTGTGGCGATCTCTCAGTATGAGCAGATCCAAGATATCACGCGCGATCAATCGCAAACTCAAATAGCCCTTGATTCACTTGACGAGGTTTCGAGGCGTTTTCCGGATTCTAAATATGCAGGTGATGCCAAGCAAAAGGCGCTGCTGGCGCGTGATCATTTGGCGGGCAAGGAAATGGATGTTGGCCGCTATTATATGAACCGCGGTTCATATTTAGCGGGCATCAATCGCTTTAAGAAAGTGGTGACGGATTATCAAACCTCGTCGCAAACGCCGGAAGCACTTTACCGCCTCGCTGAAGGCTATATGGCTTTGGGCATTGTGGCTGAAGCGCAGACTGCGGCTGCCGTGTTGGGTCATAATTTTCCGCGCAGCCAGTGGTATAAGGATGCCTATACGCTGGTGTCGTCAGATGGGCGTGCGCCAGTTGAAAACAAGACAAGTTGGATCAGTAGGGCGTTTAACTTTTTATAGTTGAACTGAGGTTTGCCTCTCGCATGTTGCTGCAATGTTCTGTTATAAGGTGGACATGCTGACTGCTCTTTCCATTCGCGATATCGTTTTGATTGAAAAGCTTGATCTGGTTTTGGATCAAGGTCTGACAGTGCTGACCGGAGAGACAGGTGCTGGCAAATCAATCTTGCTTGATAGTTTGGGGCTGGCCTTGGGAGCGCGGGGTGATTCATCTTTGGTGCGCACAGGGCAGGCCAAGGGTAGTGTTTCAGCTTCGTTCAGCTTGCCTGATAGTCACTCTGCTTTCAAATTATTAGCGGATCAAGGTGTGGATGCGGAAGGTGAAATTGTTATCCGCCGGATTCAGAATGCTGATGGGCCGAGCCGGGCCACTATTAATGATCAGCCTGTGAGTTTGAATTTGTTGCGACAGGTGTCTGGGATGCTGGTGGAGTTGCATGGCCAACATGCTGATCGGGCGTTGGTCGATGTGGCCGAGCATCGACGGCTGCTTGATGCATTTGGTGGGCTTGAGCCACATGTTGTGAAGTTGAATATTTTATGGCTTGAGCTGACATCGGCACGCGACGCGCTTATTGAACATAAAGCTTTGATGGCGCGGGCTGAGGCAGAGCGCGAATATTTGGAACATGCGGCGCAGGAACTGAGTGAATTGAACCCTGAGCCTGAAGAAGAAAAACATTTGGCGGATCGGCGTCAACTGATGATGCAGTCTGAGCAATATATTTCTGCTTTGGATGATGCCGAAAATGCACTGGCTGGCGATAGCAATGGTGAAGCGCGGCTTCATGCGGCGCTGCGCAAATTAGAACGGCGCAAAGAAGGTGCGGGCGGTCGCTTGGATGCTGTGACTTCGGCACTTGACCGCGTGATCCTCGAATTTAATGAAGCGCAACGCGCGATGTTTGAAGCGCGGAAAACTTTTGCTTTTGATCCTCGCGATTTAGAAAAATCAGAAGAGCGTTTGTTTGCGCTGCGAGCGGCGGCACGGAAATTTAAATGCACGGTTGATCAGTTGGCGGGTGTACGCGAGAAGTTTGAAAGTGATTTACAGTCGTTGACCGATGGCGGGGCGAAGCTGTTGAAGCTGGAGAAAACTCATGCAGAAGCGAAGGGTGTTTATGAAAAGGCTGCGGATGCTTTAAGTGCATTGCGCCGGAAGACTGCGAAACAACTAGACAAAGCGGTGGCTGCTGAGCTTCCGGCGTTGAAATTGGAAAAGGCAAGATTTGAAACGGATGTGCAGGCTGATGGGGGAAAACCCTCTGCCACGGGCATTGACCGTGTTGAATTTGTGGTTGCAGCCAATCCTGGCACGCCTTTGCAACCCTTGATGAAAGTGGCATCGGGTGGTGAGTTGGCGCGGTTTATGTTGGCGCTGAAAGTTATTTTGGCGGCCAAGGGTTCGGCACCCGTTTTGATCTTCGATGAAATTGATACGGGCGTTGGTGGCGCTGTGGCTGATGCGATTGGCAATCGTTTGCGGCGCTTGGCTTCAGGGTTGCAAGTTCTGGCCGTCACGCATTCGCCACAAGTTGCAGCGCGGGCTTCGCAGCATATGTTGATTTCGAAAGCGGAAGATAAAAAGGCCAAGCGCATGTTTACCCAGGTTGCGCCGCTGGCTGATCAAACCCGCCGCGAAGAATTGGCGCGGATGTTATCGGGGGCTACGGTGACGGATTCAGCGCGTGCGCAGGCGGATGAATTATTGGCGGGTGCCAATTGAACCGCAAACAGGCGACAACTGAACACGCTGCTTTGGCTTCCGAAATTGCAGCTCACGATATTTCATATCATCAAGCTGATACGCCGACGATCAGTGATGCCGATTATGATAATTTGCGCAAAAGACTGCTTGCGCTTGAAGCTGAATTTCCGGAACTGGCGCAGAGTTCTGTTTCAGACAAAGTTGGCGCTGCGCCATCTTCAAAATTCACCAAAGTTCAGCATGTGGTTCCAATGCTGTCACTTTCCAATGCATTTGCGGACGAGGATGTGCACGAATTTTTAGGACGCGTGAGGCGGTTTTTAAATCTTTCTGTTGATGCTCCTGTGGCTATTACAGCGGAGCCGAAGATCGACGGACTTTCTATGTCGTTGCGCTATGAAAACCGCAAACTGGTGCAAGCTGCCACACGCGGCGATGGCGCGGAGGGGGAGAATGTTACGGCGAATGTGATGACCGTTAAAAACATTCCGCAAACCCTGCCAGCTTCAGCGCCTGACGTGATTGAAGTGCGCGGCGAAATTTATATGTCAAACAATGACTTCGCAGCACTTAATGAGAAACAGATTCAAGATGGAGAGAAGGTTTTTGCTAATCCGCGCAATGCCGCGGCGGGCTCACTTCGCCAGCTAGACTCTAGCATTACAGCCTCTAGGCCGCTCAAGTTTTTTGCTTATGCATGGGGTGATGCGCCAGAGCTTCCGAGCGATACTCAGTTTGGTGTGGTGCAGGCTTTCAAGGCATGGGGACTGCCCGTTAATCCGCTGATGGTTTTGTGCCATTCGGCGGATGAATTGTTGGCACATTACCGCAAGATTGAAGCGCAACGTTCAACACTTGGTTATGATATTGATGGCGTGGTTTACAAGGTGAATGACCTGGCCTTGCAACAGCGTCTTGGCTTTGTGTCTCGCAGCCCACGTTGGGCCATTGCGCATAAATTCTCCGCACAGCAGGCGACGACAATTCTTGAAGCCATTGATATTCAAGTGGGTCGCACGGGAGCATTAACACCCGTAGCGCGGTTGAAGCCTGTCACGGTTGGCGGTGTGGTTGTTTCAAACGCTACTCTGCATAATGAAGATGAAATTGCCCGCAAGGACGTACGCATCGGCGATACAGTTATTGTGCAACGCGCAGGCGATGTGATTCCGCAGATTGTGGGTGTGGCGACGCGCGGTGTGGGAGCGGTTCCGTATGAGTTTCCCAAAATCTGCCCTTTCTGCGGAAGCCATGCGGAACGAGAGGCGAAGGCTTCTGGAAAAGCTGATGCCATCCGGCGCTGCACGGGTGGTTTGATCTGCCCGGCGCAACGCGTGGAAAGGCTGAAACACTTTTCATCGCGCAATGCTTATGACATTGAAGGGTTAGGCGATAAGATCGTTGAGGAATTTTATGCCGATGGTTTGATTGCAGCACCGCAAGATATTTTCACCTTAGAAAAACGTGATGCGAGAAGTTTGAAAAAACTCAAAGATCGCGAAGGTTGGGGCGAATCATCGGTTGCTAATCTTTTTGCAGCGATTGAAGCGCGGCGCAAAATTTCGCTGGATCGTTTTATATTCGCTTTGGGCATTCGCCATGTGGGCGAAACAACGGCCCGCGTTTTGGCGCGGACGTATGGTTCAGCGGAACATTTGCGCGCGCAAATGAAGATTGCGGCTGCCAGTGATTTCAATGATGCGCGGGCTGAACTGAATGCGATTGATGGCATTGGCGATGTGGTGGCTGAAGCTGTGATCCAGTTTTTTGATGAACCGCACAACGTGGATATTTTTGATGCGCTTCTGAAAGAAGTTCAGCCCCAAGCTTTGGCTGCTGTTGCATCCGCCTCACCTGTTTCAGGAAAGACGGTGGTGTTTACCGGTGCTCTCGAACGCATGACGCGCGAAGAAGCCAAGGCAATGGCTGAACGTTTGGGTGCGAAGGTTGCAGGTTCCGTTTCGAAGAAGACCGACTTGTTGGTAGCGGGGCCAGGGGCTGGGTCGAAACTAAAAGATGCCGAGAAACATGGTGTTGAAGTGATTGACGAGAATGCGTGGTTTGTGTTGGTTGGGGCATAATGACTTCATTCTCGAAAGATTTTAAATCCGGTATCGCAGATGCCTGGCCGATGTTTCTTGCTTATGCACCCATCGCCGCATTGTGGGGCACACTTGCAGCGGCGAAAGGTTTTTCTCCACTTGAAGCCATGTTGATGAGTGCGCTCGTATATGCAGGTGCATCTCAATTTGTGGCAATTGAAATGTGGGGTGCTGCCCAGTCCATTCTGCTTCTCATTTTCACAATTTTCGTGATCAACGTGCGCCATGTGCTTTATGCGGCGTCGATCTCGCGCCATATGGGCGACATTCCAAGTCGCTGGCATCCGGCATTGATGTATGTTCTCACCGATGAAGCGTGGGCTTTGCTCGAACGCAAGGCGCTCACTCAGCCGCTCACGATTGGATATTATTTGGGTGTGGCCTTTCCGCTCTGGCCTACGTGGTTTTTGTGTTCGGCTATTGGCGCAATTATAGGTAAGCAATTGCCAGATCCTGCTTTGATCGGATTAGACTTTGCATTTGCCGCTATGTTTATTGCAATCCTAGCAGGCTTCTGGGTAGGCTCGCGCACGGGTGCTGTCATTATCGCCAGTGCCGTTGTTGCGATTTTGGCGAAAACATATTTGTCGGGTGCTTGGTATATTGTTTTGGGCGGCCTCGCTGGTGTCGCCGTTGCTGCCCTTCTGCATAGCGAGGCGGAAGCGTGAGCAACATTTTCACCGTTCATTTTACAACTCTGTTAGCCATCATTGGAATGGGACTGGCCACTTATTCTACACGGCTTTCCGGCTTGTTGTTGATGCGCGGTGTGGTGGTGCAGGGACGCTTAAAGGCCGCGTTAGATGCCGTGCCGCCCGCTGTGTTAATGGCAGTTATTACACCCACGGTGTTCATGACTGGAAAGGCCGAAACAATGGCGGCTGTTGTGACGGGAGCGGCAGCGTTTTTTCGATTGCCGCTGTTGGTTGTCATTCTTTCGGGTGTTGTCAGTGTCGTTCTATTTCGACATTTAATTTAGCGGTGCGCAAGCCTGTTTCATCCATTCTGCTGCTCCTCCATCCATCTTGCTTCCGATCTCATTCAGCACCCGAGCATGATAAGCATCCAGCCATTGTAATTCCTCGCGAGTGAGTAATTTTGTGTCGATCAGGTTTCGGTCAATTGGGGCAAAAGTTAGGGTTTCGAAACTCAGCATGGGGCGTTCGCCGTTTTTTATGTCTGCTGGTTCTTTGACAATCAAAAGGTTTTCGATGCGGATGCCGAAATGGCCAGCTTTGTAGTATCCCGGTTCATTCGATAAAATCATTCCCGGCTGCAAGGCCACATTGCCAGCCTTGCTGATGCGGGCTGGGCCTTCGTGGACTGAGAGATAAGAACCCACACCGTGGCCTGTGCCATGATCGAAATCTAAACCAGCTTTCCACAAAGCAGCGCGCGCGAGAGCATCGATATGGCCTCCCGTGGTTCCTTTAGGAAAGTAGATTGTTGAAATTGCGATCATGCCTTTGAGCACACGCGTGAAGCGATCTTTCATTTCGTCTGTGGGCTGACCAATGATTATGGTGCGCGTTACGTCGGTTGTGCCGTCTTGATACTGGCCGCCAGAGTCGATCAAATAGATTTCATTGTTGTTGATGGCGCGACAGTTATTAGGATCGACGTGGTAATGCGGTATTGCAGCGTTGGGGCCAGACGCAGAAATTGTGCTAAATGACAAATCTAACAGAACGCCTGTGTCTTTGCGGAATGTTGTCAGACGCTCGGCCGCTGTGGCTTCGGTGAGGCGGCCCTTTGGGGCTTCATTTGAAAGCCAATGCAAATAACGTGAGAGAGCAACACCGTCGCGCAATTGAGCTGCGCGAGCGCCATTAAGTTCGCTTGGGTTTTTGCAAGCTTTAGGCATGGTGCAGGGGTCGATGGCTTCTTTAATCTCTGCGCCTTTCAATGCGGTGCGCACGCGTTCTGGCGCTGAACTGGCATCAATCAAGACTTTTGATTTTTTGCGGGCCAGCGATTTGAGCGCCACATCAAATTCATCGGGTTTGCGGATTGTGGTTGTTGACTTTAAATGTGCTTGCACATCTTCGGGTAGCTTGTTCTTGTCGATAAAAAGGTCAGCTTTGCCCTTTTTGTGGATGATGGCGTAGGCCAACACGACTGGTGTGAAGGGCACATCACTTCCCCGAATGTTCAAGACCCAAGACACGGATGAAGGTTCGGCCAATACAGCAGCGTCTGCTCCAGCCTTGGTCAAAGCCTGAGACATATCCGCCAGTTTGTCTTTCACGCTGCGGCCGGCAAATTGAAGCGGTTGAACTGAAAGTGGATTGTTGGGCCGGGCAGGTTGGTCTTGCCAAATCTCGTCGATAAGGTTTTTGGTAACTGGGATAAGCTTTACCCCAATTTTTTCGCAGGCAACGGCAAATCGCTTTGCTTCGCCGCTCGTGATCAGCCAAGGGTCGAAACCCAAGCGGTCGCCCTTTTTCAGGTTCTCCGCGATCCAGTTGGTTGGCGGTTCGTCCATCAGGTGTTGGGGTGTTATGAGTTTTGTATCGACTTGCTCTCGTACTTGCACAGTGTAACGGCCATCGACAAAAATGGCGGCTTTTTTTAGGGTCACAATGGCCATGCCCCAAGAACCGGCAAAGCCCGTCAGCCAATTCAGGCGCTCGGCATAACTTGCCACATATTCGCCCTGAAACTCATCTTGGCGGGGCACAATGAAGCCGGTGAGCTTTTGCTTTTTCATCATTGCTCTCACGAAAGCGAGACGTGCGGCGGTTTCGGGGGCTTTGGCTTTCATGATGCTGGGTGTTCCAAAAATTCAAGTTCGGTTTTGGATAGCATTTGCGCGGTTTTAAAACAAATATGCGTGAAAACGCATATGATATTGCATTGCAACATTTCAGCCAATTGAAATTTGCATAACAAACAGCCCATTAACGAAGAATTTACACCTTTTTGTCAATTAACATTTGGAACCCGGCATTGATTTTTTTGGCTAACTTGAATTGCCGTTAAAAATTTGTCACAATTCATTGGCATTAGTTGAAATATTGATTTTACCCATTGGTCTAAAGATTGAAATGCGACGTATGTGTAATATGCATGTCGGAAGTTGGTTTTCGGACAGAAATAGGATAAAATTTAACAAATTTGTGCGACGCACAAGAATTTAACCTCGGAAGCAAAGCTTTTGAGAAGGAGAATGGGAATGACTACAATTTTGACTGACCGCGAAACAGCTCATGTTTCAGGAACACATAATGGCCTTATGGGCAAGGTTAAGGGCTTTTTGTCGCGCAGTCGCGCTGAACGCCAGCTGCATCAGCTTGATGATCGGCTTTTGGCTGACATCGGCGTTACCCGTGGTGATATCACATCACGCGTTTGGGGCCACTAAGCAAGCAAAATTAATCTAGCTCCCAACCGGGCCCGATTAAATTGTCGATATTGCGCTTTGAGCTTGATTGCCCAGAGCGTTTTTTGTTTGATTTATTCATGACTATGGCCAGCCAGTTTTCTTTGCGGATCGTTTTGCCTTGGGTCAATCCGCGATTTTTATAGCATGCGGTAATCCAGCGTTTTTGATCATTGGTTAAGCCGGACAATATCAAGCTGCCACCGGGGGCCAAAATTGAACAAAGACCTGGTGCCAAGCTGGCGAGAGGGCGTGCCAAGATATTTGCAAAAATGAGATCATAGGGAGCTGATTGTCGGATGCTGGCATGATGCAGCCCGGCCGCCGTTTGACCGCGGACTAGGGGTTTGACACCATTGAGAGCGGCGTTATTCATTGTGACGCGAACAGCTTCCGGATCAATGTCTGTGGCTAGAGCTTTATTCTTGAGGGCTTGCGCGGCGGCGATAGCTAAAACACCTGTGCCACAACCTAAATCCAAAATTCTGCGTGGCCGACTGCGTTTCAAGATATCGTCAAGCGCTTCGAGGCAACCTGCTGTGGTGCCATGGTGGCCCGTTCCGAAGGCTGTACCTGCATCGATTTCCAATGAAATGCCGCCAGCGCGGCGCACGTGGCGATCATGCGAGCCGTGAAGGAAGAAGCGCCCCGCAGCGACAGGGGGTAGGCCTTCTAGCGAACGCTTTACCCAATCTAAATCTGGCACATTGGCTATGATAGCTTGCGGTTCTTCGAGCAGCGAACAGGCTTCGACAGCCAACTCGGGTGTTTCAAACCACGCCACAGTTTCCCATAACGCTTGGGCCTCGTCAGTTTCATTTATGGTTACAGCTAGGGGATCAAGCCGAAAATCATTTTCGATTTGTTCGGCGAGTTGATGCGATGCTTCGTGGCTAAGATTGCCAATTGTGAGGGTGACGCGGGCGATGGACATCGGTGTCATTTAGTGAGGGGCCAATGTTAAGTCCAGCGCGTGATTTTAGCCTGTAAAAATTGATTTCAACAATGCGCTTTCATCAATAATAAAATCAAATAGCGCTGCAACGCGTGGCGTGCGGCGGAGATCGGGGTGAACCAACATTCGCCAATTTCTTGTCAATTCTGGTATTGGCCCGATCAGCCGAATGAGTTCACTTTCGGCATCCCCTAACGCGGTTGGCAACGGGCCAATTCCAATGCCAGACTTTATGGCGGAAACCAACCCAAGTACGCTGTTGTGCCGAGACACGAAATTGGCTTGCGGTGCTACATCTTTCAACCACGTGAGCGCCCGGTGGGTGCTTAATGTTTCGTCAAAGGCAACTACTGGGTGATTAGTCAGTTCATCCAGCTGGTTGAGCCGACCGTTGCGGAAGATGTAATCGTGACTCGCGTAAACTGCCCAGAGTGACTCCGCGATCTTCCGTCCGATTAGTTCATCTTCGGTATCTCCGGAACGGAAGGCTACATCAGCTTCACCTTTTGACAAGTCAAGATAGCGATCACTTGAAACAAATTCGATTTTCAAATTTGGATGGCGCGCATTGAAACGCTCCAATAGTTGAGATTTCATGATTCTTGCAACGAGTGGCTCGGGGCAGGTGACACGGATGATGCCTGTTAAATCGCGGGTTTTATCTTGAATATGGCGTTGCAATTCCAGCACCGCCGCTTGGCAGCGCTCGGCGAAAGGCAGTAGCTCCACGCCATATTCGGTCAACCGATAACCGCTGGTTTCACGGGTCACTAGCTTGCGCTGGATGCGTTTTTCTAACTCATTGAGACGGCGGTGGACTGTGGATTGGTTGACGCCGAGTGATTTTCCGGCAGCGATTGTGCTTCCACCTTGAGCAACGGCTAGAAAATATTTCAAGTCATCCCAATCGAACATTTTTTGACTATGCACGAATGCGGCCCCTTTGTGCAAGATTGCTGCTGCCGCTCTTTTCTTTCTTGATCTAAGTATTTCTAAGTTCGAAAAGGAGAATTACAAATGCGACTGGTTTCAATGATGTCCTGCTTGTTTTTGGTGACGACAACCAATGGGTTTGCTCTCGCTGATAACGCGCCGCCCGTAAAACCCAATCTGGTTTTGAAAGAGGAGGTTGCTGGGTTGCCGCGTGATGAAAAAAGTGAAGTGCGTGTCTTAACCGCGTCGTTCAAACCGGGCGACCACACTCCTGCACATACGCATGATTTTCCAGTCACCGTATATGTCCTTGAAGGGGCCTTTACACTTGAGTTGAAAGGCATGCCGCCTCGAGTTGTGAAGGCGGGTGAAGCGATGGTGGAGCCGCCTAATACTGAGATGACTGGCTTTAATCGAAGCACAACCGAAATGACCAAGGTTGTAATTTTTTACGTCAGCAAAGCTGGCGTGCCGTTTTTGAATCCCTTGCATTGACAAGACTTATGTGAGCGGCAAAATCGTTATTTCAACGCGTCGGTTCTGTGCCTTGCCGGATTTTGTTGCGTTGGAGGCTATGGGGTCTTTCTCGCCGTGGCCTTCAACTGAGAAACGATTGGGGTCGAGTTGTTGTGACGAAAGATATTGCGCGACGGCGGCGGCTCTGCGGCGAGAGAGGTCGTAGTTGTAATCAGGTGTGCCCGAAGCATCAGTGTGTCCAACGACATCGATGATCGTTTGATTGTATTTTTTGAAAACAGCCGCAACTGAATTTAAAGTTGGATAAAACTGGGATTTCAATTCCGCTCTATCAGTGTCGAATGTGATGTTGGAGGGCATATTGAGCACGATGCTGTCACCTTCACGGCTTACTGAAACGCCTGTGCCTTCCAGATCATCGCGCAGTTGGGATTCTTGGTTATCCATGTAAGCGCCGATGCCGCCACCAGCGAGCGCGCCAATGCCAGCGCCAACCAAAGCTGCTTTACGATCACCTGCCGCAACTGCTCCGACAATGCCGCCTAAAATTGCTCCGGTGCCTGCGCCTAAGGCTGTATTAGATGGTTGGAGTTCACCCGTGTAAGGATTGGTGGTGCAGGCAGTGAGCAGCAGCGTGAGCGCAGTTGCGATAATTAGGCCAGATTTCATATGTGATCCCCTCGAGCACAGCGATTTGATGCCAAGTTGTGGCGGAATTTTGGTGGCGTTACTCTGCTGCTTCCACCGCTTCTTCTTCAACCAAGAACCCACCGGATTGGCGCTTCCACAGGCTGGCATAAAGGCCGTTCTTTTTCTTCAAAAGTTCCTGATGGCTACCTTCTTCGACGATCCTACCTTTATCCATGACCACTAGCCTATCCATTGCAGCTATGGTGGAGAGACGGTGCGCGACCGCGATAACGGTTTTCCCCTCCATCAAAGTGTAGAGATTTTCTTGAATGGCGGCTTCGACTTCTGAGTCCAGCGCTGAGGTGGCCTCGTCCAAAATCAGGATTGGTGCATTTTTCAGCAGCACACGGGCAATTGCGATGCGCTGGCGTTGGCCGCCTGAAAGTTTGACGCCACGTTCACCGACATGGGCTTCCAAACCTTTGCGGCCGTTGGGATCAACGAGGTTATCGATAAATTCATCGGCGTGAGCTTTTTCGGCTGCTGCCATCGCTTGCTCAATTGTTGCATCAGGTTTGCCGTAGGCGATGTTATCGCGCACGGAACGATGGAGCAGGGACGTATCTTGTGTGACCACGCCGATTGCGGCGCGCAAGGTTTCTTGTTGCACGTCCGCAATATTTTGACCGTCGATCGTGATGGAGCCGGAACCCACATCATAAAAACGCAGCAGTAGATTTGCGAGGGTGGATTTGCCAGCGCCCGATCTTCCGACGAGACCCACTTTTTCGCCACGCTTGATTGTGAGGTTGAAATTATCAATAACGTCATGGCCTCGTTTGGAAATGGTTTGACCATAGTTAAAGCGCAAGTGATCGAACATCACTTCGCCCTTGGTGACGAGAAGTGGTTTTGCATTTGGCGCGTCTTTCACGGCGTGTTGGCGCGAGATTACCTCAACGCCATCTTTGACCACCCCGAAATCTTCAAACAGGCCAGCAGTTTCCCAGATCATCCAATGCGCCATTCCGAGCATGCGGTAGACAAGGCCGACTGAGAAGGCGATTGCACCCACTGTGATAGCGTTTTGATGCCATAGCCAAGTCGCCATGGCCGCGGTGGATGTGAGGAGCAAACCGTTGATAGCATTCAGCGAAATGTTCATGCCTGTTGAAGTGCGCATGGAGTTGTGAACAGTCTGCAACATCCACTGCATGCTTTGTTTGGCATAGCCATCTTCGCGCGAGGTGTGAGCAAACAGCTTTACGGTTTGCATGTTGGTATAGGTATCCACAATCCGGCCCGTTACAACGGAACGCGCATCGGCCTGCACTTCCGCCATTTTGCCGAGGCGGGGAACGAAGTAAGAAAGCGTGATGAGATAAAGCACCAGCCATACGAGGAGGGGGATGGTTAGACGCAAATCATTGCCAGCGAAGGAAGCCAGCGCCGTTAGGAAGAAGACCACGACCCAGGCAATCACTTGCGTGAGCTTCATCACAACATCGCGCACGCCCAATGCTGCTTGCATTACTTTTGTAGCGACTCGACCGGCAAACTCATTATGGAAGAATTCCATCGATTGGCGCAGCATATAACGATGCGCCATCCAGCGGATGCGCATGGCGTAATTTCCACGCAGGCCTTGGTTTTCAATTGAGTCCGCGGTGAAAGTCAGGAACGGCATGACAAGCAGTGCGATGCCGCCATAAAACAAGAGCTGCCATTTATTGTCCTGCCAGAATGTTTCGCGGTTGGCAGTTCCGAGTGTGTCAACCAAAGTTCCGAGATAAGCGAAAACCCGAACCTCCATCACTGCGATAACAACGGACAACAGGAAGCCGACAAAAAGGAGAGGTAAAAATGGTTTCGAATAATGGCGAATAAATCCCCAAGTTGAAGGATCCGGCATTTGCGGATCGTCCAAAGGAAAACTATCGACGCGGCGTTCGAGCCAGCTAAAAAACCAGTTGATCATTTTACAAACTTTTTTGAGTTGCGGGGACCGACATATGAGATTCGGTACTGGGGCTAACTAACTAGCTCAGCTCTCCTGTATATTTGTATCTGGGTTGTGTGGGAAGCATGACTTTTACGAAAAATTGAGGTGCGGCTTTTTTGCCACATGCTAATGGTGTGGAGAAATGAACCCTAACCGTGTTTTACCACTCGTCTTTGCTTCTGCTCTATTTATGGAAAATATGGACTCGACGGTGATTGCCACATCGCTTCCAGCCATCGCTGCTGATTTGGGAACCAATCCTGTGGCGTTGAAACTGGCGTTCACGACTTATCTCTTGAGCCTAACAGTGTTTTTGCCAATTTCTTCTTGGTTGGCAGACAGGTTCGGGTCGCGAACCGTGTTTCGGTTTGCTGTGATGATTTTTACGTTGGCTTCGATCTCATGCGGTTTTGCTGGGTCGCTCGAATATCTGGTGGTGGCGCGGGCGGTGCAAGGGTTTGGTGGTGCTTTGATGGTGCCCGTGGGGCGCATTGTTATGCTGCGCACTGTGCCAAAATCTGAATATGTGAATGCCATGGCGTGGCTCACTGTTCCTGCATTGATCGGGCCACTTTTGGGGCCGCCTATTGGTGGATTCATCACCACATATTTTCACTGGCGCTGGATTTTCTGGATGAATTTGCCATTCGGAATTTTAGGATTGGTGCTGGCCACGTGGTTAATGCCAAATATGAAGGCGGAAAGTGTTGCCCCATTGGACGTAAAAGGCTTTGTGCTTTCTGGTTTGGGCTTGTCACTCACCGTGTTCGGCATGACCGAACTGGGGCAGGGGATTTTCCCACCGATCGTCATTTTTGCGATGATTGCAGCGGGCGCAATATTGATCTGGATTTATGTGCGCCATGCGCAAAGTATCGCAAATCCGATCCTTGATATTTCGATGCTCCGTGTGCAGACGTTGCGCGTGAGCATTATGGGCGGTATGTTCTACCGGGTGTCGGCTGGTGCTGTGCCATTTTTGTTGCCTCTGATGTTACAACTGGGTTTTGGCTTCACGCCTTTCCAATCGGGCAGTATCACTTGTGCTTCGGCCTTGGGTGCCGTGATGATGAAGTTTTTGGCGGCGAAATCATTAAAGCGATGGGGATACCGGCAGCTGCTAGTGTTCAATGGCGTTGCCTCTAGCGTGATGATGGCAGCCAACGGATTTTTTATGCCAACGACACCGTTTTTGGTGATGGTACTGGTTTTGTTATTTGCAGGACTGTTGCGATCCTTGCAATTTACCAGTTTGAATTCGATTGCTTACGCTGATGTCACTTCGGAGGAAGTGGGCCGTGCCAATGGGCTCTATACCGTGGCACAACAGTTATCGCTGGCGCTGGGTGTGGCAGTCGCTGCGCTGGTTTTGGAGGGTTCGCAGTTCATGCGCGGCGTTGTGGTTTTGGGACGGGTCGATTTTGCGGTGGCATTTGTGGTCGTTGCGGCGGTGGGATTGATCTCGACATTTTTCTTTGTAAGGTTGCCCGCTAATGCGGGGACAAATCTTTCTGGTCACGCGGCGGCTTGATTTCCTCACATTTGTTTGATTGGCTGAGGACAGCTTGTGAGTAGTCCAAAAGCCCAGCAAGGCGTATATATAGGGCAACAGAGGAGAATAAATATGAATCGTCGTTCTTTAAGTTTTGCCGGAATTTCGCTTGCTGCTTTGGGCTTTGGTGCTCGGATGGCTGAAGCCGATACATTTGAAATTACCAAATCGGAAGAAGAATGGAAAAAGCTATTGTCGCCTGAGGCTTTTGCAGTTTTGCGCCAAGAGTCGACTGAGCGTCCATTTACGTCCAAATTGTTGGATGAACACCGCAAGGGAACCTTTGCTTGTGCTGGTTGTGATTTGCCGGCCTTTGCTTCTGAAACGAAATTTGACAGCGGAACAGGCTGGCCAAGCTTTTTTGATGTGATGCCTAATGCAGTCAACAAGCAGGATGATAACACCTTGTTTGCAACGCGCACCGAAGTGCATTGCCGTCGCTGTGGCGGACATTTCGGTCACGTGTTTGATGATGGGCCTAAGCCGACGGGTCTGCGCTATTGCATGAATGGCGTGGCGTTGAAGTTTGTCTCAGCGACGGCTTAAGGTTTAGCTGCATTCACAATTTTTATTATTGTGCTAAACAGGATCAATGACAAAGCTTGATCCTGTATCGTTTTCTAACCCCACTCCACCCACTGGGTTGTTGCCGCCGCAGCAAGCGCTTTGGTGGTTGAAAAAAGGTAGGTTGATGATGGGCCCCGAGTGGGAAAAGGCCCATGCTATTTGTCAGCAAGATGAAGGCAATCCTCAATACGACATTGTGCATGCGCTGGCGCATTGGATTGAGGGCGATAATGCGAACGCGGCTTATTGGTATCGCCGCGTTGGTGGGAAGCGGGCTTTGACGATTGCAGATGAGTGGCAACGGATTTTAGGCCAGTTGAGGTGAACAATCTTGCCGATATTTATCGCAACTACATCGCCTGCCTCAATGCGCAGGATTGGCCGAAGCTTGGCAACTTTGTTCATAATGATGCGCAACACAACGGTAAGCGCATTGGACTTTCTGGCTATACAGCGATGCTGGAAAAAGATTTTAAAGACATTCCCGATCTTCATTTCAATGTTCAATTGCTGATCTGTGACCCACCTCGTATCGCGTCACGCCTGCTTTTTAATTGTGCGCCCAAGGGAATTTTTCTGGGACTGCCCGTCAATGGCAAACGCATTTCTTTTACTGAGAATGTTTTTTATGAATTTAAGGAAGGCAGGATTTGGGCGGTGTGGTCGGTGATTGATAAGTCGGCGATTGAGCAGCAGGTTTTAAACTAAGTTTGAATTTTTCTGCTGGCCAACTCAGACATGTGCACTCTGATCGATCTTATCAGCCTCTTTCCACAAAACTATCAATCACCCGCTTCTCACCAGCCATCTCAAAATCCACCGTCAGTTTATTGCCTTCCACATTCATAATCGCGCCATAGCCGAATTTTTGGTGGAATACGCGGTCGCCTTGAACAAACGCCGATGGTTTGGCGCTGCTGGCGGTGAGTTCGCCTTCGATGAAGCGGGTTGTGTGGCGTGAGACTTCGCTGGAATCTTTGCGGGCCGCCGCGCGTTTCCAGCCGGGGGTTGAGTAGCTACCTTGGCCGAAGGTGGTCGCTTGATCAAAGCGGCTGGTGCCGAAGGTGCCTAAATCATGCCCGCCGTATGAGTTGCTCATGGCGGCGACTTCGACGTGTTTTTCGGGCAGCTCATCAATGAATCGGCTTGGTAATCCAGTTTGCCAGAGGCCGTGGGTCTGGCGGTTTTGGGCGAAAGTTATGGTGGCGCGCAATTTGGCGCGGGTTATGCCAACGTAAGCTAAGCGCCGCTCTTCCTCCAAGCCGCTGCGGCCTTTCTCATCGAGCGAACGTTTTGATGGGAACAAGCCTTCTTCCCAGCCTGGCAGAAATACGGTTTGAAACTCCAGGCCCTTTGCGGAATGCAGTGTCATGATGTTTACGCGGTCTTCATCGTTGCCTTGGTCACGGTCCATCACAAGCGCCACATGTTCCAAGAAACCGTTCAAGTTTTCAAATTCGCTCATCGAACGCACGAGCTCTTTCAAGTTATCGAGCCTGCCTTCAGCTTCGGGACTTTTGTCGAGCTGCCACATTTCCGTGTAGCCGGATTCATCAAGCACGATTTCAGCTAATTCATTATGCGGGATCACATCAACCTGTTTGCGCCAACGGGTGAAATTTTCGATCAGCAGTCGCAGCACAGTGCGGGCTTTGTTGGGCAGCTCGTCTGTCATCAACATTTCAGCGGCGGCGACATAGAGTGATGACCTACGCGCACGCGCGGTTTGATACATTTTTTTGACTGATGCATCGCCAATGCCGCGTTTGGGTGTGTTGATGATGCGCTCTAAAGCCAGATCATTGTCGGGAGAGGCGACGATTTTGAGATAGGCCATGGCGTCACGAATTTCGGCGCGCTCATAAAAGCGCGGTCCGCCGATAACGCGGTAGGGAATGCCCGCCATGATGAAGCGATCTTCAAAGCTGCGCATTTGTGCAGACGTACGCACGAGGATGGCGATTTCATTGAGGTGATGTTTTTGGCGGTGATGAGCTTCAATGTCGTCGCCAATGGTGCGGGCTTCTTCCACGCTGTCCCAATGGCCGCGCACGGTAACAGGTGTTGATTCCGTTTTATCAGTGCGGAGAGTCTTGCCGAGGCGTGATTCATTTTTGGCTATAAGGCCTGATGCAGCACCCAGAATATCGGGCGTTGATCGATAATTGCGCTCTAACCTGATCACGCCTGCGCCTGGGAAGTCTTTTTCAAAGCGTAAAATGTTGTCGACTTCAGCGCCACGCCAACCATAAATCGATTGATCGTCATCACCCACGCAGCAGATATTTTTATGACCCTGCGCGAGCAGGCGCAGCCAAAGATATTGCGCGACGTTGGTATCTTGATATTCATCAACAAGCATATATTTGAATTTGGTTTGATAGGATTTCAAAACATCAGGGTGATTTTGGAAGATGCGGAGAACTTCAAGAAGCAAATCGCCAAAGTCAGCAGCGTTCACCGTTTTCAGGCGCGCTTGATAATCGGCATAGAGTTTTCCGCCCAAACCATTGGCAAATGAATAGGCCTCGCCCTGCGGAACTTTATCGGGGGTGAGGCCACGGTTTTTCCAGCCGTCGATCGCGTTTGCGAGCGCACGAGCGGGCCAGCGCTTTTCATCTATGCCTTCGGCCTGAATGAGTTGTTTCAGCAAGCGCACCTGATCATCATCATCGAGAATTGAAAAGCCCGACCTGAGGCCTGCAAGCTCGGCATGATTGCGCAGGATTTTGACGCCGATCGCGTGGAAGGTTCCAAGCCACGTCATACCCTCAACCATACCACCGATGAGATGACCGATGCGCTCTTTCATTTCGCGCGCGGCCTTGTTTGTGAACGTGACGGCAAGGATTTGGTTGGGCCAAGCTTTTTGTGTGGTGAGAATGTGTGCGAGTCGAGTTGTGAGTACGCGGGTTTTGCCAGTGCCTGCACCCGCGAGAACCAGCAATGGCCCATCGATTCGAAGGACAGCTTCGCGCTGTTCGGGGTTTAAGCCTTTGAGATAGGCGGGTTCGCCACCGGCCCCCATGGCGCGTGCAGAAATGCTGCCAGCCTTCGGACTAGGCTCGTCGTCAAAGTCGTTCAGGTCGATTGGATTATTGGACATTAGGGATCACGATTCTCATGATCCCTATATAGAGGTTTACGAGGCGAATATCAGGCGCAATGACGCAATTGTTCGTAACTTGGGTTGGCGAATTGCAGTTTCACCTCATTTTGAATTTTGCGCCAAGTATCAGCGGTTTCTGTGTCCCCCGAGCGCTCGCAAAGCAAAGCGTGTCTGGCGGCTTCGCCTAGGGCTTGCTGGCCATGGGCAAAAACCAGTGCTTCAGCGAAATGTGCATAACCAGTGTTGACCATCTTAAACTCCCTTTGATTCCTTGTTGGAACCATTGATGGGCGATAACTAAGCCGGAAGTTTTACGGGAGTGTGACGGTTATGGGGCGGGGCGACGGGGGATGCCGATCGTGTGACCTACTTGCGGTGGAAGAGTTAGCACTTTGTGCGCTAGCAACATCGCGTCAATCTTCGACTGAATTTCTGGCGGAAAGGCGGCGGTTTTTTTCAAGTTCAAATCAACATGCGCGATGATGACTTCCAGCACACATGAGAGGAAGTTTTTTTCGTTGTGATACATTTGTTGCACATAATGCACGCGCTTATGGTCAGCATCGATGAGGTGATTTTCGATGCGCACCACATCGCCTGCGTGAATTTCTTGGGTGTAAGTTGTATGGGTTTCGAGGGTGAAGAAGGAGCAATTGGTTTGCTTCACATAATCAGGACCTAGCCCGAACCCCCAGAACAGATGTTCAGCAGCTTTATCAAACATCACTGCGTAGTAGGCCATATTGAGGTGGCCGTTGTAATCAGTCCATTGGTTCTCGACTGTTTGAAGTTCGCCGATAAATGGTTTGGGCATTTAATTTTCCTTGGGCTGTGATAGTGTTTGTTATGGATAACGTAAATCAAGCCATTTTGGAAATTCGTCAGATTTTGGGAGAGCGGTTGTCCACAGCACAAATCGTTCGCGAACATCATGGCAAGGATCAAACTTGGAATCCAGGGCAACCGCCTGATGCCGTGGCTTATGCCCAAACCACGGAAGAGGTTCAGGCCATCGTTCGGATTTGCGCAAGGAACAAAGTTCCGATTATTCCATTTGGCACTGGCACATCGCTGGAAGGGCATTTCACTGCGCCTCATGGCGGAATATGTATTGATGTCAGTGGCATGAATCAGATTTTAGAAGTGAATGCTGAGGATTTGGATTGCCGTGTTCAGGCGGGCGTAACACGCAAACAGTTGAATACTTTTTTACGCGATAAAGGGCTGTTTTTCCCAATCGATCCCGGCGCTGATGCCAGCCTTGGTGGCATGACGGCAACACGGGCTTCGGGCACCAATGCGGTGCGTTATGGCACGATGCGCGAGAATGTGATGGGCGTGACTGCGGTGATGGCTGGTGGCGAGATAGTGCGGATGGGAACGCGGGCGCGCAAATCGTCGGCTGGGTATGATCTGCCGCGGCTAATGGTGGGTTCGGAAGGCACGTTGGGGGTTATCACCGAAGTGGGACTCAAGCTTTACGGCATTCCCGAATCGATTAGGGCTGGGGTTTGTGCTTTTCCAACTGTTGAGGCGTGTTGCAACACGGCCATTCAAGTTATTCAGATGGGCATTCCGATTGCGCGGATCGAATTGGTGGATGCTGAACATATTAGAGCGATTAATGCATACTCTAAATTGACGATGGCGGTTCAACCCACGTTGTTTGTTGAATTTCATGGCACAGATGCGGGTGCGCATGAACAGGCAAACATGTTTGCCGATATTGCACGTGAATTTGGAGCAGGGCCGATTGAGTGGGCCACGCAAGAGGAAGACCGCGCCAAGCTTTGGCAAGCACGGCATGATGCATTCTGGGCCACCAAGGCGATCAAACCGGGTAAAGAAGAGTCGATTGCGACAGACGTGTGTGTGCCGATTTCTCGCTTGGCTGAGTGTGTCGTTGAGACACAAAAGGATTTGGAACAGAATAATATCTACGGCCCGATCATCGGTCATGTAGGCGACGGCAATTTTCATGTGGTGCTGTTTTGTGATCGGTCGGATTCTGCGGAACTGAAACGCGTGAAGGCTGTCTATGAACGTCTAATCAAACGCGCTTTGGCGATGGGCGGCACTTGCACGGGCGAACATGGGATTGGCAGCGGCAAGCGTGAATATTTAGCACTTGAACACGGAAATGGATTGGATGTGATGCGCGCCATAAAAGCGGCGCTTGATCCCTTAAACATCATGAATCCAGGGAAGAATGCGTCACCTTAAAATCTCTGGCTTGCCAGTCCAATTCTAACGTCTATTCTGCCCACCATGAGTATTTGGAAGTCACCGATTTTCTATTTTGGCATTGTGCTGGTTTTAGCCGTAGTCGGTGCTTTAGTGGCTCCGTTTGTTATCAATTGGAACAACTACCGTGATAACCTCGAATCATGGGGGCACGCACTAACGGGCCGCCAAGTTGCGATTAATGGGCCTATATCAGTGAGGCTTTTCCCGTGGCCACGCCTTGTTGCCGAAGATGTCAGCATTGCCAACCCAAAGGAATTTTCTGAACAGGCGTTGATGAATGCCAAGAGCATTGTCGTTCAATTAGCGTTGGCCGGCTTGTTCAACGGGGAAATTCAGGTTGAAGCAATCGAATTAGAAAAACCCACGCTCTTAATAACGCGCAACGTGGATGGAAATGGGAATTGGGTTTTTCAGCTTGGCACGTCGAGGTTGCTTGAAAAAGTTAAACTGGAACTGATCAAATTGAATGACGGTACGGTTACGGTGAGAGACAGGGCGCATGGTTTTGATACAACATTTCAACATGTGAATGCGATGCTCTCAGCAACTGCATTTGAAGGGCCTTGGCGGATGCGAGGCACCGCGCAGAATAGTAATGTTCCTGTCGATCTTACATTTGCCAGTTCAGCGTGGAAGAAGGATGAGCCGTTTAAATTTAGTTTCAAGATCGCCCCCACCGATGGCGCTCTGCCCGCTTTTGTTTTTGATGGGGCACAAAATAACGATCAATTGGTTGGCAAAGTCAGTCTTAATCCGGTTGTGACTGAGGATGGACGGCAGAGCCTTGATGCCAGTTTTAAGCCGTTGCAGATGCAGGCAGATATCATAGCGAATTTTGATGAAGTGAAACTCGACAAGATTCACATTGTGCCTGCTGATAGCAAAGATAATGGCACACTGATTGAAGGCGATGCTGATGTCCAATTGGATAGTGGCATTAAAGTAAATGTAAGCCTTTCTTCACCGCGTATCGATCTTGATAGCTTGGTGGGCGGGCAATCATTGCGGGTATGGCGTGCAGGCGGTGTTATGGCTTTGCTGAACCGTGTGATCGCCGAGTTTCCTGAGAAATTGGATTTAACAGCGGCGTTGGATGTTGCCTCACTTTCTGCTGCGGGTGAAACATTAGAGAATGTGAAAGTCAAAACCTCAGCCCAGCAAGGTGCCGTGCGTATTCAAAATTTTACAGCGAATCTTCCCGGTCGTTCGGCAATGAAATTTGATGGAATAGCTTTCCCCGGTGTAGACGCTGCCGAACTGGGAGGCAGTTTGGCGATGGAAAGCAACGATTTGCGTGCCTTTATCTCTTGGCTGTGGCCCGAAGGCAAAGCTTCCTTGGCGCAATATTGGACTGGGGCGCGAGGCCGACTGAAAGCGCAATCTGACGTAACCTGGTCAGGCAAACGCTTTGGATTTCAAAATCTGAAATATGAATTGGACGGCGAAGCTGGGACAGCTGAACTTGCCGTGTCGCTCGGGAAGCTACCTTCTGTTGATTTGCGGTTGAGCTCAAATCTTTTGGATTTAGATAATTATCTTTCACTCAAAGGCACTCATATTCTGAGCGGTGCTTTTGCTGCACCTCTTGCCCAATCTGATAGTGGGTTTGATAAACGGCTCAGCGTTCAAGCTGCCAAATTGCGCTTGAACGGTGTGGAGGCGAAAGATGTGGCATTAGATTTTTCATCGAGTTTCAGTGGCTTTGAAATTAAAGCATTGGACATCGGATCTGTTGAAGGCGCTCGTGTCAAAGGAAACGGTCTGGTGTTGCAGGGGCCGGATGGCCCGTCGGGCGAAGTTAAGCTCTCGGTGCAAGCCGAAAACCCGAGAGGTTTGTTGCGCTTGGTTGGCGCATTTCCAAATGGTCCTGACCCTTATTGGTCGAATGTACTGGGTCTAACAGACTTGCAGTCTGATGTTACAGTACGACCGGGCAAGGACGAGCCGACGGTAACATTTGGCACCACTGGCACAAGCGGGCCGATTAGAATATCAGCCAGCGGCGACGTTAAAAGTATGAGTAAAGGTCGTGACGCGACGATCGGATTATCGGCAGAACTGAACGCTGTTGAAGGTGGCGATCTAAGCCGTATGCTCGGATTTACTCCGCAAATTTCCAGTACTGGACCAGGCAAAATTTCGGTTGTTGCAACGGGGGAAATTGCCACGGGATATCAGACAGCGATCAGGGGGTCATTTTTTGGCGCGGAACTTGGTTTTGATGGCAAATACAAACCAGCTGATAAAATTCCAAATTTAGATGGCGTTGCAAGTCTCATTGCAAAAGATGGAACAATGCTTGGTCGCGCGCTGGGACTTGAACACACATCACTGTTCAATGGAACAATAGATTCAAAAGCAAATTTTTCAGTTGAAGATCAAAAACTTGAAATGAAAGGTTTTGTTGGTCGCTTGGGTGGGCAAGCTGTGACTGGTGAAGGAAGCCTTGGCGTCGATGGTGGGGTTAACGCCAATTTTGCTTTTGAGAATCTGGATTTAACTTCTGTTTTGGCAAGCGTGTTCATGCCTTGGCGAAATGCGCTTCCGGCACTTGATGATGGCTTTGCAGCTCCGTTGCCAGAGGGATGGCATGGTGAAATTTGGCTGCGACCTGCCGCGTTGGTGAATTTGGGAAATGCGCTCAAGGAAGCTGTTGTTGGCATCAATTTTGAGCAACACAGCCGCAGCATATCCGTTGCGTCTCAGGAAGGCGATCATGAACCATTCATGCTGGATTTGACTGTGCGGGAAGGCGATAACAGTTATATGCTCAATGGGGCTGGCCATGGTGCCATTGCGATTGCGCCGTTTTTAAAGACTCAGGATGGAAGTGGTGTTGCGCAAGGTCGCGTGGTTTTGGATGGGCAATTTCAGGGAACGGGGCGCAGTCCGCAAGCGATGCTTTCATCTTTGACAGGTAAGGGGTTTTATCAGTTGGAGGATGCTGCGCTGGTTTCGCTTTCGCCGGATCCGTTTTACAAAAAACTCGATGTGGTGAAAGATGCTGATGGATTGCAGCAAGCTTTTGATGGCTTACTAAAGGGTCCTGGTTTTGTGTTAGGTTCAGAAAAGCAGAATATCACCATCGAAAAAGGAAACATGTTCGCAGACACTTTGAATGCTTCGCTTGAAGCTGCTGACGCTAAGATCACTCAGAGTTTTGATTTAACCAGTCACGTGCTGAAAACTCTGGTTCAACTTTCTGGCAAAACTCGCAGTGATTTACCTGAAATCAAAGTGAGTTATGAGGGGCCGCCTGGCAACTTAGTGAGGCGAAGCGATACTGCGGCCATTTCTGCGAAACTCGGTTATGCGTTTATCGCAAGGGACATGGCAGAGCTTGACCGCGTGAAACAAGAACAGGAAAAGCTCGCTGTTGAAGAGGCAGCGCAGACGCAAGCCGATGAAGCAAAGTTCGCCGCTTATCAGGCACAACGGTTGGAGCTGCGTTTGCGGTTACGCGAAATGAAGGTGCATGCGGCGGAGCGCGTGATCGAAGCTGATCGTAAAAAAGCTGAGATGGATAAAATTATATCTGACTCGATTGCTATCAAGAAACTTGAATATCCGCGATTGTTGCGCATGTTGCGCGGGAATTAATTTTGAAGTTGTTTTAAAATCCAGACTCGAATGGCGCTGGATAAGTTTCTGACACCTCGGCTTTCGTCAATTTCACCAACCAGTGTGGCGATGCTCTTTTTGTCTCGCTCTGCGTAGTGTTTGAGTGCGGCCCAGAATTCAGGTTCGAGCGAGAGTGAGGTTTGATGGCCAGCGATGGTGAGGGAGCGCTTTAAGTCTTTGGCCATATTTGATCTCGCTGATGGCCATCTAGCTTTTTCTTCTCGCGTGCCAATTCGGATGCACTTCGATTTTTTTCAATTTTGCTGCGCCCAAACGTGACGCGATTTTGCTGGGCCTGTTTTCCTGCCTCGTCGCGGGTTTTGCTTTTGCGGGCGCGGCGTAAATTGATAATCTCGGCGCTCATGATGGCGAAAGCATTTTTTCGGGTCGCACAATCAGATCAAAATCCGCCGCGCTAATCCCGTCCTTCACAGCTTCCTCGCGCAAGGTGGTGCCGTTCTTATGGGCGGTCTTGGCAATTTTGGCGGCGCGGTCATAGCCATATTTGGGGGCTAATGCAGTGACGAGCATCAACGAGCGATCGAGTGCCGCTTTGATATTATCTTCGCGCGCTTCAATGCCGACTACGCAATTTTCGGTGAAGCTGGTTGCGGCGTCGGCCATCAACTGAACGGATTGCAAAAAGTTATAGGCCATGACGGGATTAAAAACGTTAAGTTCAAAATGGCCTTGGCTGCCTGCGAAAGTAATCGCCGAATTGTTACCGAAGATTTGTACGCAAACTTGGGTGAGCGCTTCGCATTGTGTCGGGTTCACTTTGCCCGGCATGATCGATGAGCCTGGCTCATTTTCTGGCAATTGCAACTCGCCGAGACCTGAGCGTGGACCAGAACCCAGAAAGCGAATATCATTGGCAATTTTGAATAATGCTGCTGCAACGGTGTTGATTGCGCCATGGGTCATGACCATCGCATCATGCGCGGCCAAGGCTTCAAATTTATTGGGTGCTGTGGTGAAGGGCAGGTGGGTGATGTTGGCAATATGCTCGGCTACTTTTTCAGCAAAGCCAATGGGTGCGTTGAGGCCCGTGCCCACGGCCGTGCCGCCTTGGGCCAGTTGCATCAGCAGCGGCAAAGTTTGTTCAATCCGCGCAATGCCGTTTTGCACTTGTTGGCAATAGCCCGAAAATTCTTGGCCTAAGGTCACGGGAGTTGCGTCTTGCGTGTGGGTGCGGCCAATCTTGATAATCTTGGCCCATTGCATGGCCTTATCGTTCAGCGCGTTGCGCAAATGTTGCAGCGCTGGCAGCAGGCGGTGGTGAATTTCTTCCACACACGCAATATGCATGGCGGTGGGATAAGTGTCGTTCGAGCTTTGGCTCATGTTCACATGATCATTGGGGTGCACAGGTTTTTTCGAACCCATCACGCCGCCGAGCATTTCAATGGCGCGGTTTGAAATCACCTCATTGGCATTCATGTTCGATTGCGTGCCCGAACCCGTTTGCCACACGGCCAGCGGAAAGTGATCGTTCAATTTGCCTTCAATCACCTCTTGCGCCGCATTGATCACCGCCGCGCCAACCGCCTGATCAAGATGGCCAAGGCCCATATTGGTTTCTGCTGCCGCACGTTTTATTATGCCCAAGGCGCGGACGACGGAGGCTGGCTGCTTTTCCCAACCAATCTTAAAATTCTGCAAAGATCGCTGCGCCTGCGCGCCCCAATAGCGCGAAGCATCAACCTCAATAGGGCCAAAGGTATCGGTTTCGGTGCGGGTGGTTTTGGACATGGGGAAATTTCCTGAATTGCTGCGCTGCAATAGCATGGAAGGATGGGGCTGGCGAGGGGGCGGCTCAGGACAGTAATTCAGGGAACGGTCTTTCCATTCGGGATTATTCGGAATGACCTAAAAGCTAGTCGTGCCTTATAAGACACTACATTCTTGTGCTGATTATCGACCAAAGAGCGAACTTTCTTTAAATCTAAATTACACATGGCTCCTAGGATTACTTCAACAAGCTGACAGCGGTAGTCTATTGGATTGAAGAAGAGGCTCCCTTCCTTATTCGCGAGCTTTAGGTCCACTAACATCCGCCATTCTCGCTCGTAGCTCCAGCTTTTGAACTTAGTGTAGATGAGCTGTTCGGTAATCTCGTTCGCAAGTTTCCTAGAGCTAGTTTTGATCTTTTTTTTAAGCCGTTGTTCCTGATAATTTACTTGTTTTACTAAATCGTCAGCAATGTCAAAGCCGAGCGCTATTCCTTGATGTTTGCTGGCGTAATGGCTCCATAAAATAGGGTCTACCCAATCTTCGCTGAAGCAAACAACGCCCTTATTGTCATTCAAATGGACTTTGTTTTTTTTGAGAACGGCCTTTTCGTTACTTAGGCCACTTGAATGACCAAATAGCTCAAATGGATCGTTGAGTTCGGTAAACCTCGCCACCTTCACCCTGCTGAAAACAACATTCGACAAAGCGTGTTCCTGCGAAGTCAAATAGTAGAGTCGCTTTATTCCTTTTTTCGGTGGAGATAGAACTGCGTCACTTCCATGTCCCCTAGCGTAGCCGGCAGCTTTCCAAGTTTTTCTCAATTTTTCATTTAACGGCATATGTTCTGTTCCAATTTCCGTAATGCGTTACGTTAGTGGCTTGCGCTGGTTTAAATGAGTTATCGTGCCTTTTTGACTGCAGGGAAAGTGTGGTCATTACGGTAACCTAGAAAATTGGATGTTTGCTGTTGTGGCGCAACACCAACCCCAAGGTAACCCACGCATTGATGAAGGGTGGGAGAAGTTAATTTGTTCTCATAACCAAATGTCATCAATAATGATACCTGCACGCCAACACCCGTAGTTCATCCTTCTCAATTTTATAAACTAGCCGGTGTTCCTGGTCGATGCGCCTAGACCAGCAGCCCGCGAGTTCGAACTTCAACGGCTCCGGCTTGCCGATGCCTTCGAAGGGGGATTTCAGAGTGGCCTCGATCAAATCCAAAATCTTGAGGGCTTTGCGGCGGTCAGTCTCTACCCAGTGGCGCAGGTCTTCCTGCGCGTTTGGATCAAAGACCAAGCGCATGTTTCAGCGCCGCTGTTGTTTTAAAGGTCTTGAGTTGCCGCTTGGGGCGCCTGGCCGCCGCCAGCAGGCGCTTGGCATTGGCGGGCGAACGCAGGAGATAAGCGGTTTCCATCAGGCTGTCATAATCTTCGCGCGACACCAAAACCGCATCGCCGCCCTTGGCGCGTTTCACGGCGATGGGTTCATGGTCGTTCACCACGCGGTCTATGGCGTCCTTCAGGTTTGCGCGAAGTTCAGAATATGAGATGCTGTCCATAGGTCACTTGTACAATATTGTAGTACAAAACGCAACACTCTCTCCCAACGTCGCTTTGCGGAAGATGGCAAGCTTTTGTTGGGTTGGAGGGTTTCAGACGTCTTTTTCGCTGAGTTCAGCAATTTTCATCAAGTGTCGCAGCAGTCCTGCTTTCAACGCTTTATTGCCATGAATAGGCAGGGATATCCGATTGATTGAACCAGATTTTCCGTAAATGTGGTGGCTGCCGGAAATGCGCAGCAATGACCAGCCATGTTTCTCCAGCACTTTGGCAAAAGACTTGGCCGAAACTTCTTTCACACAGCGATCTCAAGCACTCGCTGCGTTTTCGTAGTTTGGGGCGGCGTTATTTCAACCGACAGGCAGCCTTCAATGGCTTCGCGCAGGTTAATCAGCAATTCATCCATGGTTTCACCTTGGGTGGCGCAACCAGGTATCGCTGGAACTTCTGCCCAAAAGCCGCCTTCTTCGGCGTCATGGACTATCGCTTTGATTTTCATGCAATTACTCCTGCAACCAATGTAGGAGTCTGTCTGGCCTTTGCCAAGTCCAATCCTCACTTCCACTCCACCCAACGTCGCTTTGCAGAAGATGGCAAGCTTTTGTTGGGGTGGAGTTATGGCGGTGGTTTGAGGGGCAAGGGCCTCAGTCGGGGTCTACTTAACGATGTCAAACAGCGGGATTGGGCTTTTACAACCAATCACGGCTTATATAGGCTCGCTAGGAAATAAAGTCAATATCTAATTTAAAATCCGCCTCGAGTTTTTTTGAACTTGGGTCTAAACTCCGTCTCAAATCAGGGGATGGGCATGTTTAAAAATATTCCACGTGGTGTTTGGATGCTGGGCTTTGTGTCCATGTTCATGGATATCTCTTCGGAGATGATCCATGGCGTGTTGCCGCTGTTTGTGGTGGGCACGTTGGGCGCTTCGGCCACTTTGCTGGGGCTGATTGAAGGCATTGCCGAGGCCACCGCGCAGATTTCAAAGCTGTTCTCGGGCGTGCTGAGCGACAAATGGAAAAGCCGAAAGGGTTTGGCGCTTTTGGGTTATGGCATGGCAGCAATTGTCAAGCCGCTGTTTCCTTTGGCCACTTCCGTGACTGGCGTTTTTGTCGCGCGGTTTGCTGACAGGATTGGCAAAGGCATTCGCGGTGCGCCGCGCGATGCGATGGTGGCTGATATGACAGCTCCGGCACTTCGGGGTGCGGCTTTTGGTTTGCGGCAATCACTTGATACGATTGGCGCGTTTGTTGGGCCTCTGATTGCTGTCATTTTGATTGGCTTATGGGCGATGGATTTGCGCAGTGTGTTGTGGGTTGCTTGCATTCCTGCATTGATTGCAGTTTTGGTTTTGGCCTTTGGCGTTGAAGAGCCAGCAATGGTGATCAACGACAACAAGCGCAAGGCCGGATTTAATTTCGCTACCGCCAAGAATTTGGGCCGGCCGTTTTGGATTGTTGCGTCACTTGGTGCGGCTGTGATGTTGGCGCGGTTCTCGGAAGCATTTTTAGTTTTGCGCGCCTCCCAGTCAGGCATGACGCTGGCCTTTGTGCCTTTGGTGATGGTGGTGATGAGTGTTGTTTATTCGCTGTCTTCATATCCTGCTGGTGTGCTCTCAGACAGGTTTGGGCGAAACGGCTTGTTGGCTGCTGGCTTGACCAGTTTAATCGTGGCCGATGTTGTTTTGGCTTATGCGCCGGGGCCATTGATGGTGATGTTAGGCGTGGGGATTTGGGGGCTGCATATGGGATTGACGCAAGGCATTTTGTCGACACTGGTTGCTGATTCAGCGCCCGCGGATTTGCGTGGCACGGCATATGGCTTATTTGCTTTGGTGAGTGGCGTTGCAACTTTAGTGGCCAGCGTTGTGGCTGGTATTGTTTGGGACAGGGCAGGCGCGGCGCCTGTGTTTCTGATTGGTGCTGGCTTTAGTGTACTTGCGCTATTGTTAATGGCGCTTCAGCGCAACTCGTCCCACCAATAAGGATTGCTCCAAGCCCTCTTGCCAGCATGATCCATGACCGTGATGCGGAACCAAGGACTTGGTTTCTTAAGCAGCCAGCCTTTTTCTAATTGGGCCAAATCGAAACTCGCTGTGGTGATTGCTTTACCAGTTCTAACGCAGGTGCGAGAGTTACCACAGACTACCGCGATTGTATCGACTGGCGAACAAACGATTTCCAAGTCCTTGCCCTGCAGGCTGATGTTATGAATCTCAGGGCCTTGACTGGAATAGTAATGGCCATCTTTTAACGCTTGCAACAATGTGTCAGGATCGAGGCTCTGGGCCTTCACATTCACCCAACCGCCAAAATGGTCTGGCGATTTAAAATGGGCATCGTCCGTAGCAAAGGCCGTCAGACGGTGACCTTCATTCATCAGTTGGTCATGCAAATACCAGCCATCACCACGATCGCATTCAACAAAACAACCGTGATTATAAATTTCAACGGCGTGGGCAGCATCGAGTGTCTTGCCGTCTTCGAGCGTGAGTTGCGACCAAGCTGGATGCGCAATTCCAACAAACGCACCGGCCTCTCGGGCACGTCTTGCCAATTGCGCGCCAGTTTCATCAAGTGCACAAGGCGCAAAATCAAGCGGAAGACCAGCAGCCACAATATGCCAGAGTTCACCCGCGCTCGTTTCAGGCGCGTGGAGTTCAACACCGATTAAGGTTGTAAAATCGTTCGAGCGGAATTTGCGCGTGTCATTGATCGGCCAATTGTAATGCGCGATGAAGTGTTCAGATAGCTGCAGAAAGTCATAGCCTGCGTCTTTATAGGCCTGCACCACTGCTTCCGAGGACAATGCGCCATCGGATTGGGTTGAGTGGGTATGAATATTGCCGCGCCAGAACCGACCGGGAAGTGAGAAAGGGAGAAGTGATTTCATCAGACACTCATTTGCATACCAAGTTCGACCACTCGGTCTGGGGGAATACGGAAAAATTCAATGGCGCGCGAAGATTGGTTCGCCAACATAATAAATATACGCTGTTGCCAAAACGGCATGACTGACGTGGGTGAAGATTTGATGACGCGCCGGCCCAGAAAATATGACGCTTGGCGAGGATCGACTTCTAACCCAAATGGTGCGCATGCCCTTAATATTGCGGGTACGTCCGGTTGCTCCATATAACCAAACTTTGCGTGCACCATCCAAGCGCCTAATGGCCCTTGTATTACCTTGACACGATCTTCATCGGCACGCGGCTGGTTGGTGGTTTCAATTGAGATGAAAACCAATCGATCATGCAATACGCGGTTGTGTTTCAGATTGTGCATGAGTGCGCTTGGTGCAAATCTCGCATCTGTTTGCATAAATACGGCAGCGCCCGCAACACGTGATGGCGGATGACGCTCTAGGCTTTGCAACACATTATTGAGCTCGACAGACTCGCGATTATATTTTGCTATCAAAAGATTTCGACCACGCATCCAAGTTAACATAATGATCATTATAAAAGTGCCAATGATGAGTGGAAGATAACCACCCGATGCCAGTTTCAATCCATTTGCAGCAAGGAAAATTATTTCGATCAAAAATATAAAGCCCAACGCGGGTAATACTAAATAGCGCGGCAGCGTTTTTGAATAGTAAAAATAGATGATAGCCAGAGCATTATTCACCAACATCGCCACATTGACGGCAATACCATAAGCAGAGGCTAGCGCGTCGGAAGATTTGAATACCAAAACCAACATCAGTACCCCGATCAAAAGTAACCAATTTATATTGGCAATATAAATTTGACCTTGTTCAGCTTCTGAGGTGTGGGTGATTTCCATGCGCGGGATAAGATTAAGCGACATGGCTTGCTGGGCGATTGAATAAGCACCCGTGATAACCGCTTGGCTGGCAATTATCGTAACCAGCGTTGCGAGAATGACCAATGGAACGAGTGCCCAACCTGGGGCCATGAGAAAAAATGGATTTTCCATTGCTGCGGGCGTCATTAAAACAAATGCGCCTTGGCCTAGATAGTTGAGCAACAAACCAGGAAGAGCAACGCAGAGCCATGCAAGGCGAATTGGCTTTTTGCCGAAATGACCCATATCAGCATAGAGGGCCTCGCCACCTGTTACGGCCAAGAAGACACCGCCGAATACCAAAAGAGCAAGGCCCGGGCGTTGTAAAAGCATGGCTACGCCATAGTAAGGATTGATGGCTTGAAAGATTGCAGGATCCCTTACGATTTGGACGAGGCCCATAATACCAATGACGAAAAACCAAAATGCAGTGGCAGGCGCAAAAATTTTTGCGACGTCAGATGTTCCGCGATATTGAAAGAAAAATAAAGCCATGAGAACTGTCAATGTGATTGGCAACACAAAACTTCCAAAGCCAGGATCAATAATTTTCAGGCCTTCGACTGCTGATAAAACTGAAATTGCAGGGGTAATCATGGCATCGCCAAAAAAGAATGCCGCGCCGATGATACCCAATAAGAATACAAAACTGGCTTTATCTTTCAATAGGCCCTGAACCAACGCAACCTGACTGAGAATACCGCCTTCGCCATGATTGTCAGCGCGCATAATTATGAACACGTATTTGAGTGTCACGATCAGCAGCAATCCCCAGATCAATAGTGACACAACCCCAAGTACAGCCAAGCGCGTGTCGCCGCCAGCAGAAGTCACAGGGCGCAGCGCTTCGCGCATCGTGTAAAGTGGGCTGGTTCCGATGTCGCCAAAAACAACGCCTATTGAGGCAAACGCCATTTTTGCAGTGGCGCTGCCTGTTAGTTTTTCGGTTGGGGAAGACATGGTAGGAGCCTCTTAGCCAGACTAATATTATATACTCATTTGCATGCCAAGCTCGACCACGCGGTCAGGCGGAATTCGGAAAAATTCCACGGCTTTGGCAGCTTGGTTTGCTAGCATGATAAAGATGCGCTGCTGCCAAAAAGGCATTGATGATCTGGCGGACATTTTTATGACGCGACGACCTAAGAAATATGACGCTTGGCGCGGATCAATCTCAAGGCCTTTATCTGCACAAGCGCGAAGTGCCGCCGGAACGTCAGGCTGCTCCATATACCCAAATTTTGCGATTACCATCCACGCACCAAGTGGGCCTTGGGTGACGGTCACACGCTCGCCTTCCCACTTTGGCTGTTTGACTGTTTCCACACTGATAAATACGAGCTTATCATGCAATACGCGGTTGTGTTTTAGATTGTGCATAAGGGCGCTTGGCGCAAATTTAATATCGGTCTGCATAAAAACTGCTGCTCCTGCTACACGAGCAGGTGGCCTGCGTTCGAGGCTTTCCAGAAGGCCCACTAACTCAAGTGATTCTTTGTTGATCTTGTTGGCCAAGGCGCGTCTGCCGCGCATCCATGTGACCATAAGAAGAATTATCGTTGAACCGATCAATACTGGCATATAACCGCCATGCAGCAACTTCAGCATGTTGGCCGCATAGAGCATCGCTTCGACAAAGAAGACGAAAAACAACGCCGGAATAGCGATCACACGAGGCAGATTTCGAGACTGCCAGAAGAAGACAATACCGAGAATTGTATCAACCAACATCGAAGTATTCACGGCGATACCATAGGCGGATGCCAAATTAGAAGATGTTTGGAAAACCAGCACTAAAATCAACACGCCAAACATAACGATCCAATTAATTTGCCCGATATATATCTGGCCTTCCTCAGTTTCGCTGGTGTGCACAATGTTCATACGAGGGAACAACCCTAATGCCATGGCTTGCTGGCCAATTGAAAATGCGCCGGTGATCACGGCTTGGCTGGCAATTATTGCGACCAAGGTTGCCAAGATAACGAGGGGCAGAAGAGCCCATGGGGGTGCCATTAAGAAAAACGGATTATCGATTGCATCAGGATGAGCAATAATGAATGCACCTTGACCGAGATAGTTGAGCACGAGGCCTGGCAACACAACACCAAGCCAAGCCATGCGGATTGGATTTTTGCCAAAATGGCCCATGTCTGCATAAAGTGCTTCACCGCCCGTCACTGCGAGAAACACACCACCAAACACCAGCAAAGCAAGGCCGGGTTGGCGCACCAACATCATAATGCCATGAATTGGATTGAGCGCTTGGAAAATTTCGAGATCATCGCTGATGTGAACAATGCCCATGACAGCGAGCGTGATAAACCAAACCATCGTCACAGGTGCAAAGACTGATGCAACGCCAGCTGTGCCTTTATATTGTATTGTAAATAGCGTTAAAATGACGGCCACAGTCATCGGCACAACAAAAGGCTGAAACCCCGAATTGATGATTGTAAGACCTTCGATCGCTGACAAAATTGTCATTGCAGGAGTGATCATCGCATCGCCGAAAAAGAAGGCCGCGCCAACAATACCAAGGCCGAGGATTATACCGCCTTTTTTCTTAAGCAGCGTTTCAACTAATACAACGAGAGAAAGTATACCGCCTTCGCCGCGGTTATCGGCGCGCATCAGCATGATTACATATTTAAGCGTGACGATAATGAAGATGGCCCAAAGCAAAAGAGAAACTACACCGAAGACAGCCAATCTTAAATCGCCACCAGCTGAAACGACAGGGTGAAGTGCTTCACGCATAGTATAAATGGGACTCGTTCCAACATCACCGAAAACCACGCCAATTGAAGCGAATGCCAGCTTTAATTTTGCGCGGTCAAAAGTGCCTGTTGATTCAGCGTGCGCAGACATGAATAGTCCCCCAGTCGGGCGTTAAAACCCGGCTACAGCCTAGGCCTTTATGGCGCTGTAACAACGGCGCGGCATTCAGCAGGAAGGCCACTGAGAGTCAAGGGGGGAGGGGGCACATAGGGTTTGGCGTTTGGATTAGGTTTTGGTTTCTGCCAAGCCTTTCCGCTCATCCAATAGGCTAATTCTTTGCCGCAACCAGTTCCGTCTTCAGGATTTGGTTTCCATTGGCTTTTACAGTTCTTCATACCTGCTGGGCAGTTGAGACGAATGTGAAAATGAAAAGTGTGGTTCGGCATCGGTCGAATTTTGGCAAGCCATGATTTATCAGCATCATTTGCTGCCCAACTACATAAGGCTGCTTTGATTGGCGGGTGCACAAATATGCGCGCAACTTCTGGGTATGATGCAGCTGTCTTTAGCAACTTGGCACGCTCTACCGACCAATTGTCCGGATTCATTTCGTAATGGTTCTTGACCATTTCTAGGGGAACAAAGGTTTCGCGCTCTGCGGTCGTCAAAACGCGGTTTGGCATGGGTGTAAACCAGACATCGGCATCCAATCCAATTTGGTGGCTGGCATGGCCCGATAGCATTGGCCCACCGCGTGGTTGTGCCATGTCGCCTACAAGCAGACCGTTCCATCCAAAATTACTTTTCGCATAGTTAGCCAGCTTTTCGATTAAACTAATTGTCTGCGGCAGTGCCCAATTGCGATTGCGTGACAAACGCATGGCTTGCCAAGTTGGTCCTGTAACCGGCAAAGCTTGGGCTCCGGCCATGCATCCACGCGCATAAGTGCCTATGGCGTCAGGTTTTAGACTTGCAGGTGTTTTTTGGGTGCCAAATAATCGGCGCGCCGTGATGTGAAAAATATCTTCTGCTGGCCCCACTTTTTTTGCAATGAACGAACCCAATGGCGAGTCTTCTTTTGCGGGGTCAGTACCAGCGAGTGTTGGAACTGAAACAAAGGCGAGCACTAACAGTGCTGCAAGACTATTTTTTGCGGAAAGCATCAAGCGATACAACTTTTGGCGCCTCTTCAGATTTTTCATCTGATAGTGCTTCATCAGATTTTTCAGACGTATTTGTGGCGACTTTCGGTTCAGTTGATTTTTTGATTTTCGGCTCTGCTGTCGCAGTTGCAGGTTCTTCATGAACAACTTCAAACTGAAGACCAAACTGGACGGCAGGATCAAGGAAGCCCTTTACCGACGCAAAAGGAACGATCAATCGCTCGGGAATATTATCAAACGAGAGTTCCACTTGAAAGCGCTCTTCGGTCACTTGGAGATTAAAGAACTGATGCTGCAGAACAACTGTCATCTCGCGTGGATAGCGCTCAGCAAGACGTGCGCCAATGTTCACGCCCGGATATTTAGTATTGAACTGGATATAGAAGTGATGCTCGCCTGGAAGGCCTGATTTCTCAACCCGGCGCAAAGCCTCGCGCACCACACCTTTGAGAGCGTTTTGGGCAAGCTGGTCATAGCGCATCAGGTCTTCAGGCATTCAGGTCTCGCAAGGTAGGTTCGACTCAAGTCCGCAACATAGCCGCACGAGTGGGGGCTTGTCACGCATTGGTGGATTTGCGCTACTTTTTTGCAGCGCTAAGTTCATGGCCTCAAATCACCCGAAGTTGCTGTTCGGTAAAACCTTCAACAGTCGAAGTCTTGATCGTTTGATCAAGAGTTACGAGGCAGCCTTTATTTTTAACCGCGAGTGCCAAAAGATAAGAGTCTGTGATTTGGCTATGTTGGGTGAAAGCGTTGGCATTGAACAGATTAGGGTTGAGCAGAGAAACACTGTCCGGCCATAATTCGTGATTAGTGGCTTCCTTTGCCATAGTCAGTAATTTGATTGCCACAGAAATGGTTTGTGGCATTGGATATTTTGGTTGCGTAAGAATGCGAACAAAACCATTCTCAGTTAAGGGGCAACTGGCCCAACCCTGATTTTGATGTGCTTCCCACCACTGATGAACACGTTGATGATGAATATGATCGGGCTGAAACAGGGCGATGAGCACATTAACATCAAAAAGCGCCCGCATAGTTAGTCTTCAGAGTCCATTAGGGCCTTGATGAATTCACTGGTAATGGCCTGACCCGTAGGAGCTAGCACCGGAAAACCATTGCGCATTCCGTTTTGAGTAGGGATGCCGCTGCGCAAAGATTTTCGTGCCAAATCGGAAATGACCTCGCCCATAGACATGTTCATGCGCGCCGCCATTTCTTTAGCTGCCAGTAATACATCTTGTGAAATATCTAAGGTGGTGCGCATGCATAAATTCGTACAACATCTGATGCGGTAAGTCAATTGCTGTGATAAAAATGAAAGTGCCGGTTTCTGTTGCCAGGTACCGGCGAACCCCGCCTTAGATCGCTAAACCCAAGGGCTTCAAGTTTTGGTCTTTCGCGCTACATTAAGCAGCGAGAGCAACCGGAGCAAAGTTATCGTTTGCAACTAGAAAATAGCCCGATAACGTCGGTACAATCACGAGCAAAAAACCAACCTTTACAC
>JANYHN010000075.1 GCA_025359045.1 Hyphomicrobiales bacterium | reverse complement strand
GCTCGGTGCGTGTGGAACCATTTTTCCCAGGGCCTATAATCGATCATCTTGGGAGCTGTCCCTGAGCCAGACCGTGGTCTGATTCAAACGGCGCCCACCTACGTAAGTAGGGACCAGGGATCGTCAGTTCCCACGGCCCATAGTGGCTCGCCACTTTCAGTTTCTGGCTGAAATCCGTTTGAAACGCTTTACGAAAGTGGCCTAGCACTTCCTTTTTGTCCGCCGCCTGTTTAAGGCAGGGGATATGGAATTAGATCAAATTAAGAAAGAGGCTCGAGTAGCCGCCACTGCGGCGCGGTTGTTGGCTCATGATGCGTGGAAAGACCGTGCACCATTGGCTTTGGCTGCCCGACCATTTCCTTTTGAAGCGCGAGCCGATTTCAATGTGGTTTCGGCATTTCATCCTTATCAATCAGAAATCGATACGCGCCTGCTTTTAGGTAAATTAGCAGGCGAGGGCTGGACGACGTGTTTGCCGATTGTATTGGGCAAGGGCGTGCCGCTGGAATTCAGGCGTTGGTTGCCAGGTGAGCCTTTGACCCGCGGCGTGTGGGGCATTGAACGGCCGCCGGACACTTCGCCACTGGTGGAACCTGATGTTTTGATCATTCCACTATTAGCATTTGACCGCCAAGGTTACCGCCTTGGCTATGGTGGCGGGTTTTATGACCGCACGTTGGAAAAGCTCCGTGTACTGAAGAATATTGTGGCCATCGGTGTTGGCTATTCAGGCCAAGAGGTCGACGCAGTGCCGCATGGTGCGCATGATCAGCCGCTGGACTATATGATGACGGAAAAAGAGATTTTTAAATGCGGTTGATATTTTTAGGTGATGTGGTGGGCAAGTCTGGCCGCGAGGCGGTTTATGAGCAGCTGCCGATTATGCGCGAGCGTTACAAGCCAGACCTCGTGGTAGTGAATGGCGAAAACGCGGCCCATGGCTTTGGTATCACCGAAGATATTTATTTGAAACTGCGCGAGGCAGGGGCTGACGTGGTGACCCTCGGCAATCATTCGTTTGATCAGAAAGAAGCACTGATTTTTATTGAGCGCGAACGTAACATGTTGCGACCGATCAACTGGCCCACAGGTTGCCCTGGGCGTGGCGCGCAATTGGTAGAGACGGCGAAAGGCCAGCGCGTGTTGGTGCTGCAAGCCATGGGACGCGTGATGATTGAGCCGCAACTGGATGATCCGTTCCCAGCTGTGCTGCGCGAGATTGAACAATGCAAACTGGGCCGCGACTGCGATGCGATTTTGATTGATATGCACGCTGAGGCCTCATCAGAGAAAATGGCGATGGGGCATTTCGTTGATGGCCGTGCTTCGCTGGTGGTGGGCACTCACACCCACACGCCAACTGCCGATCATCAGATTTTACCAAATGGCACAGCCTATATGACAGATGCGGGAATGTGCGGTGATTACGACTCCATCATCGGCATGGCCAAAGAAGAGCCTTTGCAACGTTTTTTGCGCAAGCTGCCAATAGAGCGCATGAAGCCCGCTGAAGGCCCAGCCACGGTTTGCGGCGTGGCGGTTGAAACCGACGATCGCACGGGGCTTGCCAAAATGGTTGCACCAATCCGGGTGGGGGGAAGGCTATCTCAGGTGGATGTGGCAGGTTGGTGAAGCGAAAGCTACTCCGTTTTTTTGGTTCGATCAAATCTTGCCAAACCTGAATACTTTTAGAGTTGCTTACTATAAGAAATCTTTCTTTCATTCATTTGAATGAAGACAGGGAAGAGATGGAGCCTGTAGTTCGATAATACAAGTCGAGTGTGCAGCAGGTTTCTCCCCGTGACCATGCTTGGCTTGTTTTGTTCTGGTGTTCAGAGTTGAAGCTGAACTTCAGTCATCTGCAGATGGCCAAGGGCCGCGCGTGGCCCCCTCGTCGTGTGGGGCCCTTGGCTAAATAGTAGCAATCTATTTCCGAACTAATCTCCAATTTCCTCATCCAATGGGATGATGACATTCCTTTCATGCCGTGTTGAATCAAATTGTAAGTTGGAGTGTATCTACGGTTTCTACCTCGGGTTATCTCCCACTTGCACTCAATTCCATTAGCCAATTTCAATGCTGGTTTTTGGAGTTCTGTTTTATAGCTCAGGGCCACGCGCGGGACGCCCCCTCCGTGCGTGGCCCTTTGCTTTCGATCACCTTGAACTCATCTTTTTAGAAGTTCCCCGCAAAATATTTTTGTGTTTCACCTAAACGAATGATGACTGGTTTGGGGTGATTGCTCAAAAGCAAATGGTGTCAACAGTTATTTTGTACGCACTTATGCCCTCGGCGGAATGGTGGTGCAGAAATTAAAAAGCAAAGGATGCGGCCATGAAAAATTACAACACATTCAAAGGCTATATCACGAAAACAGTGTTTAATAGGGACAGTCAGGAATTTGAAGAACGCCGTGTCGATCAACAAGATTACGATGACTCCTCTCTTAAAATTCAAGAGGGGCCATTAGGTTTGGCCTTCATGGTCGTTGGCCTTCAGCGTCACAAAAAGAATAAACAGCACCACTAAAGAAATAACAATTTATGAAATGGGAGTCGACAATGATGAATTGGCGGTCGCATAGTCTTTTGCTTTTGGCCTCGTTCATTTGGGGTTTCAGCAATGTATCGCAGCAGAATATTCTTCAATTTCTGGGGCCGATAACGACGGTTGGTCTTCGCTGCTTGCTTGCCAGTATCGTAGTTCTGCCATTTGCTTGGAATGCCAGAAGAGGTTTTCCACCTATTCTAGATTCTGGAAAATTGTTGGCTGTCGTCACAGCTGTAAGCTTTGGTCTCGGGGTGTGCCTCGCTCAAATCGGGATAGGCTATACCACAGTCATCAATACCAGCTTCTTTATCAATACTTGGACAGTGATTACGCCAATCTGCATCTGGATTTTGCAGCGCGTAAAGCCCGCAAAATTTACATTGCCTGCTGCTGGCATAACGTTGGTTGGCACATTTTTAATGGCCGGCGGCACGCTTTCCGCATTAACTATTGGTGACGTGTTGTGTCTGTTGGCCGCATTTGTCTATTCGATCTGGGCGATTTGTTTGACCGAGTTTGTGAGGAGATTTGATGGAGCTCTTTTGATTTCACTGTTTCAGTTTATTGTTACCGGCGTATGTTGCCTGATATTTGGTCTGCTCACCGAGGTATTCAATTGGCAGACTTTGCCCAATGCGGTTCCTGATCTTTTAATTTTGGGAGTGCTCTCAACTGGTTTTGGTTATGTGTTGCAAGCGGTGGCACAGACAAAAGTTTCGGCATCGGTCTCGGCGGTTATCTTAAGTATGGAAGCCATTTTCGGTGCCGTTGGAGGCATATTGTTTGTCGGTGAAAATTTTACCACGCTTAGTTTTCTGGGCGCAGCTTTGATATTCGGCGGAGTTGTTTTGGTTCAAACGACATGCGAGGCCGAATTACCTTCGCGTCAAAAGTCGGTATTAGGAGCGCGCAAGCCGCAGCCCATCTAACGCTCCTAAAACCAGAAAATGCATTAAATAATTTGAATCTATGCTTTTTTTCGGAAGAAGCTGGGCAGCTTGGCTTCACCAGCGTCGGCAAGCCTTCTGGCAATAGAGGTAGCTTTTTCAATTTGGCCGTTTTCAAGGGCAATCGTTGCGTTATTGCTCATTTCGGTGAGCGTTGATATGGCGGCAAAAAGTCGGCCAGTTGGTGCTGTGTCGGCCAATGATTTAACCTTTCTTAAAGCGTTGGCGCCTGCGCTTCCAAAGCTTTCCCCCTCGAACGAAAACAACTCAACTGGTGCTAACTTAACCGACATCGTGTAACTCCACTCACAAACTTAGATGCCTCCAACTTGGAGTGTTAACGTTAAAGACGCGTTAAAGCTGGGCGCTTGTGTGAACAGATTGCGACTGGCTATAAGGCTGCAACAGATTCTCAAAGGGACGCGCCATGGCTGGTCATTCACAATTTAAAAATATCATGTTCCGCAAAGGCAAGCAGGACAAGATGCGTTCCAAAATATTTTCCAAGCTGGCCCGCGAAATTACCGTGGCGGCGAAAGCTGGCGTGCCTGATCCATCGGCCAACGCTCGTTTGCGTTTGGCCATCCAAAACGCCCGCGCTGAAAATTTGCCGAAAGATAATATCGAGCGCGCCATCAAGAAAGCCGCAGGCGCTGAAGGCGGCAATTTTGATAATGTGCGTTATGAAGGTTACGGCCCTGGTGGTGTGGCCATTATTGTTGAAGCGCTGACTGATAACCGCAACCGCACGGCTTCTAATGTGCGTTCGCATTTCACTAAACTTGCGGGTCATATGGGCGAAACTAATTCTGTTTCATTTATGTTTGCCCGCGTGGGTGAGATCACCTATCTGCCAGCCAAAATTTCGGCGGATGCGATTATGGATGCTGCAATTGAAGCGGGCGCTGACGATGTGGCTTCGGATGAAACATCGCATGTGGTTACTTGCGCATTTGAAAGCATTGGCGAAGTCTCTTCAGCATTGGCTGCAAAATTTGGAGAAGCAGAAAGCATCAAGATTGTGTGGAAGCCAAATGTTATGGCACCCATTACTGAAATTGAAAAAGCCGAAACCTTGATGAAGCTGCTTGATCTGCTGAATGAAGAAGATGACGTGCAGATGGTTTTCACCAATGCTGATATGTCTGATGAAATTGCGGCAAAGCTTAATCCGGAAGAATGAACAAAGTTCGGATCATCGGTTTAGACCCCGGCCTTCGTAATACAGGCTGGGGAGTTATTGAGTCCGAGGGTTCGCGTTTATCTTACGTTGCTGATGGTGCCGTTCATTCTGATGCTGACGCACCATTGGCCACGCGGCTTTTACAAATTCATCAGCAATTGATCAGTGTACTGAAAGAATTTTTGCCCGATGAAGCAGCGGTTGAGGAAACCTTTGTGAACAAGGATGCCCGAGCCACTTTGAAACTGGGGCAGGCGCGGGGTGCTGTGATGTTAGCCCCTGCCATCTGCGAAATTCCGGTTTCTGAATATGCTCCCAATGTGATTAAGAAAACTGTTGTGGGGGCAGGGCACGCGGAGAAGGATCAGGTGAAGCACATGGTCAAACTGCTATTGCCGCGCGCAGTTATGAAAACAGCAGATTCAGTGGACGCCCTCGCCATTGCCATCTGCCATTCGCATCACCGGGGCGCCCAGACTTTGGCCAAGATTTTAGCGCGTTCTTGACTTGTTCTTAATCTCTCTCTAGCAATGTCGGTGTTAAGGAAGTTCACATGATCGGCAAACTTAAAGGCAGAATTGACTCGACTGGGCCTGATTGGGTGATGGTTGATGTGGGTGGGGTTTGTTATTTTGTGTCTTGCTCGTCCAACACGTTGCGCGCGCTTTCTCCTGTCGGGGAGTTTGGCGAGGTGCATACTGAGATGCTGGTGAGCCAAGATAATATCCGCCTTGTTGGCTTTGCCACGATTTTGGAGCGCGATTGGTTTCGCTTGCTTCAGACGGTGCAGGGCGTGGGCACGCGCGTGGCACTGGGCATTCTTTCAACTTTGTCACCGTCGGAAGTTGGCAATGCGATAGCGCTGCAAGACAAAGCGATGATTTCGCGTGCTCCCGGTGTGGGCAAGAAATTGGCGGAGCGGATTGTGCTTGAGTTGAAAGACAAGGTTCCAGCTTTTGCAGTGACTGAGCTTGGACTGGTGGCCTCAGAACTATCATCACCACGACCAACTGCGACGACGGATGCGGTTTCGGCATTGGTCAATTTGGGTTATGGGCAATCACAGGCGGCGATGGCGGTTTCGCAGGCGATCAAGAACAACGGAGATGATCAGCCTACGGAGCAATTAATTAGGCGGGCGTTGAAAGAATTGGCGCTGGGGTGAGTGGATTTATGCCCACGTCTGTATTGGGAAAAATAGCATTGATATTTTCCGCCTGTCTTCTGATTGGCCCTCTGTTTGGTGCAATGCCAGTTGTAGCTTGGGCCACTTTTATAGATGTCACGGGAGCTCGCTATTCTCCGACTCTTGATTTGTGGGGGTTGCTTAAGTTTCCTGGGAATTTTTTGGAGTTTTTCCTCGGTGGTTATGCTTTCGAGTTTGCGTTCGGATTTGCGCAATCGATTATAGTTGGACTGGTCTATTGCAGTATCGGATTTGTGAAAGGTGCGTTGCCGGCTTGGTCTATGGTTGCTGCGTTTGGCTTTTCGATCGCAGTGGGCGTCGTCATTTCTTTGGAAATGCTCGTGTGCCAATGTCACCGTAATTTCTTGGGCCATATCGTCTATGAACCAATTATGTTTCCCATCGAATATATCTTTTTGGCAGTGGGATGCTGGTTACTTACACGCAAGGTTTGGAGTTCTGAAACTTGACCCGCCCCATCGCAACACCTGAACCCAAACCCGAAGACGCACTCGACACCCATCTGCGGCCGCAGCGTTTGTCTGAATTTGTTGGCCAATCTAAAGCCAAGCAAAATCTTTCGGTGTTCATCGAAGCGGCAAAGGCGCGCAAGGAAGCGCTGGATCATGTTCTTTTTGCGGGGCCACCGGGGTTAGGGAAAACCACGCTGGCTGGGATTATGGCGCGGGAGCTGGGTGTAAACTTCAGGGCCACCTCCGGCCCAGTGATTGCCAAGGCGGGGGATTTGGCGGCGCTGCTGACCAACCTTGAAGACCGCGATGTTTTGTTTATTGATGAAATTCACAGGCTTTCACCTGCGGTTGAAGAAATCCTTTATCCGGCCATGGAAGATTATAAGCTTGATCTGATCATCGGCGAGGGGCCCGCGGCGCGTTCTGTGCAGATTGATTTGGCGCGGTTCACGTTGATCGGGGCCACCACGCGCACAGGTCTGCTCACCTCGCCACTTCGTGATCGGTTTGGTATCCCAATCCGTCTTGATTTTTATTCGGATTCTGAGTTGTTGGATATTGTTCAACGCGGTTCACGCATATTGCAAATGCCGATCACCCAAGATGGTGCGATGGAAATTGCCAAGCGTTCGCGCGGCACACCGCGCATTGCGGGAAGGTTACTTCGCCGCGTGCGCGACTTTGCTTCGGTGGATGGCACAACGAAAGTTGACCGCGCTGCTGCAGATAAAGCTTTGGGCATGTTGGATGTTGATCATGCTGGCTTGGATGCGCTGGATCATCGTTATCTCAAATGTATAGCGATTAATTTTGGTGGCGGGCCAGTGGGCATTGATACGATTGCTGCTTCACTTTCGGAAGGTCGCGATGCGATTGAAGATGTGGTGGAGCCTTATCTGTTGCAGATGGGATTTTTGAACCGCACTCCGCGCGGGCGACTGTTGACGCATCATGCGTTTAAACATTTGGGTCTCGCCGTGCCGCAGCGCAGTGAAATCACCCAAGGTATTTTGCCGCTTGAGGGCGATGATGTCTGATGTTCTGAAATATCAAATCCGTGTGTTTTATGAAGACACGGATTTTTCGGGCTATGTGTATCACGCAAATTATTTGAAATACTGTGAGCGTGCCCGCTCGGATTATTTGCGGGTGATAGGCGTTGATCAAAATGCGATGTTTGCTGAAGGCCAAGCGTTTGTGGTGCGCAAGATGGATTGTGAATTTCTGCGGCCAGCAAAATTTGAAGACGTACTGGAAGTGGAAACACGGCTTATAGAAATGAGCGGCGCAAGATTTGAATTGGCGCAAATGCTAAAGCGCGGGGCGGAAGATATTTTTTCCGCCAAAGTCACGGTTGCGATTATTGGGCCTTCTGGTCGTCCTCAGCGCATTCCTGCCGAGCTCGCGCAGAAGTTCTCCCGCTAACTCCCCATTAACCATATGTGATTCAACCCCCCTCAACCCTAGGCTATAAGGCTTCCGGTGACGAGGTGATTCGAGAAACGCTTGAATTGCCGTAGTTTTGACAGATTTAGGCTGTTGAGGGGGCTGGCTTCTTGGGGGAAGTTAGGCCACTGGGCGGCCTTGAGGGACAAAGATAGATTTATGGATCCGATTACGACTGCAGCTGTGAGCACTGGCGCACAGATTTCGATATGGCATTTGGTGTTTCAGGCGTCTTGGCCAGTTTTGCTGGTGATGATTGGTTTAGCTTTGGCCTCGATATGGTCATGGGCGATTATATTTGAAAAGTTCTATGCGGTGCGCCGCATGAACGCGGCCAATGACAAGTTTGAAAGCACGTTCTGGTCTGGGCAATCACTCGAAGATTTATATGCGATGATGTCCAAGCGGGAAACTGAAGGGCTGTCTGCGATATTTGTAGCGGCCATGGAAGAATGGAAGCGCAGCCAAGGCTCCGCCATGCGGGCTGGTTTTGCAGGTGTACAAAAACGTATTGAAAAAGTGATGGATGTGGCCATTCAAAAGGAGATGGGCGGCCTTGAATCCCGCCTGCTGTTTTTGGCAACTACTGGTTCTGCGGGGCCGTTCATTGGATTGTTCGGAACTGTTTGGGGCATCATGACCTCGTTTATGGGCATTGCTAATTCACAAAACACCAATTTGGCAGTTGTGGCCCCCGGCATTGCCGAAGCTTTGATTGCCACAGCCATTGGACTTATTGCTGCCATACCAGCGACAATTTTTTATAACATGTATTCTGCTGATGCTGGTAAAATCGGTACACGCCTAGAGAATTTTGCTGATGAATTCTCAGCCATTATTTCACGCCAGCTGGATGAACGAGCTTAAACATGGGTGCAGGTGGAGCAAGAGCGGGTGGATATACGAGGCGCAATTCGCGTCGTCGGTCTTCTCATGGGGCCATCAGCGAGATTAACGTTACACCTTTGGTCGACGTTATGTTGGTGTTACTTATCGTGTTTATGGTCGCAGCACCTCTGATGACGGTGGGCGTTCCCATTGAACTTCCGAAGACTGAAGCTAAGCCGATGAATCAGCAAACTGAGCCGCTCACGATTTCTGTGCAAGCAGACCGCAAAGTTTACATTCAAGAGACTGAAATTCCATTGGGCGAACTTGCTGCAAAACTTCAGGCACTGGCCAAGAATGGCAATCAAGAGCAGCTGATGATCCGCGCCGATACTGCGGTGCCTTATGGCGCTGTGATGGAAGTGATGGGCGTTTTGAATTCGGCTGGCTATACGAAGATTGGCCTTGTGACTTTTCCCAAAGACAAGGCAGCACCGGCAAACTGAGCATGAAGAAGCCAGCTACCATATCAATTGGGTTACATGCGGCAATTTTATTTGCGGCATTGGTTGGGTTTTCAGCACCCAAGCCATTTGACGTGAAACCCATTGAGGCCATTCAGGTTGATATTAGTACCATTGGCGATAAGACACAGCAGATGGCAACGGCAAAGGATGCCACTCCAGCACCTGTCAAGCCTGCGCCCAAGCCGACCAAGATTGTGAAAGATGTTCCGCCTGCTCCTAAAGTTGCTGATGAGTTGAAGACTGCGGCACATGAACCTGTAAAGCCGCCGGATCCTGTGCCACCTGAGCCGAAACCTGATCCAACACCGCCGGAACCAAAAACACCGCCGCCTGATACCAAAGCTTTAACTGACCTGTTGAAGAAGACTGAACCGCCAAAGGCGGAGGAGGCTAAGCCTGTGGCTGATGATGCTTTGAAAAAGATTTTGGAAGAACAACAAGCAGCTGAAGATCAGAAAAAAGCTGAAGAGAAGAAGAAGGCAGATGATCTGAAGAAGAAGGCTGAGCTGAAGAAGAAGGCTGATGATAAAAAGAAGCGCGCTGAGATACGGGCCCAACTTGAAGCGGATTTGCTGAACAAGATAAAAGGTGAAAGCACCGCGCCTGCCAAACCTTCAAACGCTGAGGGTTCACCCAAGCTTGCGGCCAACGATGCTCAAGGCGAGGATGCGGCGGCGGCGGCTTCGATTATCGCTGCGCTCACAAGCCAATTGAACCGTTGCTTCAAACCGTCCCCTGCTTCGCGCGAGATGAAGATTGTGGTTCCGGTGCATTTTTCGCTCAACCAAGACGGCACGGTTTCAGCCCTGCCTGAATCACTGGATGTAAGTGGTGATTCTTTGCATGATGGAGTCGGGATCGCTGGCGTTACTGCCATCAAGGAATGCCAACCGTTCAAATTACCGCCAGAGAAATATGATCTCTGGAAAGATAATGTTTTTAATTTTGATTCATCAAATGCAAATGGCACATAGAGAGTGATGCACCTGAAATGACTTCGAGAAATAGCTTCCGTTTTATTGCAATTGTTTTGGTGACCATTGGGTTTTTTGTGCCTGAGGTTTTTGCTGTTAATGGCACAGTGAACCCGAATGGCAAGATTGATCCCATTCCAATTGCGATTTCTCCGTTCATTGCAGATGCGGCGGCTGGCGATACGGCTGCGACTGTTGCTGGTGTTATTGCCAATGATTTGGCGCATTCGGGTTATTTCCAACCTCTGCCACCAGAATCGTTCATCGAAAAAATTGGCAACTTTGAAGCCGCTCCACAATTTGATAGTTGGAAGCAAGTGCAGGCGCGTGATTTGGTCGTGGGACAGGTGATCAACCAAGGTGGCAAGGCGACAATTGCATTTAAGCTTTATGATGTGAATACGGGCCAGTTGGTGGGTGGAACAAGTTTTACGGCTTCACCAAAATCAGCGCGTCGCATCGCGCATAAAATTGCAGATTTGATCTACAAATCAGTTACAGGTTTTGACGGTTATTTTGATACCCGCGTTGTGTATGTGGACGAATCTGGCCCAAAAAACCAACGTATCAAACGTTTGGCGATTATGGACCAAGATGGCTTTGGTGCGCGCACGTTGACCAATGGCAAAGACATTCTTTTGACGCCGCGCTTCTCGCCCAATAGCCAGGAAATTACTTATGCATCAATTGGCGCTGAGGCGGCTCGGGTTTATCTTTTTAATTTGGATACGGGGCAGAAAGAAATCGTGGGTGATTTTCCGAACATGAGTTTTGCTCCGCGCTTTTCGCCTGATGGACAAAATGTTGTGATGAGCTTGCAAAGCGATGATGGTCGCGATGCCAATATTTTTGAAATGGATTTGCGTTCAAAGCAGATGCACCAACTGACCAATGTGCCTGCGATCAATACAGCACCAAGTTTTTCGCCAGATGGTTCACGCGTCACATTCGAATCTGATCGCGGCGGCACACAACAGATATATGTGATGAATGCAGATGGCTCTGCGCAAAATCGCATCAGTTTTGGCAAGGGACGTTATTCAACTCCAGTCTGGTCGCCGGACGGAAAATACATTGCTTTCACAAAACAAGCTGAAGGAAAATTTGGTATTGGAGTGATGGCCCCTGATGGTTCAGGCGAACGCATTTTGACAGAGGGTTTTCACAATGAGGGGCCAACATGGTCGCCCAATAGTCGTGTGTTGATGTTTTTCCGCGAACAGCCCGGCGAATCAGGTGGGCCGCAACTCTTCTCGGTCGACATTTCGGGATATAATGAGCAGCGCGTTCCAACACCGCAGTTTTCTTCTGATCCGGCTTGGTCACCACTTCTTAACTAAAGATCGTCAACAGCTTGCTTGAATGGGTTTGTGGCTCAGATTTGATTAAAAATGGACACAATCTCGCCGTTCTGTTGCGGTTATGACGGCAGCAACAAACGGGTTTGTTTCGAAAAAGGGCCTATTGGCTGATGTTTGTGATTTGTTAACCATGTGTCCCCACACTTGTGTGAGGAGACGTTTTGCGCCAAAGGCGCGTTGAATTTAGGCGAATCTGGTTCCCTGGGATGGGGCGGGCTTTAGCCATCGAAGGAGTGGGATTGATGATGACG
>JANYHN010000021.1 GCA_025359045.1 Hyphomicrobiales bacterium | reverse complement strand
GGCCCATTTGGTCCAGGTGGAATGGTCAACTTTTTATTGTTTGTGCCTTGCTGAAAATTCACATCCGGATTGTAGCTGTAAGTTGGAAAATCAGCGACGGTCCTGACTTCGTGTGTTCCCTCGGGTGACGGCGTTGCATCACTGCCAATCGTTGCAGGGTAAATGATGTCAGGATTGCCATCATCGCCATAGACGACCAGCCGTTTGTTGGTCTTGTCTGCTATAATTCGGGTAACTGCAATTTTAGGCGAAGCTCCAGGATCCCCAACTAATACCGTCTCCCCTGCTAAAAACTTTGCTCCAGGATTCAAAATTATAAGAAAGTCTTTGTCCATGTGAAACATCTCAGCAATTGCTTCCGCACCAGATGTATAACCGAACCACTGCATTTTCGATTTTTCAAGATAATCGTCGGGGATAGCTGCTACAAGCTTTTCAACATCAGCAGCATCGATTGTATAGATTTTGGTGACGGGCTCTTTAGATTGAAGTTGGCTCCACAATTCTGCAGTCATTAGGCCCGTGGGTAGAAGGGCATGCATTTCTTCATAGCCTCGAATTGCTTTTGTTACGTTTTCTCCAGCCACACCATCAATAACACCAGGATTTGCATTGGCGCGGTCGAGCAAAATCTGTAATTTCGTGGTTACAGCGCTTAAGCCTTTAGGCAATAGCTCGCTGAACTGAGCTTCGTTGATTTGTTGGGATGTGAGAGGTTCTTGGGAGAGTGCAGGACAAGTCGAAAGAAATGCGACCATCAAGAAAATAGGCAACCGAATTTTATTCATCTGCATCAAACGCCCATCAACAGCAAAAGTTCCGCTAGCATCAAAAATATTCGCCATTTAATTGGCGATGCAAATTATATTTATATCTCTAGCTTAAAGATACGTGTTCGCAGTTTAAAGGACCGCAATTTCTGCAGAACTTTTAAAAATTTAGATCTGCGAAGTCAGTTGTGGCGATGGCGGTGATGAATATCAGGCCAGTGGGCATGCACATGTTTCAGTGGTAAATGAGGGTGCGCATGGGAATGTGACTCCTCTTTTGGATCATCAGTCCCATGTAGATGCTGGTGATGCTCATCGTGAATATGGCGGTGAGTGTGGTCTAGCAGATCATGTTGGTGATCATGGGCATGACGTTCAGACAAATGAAGCCACGTACCAAAAGCCATAAGCACCCCGGCTATAACTAAGATAGGGGTTATTGTGTCACCAAAGATAACAGTTGCCGCCAGTGCTCCAATGAAAAGAGCCGTTCCATAATAGGCTCCAGTACGCGCCGTTCCTAAATGCCGAAGCGCCAAAATGAATAGGACAAGACCAAATCCGTAACTCACAAAGCCAAGCACCATTGCACCTGCAAACGGAATAATATCAGGCACGTCCGAACCCATGATAAACGCCAGAACAGCATTGACGCTCCCTGCGACCTGTCCCTTGATGGACGCTAAAACGAAAGGGGCAACTGCTGAGATTTTGCGGGTTAAATTGTTGTCGATCCCCCAAGCCAAGCAAGCCAGCGCAATGAGACCTACTCCAAGACCAGCTTTCCCCAAACGGCCCTGCCACGACAAAAGAACAGCACCTGCCACAATGGCGAAGGCTCCCATTATTAAGCGTTTATCTACATGTTCACTGAAAACAAACCATGCCAACAGCAAGGTAAACACAGCCTCAAGATTAAGTAACATTGAGGCACTTGCACCATCGGTTGTTGTAAGGCCTAAAAGCAACAAAACAGGTCCGGTAACCCCACCAAATAATATGGTTCCCATCAACCACAGAATATCAAAAGGGCTCAGGCGCGCCTCAGCTTTTCCATCTTAGCTGCAAAACAACGTGATCAGACCAAGCCCCAGGACCGACCCCAAATAAAGCAAGCTCACCAAAGCCCAAGGACGCATAGCAACCAACAGAAACTTTGCCAAAGGCGTTGACAGGCCAAAGGCAGCCGCAGCCAAAAGAGCAATGAACGGAGCATTCTTTTGTGTGTCAAACATGTTGTATGTTTATCCAATCGCTTTACCGAAGTGTGTATGCAACATGCCCGCCATGCAAGCTATAATGTTCGCTAAGAACGCTGCCAAGCTTAGTGCAAAAATTCTGAACCCCAGCCAAATTGCTTGGCACATTCATGATTGGCTTTGCTCCCAAGAATGTTGATCTAAAACTGTCTTGCTATATCCCCTCCTAGGGGATAGCATATTACGATGAACAATTCTGATCATATTCATAAATCCCATCCGGAAATTGTGAAACGTCTGAAACGTGCGCAGGGCCATCTCAAAGCTACCATTGACATGTTGGCAGACGGACGTTCGTGCGTTGATGTTGCCCAGCAGCTGTTTGCGGTTGAAAAAGCCATAACTCAGGCCAAGAAATCTTTGATCAAAGATCATATTGATCACTGTCTTGATGATGCTGGCGGCAGGGCACGCGGTCGTAGTTCAATCGCTGAGCTCAAAGAAATTACCAAATACTTGTGAGGAAGTTATGTTGAATGCAATCAGGGATTGGTTTGGATTTGGAGCGTCGGATTCAGGCTTGGGCATGCATGGGCACGATGAAAGCGCGCATGGTCACACCCATGGGGTTGTTGACCCCACGATCGCTACAACGGCAAAAGGAATTTGGGCGATCAAGTGGTCATTTGTAATTCTCGCCATCACGTCAACGCTGCAACTGGCCATCGTCATTGTTTCGGGCAGTGTAGCACTATTAGCCGATACGATTCACAATGTGGGTGATGCGGTCACAGCCATTCCCTTGTGGATCGCTTTTATGCTGGCGCGGCGAAAACCCAGCAAGACATTTACCTATGGCCTGGGACGCGTTGAAGACCTGGCGGGGATCGCTATCGTTCTGATCATTCTTTTCAGTGCGGTGTTTGCAGGATATGAAGCTCTCAATAGGCTGTTTCATCCGCAATCTGTGCAATTTTTGGGCTGGGTGGCAGCGGCTGGCCTGATCGGCTTTATAGGCAACGAAGTTGTCGCCGTGTTCCGCATCCGCACTGGACGAGAAATTAACAGTGCCGCATTGATCGCTGATGGTTATCATGCCCGCACCGATGGGTTCACCAGTCTTGCGGTCGTTTTGGGGGCTTTGGGCGTTTGGCTGGGTTATCCCTTGGCCGACCCAATCATTGGTCTTCTCATTACCATCGCCATTTTTGGCATAGTGTGGCAATCATCGAAAGCTGTTTTGACACGCACGCTCGATGGCGTCGATCCAGCAGTGATTGATGAAATTGAGCATGTGGCCGGGCATGTAAAAGGCATCTCTGGAGTAGAACACGTACAGGCCCGTTGGATTGGGCACCGCCAGAACGTGGACTTGGCCATCGCCATGCCTCTTACATCTACAGTAGGCCAAGCACAATCAGTGATTGCCGAGCTTCAATCACAGCTCTTTGCTCATTTGCCCGCTTTGTCAGTTGCCAACATCAGGCTGGCTGTTCCCACTGGTATGAATAATCCTCATGTGGATGGACATCATCATGCGCCAGATCCTTTCAATTTTGACTGTGATATTGCCGCAGGCGTACTAGAAATTATCGATACCCACGCGGGTGAGCGCATGTCTCTCACACTTGATAAACCGAACTCGACTTTGAAGGCCGAAGTTGTGATTACCCGTGAGAAGGGCGTGGAGCGATTAGAACTCGTGCCGCATTCACCCGAATGCGAACGATTCCAGAGCAATTCTGAGCCTGCAGAGCCGCATGAATTTGAAGCTAAACTTGTTCTCACACAGGGTCGAAAGAAACGCGAACTTGCTTTTAGCATGAAGGAACCTGAAGGGCACCATTGAAAGAAACTCGCATCGCGGCAATTAGATCATGCGACAATATCTATATAATACTCAACATAACTGACATTCTAATAAAAAAATGACAACAGGAGAACGCCAAAAATGTTTAAACTCGACCGCCGCCACTTTCTTGCTTCCACTGCCAGCGTTGCTTTCCTTTCAGCCTTGCCTAATTTTACATTTGCGACAGGCTCCAAAACCTTGCGTGTCGCTATTGGCGCTGAAACAGGCAACTTGGACCTTTTGCAGAACGTATCAACTCTGTCGTCCTACACAGTGGTATTTGACAGTTTGATCCAATATGGTCAGGGCGGTGCGCTGGAACCTGGTTTGGCAACGACTTGGAAGGTCGCAGATGATGGTAAATCAATCAGCTTTGATTTGCGCGAAGGTGTTACCTTCTCCGACGGCACCGGATGGGATGCGGATGCTGCTGAATGGAACCTGAAGCGCTGGATGGGTGTAGTTGATTTTTCCTGGATTGGCATTTCTGCCGCCTATGACAGCATTGTTAAAGATGCCCCAAACAAAATCACCATAAAGTTGAAGCAGGCGGTACCTGTTGCTCTTCTCGAACTCACCATTGTGAGACCTGTTCGCATGTTATCGCCAAAGGCCGTAGGAGCTGATGGCAAGCAAACAGCCCCCATTGGCACTGGTCCATGGATTGTCGAAAAATATTCCAGCACAGAAACAGTTCTGGTGCGAAATGACAAATATTGGGGCGAAAAACCTGCGTTTAGCCGCATGGAACTGAAAGTCGTTCCGGATGAACTGGCCCGCGCCAATGCATTGCGAGCGGGCGAACTGGATGTAATCGGTGGCGATTGGGTTGCCCCTTTGTCACCACGCCGGGCAAAAGCGCTGGCAGCAGACGGTATGATGGTTGTTGCTGAACCAGGCACAGCAACAACCATTTTAGGGTTTTCACCCAAGTCTGCCGTCATGCAGGACAAGGCCGTGCGTCAGGCAATTTTTACAGGCATTGACAGGGCGGCCGTAGCAACAGTGTTGTTTGAAGGATATGCCGACCCAACAATTGATATCTTTCCAACCACTGTTCCAACGGCAGGTGCACGAAAGCCAGTTCCGGTGCGTGATGTTGCTGCTGCTCAAGCCGCACTAACGGCTGGCGGCTGGAGCGGTGGCGGTTCTGGCTGGACAAAGAATGGCAAGGCGCTGGAAATTGATTTCCTTATATCCGAAGAATCCTTTCCCGGTTCGCGCCGTATCGCTGAGATCATTCAGGGCATGTTGACTGAGGTGGGCCTCAAGGTGAACATCTCGTCGGTGGATAACGCCACAATGCACGAACGCCGCCCGGCCTTTAAATATGACCTCACCTTTTTTGCGACCTATGGTGCGCCTTATGATCCGCATGGTTCACTTGGTGCTTCCTTTGAGACGGCGGCTGACACTGGACCTGATGGCAAAATTTACATTGCTGATGCCCTTGATGCTTTGATTGCCAAGGCGCTGGAAACCGGCGGCGATGCGCGTGCGGATGCCATGCAAAAAGTTTATGATTGGTTGTATGACAATGTAGCAGCTTGCCCGTTAGTGGTGACCAAGCGCCTGTGGGCTGTGAACCCAAAAGTGAAGGGCTTCAGCCTTCCTGCTACGGATTATGATTTACCATTCAAAGGAATCTCGCTCGGATAGTCGTCGTTGGCGGAGGTTCCTGAATGACACGCATGTTTTTGCGCAGGGCGGTACTTGCCGTTTTGCTTATGCTGGCCGCAACCGCGCTGACATTTGCGTTGGTGACGGCCGCACCTGGTAACGTTGCCGCCTTGATTGCAGAACGTGCGGCAGGTGCGGGCGCTGATGGTGCAATGATCAAGCGCATATCTCACGAACTTGGGCTGGATGACCCCCTGCCAGTGCGCTATTTCCATTGGCTGGGAAAGACCGCAAGCGGAGATTTTGGCACCAGTTTACGGACTGGAAAATTAATGACCGCAGAGTTCGCGGAGCGCATACCAGTCACCGCAACTTTGTTGACTGGCGGCGGGGCCTTGGCATTCTTCATGTCACTCGGTTTGGGGCTATGGGGTGCTGTTTCTAACGGCGGCATTGTTGACCGAATACTGCACGGTGTGGCACTTGTGGGTGCGTCAACGCCCAATTTTTTCGTGGCTGCCATGCTCGTTATCATATTTGCGGTGGGACTGCGTTGGGTCCCTAGTTTTGGTGTTTCAGGGCCAGCCTCGTGGGTGCTGCCGTGGCTGACAATTGCTTTGTTTCCCGCGTCAGTCTTGTCCCGGGTCATAAGAGTGAATTTGCAAGATGCGATGTCAAGGCCCTTTGCTACCACCGGATTTGCCAAGGGGCTAAGCCGCCGCGATGTGTTGCTGCGCGAAGCGTTACCCAATATCGCTATACCCTTCATTACCACATTTGGCGCGCAATTCACATTGATGATCATCGGCGCTATTGTGGTGGAGCGGGTATTTGGCCTTAATGGCATCGGCGCATTTTTCATCGAAGCTATTCGCTTTCGCGACTTTGTTGGAATGCAGGCCGTGCTCACCCTTTTTGTCATCTTTTTTGTTTCGGTGAACCTGCTTGTCGATCTGATCGCAATGCTGGCCGATCCGCGCTTGCGCCGCTTGAGGAGGGCCTGAAATGCAGATAGGCAAACTCCCTTGGGCCATCCTTGCTCCAGCCATTATTTTTGTGCTGATTGGGGTGTTTGCGCCATTGTTGATGACCCACGACACGGCACACCAAGATTATGGCGCACTGTTGCAGGGACCATCACTCAGCCATTGGCTGGGAACCGATTATCTGGGACGCGATATGTGGAGCCGCATTATCGGTGGTGCTCGCACGTCACTTGTGGCCATGGTCTTTGTTTTGGCAGCAGCCCTTTTCATGGGCGTAGTCATCGGTTCGCTTGCTGGATATATTGGTGGTGCCACTGAATTGGTGCTGATCTCAGCAATTGATATCATGTTGGCGTTGCCATCTCTGATTATTGCGTTGGCGCTCATTGGTGTGTTCTCGGGCGAAAACTTTGCTTGGATATCTGATTACTGGAAAATGATTCTGGCGTTGACTGTCGCGTGGTGGGCCAATTACGCCCGCATGAGCCGGGCTGTCGTTGTATCAGAACTACAGCAGCCCTATATCGAAGCAGCGCGGGTGATGGGAGCATCTCACCTCTGGATTTTTACCCGACATATTCTTCCCCATGTTTTGGGCCTCGTCGTCGTCTATGCCAGTGCGGACGCAGGCGCCCTCGTGCTTGCGATTGCGACACTTTCTTTTCTCGGCCTTGGTGTGGCACCTCCGACTCCAGAATGGGGCCAGATGCTGGTTGATGGTATGAGCTATATCGAAGAATATCCGTCTCTCGTTATTATCCCCGGATTTGCCCTAACGCTTGTGGTCGTTAGCTTCAACCTGATGGGTGAGGCCTTCGCGTTACAAAAAGTACCGCGGGCCGTGCGTGGTAACTTTCTGCGCAAACGCAAAGCTGAACGCGCCGGTGAAGAGATTGCCCGCGCCAGTGTGGAAGCACACCCATGACAAGCGAATATGCGGTCTACGCCGTCGATGATCTGGTCATTGACCTTTATACGCCCACTGTTTCGGTGCGGGCAATTGACGGTGTCAGTTTTCATGTGCATAGGGGCGAAACCGTTGCGGTGGTAGGCGAAAGTGGCTCCGGCAAAACTGTCTTGACATTGGGTCCGCTTGGTTTGCTGCCGGAAGGTGTGGCGATTGATTTGCGCGGGTCAGCCTTTGCTGATGGCCGCAATTTGGTTGACCTATCCCTCAATGAAATAAGTGACGTGCGCGGGCGGTTCTTCGGCGTTATTTTTCAGGACCCCATGAGCGCCATGAACCCGATGCTGAAAATCGGGCCACAACTTGCCCGGCAGGCAGAGCGCTATGCTGGACTTTCTTCCGAGGAGGCGCGCAAGGATGCCGTGTCCCTGCTCACGCGCACGGGCATTCCTGACCCGGAAGACCGCTATGACAGCTACCCCCACGAACTTTCTGGTGGAATGTTGCAGCGGGCCATGATCGCACTGGCGCTGGCCTCGCGACCCCGCGTGTTGATTGCAGACGAGCCTACGACAGCGCTCGACGCAACGGTGCAAGCGCAAATCCTAGCGCTGATCCGCGACATTCAGAAAGAAGACGGGATTGCAGTCGTGCTGATTACCCATGACATTGGCGTGGTGGCATCAGTGGCTGACCGGGTGATGGTGCTTTATGCCGGCCAGGTGGCAGAAGAAGGCACAGCATTGGATGTGCTGACAGCACCGATACACCCCTATACACGTGGACTGCTTGCATCGGTGCCGGACTTCCGTTCAGAGACGGCAACGGGAACACGGGAAATTCCGGGCCTTCCGCCCAATCAAGTGAAACTGGAAGGAGGCTGCCGCTTTGCGGACCGCTGCCCATTGGTGTTGCCCAGCTGTCGCGTCCATCGTCCACCGTTGCGAACCGTAAAGAATGGCGCAACACCGCACCGCGTAGCCTGCTCAGTTGTCATTGCATTGGAAGAACTCCCCGTACATGACTGAACACCCAGCCATCACCGTTTCAGGACTCAAGGTCCACTTCCGCACGCAGCTGGGTGCGGTACGGGCCGTTGATGGGGTTGACCTTGTGGTTCCGCAGGGTGCGTTTCATGGCATCGTTGGTGAATCAGGGTGTGGCAAAACCACCTTGGCCCGCGCCATCGTGGGCTTACAACCCGCTACCGCTGGACAAGTGCTTATCAATGGACGCGACCGCGCGGCATGGCAAAAAGCTGACCGCAAAGGTTTCGCCCGCGCCGTGCAATTTATTTTTCAAGATCCGCTCGGCTCGATGAGCCGCCGCCAGACTGTTTCGCAAACCTTGGAAGAACCGTTGCAAATTCACGGGTTTGGCCCTACCGGCGAACGCCAAGCCCGCGTGAGGGAATTGCTTGAATTGGTTGCGCTACCTGCAACTGTGTTGGACCGACTTCCACGCTCATTATCGGGTGGACAGCGCCAACGCGTGTCCATTGCCCGCGCCCTTGCACTGAACCCTTCCATCCTGATTTGCGACGAGCCACTTTCGGCATTGGATGTTTCAGTGCGAGCGCAGATCGTCAACCTGTTCTCTGACTTGCGCCAGCGTCTCGGACTCACCATTGTCATTGTGGCGCATGACCTTGCAATTGTCCGCGAAGTTTGTTCCAGTGTGACGGTGATGTATTTGGGGCGAGTTGCCGAAGCAGGGTTGACCAGACCGTTGTTTGCCGATCCAGCTCATCCTTACACCCAAGCCCTGCTATCAGCAGTTCCCTCACCCAATCCGCGCATCGAAGCAACACGGCGGTGTATATTGTTGGCGGGTGACCCTCCAAGTCCGAGCAATCCGCCACCTGGCTGCCGTTTCTCGACCCGTTGTCCGGTCGCCATTGCACGCTGCCGCGACGAGGAGCCGCAATTGCGCGTCGTCGGTCACAGTGGTGAAGCGGCCTGTCACCTGGCAGACTTGACGCAAAACGCAAAAATTTGATATCGCGCTTCAGCTGTTCCCGCACGTTACACGCCAGCGTCCCAAGCGAAATAATTTTCAAGGGTTATGGATATTATGAAACGTCCAAGTCTGTATATGTTGGCCAGCAGCAATCCAGCAGACGCAACTATGCCAATATCCAAGTTTCACAAGTCCTCACGCAGTTTACTTTTTCGTCACAGAGAGCGTCCGCGGAGCTCCTAGAAACTTGGTTGGTTGTCGCAAGCGAATAATCAGCGGCCAGATGTGCATAGAGCGCGGTGGTTTGGGTATGAGTATGGCCAAGCAGTTTACCTTTAGACTGCAGTTCTTTGGCCACGTGCAACAGCCGCGAGGCAAATGTGTGCCTAATATCGTATATCCGCGCACCCTCAATTCCCGTCGATTTGCGCACAAGTTCCAATAACCCTTGAAAATCTGCAAAATTGTTGCTTTTGATGCTGCTACAAATGACATGGGCACGAAATAAAGTTGCTACCAGACGGGTGAGCTCTAAATACGAACCCCCTACAAAATATTATCAAAATGCCACAAAGCCGCCTCGTAGAAATTGCCTGCGCACAACTTCCACAAACTTGTCACATCTTGACATGAGCATTCTCCACTTAGGTTGTTTTTTCTTGAAGTCACCTTAGGGCCAGCTTCGGCACTACCAATTGTGCCATGCAACAATTATGGTTTTCATTAAATCAGGGACTTACAAATTTTGATGTACAGAATACCGAACATGCTGCATGAGCGAAGGTTCAGGGTTTCGAACTATTAACGGTATGACCTGTGTGAATACCAAATCTCAGTATCTTGTCCCAAAGTGTAGTCCTTGGGACTTCTAGGAGCTTTGCTGCTTCACCAATCTCGCCAGACGTTTTGGCCAGAGCGCGTTCTATTTGTCGACATTCAGCATCATATCGAGCTTCTGATAATGTTACAAAAGAAACTGGTTTGGATTTTTAGCTGCTTGTCTCATGGGGAATAAATCATAGGACATAATCCATTCCCCAGTAGTCAAAGCGCAAGCGCGCTCGACACGGTTACGTAATTCCCGCACATTTCCTGGCCATGCATTTTCAATAGCCTGATCGCAAGTAAAACTGCTGAAGCCACACAAAACTGAAGAGGCAATTGTTGAAAATTGTTCAAAGAACATATCCAACTGCCATTAGACATCATCGCGAAGTTCGCGCAGTTGCGGAACTTCGAGACGCATACCGCTGATACAATAGTTGAAATCCTTTCTAAATTCTCCGTTTTGAACAAGTGCGGCGACATCTCGATTGGTGGAACACACAATATGGCCATGAAACTGAATCACCCGTTCGCCGCCAACGCGACTGAATTCCCGGGTCTCTATCAACCGCAACAGTTATGCTTGTTACGACAAAGGCAATTCCGCAATCTCGTCGAGGAAAAGGATTCCGACTTTGGCACGTTCAGCCAATCCGCGATGAAATTTTTGTGGGGCCTGCCCATGAAAACCAAAAAGTTCACGTTCTACATGATCGGCGGGAATTGTAGCACAGTTCACAGCAATGAATGGTTCTTTTGAACGAACAGAATTCGCATGATGGAACCGAGCACACATATCTTTACCTGCACCGGTCTCTCCCGATATTAAAAGTTGACTTGTCAGGTCGCAAATCTTCCGAATATTTGCTTCGAGATCAATCATCAAATTTGAGACACCAAGAACTTTCTCTGCCGAAGAAATACGATGTCGATTGATCAGCGAACAGCTCGGGAAACAAAAGCGGACATTTAGAAGGGTTTGGTGATGTAGTCGGCAGCCCCTGCACGCATCACTTGAACAGCCTGATCCACATCCCCATAAGCCGTCACAAAAGGGAATGGCGGGATCGACCCCTGCGAAGCCAAAGTTCGGAACAATTGTTCGCCCTGCACATCAGGCAAGCGGATATCACACACAACCAAATCAGGACTGGTTTCTCGCAACCCCTGCATAGCCTCCTCGCCTGTCTGCCTCCAATCAACGTGACAACCCTCAAGGGTGAGGCTCTGTACAAGTGACTCTCCCATTATGAGATCATCTTCAACCAAACCAATTGTGCGATCTTCAAGCTGCATCACGTTTTTCCAATTCTTTAGAATTAACTTGAAGTCGAATTATTGTGCCAGCTTCCGAGCAATTCACAATTGAAAGTGTACCGTTCATTTCAAAACATAAGCGCTTAGCAATCCATGGTCCCAAACCGGAACGATTTTCGCGAGGTGCTGATCCGGCGCCCTTGCGCTCAATTTATTCAAGTATGTTACTAGGAAGCCCTGGCCCAGAATCTGAAATCTCTGCTATAAAATGTTCACCTTCCATGTTGTCTTTTCTATCCATCAATGGAACGCCACAGTGCATTTCAGAGTGAAACAGAGTATGAGCGGGAATAGTGGTGAAGTTGCAAATGTGCGAAATGTCGTAATTTATGGCGCGTCACACTTTGTTTTTCACTAAGAATGCCGCCGCTTACTGCGCACGTTTTGCACACGGTCATTTAAAATATATCGTACTAGGCCGCCTTCACCACCTTCGGGCCGTGGCCGAAGGGGTTCAAACTATTTGCCAAGCGCTCAGAAATCTTATCTGCAACTTCGATTACTGGATCAGCCGCAAGATGGGCGTAACGCGCTGTTGTTTGAGACTGCGAGTGGCCCAATAGCTTGCCGATGATAGGCAATCCCTGCCCCATAGCTACCCCGTGCGATGCAAAAGTATGTCTGAGATCATGAATGCGGACATCCTCAAGATCGGCGGCCTTTCGAATGCGTCGCCAAGGTTTTTGCATGTCATTAAGATATTGGCCGTCAATGCTACCAGTGATAACAAAAGGATTTTGAGCAATCTTAGGGGTTCGCTGGAATTCTTCGATGGCCGCTTGACCCAAGTATATTGTCTTCTTGCCAGTTTTGGAATCAGGGAGAAGGATCATCTTTGATTTTAAGTCCACGTAACTCCACTTGAGCTTTTGAATTTCACTAAGCCGACAACCAGTGAAGATCAGGAGCCGAATACAGGTCACCGCAGATGACGCTTCCTTCTCTTCAGCGAGCAATGTCGCTCCTAGTCGACTGAGTTCGTCTGACGATAAAAATCTTTCCCGCTTCTTCTCTTTGAATTTCTTCACGCCCCGGCAAGGATTGGAGAACGCTTCGCGCAAGCTCCAGGCCTCCGCCTGCGCAAACATGACGGACAGCACTCCAAGTGTTCTATTGGCTTGGTAGGGTATTTGCCTGAGCCGGTGATGAAGTACCGTGATATCTGTGCGAACGACCGAAACCACCTTTGTTGTTCCGATCTCAGGAATGATGAACAACCTGACGCACCTTTTATACTCCTTGGCAGTACTGGCCTTGCAGTGAAATGGAACATATTCTGCCAAGAACCGCTCACATAAACTTCGAACAGTGATCGAATTGCGAATTGAGTCCTTTGCCTCGCTTGGATTATTGCCCATCGCCAACTGGGAGATGATCTCCTTGGCCTTAATTCTTGCAAGTTCAGTTGTTATTGCGCCATGCGGACCGATGGTGAACCTCTTCAGGACACCATGAAACCGCATCAAGACAAAATAGGATTTGCGCCCGGATGTCCGCACACGAACGCCAAAGCCTTTCAGGTCGTCGTCAAAAAAGTCGAGGTCCGTTGTTCCCGGTTCAAGGGCATCAACAACACGTTTCGATATTCGAATTGCTTTCAACGCGGCTCCTCCTTCTAAACCTGAAGGTCGTTCTGGGTAACAGTTGGGCGTGAAAACCCATGTACCCACATGCATAGAGCTGCGTCCGAGAAACCAGTTTACACGAACGAAATCAGAATATTAGAGGGGTTTATGGTAATCGTGTGAAGGTCGCGGATTTGGATCAGAACGATCTCATAACCTGAAGGTCGTCAGTTCAAATCTGGCTCCCGCAACCAACAAGCCCTTGAAATCGCCAGTCGATTTCGAGGGTTTTCTTTTGGTGATAATTGTGCGTAGCCGCAGAGGCACAGGAGAACTGGAATTAACTGACGACGAGTCTAGTTCTTTTTTGGCTACTCGCGCTCCCTATTCCAAAATTTCGAAATTCAGCTAGTATTTGGGGTGTGCTGAAAATACGAATTGAAAATTTCAACAGTTTGCCGGACGGAGGACCACTCGAATATGCAGTGGATCGGCGCGGATTTGATTTTGGCCGCGATAGCCATTTGGACTGGATGCTGCCGGACAAAGGCCGAATTGTTTCAGGAAAACATTGCGAAGTTCGCTTTTACGATGATGCATATTGGCTTGTAGATGTGTCAACCAACGGAACGTTCGTCAACGGCAGTACAAAAAGAGTTCAAAATCCTTATCAACTCAATGAAGGCGACCGGCTACAAGTTGGTGAATATGTGCTGTCTGTAACCATCGATCTTCCGCAAAAACGCAATGCTTCAGTTGATCAACCAATTGCACCGCAAGTTCAGTTGACACCGCGTCAAAATATCTGGGATGCAGGTGGGTCTCCGCCGCCTCCGCTCGACGCAAGAGAGTTGATGCCGAAGGCTTTGCCAGCTGATATTTCTCCTGATTACCTCAATCAAGCACTATACGTTCCCCAAGTCGAAACTGAAGATATTTTTCAGAAGCCACAACCGGCAGTACGTGGCGCATGGTCAGTGGACAGCGATCAAGCGCAACCTGTTTCAGCCCCGATCCGTAAGCAACCTGAGCAAGTGCTTCCTGCGCTTCAGTCAGAAAATCCCAGGATAGAGCAATCACTGGCGACCAAGACTTTTGTTAAAAACTTTTCCAAAGGTGCCGGACTGGCCGACGGCGCGTTAGACCAGCTTGATGACGCGCAGCTTGCTGAAATGGCTGGCCGACTTTTGCAGCTTACATGCAGTCATTTAATGGCCCAGTTGCATGCAAGAGCTGAAGCGAAATCTATCTCGCGAAGTGGTGGACGCACCATGGTCAAAGCCATTGAAAACAACCCGCTCAAATTCCTGCCGACGCCAGAGGAAGCGCTGCAGGTGATGTTATCTCCGCGCGGCAAAAGCTATCTCAACGCTTCAGAGACATTAGATAGTTCTTTTATTGATCTGAAGCAGCACCATTTTGCCTTGCTTGCTGCGATGCAGGCCACAGTTGTTGAATTTTTTAACGAGCTCTCGCCTGAAGCCGTCGAGAAGGCTTCAGATGCAAAAAAATCATTGCTTGGTGGTAGCAAGGGAAAAATGTGGGACGATCTTGTCAAACGCTGGGCTGCAAAAACACGAAAGCGGGAAAACGGAATGCTCGATGCCTTTCTTGACTCGTTTGCGCAACACTATGACGAGTTCAGCAAACCAAGACGGTGACGTTTGACTTTATTGCAACAGCGCCAGTACGGCATTCTTAAGTTTTGTGAACTGCGGGTTACCGTCAAATTTCTGCATGGCAACATCTTGGCTCGCACCAGCCGTATCGGTACTGGGGTCAGGTTTGGCATTCTTGTCTTTAGACCCAACACTTGTCGTCGCATTATCAGGTGTCTTGCCGGATTGCGAAGAATCAATTTTTGGCGCTGGAGCCGTTGCTGTTTTTGATCCCATTTTTTTTGCCGCCCATGACACAAGGAACCCTATGGACTTGCCTCTTTCAAACGGATTGGCGCGCACATGGCCACCGCCAAAAACGTCTGCGATTGAGCTGCTGGGGGAACCTTTGACAGCCTTTACAGCTCCACCGACACCCAGAAAGTGTGCAAGATAAAGATTTCCTGGCGTGACACTTGCACCAGACCGTCGAAGAACCGCGGCATTGTCCCTCGTGAAGGCTGTCGTCATCGCACGGGACAAGCCGCAATCAAGCCGCATATCCAGAACTTGTTGACGTGATCGTCCTGAAATCAAGTCAGGCCGATGAATGCGAACAGTTGTCATCCATGTGCTTTCAATAAATTGGCCAAGACCGACAGCCGTGGACAGGGGATTGCGTGCATTGCACCGATTAGCGCTTTCAATAGTAATGATGCGGTGGACAAACTGGTCAACTACTGTCGCACCACCGATGGGTGCACCTGCATCAGCTTCAGGCATTGGATCGACAGGAATATCGTTTTCGCGCAATTCAAAATGCAGGCGTGGCTCACGACTGCTTTGTGGCACACCGACGTAAGCAATGGTCTGACCCGCCTTGACTTTCGAGCCCGCAACAATGCCAGGCTCAACGCGCTGTAGATAAGCATACATTGTTGTTTTGTTGTCGGCATGAGACAAGCGGACGACAGTACCCCAGCTTCCTTCGGGGCCAACTGACTGAACATCGCCGTCAAAAGCTGCAACCACGGGAGCGCCTTCCGAAGCAGTCCAATCAACCCCAAAATTCATGTTGTCTTTAGCGTCTTTAGCTGCATTTTGACCGGGACCAAATTTTGCGGCAATAGTTCCGTTCACAGGTAATACCATTCCATTATCAGGGACGTTGCTTTCACCATCAGCCGAGACGCAGTCAAATTTTGCTCCGGCCTGCGCTTGAAATGCATAACAATCGAGGTTTCCCGTTGTGCGCCCAATGCTGATGAAAACGATTCTGCCCAAACCTGTTTTTGAATCGCGTGCAGCAGGGGAATAGATTATGGTGATGGTGTCGCCAACTTGAGTTTTTTGCTCCAAGTCCTGAGCACGGGACAAAAGCATGATTGCTTCTCCGGTTACCGACGCAGGCAATTTGTGGCGCAGTGCCACCGCATAAATGGCATCCAATAATCGAGGCTGGTCTTCAAGTCGCCTTTCCTCTGGTAGGAGCTGTGTGCTGAATATGTCCATCCCAGACCAAGGGTCGGCGGCTTGGGCATAGTGGTCTAGGTCATCAAGAGCTATTGTTCCAAGCAAGCCAGCCTTTGTGTAAACAGAAAATTGCACCGGAATTAAGCCTTTGGAGGTTACGGCTCCCGCTTCCTGATCAGTCATTGCTCTCAAGGCAAAGCTGTCACCGTTTTCTAATTGCGAGCGTCCATAAAACTTCAAAAACGCGGTTTCGGCATTACTGGCAAGCTGCCGTTCGATGCCCAATCCCTTAAGCATGTCTGCAACACTTGTTTTGGCTTTGACACTCTGGGCAAATTCATTGAACTTTTGGTCGCCGACATCCGATTCAGCCTCGACTGCCGAAAAGCCGATGTTTTTGTCCTGAGAGGGCGGCGGTTCAAACGAACTCAGCGCCGCAATATCATCCTGTGATCCTGCTAGGCCTGCCTGCAACGTGGGGTCGGGCGTGTCTAAAACATCCTTTATGCGAAACACGCTGCTCGCGATACCCAAGTCGCTTGCCGCCGTTTTTTGAGCGTCGTTATCGAGTTTCGTGCTTTGCCGCGTCGCATTCGACAATTGTCTGACGATGATCGGATCACCACTGAGGTTAATGATCCGTGGTTCAATCGCCGCCCGCACAAGTGCTTCATCTTCAGCTTCATTGCTGACGCCTTCAGCCGGGACTAACTCGCTGCTCAATTCTTGAGCGGTAAACTCTGGTGCTTTTTGCAAGTTCCCTGAAAAATAATAGACGCTCATTAACGCGGAGCCTAAGCCGACCAAAATCGCGGCAAAGAAGCCAAGTGCAACAATTGGAAACTTGGAATGGCTCTTGGTGGGCGCTGGGGCAGGTTTTTTCTTATTCCCAGTCTCTGCGGTTTTTTTTGCTACAACTATTGCCTTCTTGGCACGCGTGCTGCTTTTTTGCGAGCTCGCCATCGGCCGGACTATAATTGTTTTATCGTCCACTAATTTTTCCCTGGACGGACAAACAGTGTCCAAGATTTGGCCTGATTGGTGTCCACCTCCAAAAATTTTACCGCTTTGAAACCACGCACCCAGCAGTTCCAAGGTTCAGCCTCGGTCTTTTCAATCCTGAAACGTTTGGTATCAACGCACATATCCCAGTTTCCTTGAAAGACGCTCTCACCCGTCACCGTTTCCGCATAAACATAGACGTAGCGCAACTTGAGTTGGTCAAGTTCCTCTTTAATGGGGATGATACAGCTATTGGCAGGCATGACCCACCAGCCTTCTGTGCTAAATCGCTGACCTATCTCCGCACCAACGGAGACATTATAAACACCAACAGACTGGTTGCAGACCTTGAACTCAGCAAAGGCAGGTTCAGCAGCGGAAAATGAACTGAAGCAAGCGAACGTTGCTGCCAGTTTTTTGACCCAAGAACCCATTTCGCAATTACCTATTTGTTTGTTGATGCTGCCGTCCATTCGATAATAGGTCTACCCCCATTTGGATGATGTCTGAATGTTGTACTGATGTTAGAACCAACCGTGGGATTTTGGAACGCCCCAACTACACAGAATTGTCTTGATTTCCACATGTCTTGTGACAATAGTATCTAAGGAGGACTTGTCGTTATGATCCTTTACCGCCAACGGTTCCAACGTTGTTTGTTGCGCCTTGTGCGGAAACCCTCCTGCAAGAGAGGCTATCACTGACATGTCTTGGTATAGCAAGGTTGCATGGTCCGAAGGGCTGTTTTTGAGGCCACAACATCTGCAACAGGCAGATCGCTACGCTGAGCATTTGTTGGAAAGTCGAACCTCTCAAATTACACCTTATCCTTGGGGTTTCAGTGAGATCGAAATTGACCGTGATCTAGCCCAGCAGGGAAAATTCGGTTTACGCCGCGCCGCCGGAATTATGGCTGACGGATTGCCGTTCAGCTTTCCAGGAGACAGCCCTCTACCCGCGCCAATTGCTCTCGATGAGAAATCAGCAGGAATGGTCGTATGGCTGCTGGTGCCCATGGGGCAACCCAACACCAAGGAAACTGATGATGAACTCGCCGAGAGTGCCAGCCGCTATGTTATCAAGTCAGAAGTTCTGATCGACTCGGCTTCTAAAATGCAAGTTGAAGAAGAAATTGACGTCGCTACGCCCCGATTCAGTTTTGAGCTGCGAAAAACAATCAAACCCGGCTTTGCTAGTCTCCTCTGTGCTCGCATCGTAGAAGTCACCGACAAAGCCATCATATTCGACGAGAAGGTAGCGCCACCGGTACTGGTTATTTCAGCCCACGCGACGGTGATAGGGTGGTTGGACCGCGTCATTGGCTGGATTGAGACAAAGCTTGAAGAGCTGGCACGCTTTGCATCCGATCCTCGTGGAAGCGGCAGCATGCAGAGCGTGGATTATTTCATTTTGCAAATGTTGAACCGGCAAATCCCCGTTATGCGGCACATGCGTCATTCACGATATGTGCATCCTGAACGATTTTATGTTGAGCTGCTGCGTTTGGTTGGCGAACTCTCAACCTATGCAACGAAAGAGCGCCGCCTGAAGCCATATCTAGCGTATGATCACGACAATCTTGATGGCACGTTTGCACCGGTACTGGCCGATATCCAGCGTTTCCTCAATGTTGACACCAGGCGCGCAATCCGGCTCGACATATCAGAGCGCGCAGCAAATGCTTTCTTGGCCGCTGTGACCGACAGAAATCTTTTTCGAGCATCTACATTTGTGCTTGAGGTTGCAGCTCAGCGACCTTTGACTGATATTCAAAACCAATTTCCGGCGCTTTTCAAGGTTGGGCCCAATACGCGCATGGATGAAATTGTTCACGCCCATTTGCCTGGCATTCCCCTCATTCACGTGCCTACGCCGCCTGCACAGATCCGGGCAATTTCGAGTCATGTCTATTTCATCTTTGACCGCATGTCGCCGCTTTGGCCGGAATTCAGCACTGCCAGTGGAATTGGAATGCATTTTTCCGGCGATTGGCCCGGCCTTGAACTGTCACTTTGGGTCATCAAGGAAGATGGCAAATAGAGTGCATGGTCATGAGCAACAACAAGCCACCGTTTGTACCTGACCCAGATGCCGAAAGGACTGTCATAAGGCCCAATCCAGGCGGAAGACGGGACAATCCGGCTTCTGTTGCTCCGCAATCTCAATCATCTGCATCACAAAATCTTTGGGGAGGGCAACCGCAAAGCCCTGGTGGTTCAACGCAATCGTCTTTGAATCGTTACGAAAGCCCGCCAACGCGCCCCATACAGCAAGATGTGGTTGGCGCTCAAATTGCATTGAACACAAGTGCAGAAACCGGCGGGCCAAACCCTGTTCTTGAGGCTGCACTGCCGTTGTTGATCCTGTTGTCGAATGTCAGAATAGCAAGATCACTGCCCCAAGTCGCCCCACTGATGGGTACGGTAGCGCAGAGTATCGAAAATTTTGAAGTTGCGCTGCGCGGTCGCAACATACCTGAAGCACAGGTGCGCAGTGCAAAATATGCGTTGTGTGCGACTGCCGACGACATTGTTCAAAACCTGCCCAGTTCTGACCGCATCGTCTGGACACAGCACAGTATGTTAAGTCGGTTCTTCCAGACCCGCGACAGCGGCATCGGATTTTTCGATGAATTGACAAAGCTCCTGCAAAACCCGCAGATCAATCAAAATCTGCTTGGGTTGATGCACGCATGCATGTCATTGGGCTTTGAGGGGAAATACAGGATTGTTGGCGGCGATGTGGCTCATCAGCAAATCCGCCGCGATATTTTTCAAACCATGCGGGCCAGGGAAGCGCGAGCGCCAGAAGAAATATCGCCGCACTGGCGTGGTCAAAACATTGCGGCATCATATGTCCGCCGCGCTATTCCGCTTTGGGTTGTCGCGTCGCTTGCTGCAGGCGTTCTGTTTCTCAGCTTTATCGGCTTGCGCTGGCTACTGGCGAATTCTTCCGACATTGCAGAAGCAAAACTTGCAAGCCTGCACCCCTTGTCAGACGTCAATTTGCAACGCGTTGCTTTCAAACCTTTCGAACCTCCTGTTATCCCGCAGAGCACCCAACTGCAGCGTATTCGTGAACGCTTGGCGGAAGATATTGCAAACAATACACTTTCTGCAGACTATGCTGGCAAAGATATCGTAGTTCGCCTTTTGAACGACGCAGTGTTCGACAAAGCCAGCGCTAGTGTTCGACAAGGCTTCTTGCCATCAATTGCCCATATTGCTGCGGCGCTTGACAAAGAGAAGGGGCAAATCCGCATCGTCGGCCACACTGACAATTCGCCGATGCTGTCCAAGGTCAAATTCAAGGATAACCAAGACCTCTCGGAGCAACGGGCCCAGGCCGTATCCAATATCCTTGCCACAAAGGTGTCTGACCCGACGCGGCTTACCACGACTGGTATGGCTGACAAGGCCCCCATTGATCCTGCCGACACACTGGCAGCCCATGCTAAAAACAGACGGGTTGAAGTGTTCATCCCGCGCGAGGCGTTGTGATGAAACGCTGGCTTATATTTATCGCAAGCCTGATTGCAGTGGTTTTACTTTGTGTGCTGATTTGGTTTGTCTTTCCTCTGATCGCAATTGGCGGTGTTGAGCCGTTCAATAACGCGTGGCTACGCCTTGCGATGATTGTTCTGTTGCTCGCAATTTTCTTTGGCATCCTTACCTACCGCATCCACAAACAACGCAAATCCGCAGAGGAGCTTGCGGCAAACATTGTTGTGCAAGAGCCTGAGGATGACAATTCAGATGCATCGGTTCTTGCTGAAAAAATGCAAGATGCACTCATCACGTTGAAGGGATCACAGAGAACGAAAGGCGATTTTCTGTATGAGCTCCCTTGGTACTTGATTGTCGGGCCGCCAGGGGCTGGCAAAACTACAGCGCTAATGAACTGTGGCCTAAAATTTCCGATTGCTGCCCATGCAAACGGGCCGGTGGCTGGTAGCGGTGGCACGAGATATTGCGATTGGTGGTTTACAGAGGAAGCAGTGTTCATTGATACCGCCGGTCGTTACACAACCCAAGACTCGGATACAGATGTCGACCGCAAAAGTTGGCTCGCCTTCCTTGACATGCTGAAAAAGCATCGCACACGACAACCGATTAATGGGGTTCTGGTTGCCATCAGCATTGGAGACATTCTTTCCGGCAACCAAGCGGAGCTCGCTGCCCATGCAGTCGCCATCCGCAAACGCCTGACAGAACTCAATAATCGGTTACAAGTTGATTTCCCAGTCTATCTGCTTTTTACAAAATCTGATCTGATCGCGGGTTTCAATGAGTTCTTTGGCAATCTGGATGAACAAAGGCGAAAGGTCGTCTGGGGTGCCACATTCCAGACAAGCAATAAGAAAGAAAACCATGTCGCGGAAGTTGGCAGTGAAATTGAACTTTTGATTTCAAGGCTTACAGCTGAATTACCCGACCGATTGCAAGAGGAACCGGATCCAATTTCCCGAGTTCGCCTCGTTGGGTTTCCCACCCAGCTTGTGGCATTGAAACCTCTCGTCACAGCATTTTTGAACCAGATTTTTGAACCGACACGTTATCAGACAAGTGCCACGTTACGCGGCTTTTATTTTACCTCAGGCACGCAAGAGGGAACACCGATCGACCGGGTGTTGGGATCTCTTGCAAGAAGCATGGGTTTGGGAAACGCCATGAGCGCCGTTTATTCCGGACGCTCAAAAAGCTATTTCCTAGAGAACTTGCTCACCAAAGTTGTTTTTGGCGAAGCTGGCTGGGTTTCCACGAATGCGTCAGCAGTGCGGCGCAAGTTGTTATTGAGAGCGACAGCTTATGGACTTATCGGTTTGGTCACGTTCGCTACACTTGGAGGATGGGCGAATAGCTATTTCGCAAACACGCACTTGATCGCATCTACCAATGTGGCCTCGCAATCCTATTCAACCGGCAATACAGCGCTGATTACGCAAGATCCAATTGACGATACTGACTTTCAGAAAATTGCAGGGCCGCTTGATACGTTGAGAAATTTTCCGCGCGGTTATGCAAACGCAAATGACAATGTGCCGGCTTCCGAAACACTGGGGCTTGGCCAACACCGCCGTATCGCAGTTGCTGCAAGCTCGGCCTATGAAACAGCTTTGAACCGCGTGCTCCGGCCGCGACTTGTTTTGCATCTTGAAAAGCGTTTAGCAGATTTGCAAAGCAAACCTGAACAACTCTACGAGCCGCTGAAGGTCTACATGATGCTCAGCGGTGATCCGTCAGTGCCAGTCGATACGGCATTGATGTCTGGATGGATGCAGGGGGATTGGGAAGCTCTGTATCCGGGTGAGCCAAATAGGCCGCTGCGCGAAAGCCTAAAACAGCACCTTGAAGCTATGTTGAATATTTCTGCGGGAACCTTCCGGGCGATACCACTGAACGGTGACTTGGTGAAAGCGACGCAGGCTTCTCTTGCGAGGCTCACCTTGGCAGAGCGGGCATTTGCGCTGATCAAATCAACAGCCCATGACCCAGACGTTGCGGATTGGACCGTTATTCAACATGCTGGTGCTGATGCAGCTTCAGTTTTTGCAACACGCGATGGTTCGCCGCTGGAGAGTGTGGGTGCTCCTGCGATTTTCACCTATGACGGTTTCTACAAATTATTTTTGGCAAGAATGAACGCCGTTATTTCGCTGCTCCAATCGGAAAAATGGGTGTTGGGCACCGCAGATGGCAAAGACAACCTCGACAAACAATTTTCAGGATTGGGACCCGACCTGTTCAAACTTTACGACGAAGAGTTCATCAAAACTTGGGGGAATGAGCTGAGCAAGCTAAAATTGCGAAGCTTTGTAAATGACGCGCCAGATTATGTTGTGCTGCGCGCCGCGACAGGAGCATCTTCACCAGTCAAATTGTTGCTTGAATCTGTGGCTGACGAGACCCGTCTTACAGTTGCCAAGGCAGTCCCGAAGGATGCTATTACAGGCAAGCTGACAAAAGCTGCAGCCGATCTGGTGACAAACAAATCAAGTCAGATTGGTAATATGGTAGAAATCGGCTTGGATGCGGCAAAAAAGTCAGACGCGCGCGGCGGTGAGATTGGCAAGCCATTTGTCCCCGGGGCTTTCATTCAAGAGCATTTCAGGCGTTATCACGAATTGGCAGAGTCAGTCGGCGGCAAGAGCCAGATTGATGGGTTGGTGGAACAATTGAAGGGTCTCTATCAAAGTCTTCTTGATGAGCAGAAGTTTGAGCAAGCCACTCAAGCACACCAAAACTTGTTGCAATTTCTGGCGGCACTTTCGACAAGCACGTCGCGCCTCGAGGAGCCCTTTTCAAGCATGTTGAAAGCCAACATGCAGGAGTTCGAGAAAAAAATCGTGGTCGAGCGAACAACGGATCTGAGTGGGCAGATGAGCGGTACAGTTTTCCAAAAATGCACAGAAGCCACGAGCCGGTTTCCATTTGTGGAAAAGAGTAAGTCTGAATTACCAATGACAGATTTTGCGCGTGTCTTTGGACCAAACGGTTTGTTCGACGCTTTCTTCCGAGAGAAGTTGGCTGATCTCGTTGATACCTCGGGCAAAGTTTGGGTTTGGAAACAGACTTCTAAATTAAGCCAGGGACTTTCGCCTGCGGCGTTGGGACAATTCCAAAATGCCGCGCGTATTAAAGATGCATTTTTCACGGGACAAGGGACATCACCAAACGTCAAATTTGCGATGGTAATGAAGACTCTCAGCCAAAATGTCCCCTCGGCTACATTTGAAGTCAATGGCGTTAAACTTGAGAGTCCCTTTGGGGTAGAGACACGGGCAGACTTTGAGTGGCCAGGTCGGTCACCTGATGGCACCGCCTCTGTTTCACTGCCTGTTGGAACCGCTGGTGCTCCGGTTACTCTCCAGTTCTCCGGACCTTGGGCACTGCAACGGCTGCTCAGGGCCGGCACTCTGCGACAATCCGGAAACAAGGCTACAGTGCAATTTATTATCGCTGGCAGGGAAATCACATATCAAATGACTTTCGATACTCTCGAAAATCCATTCACGGTTATTTCGCGAGTGAAATTCACTTGCCCAACTGGTTTGTAGGTGCGCCATGCAATGCGGGATATTTGGTAAGCTCCCTGCCAAGCGTGATTTTGTTTCTTACAATGTTCCCAGGCCGTTTCTCAACGGTTGGGAGAGTTGGTTGCAAGCAGCCATTGCTGAAAGTCGTCACGCCATGGGCGGTAATTGGGTAAATGTTTTTCTAACGCAACCGATTTGGAGATTCTGGTGTGGGCCAGGGGTTTTTGGTCAGGCCGCAACAGGTGCCATCATGCCATCTGTCGATGGCGTCGGTCGCTATTTTCCGCTCAGCATTTGTGCTGTGGAAACTGACAACCTGTGGCCAGCTCCACCAGATGCGGGTGAATTGGAGCCCTGGTATGCAGCTTGTGAAAATGCATTGCTGGAACAATTGCAAGATGGAACCGAATTTGACGCCAGTCGGGTTCTGCAAAATGTGGGATTACCAGCAGGTTTTTTGCCCGCGTTAAATCGTCAAGAGAAAAGCTCAATCCACATTTGGACTGAAAATTCTGAACCGTTGCAATCGGCCTTCTTAAAGTTACGCGATTCAGACCGAATGAATCTGAGCTATCATCGTGGCATTTGGTGGACTGCAGGCGGTGACAACGACCCTGCGCAATTGATCACAACTCACGGGCCGCTACAGCCTTCACTTTGGACGACTTTCATGACCGGATTGGCCACACCATGATTTTGCCAATATATAGTTTCGACACTGCGACGGTGACCCATCCTGGCCACGTCCGAAAAGTCAATGAAGATGCGATTTATGCAAATGCCCGCCGCGGGATTTGGCTGGTGGCAGATGGTATGGGTGGCCACCGAGATGGAGGAATTGCCAGTGCCATGATTGTCGAGGCCGTGGCTAATATCTCGGATAGCAACATTATTCTATCGGATCTTTTGGCGAGCGTGGAAAACGTCAATAAGAAACTGTTGCAACGTTCCAATGGCCTCCACGAAAACATCGTTGGCTCGACTGTCAGCGCACTTGTTGTTGAGGGTCGACGCTACACCTGCCTGTGGGCTGGTGATTCACGTTGCTATCTCGTTCGGGGCGGCACAGTGAAACAGTTATCCCACGATCACACGGAAGTTCAGGAACTTGTAAACTCTGGTGCCATAACCCAGCAGGAAGCACTGACATGGCCGCGCCGCAACGTTATCACGAGAGCAGTGGGCGTAGATCGCGATTTGGAACTCGATGCCATTTCGGGTGAAATTGAATATGGTGATTGTTTTATTTTATGCAGTGACGGTTTAACTGGCCATGTGTCTGATGATGAAATTCTGGCTTCGGTAAGAAAATTCCCGCCTAAAATTGCCTGCGATGAGCTTCTCAGTCTTGCTTTGCAGCGCGGGGGAAAAGACAATATTTCAATCATCATTGCGCATACGGCAAAGGCTGACAGCACGATTGTACTCGAACAAGGTATAAATGGGGCCTAGGGTGATTACATGACTGATGACCGGACCCAAATTGTTTCTCGAAGTTCCACGGTTGAGATTGGTACCGAGCTCAACCAAACATATCGAATTGACTCACTCATAGGCGTCGGCGGGATGGGCGAAGTCTTCAAGGGACATAATATTCAGACGGGCGATCCGGTCGCAATCAAAGTTGTTCTTCCAGAATATGCGCGCGATGAAATGATCTTTGAATTATTCCGCAAAGAAGCGCGAGTTCTCAATCATCTTTCCCATGACGCTATCGTTCGTTACTATGTGTTTTCCCTCGATCGTGCACTTGGTCGACCTTATCTGGCGATGGAATTTGTTGACGGCCCTTCGCTTGGGGAGCGAGCTAAATCGCAACCGCTTTCCCAACCGGATTTTTTCAATTTGTTACGGCATCTGGCGGATGGCTTGCACAAGGCGCACGAGGCTGGTGTCATTCATCGCGACATTTCACCAGACAACGTCATTCTTCCTGGTGGACTCGTTGAAAACGCAAAGATTATCGACTTCGGCATTGCACGCTCTGCCACTGTTGGCGGCGGCACATTATTGGGCGGAAGTTTCGCCGGAAAATACAGTTACGTCTCACCAGAACAATTAGGATTGTATGGCGGCGAAGTTACACCGAAATCAGATATATACAGTCTTGGCCTAACTATGGCCGCAGGTGTCCGTGGCCAGCCAATTGACATGAGTGGTTCGCAAGTCGAAGTCATCGAGAAGCGGCGCAAAGTTCCTGACTTGGCATCGTTTGAAATTCCGCCAGATTTACGGGCTATCCTCACTTTCATGTTGCAACCAGACCCAGCTAACAGGCCTGCGAATATGGCGGAAGTGCGGGATTGGGTGGACAAGGAACAAGCAAAGAAGTCAGCCAAGCTCGGCAACACAAAATCGGCAAATATTGGATCAAAAAAACAATCATCTAACCAGACTTCGGCAAACCTTGCGGCACACAATGCGAATATATCCAAGAGCGGGGCATTCGGAAATGCAGCTTTGATACTTGGTTTTTTTTCCGTCGTGGCGGTGGGTGTTCTTGGAGGTTGGATATACGTACAAAATCAGCAAACAACCACGGACGAGCTGACTCAACAAGCCGCGAGCACGTCATTGCCCTTAGATACGAACCAAAGTGCGAGTGTTAAATCCGAAACTAATGCATTGAATACACAACCGCAGGCAAACGTGGAATCGTTGCCCAAGCTTGAGTCAAACCCTCCAAATCCACCTATTACTCCGGAGCAGCAGCCGAAAGTTCCACCACCACCTGTTGTCACAGTTCCTTTTGCAGAAGCCACAACAGATGCAAAAGGTGTTAAAGTTGCTAGTAGCAATCCTGTGCAGCAACCTTCAACGACGAATACTCCACAAGACACTACTCTATCGTCTTTGACCGACACTACGAAAAAAGAGCCGGGCTCTACCCCGTCCAATCAATTGACGAAAGAAGCACCAATTGCCACCCAGCCGAAGCCAACATCGGAAATCGCATCAGCTCCAAAACTAGACGTCGCGGCGCTGACAAGCTTTGTATCGGGCTATGGTGCCAATGGGTGTTTGAAGACTGAGATCGTTTCTCTTTCCGAAACCTCCGCCAAACTTTCAATGACGGGCACAGATTCCAGCAGGAATGACTTCAAACGAGATTTCATAATCAAATCCGGTTTCTCGCCGGACATCGACTTTCGTCCTGTGACAGAAGAACAGTGTTTGATTTTTTCAACATTAAGCAAGTTGCCAGAAAATTTGGCCAATCCGATCGAGCTGAAACTTGACCGAAAAGAGATTAAGGGCAACCAGACTGGCCAGTCAGTCGCCGGTGACGCCTTGAATGTTACTGTAACGGGAATTGGTGATCGGAATATCTATCTCTTTGTCGTTGATATTGCAGGCGGCATATTGAACGTAAATCGTTCGTGCCCCAACTGCATCAAGATGAAGGCTGGGAACATGTTTGCGTCATTGAGCCTTTCGCCGCCGGAAAACGCCGATGGAACGGCACCTACAGACCTACCAATGTTTATATTTGCAATAGCCGCCGCTAAACCTTTGCTTGCACTCAATGATCAAGACGCCTTTGAATCTGATGCCTTTGTTGAACCGCTCCTGCAAGCTGCTAAAATCTCGGACGGCTTTGCTTCACAGTTGGCTTATGTCACACTGAAGAGAAATTGAATTTGGATTTCCACTTTCCCGTTCGGTATCAGCCGCCAAACTTAAAATGTAACGTTGGATCGGGCTTTAAATTTAGTCAACACATCAGCGTGAATTAGTTGCCCGGTTGGGGCCGTATCATCCGTTTGGGGGAATACGCGCTTGGGCTAATATGCTCAATTGTCTGCCGACGGTTCAAACAAAGCTTTATCAAGAGACTTAAATTGCACTTAGTCAAATTGTTTAACAATCGATCTGAGTTCCCTGTTCTGGGAAATGGCGAGACGCAATGAAAAAAGTTGGACGACTTAGTGTTTTGACAGGCAATCATTATCTTGCTAGAATTTTGCCGTGCGGTCCTGATTGTGAGAAATTCTCCAAAATGAAAATGAGAACGCGATTTTTCCAGTTCAACAATTTGCAACGAAGAATAAAGTTTGTTTTCCCTGCAGTTCTGATTACGTCTGGGCTGATTATGTCGGCAGCGGAAGCTAGCGAACGACGCGTTGCCTTTGTTATCGGCAACAGCGGATACCAAACAGTCCCCTCCCTTCCTAATCCCAAAAACGATGCAGTAGCGGTTGCGCAGGCCTTGAAAAAATCCGGCTTTGAAGTCGTGTCGGCCATCGATCTCGATCGCGTAGGATTTGACCAAGCATTTGAGAAGTTTGTTCGATCCCTCGCAGGCGCGGACATGAGTGTTTTTTACTACTCAGGTCATGGCATTCAGGTCGGTGGGGACAACCGCATCATTCCGACCGATGCACACCTCAAATCCGCTGCTGACCTTGAATTAGAGACGGTGAGCGTCAAAACGATCATGTCCTACATGAAATCCAACTCAAAGCTTCAATTGGTTTTTTTGGATTCGTGCCGTAACAATCCTTTCCCTGCATCATCATTTCTTGTCGGGCCGGAAAAGCAATTATTGGTTGCAGGCGTTGGCCTGGCCGCTCAAGAAGGCGCTCTCGGCAGTCTGGTTGCGTTTTCGACACAACCGGGTGCGGTGGCAATAGACGGTCAGGGCGACAAATCGCCCTTCACTGCTTCGATGATCACTCATACATTCAAGGTGGGCATCGACGTTAAGACTGCCATTGCGCAAGTTACGGATGATGTTTGGAAGGCTACAGAACAAAAACAAAAACCATGGTCGAGTGACAGCTTGGGGCAAACTGTGTTTTTTAAACGTCCAGCCGTAAAGTTGGCACCTGCAGAAACAGTCGTTGCAAGTAAAGAGCCATCTGTGAAAATTGCGGCTGCTCCATCGCAAGACGTTCCTGCGGTTGCGACAGCTCCTATCAACCAGATTGCAGAAATACTCTCGCAAGCCCTTTCCAAGCCTCGTCGCGTGCCAATTGGCGTTGGCCAAGTCGCTATGCTCGATAATTTCCCCATTGTGCGTGCTGCAGGTGCAGACCAAATTGAAGTGACCGCCGTGCCAGCGACAGGGATGCTTTATCTTGACGGCAACCCTCTGAGCGAAGGCGACGTTCTCAATGGAGAAGCATTGAGGAAGGTCACTTTTGAACCTGCAATCGATTCAGATAAAAAGGTTCAGCAGTTTGAAATGAAAGTGGCCGACTCCGGCGGCAATGCTTCAACCACAGTGACCGGAAACATTGAGCCATTTGTTGTCCAATGTGACGAAGAAGCAGGTGAGCCGCTCGACCTGCAAGGCGTCACCACTGGCAAGCTGCCGAATGAAATCAATCCGGATACCGCCGTTGCGACCTGCATGGATGCGGTGGTCAAATTTCCAACCGTTGCGCGCTACAAGTATGAATTAGGCCGTGCTAAATTGGCTGCAAAGGACACAGCCGGTGCACTTTCTTTATTCAAGGAAGCAGCGGACACTGGACATGTACGGGCATTCTATCAATTGGGTTATATGGCCCAGCGCGGTCTTGGCCGGAGTCAGGATCTATCTGAGGCCAACGGGCTTTTCAAAACTGCTGCCGAACAGGGAGACCCCTACGGTATGTTGGCATATGGGCGAAATCTTTCGCAAGGACGTGGAGTTGCCAAAGACCTCGAAAATGGTATCGGGCTTCTCAACAAGTCAGTTGAAATGGGTCACACCTATGCCATGAACGCGTTAGGTTCGATGTATTACTATGGCGAAGGCGTGAAGATTAATCAGCAACGTGGCGTGCGCTTTTTTGAGGCCGGGTTGGCCCGCGATGACATCTATTCAATGCGAAACTTGGCCATTGCCTATCAACAAGGCAAAGGTGTTAAGAAAGACATCAACAAGGCAAAGGACTTATTTGCAAAGGCCAGTCTAGGTGGCCATCCCCAGGCTCCAACTGACCTTGGTGTCATGTATTATAACGGCGCTGGCGTCACCAAGGATGTAGGCGCCGCAGCAAAGTGGTATGCCATTGGTGCCGAGCGTGGAGACTATTGGGCAGCATCTAATCTTGCATTCATCTATTCAAAGGGGCCCTCTAATATGCGCAACCCCCAAAAGGCTGTTGAATATGCAGGCCTTGCGATTGCGCTTGATAAATTCAATGCAACACCCAAGAACAGGGATTTTCTCAAGTCATTGCCGGCGGAAGATAAACGCAGCGTAATCAAAAAGTTGATTGGGCAGGTGGGTGCTGAAAATACACAAACAAGCACAGATCTTGATGAAACTTTGGTGTTGTTGTCCCAACAAGCCTGGGTTGCCCGTAATCCGCGGTTAGATTTGTTCTGAATTTTTGGGGCTGGGACGAAATATGTTTGAGTTTGAGTCAGTTTTTTACAAGCTGGTACTAGCTCACTATTAGTGAATTTGGCTGACGCAAGGAGAAGTTAGATGCATGATTTTTTGAAGCTCGTACGCGTGGTTGTAGCAACCCTCATTTTGGCAGTTGCATATACCTCATCTCCGGTGGCAGCAGAGGACTCACAGGGTCAGACAGTGACTGATCAGTCTCCAACAGGTGAGTTGACCTTTTGGAACGGAATCAAGGACAGCAACGATGTTGCAAATTTCAAAACCTATTTGAAAAATTTTCCAAACGGTATGTTTTATGATGTTGCTCTAGCCAAGTACCAAGCACTTGGAGGGAATATTTCCGACGTCAAACCCGCTATAAACAGCAATGTGAATCCTAAAGCTTCAGTCAAAACTATCTCTCCCGGAACGAGCAGCCCATCGAAAGTGAAAGAAATTTTTGCTAAGAAACAAACTGCGCAGAAAAAGGTTGTTCGATACAAAGCGCAGAAAAGAGCACAAGTTCATATCGTCAAAAGGACTTCTCGCAAACACGTTGCCATCAAATCCAAGTACATTGTAAAACGGAAATCCAGTGCACCAACAAGAGAAGGCGGAGGTGGTGGTGGAGGCGGTGGTGGCTCCGGAGGTGGCGGTAATTGGGGCTAAGCGTTTAGACGAGAATACTACAACTAAAGCCGCAAATTAAGATTTGACTCCATTCTCGCGTATCAAAGGCAGCCAAAGTGACGTTTGGCTTCCTTTGCCCGGCGAACTTTCTAAGAAAAATTTAGCACCAAGCGCGTCCGCCCGACTCTGCATGTTCTTACGACCATGGCCCAGCGTCTGGACAGAAGGATCGAAACCCTTACCATCATCTGAAACTTCGATGGCAATGCCCGCGCGGCCTTGCCGGAGCTCAGTCTTGCAGGAGACCTTGATGAGATTGGCTTCAGCATGACCCAAGATGTTTCCTAAAGTTTCTTGAAAAATCCGCAGAATATGTATGGCGTTTGGCGCATCAAGCCATTTAATGGCTGGCACCTCTTCCACCCGCCAATCAAATGACACGCCTGACTTTCGCATTTCAGGCTCAAGCCTATATCTCAAAGTCGCAAGCAGCGTAGACACATCACCTTCAACTGGCTCCAATGAATCAACCGCTATCCGCAAGTCGGACAACGCACTTTTTAGTGCGAAAACAGCCGTAGAACTTTGTTTGCCCTGCCTTTCTGCCGATGCCAGCGCTGCCACGAGGCTCGAGCCAATCCCATCATGGATTTCACGCATCATGCGTTCACGCTCATCAGTGATTGCATGTGCAACTTCTAGCTTTCTGCGTGCACTTTCACTGACCAAAAGATTTGCCTTGGTCGTTTCAATGCGTTGCTCAAGCTGCGCATTGATCTTGTTTTTTTCGACAAGTGAATTCTGCAAGTTGCGTTGGCGCAGCCAAAACACAGCGGCAATAACCGCGAGAACAGCAAAACCTGGGCCAGCTACGATTGCAAAAAACATCATTGCGTTTACAGCAAGCATTGATTCATCTGCTTAAATTTACCGTGGCATGTCGATAATGCCAAGGCTTGATGCTTCAAACACGGCTTCTGAGCGCGAATTAACCTCTAGTTTTTGATAAATATTCTTGACGTAAGTGGCAACTGTACTGCGAGAGATGCCGAGCAGCTCGCCAATTTCCAAAAAAGAAAAACCGCGCGCCAAGAGATTGAGAACTTCTGCCTCTCTCTTCGACAACAGTGCGGCAGCTTTGGCATCAGTTTCTTTCGGTTGGAACTCTTTCAGCAATTGCCGCGCAATGGTCGGACTGATCGGAGATCCCCCCCGTCTCACTTCGCGTATGCCTTCGGCACATTCACCGAAACGTTCGTCTTTGAGAAGAAAACCACGGGCACCTGACCTAATGCTATCTAGCACTTTTGACTGCTCAGCAAAAATCGTGATTACGATTATGTCAATATTCTTGTATTTCTGGGCCGCATAGCGAATGAGCGAAATACCGGAACCATCTGGCAAGCCAAGGTCACACAGCAAGACATCAAACCCACCTGCATCGATGCAAAGCTTCCCGTCGGCTACATTGTGGGCAATCGCGACAACTGGCAGGCCACCATCTGCCGCAAGGGCCGTCCTGATGCGATCAAGAGCATCAAGATCATCTTCGATGATAGCAACACGGATCGTTTCGGCAGGAGCATTTTCCATTGCAGCTAACTTTATCGAGTTTGAAGCAATGGTCAATGCGAACCTTCCACTAGTTTTAGCATTATCAGCCGCGATGGAAATGATCTCGTTTATTGATCAATTATTAGCCGCTTCACCTCGATGACCGAAACCACACCCTGACAAGACCAAGCTGCTTTGCTCGAATATTCAAGCCCTCGTTGGTGACATCATCCATTTGGGGGATTTGAACTGCACCAGAAGCTCCTATTGAGAATTCAACTCCTCGGCGTTAACTGGCAAATAGCTATCCATTGCCAGTCTTGATACCTTGGGTTATGGTTTGCCCACTGGGGCAGGTCGCAACACTAATTGAAGAGGCGAATAGCTATGGCTGACAGTGGTCAAAAGTTCATCAAACGCAATCGTCCCCCGCGCGTTCAAATCCAATATGAAGACCCTTATAACGCCGAAAAAATGGTTGAGCTTCCATTTGTGATGGGCGTTATGTCGGATCTCTCGGGTAACGCTTCAGACGTCGAGAAACCAACCATTGCCGACCGCAAATATCTTGACATGGATATGGATAATTTTGATGACCGAATGAAAGCTGTAAAGCCAGGAATAGCCTTCAACGTCCCAAACAAGTTGGGTGATGCCAAGGGCGAGAAAATGTCGGTCAAGCTTAGCTTTGAAAAAATGGCTGACTTCAATCCGGCGGCTGTTGTCAGGCAGGTTCCCGCGCTGGCAAAGCTTTTGAAGGCACGCGAGCAACTCGCGAATTTGCAGCGCTACATGGACGGCAAGGTCGCCGCTGAAGACCAGATTAAGGCTCTGCTTAAAGATCCCGAACTTATGAAACTTTTGAATGAGCGCAGGTCAGAAACTGAGTCCGAAGATAACAAAGAACAATAATATGGCAAGACAGGCTCTGATGCCTGAGGAGTGAAAACGAATGGCCGAAAAAATAGCTCAACAGCAAGGTGCCGCCACTGAGACAAAAGATGTTGATCAGTTTGAAGCGCTTCTGAAAAAAAGCTTCAAGCCGCGCAATGATAGTGCGGCGGCCGAGGTTCAAAACGCCGTCCAAGCACTGGTGCAGCAGGCACTGCAAGACACCACACTGGTCAAGGACGATGTTCTTGACACTTTGGAATCGATGATTGCTAAATTAGACGAGCAACTTTCAATCCAGCTTAATGAAATCATTCACGCCCCTGAATTTCAGCAACTTGAAAGCGCGTGGCGCGGCTTGAACTATCTTGTGTTTAATTCTGAGACCGACACAACGCTTAAAATTCGGGTGATGAACATCGGAAAGAAAGAGCTTTATCGGGAGTTCAAAGTTTATCCCGGCGCGCGATGGGATCAAAGCCCGATTTTCAAAAAGCTCTATGAAGCTGAATTCGGTCAGCTGGGCGGTGATCCATATGGCTGCCTCGTGGGCGATTACTACTTTGATCATTCACCAACTGATGTTCAGCTTTTGCGTGATATTGGTAAAGTAGCGGCCGCTGCTCATTCTCCATTTTTTGCGGCAGCCGAAAGCAGCCTGCTGGGAATGGACAGTTGGAATGAACTGACCAATCCGCGCGACATAGGTAAAATCTTTGATACGCCAGACTATGCCGCTTTCAAATCACTGCGCGATGCACCGGATTCGCGGTACCTCGGTTTGTGCATGCCACGAGTTCTAGCGCGGCAGCCCTATGGCGCTAAGAATGAACCGGTTGAAGAGTTCGCCTTTGAAGAAGATACAGATGGTCATAAAGGTGAAAAATATGCTTGGATGAATGCAGCATATGCCATGGCCGCCAATGTCAATCGGGCATACAAGGAATATGGTTGGACGGTGCGCATCCGGGGAGTGCAATCGGGCGGTGAGGTTGAAAACCTGCCGACCCATACTTTCCCGACCGATGATGGCGGCGTGGACCTGAAATGCCCCACCGAAATTGCCATAAGTGACAGGCGCGAAGCAGAGCTTTCCAAAGCTGGATTGCTACCCTTGATCCACAGGAAGAATACAGACAAAGCGGCCTTCATTGGTGCACAGTCGCTTTACAGACCCAAGAAAATGGACAGCGATGAGGCAACTGCATCAGAAAATCTATCATCGCGCTTGCCTTATATGTTCGCTGTATCTCGCTTCGCGCACTATTTGAAATGTATGGTGCGTGACAAGATTGGTGCCACTATGGAACAGGAGCAACTGCAGAAATGGCTGCAGGAATGGATCACAAAATATGTTGACGGTGATCCTAAAAATTCCAGTGAAGCAACCAAGGCAAGACTGCCTCTGGCTGGTGCCGAAGTGCAGGTGTTTCCTGATGAGGAAAACCCTGGCTACTACGCCGCCCGGTTCTTCCTTCGTCCTCACTATCAGCTTGAAGGCATGGATATCGGCATGAGCTTGGTATCCCGATTACCTAATCAACAGGGTGGGTAAAACGACGAACCTCCCTCAAACGAGGGATTAAATATCCGAGTATCTGTGACAATATGTTGATTACGCAAATGAGCGTGGCACTTAATCAAAGAAACGGAGACCAAAATGGCTGACGACATCATACTGAAAATTGAAGGCATTCCCGGTGAATCAATGAAGAAAGGACATGAAAAAGAAATTGATGTTCAATCTTGTTCTTGGGGAATACAAAATATGGCATCCACTCACATGGGCGGTGGCGGCGGCGCCGGCCAAGCGCAATTCCATGATATCCATTTTAGCAAGAACTTTGACTCGGCCTCACACCTCATTCAGATGCGATGTGCCGATGGCAAACACATCCCGAAGGCAGAAATTTTCTTCCGCAAACAAGGTGAAGGTCAAAAAGAATATTTAGTTATCACACTTGAGGACATCTTGATCGGTGGCTATTCGGGATCCAACGGCGGTGAGCAGTTCAACATTGCCTACTCAAAGTTCAAGTTCGATTATAAAGAACAGGACTCGAAGGGTGCCTTGGGCGGCAAAAAGACATTCCACTTCGATGTGAAAAAAGGCGAACATGTTTGAGGGGGTGATGGCTCCTGCCTAAATGGCGGTGCCTATTCCTGATACTTTCCAGCATGAAAAAGCAGCCTAAGCACGATCGTTTTGTACCACCAATCATGCAGGCATTTCGTGCAGCCTTCCGTGAACGGGACTCCGACAGGAAACTCGACGTGCGCAGCCAAGAAGGTGAAAGAGTTTTAGCGGGGCGTCGGACAACGCCCCGCAATGTTGTAAGCGAAGCCGTATTGCGCCAAGACTTGGCTGAGGATGTCGCTGCCTTGCTCAACACAGTAAACCTTGCCTCTGCTATTGACCTCAAGGATTTGGAAGAAGTTCAAGTGTCCATACTGAACTACGGCGTTGACGATCTGACTTCGATTTCTGTCGACTCTGCGAGTGTTGGAAGCTTTCCCGCAAAAATTCGAAAGGTCCTTGAAACCTATGAGGCCAGGCTGGCCCAAGGCACTGTTAGTGTGATACCAAACAGAGAATTCGATCAGCTGAACACCAAGCTTTCTTTGCATGTATCCGCCGACATGTACGCCACGCCTTCGGATGTCCCGATTGAATTTGTTGCGGATGTTGAGCCGTTTGGCAACAACGTGAAACTTACAAAGTTCTGATGCGATGAACCGCGAATTTCTCGAAATCTATAACCGCGAACTTCGTGTTTTGAAAGAGAACGCAAAGGAATTTGCCGAAGAATTCCCTGGTGTTGCAGACCGACTTGGCGGCCTTCTCGAAAACAATATGGACCCTATGATCGAAGGCTTGCTGCAAGGCACGGCCTTCTTGGCATCGCGTGTCCAACTCAAGCTCAAGCATGAGTATGAACAATTCACCAGCAATCTGCTGGAGCAGTTGCTGCCTGATTATCTTGCTCCAACACCTTCGACAGCACTTCTGAAAATCGAGCCTATTTTCACCGATCCGAGTTTGAAAGACGGCACTCACATAGAAGCTGGAACCTATGTCGAAGCCCGCTTTGTCGAGCGCCAAAGGCGTATCGCCTGCAAATTTCGCCTAGCCAATGCCTTAACATTATGGCCATTCGAATTGGCGGCTTCCATGTACCTACCTTCCCAAGCAGCACTCCACGGCCTCGGCATTGAAGCTCCTGCAAACGTGCAAGCAGCTTTTCGATTTTCTCTTCTGCGTCGCACGGTTGCCCAACGGGAGGACGAGCCAAGCGAAAAGAAAGTGGCAAAAAAGCCAGAATGCTGGATTTCAAATTGCCACACAGAAGAGCTCACCTTTCATATCACGTGTGCTGAAGTCGACGCTGTCAGAATATATGAGAAAATTTTTGGTCACAGCACTGCGGTCTATCTCCGCCACCTTAATGAGTTTGGCGATGCCGTTATAACGCCATTGCCAGTCGAGTGCTTGCAGCAGGTGGGTTTTGAGGAAAATGAAAGTCTGTTCCCGCGTGAGCAGAGAATGTTTTCTGGGTTCGAGCTGTTGAAAGAATTCTTTACGCTTCCGGCAAAGTTCCTGGCGTTTAAGATCAGCGGGCTTGGCACCTCGTTGCGCGGCATCAACACCAACAAATTTGACATCGTCATCGCCGTTGACCAGGCTGACAATAGATTGGTTCCTGTCATTCAACCAGAAGCCTTCGCACTCTACGCTATTCCGGCCGCAAATGTATTTGAGATGCCAACAGCGAGAGTTACCGTAAAGGCCAACGAGAATGAGTATCACATCGTCACAGACCGATCGCGGCATCTCGATTTTGAAGTGATAAAGATACTGCAGGCTAACGCGCATTTTTCCGGTAGCAGCGTAAAGAAAGAAGTGCATCCACTTTATGCCGGTCCCCCCCTTGATGCATCGGAAACTGACACAATTTACTACACACTTCGCCGCTTACCGCGGCGTCGTTCTCAAGAGGAACGCAGTTTTAGCCAAGCATCATCTTATGTTGGCACTGATTCTTTTTTGATGCTCACAAACCTCAACAGCCAAGACAATAGCCCGCGTGTTTCGGAAGTCAGCCTTCGTGCCCTTTGTTCAAATCGGCACCTGACGGAGCATCTGCCAATTGGCCAGGGAGGTGCCGATTTCATTCTCGAAGAAAAAACCAATCTCAAAGTTTCCTGCATACAGGGACCCACGGCACCGCGAGATTCCGTGACCATGGCAACAAATACCGAGAATGGGCGGAGCGAACAAAGCACAGCTGCTTGGCGACTAATCAACATGATTAGCCTTAACCACCTTGGTCTTACTGGTCGCGGCACCTCCGACTCGGCCAGTGCCTTGCGCGAAATGTTGTCCCTGTTTGCAAATTTGACTGATGCTGCCACCGAGCGGCGAATTCGCGGCATCAAGACGGTTGAAAGTCGACCGATCAATCGTCGCGTCAGGCAGAAAAATGGCGCTGGCGTAGTGCGCGGTTTGGAGGTTTCAGTAACTTTTGATGAAAAGGCGTTTGAAGGCAGTGGTATATTCCTTCTCGGTGCCGTGCTCGATCGGTTTTTTACGGAATATGCCGGCATAAATAGTGTGGTGCAGACTGTTATCATTTCTGCCGAACGCGGACCAGTGATGCGTTGGCCTGTCCGCTTTGGAAAGAAGGTTGAGCTTTGAGCGATACACCCGATTTTCTTGACCTCATGCGTACGCTTGAGCGCGCCAAACCGCAAAAACCACGTATTAGCGCAAGCGGCTCCAGGGCCGAAGACATCGTGTTTCTTGGACAGGAACCCCATGTTGAATTTTCACGTTCAAACGTGAACTCGGTAACCGAGACAAAAGACGGAAAACCTTTCGTGCAATCACGCTTCCTTGGCCTTCTGGGCCCGCAAGGAGCTTTGCCACTGCACACAAGCTATGAAACCGCACATTGGAACAATATGCGAGACCCAGCTTTTGCTCGCTTTCTCGATCTGTTCAACAATCGCTTCCTGCAACTCTTTTACCGTGCCTGGGCGAATGCTAGGCCTATTGTGCAGGCCGATCGCCCGCGCGACAATCAGTTTGTAGTTTACATCGGCTCGATGATCGGCATTGGAACCCGTGCAACGCAGACACGCGATTCTATGAATGATTTTTCTAAGCTGGCCCTAAGCGGCTTGCTTTCTCCGACGGTCAAGAGCGCCTCGAGACTGGAGAACATGATCGCGTGGATGTTCAAAGTAACCGTGGCCGTTGAGCAGTTCACAGGCGTTTGGTTGCCCCTTGAAAAACACGAACAATCGACATTGTCCAAGGGTAAATGCGGGCTTGGCGTAGACAGTTTGATTGGCAGATCTGCTTTCAGCTTAAACGACAAGTTCAGGATCAGAATCGCTGTGAAAAACCTGACGGAATTCGAAGCTTTCCTACCTGATGGAAAATTCTTCCGACTGTTGGCCGACGCTGTGGAATTTTATATTGGGCGCGTTTTGATTTATGATGTGACGCTCGGCTTGCCCGAAAGCGAAGCCAAGCCGGTTCAGCTCGGTGGATTTGGTCGTCTGGGTTGGACAAGCTGGATTGGAAAGAATACCGAAACAAACCTGTCCGCAAAGCGTTGGGATTGCAGGTTCCATCCGGCAGAACATTAATCAACGGGGAATTGTGAGGTAAGGTCATGGCAGATGTCAGTCTTGAAACGGTAACCGGAAAGCTTAATCAAGTCGGCTACGATACTTTTATGCAAGCCTTGCGTCACGCCAAGGGTGCAGGCAATCGTAACTTGGAACTTGAACATTGGTTATTGAAGATGTTGCAGATGCCGGGAAGTGACGTCGCGCTGACCGTCGATCATTTTAAGCTCGATCTTGCCAAGTTGCTTACCGATCTCAACGCAGTCGTGTCAGGATTTGCGGGAAACAAGACTGAAATGCCCGGCATTTCTGAAAACATCATTGATGCCTTGGATCGCGGCTGGCACTACGCGACGCTGCTTTTCGGCGAAACCCAAATTCGCACAGGACATATCCTTTCTGCAGTGCTGAAAGAGCCCAAACTGTCACGAACGATGCACGGCATCTCGAAACAATTCAAATTGATCGATGCTGAGCTTCTTACCGCCGAACACCGTGTAATATGGCAGCAATCGATCGAAGAAAACATGCGCCCGATGGATGGCTCGGGCCTTGTGGCACCCGGCGCTGGCGTTGACGCGCAGACAGGCCCCAAAGGCACAACAGCGCTGGACCGCTTTGCTATTGATCTTACCCAACGCGCCGCCTCCGGAGAAATGGATCCGATTGTCGGACGCGACGAAGAGATCCGCCAGATCATCGACGTGTTGATGCGTCGTCGCCAAAATAATCCCATCCTCACAGGTGAAGCTGGCGTCGGTAAGACGGCAGTTGTCGAGGGTTTTGCACAGCGCATTGCAGCAGGCGAAGTGCCGCCGCCATTGCGTGGCAACAAACTTTACGCGCTTGATATTGGACTGATGCAGGCTGGTGCTTCAATGAAAGGAGAGTTCGAGCAGCGTTTGCGCTCCGTTATCGATCAGGTTCAAAGCTCACCCATTCCGATCATCTTATTCATTGATGAAGCGCACACGCTGATTGGTGCTGGTGGTGCCGCTGGAACGGGCGATGCAGCAAATCTTCTCAAGCCAGCTCTGGCGCGTGGCACCTTGAAAACCATTGCCGCGACCACTTGGTCTGAGTATCGCCAACATATCGAAAAAGATCCAGCTCTTACAAGGCGGTTTCAGCCCATAAATATTGGCGAGCCTGATGTTGATCGCTGCTGCGATATGATGCGGGGTCTTTTGGCACCCATGGAAAAACACCATAAAGTTCATATCTCGGATGCAGCCCTCGTTGCGGCTGTTAAACTCTCAAGCCGTTACATTCCTTCTCGTCAACTTCCTGACAAGTCCGTGAGCTTGCTTGATACAGCTGCAGCTCGTGTTGCTGTTTCGCAGACATCAACACCAGCGGCTGTTGAAGATGCGCGCGTGTTGATTTCCGCACGTGAGAAGGAACTCGGAGCCCTTGAACGCGAACGCGACATTGGTGCCGCTGATGATAAGCGCATTGCAGAGGTAACGACAGCAATCAGCGATGCAAAAAGCAAACTGGCAGAGCTCGATAAATACTGGGCCGCAGAGAAAATCATTGTCAATGAAATCATGGCCCATCGCAAAGCCATTATAGAAAAGGCCGAGAATGCGGATGAGGCCCGCGTTAAGCTGACATCAATCATTGCTAAACTTGAAGAGATCGATCCCGAAAAGCGCATGATCTATCCCTATGTCGATGAGCAGTCAGTGGCTTCTGTCGTATCGGAATGGACCGGTATTCCTGTTGGTAAGATGGTCAAGGACGAAGTGCAGACCATTCTCAATCTGGCCGAGACGCTAAACAAGCGGGTGATAGGTCAGTCTCATGGTCTCGCTATGATTGCCAAGCGCATTGAGACCAATCGCGCCAAACTCGATAACCCCAACAAGCCGATTGGTGTGTTCATGCTCGCTGGCCCATCAGGTGTCGGCAAAACTGAAACCGCTCTGGCCTTGGCTGAGGCGCTTTACGGTGGCGAGCAGAATATGATCACCATCAACATGTCTGAATTCCAAGAGGCCCATTCTGTTTCAACTCTGAAAGGTGCACCTCCAGGCTATGTTGGCTATGGCGAGGGTGGTCGTCTCACGGAGGCTGTGCGCCGGAAACCTTATAGTGTGGTGCTGCTTGATGAAGTGGAAAAAGCCCACCCAGATGTCCACGAGATTTTCTTTCAGGTTTTTGACAAGGGTGTGATGGAAGATGGCTCGGGCCGTCGTATTGATTTCAAAAACACGTTGATCATCCTCACCACAAATGCCGGCACGGATATAATCATGAACGCAGCCGCCCAAGGTGCAGAAAGGCCAGATGCCGAAAAGCTGGCGACAGACATGAAGCCAGATCTATTGCAAGTCTTTCCCCCTGCCCTGCTCGGCCGCATCGTTACAATTCCTTACTACCCCCTTTCAGGGGATATGCTGGCCGGCATTGTGCGCTTACAATTAAACCGAATTGGAAAACGCATCGCAGATAATCACAAGGCGAAATTTGTCTATGATGATGCCGTGGTGGAGAAGATCGTGTCCATGTGCAACGACCCAGACTCCGGCGGCCGTATGGTGGATAACATCGTCACCAACACACTCCTGCCTGCTCTGAGCCGCCAGATATTGAACAAGGCAATTTCGAGTGAGGAGATTACTGAAGCGAAAGTCGATGTAACGAATGGAGAGTTTTGCTACTCGGTGAACTGATAGGGCCACTCGATTCATGTGAAATCGAAGCGTGTGAGCATTTACTTGGCAATTCAAAAGAAGGACTTTGTTGTAGTTTGAAATTAAAACACAAATTTCAATTGTCCTAAAGGAGAAGGCCCAATGGCACACGGTCAATTGGCACTTGGAGAAATGTTTTTCTGGAACCTAAGTTCAGACGTCGGAATTGACAGCCCAAACAAGCCCGACGATTTGGAACTTGTACGCTTCGGATACTGTTGTTACCAGCTCTGGCCGCAGGAATTTATGGCATTCGATGAAGACCTAAAGGCGGCAGTGCGCGATCTCCGATGGCAGGGAGGTTACGACAAGGATCTGCAATCTGTTATTGACATTGATCAGAAACAATTCAACGTCAGGCGTGACCGACGTGTGAGTGTTGCAAAATCTGGAATTGCTAAGAATCTAAGCTATTCCAAAAATCAGGTTTGGACGATATGGGCACTGAACACAGTTATGCGCTTTGCGCTGCCAGGCCTTTACCCTAGTATTGACATGGATTCCCGAAGTGGGCCTCAAATAACTGAGACGGTGCGCTATTCATTTGTCTCCCGTTCGTGGAGTGCAGAAACAAATCCAAATTGGTAAAGCGCGAATTCGTTTTACATAAAATGAAACATAATAAGTCTACAGGAGAGCAAGATGGTTCATATGGCAAATTGCGGCCCGAACACCAAAGGACGAATGTTTTATAACATTGATGTAGCAGTCGGGAAAGGTGCGCCACCGCAGGGGCGAAACGCCGACACCGAGCTTGTGCAATGGATGCTGACACAGCTCGATTTTCTTGACATGAACAATGGTTTTACCGGAGAGAACGATCAGAAAACCATTGATGCTATAACGCAGTTCCAACTCGCGAACGGGCCGTTCCTGCCGGATGGCTTGGTGAGCGTTGCGCGTGGTGTGAGTTTCGGCCCTAACCATTCGCCATTTACCATCGTCAATCTGAACAGGGATATAAGGCGAAAATTCAGTGGACAATGGCCCATCATCAATAAGATTGCTGGCCGCAGCATGCCCCCGACATTGGCCATTCGCATCGGGGATTTGCTCGGAAATCTGTCCGATACATTCTAGTCGGAAACCATTTTGGGTCTTGAAATTACAATTTCGGAAGAGGTTTTTGCGGAAGCGAAGTTCGATGTTGATGGCCGAGAAATTGCTTCTGGGAGCGGTGAGGATATTTCAGAGATTTAATGCCTCATTCAAATGAGTGATGTGGTTCAATTGGAAAACATTATCACTTGCAATTCACATTTGGAACTTTGTGGAGGTGTTGTAGAGGCGAAGGTTGAAGTGAATGATGGAGAGTTTGGTTATAGGATGAGTAGTTAGTGGCAATGTAGCTCGACATCCGTGCTTATGCTGCAGCGAAAGGATGAGATAAATGGACTTAATTTGCGCAAGATTTTCCAGCAATCCCGACATTGTGAAAGCTGGTGAAAACAGGGCTCCACTCAAATTCGGGATGACAGGAGAGGCTATCAAGATTCTGCAGATGGCGCTGATCGATCTCGGGTCGGACTTGCCCATCTCAACGCGCAAGCATGAGGCCCTGCCAGACGGGATATTTGGTAAAGAAACACTTCAAAGCACGATAGCCTTTCAACGGCTCAGCGGACTTGCGCCAGATGGTATCGTGGGTGCAAAAACAATTGAGAAGCTCGACACGTTACTGGCCGCGCGAAGTGAATTGACTGTGCGAACGGACCGCTTACTTGGCAAAAAGGGACTGGGAAGAGGTTAGTCATGCTGATCATCGACAAGGATAGTGCGACAATCGCATGGAACGGTGATGGCGCATTAGCTAGCTCTCATGTAGGATTGAAACATGCTTTGTTGCATCTGACAAAAAATGCTAATCTGGGCGCTGGCGACGGAAATGTTCCGGACAGTGCCGCCCAAGGCGATGCTATAACAGTCAATGCTATTATTTTTGTAAAAGCTACAGACAAAGAGACCGGAATTGGTTCTCTGGAATTTGGGATTGTCCAAGTTTCGTTCTTGCATAGCTACGAGTTTCTATACGTGGGACGCCTTGCCTCGGAAGGATCGACCGTCATCAATCTCCGGTCCGGTTACACCAAGAATCCAGCACTCGATGTCCAGCCCAATCTCGGCCGTACCATCGACGAACAGATTTTCAGAGCAAAAGCAAGAACGGTGACGCCTGCTGTCGGCGGCTTCAAGGTCGCCGTGAAATTTGGCGATCACCCCAACAACACAATTCCCCTGTCGTTTGAAAATCGGGTTTCCAGTGCTCCGAACTTTCTGGCACGTGTCCAGCGAAACGAAGCTTTCATTGCGTATTTCGTAGCGCGTATAGGTACTACAGAGCCGCACACGATCTTCGCTCGCATCGGTTGGGCAGTGAATTGGGACGTAGAATACAACTGGTCAACAGCCACGATGACGGCGACAAAAAATGTCAAGATTAGTCAGGTGTTTCCTGGAGAGCCGCGCATTGGTCCACCGGATGAAGGCGACCCGATGGCGGCTGTCGCGCTATCAAGGCAAACCCCAACAACAAACGACCAAGACCAGATCGCACATGATGCTGCATGGAATGATCGACGCGCGCCAGTTCTGGAGCAGAAAAAAGAACGACCCATTGGATTTCGTAGTAACTTTTTCACGTGAAAACAGAATTTATAAAACGGAGGCAAAATTGCTGCTTTCATTGCGCCTGAAGGATATCAGAGAGCTTAATCTAGCCGAGGCTAACACGCCTCCGCTCAAGTTCGGTGACAACAATCCAGGCGTCGCCGCTATCCAGAATCTATTATTCGAACTTGGATTTTCGTTTGACAAGACCTTTACGAAAGGTCACGCAGATGGAATTTTCGGCAAGGAAACCAAGGCGAATGTCGAGGCCTTTCAGCGCAAAAACGGCCTGAAAGTCGATGGCCTTGTTGGCCGGATGACGATGGGTAAGCTCGACGGAATGATCATCGATAACAACATCCTTGAACGTCATACGGATGCACAGCGGGAAGCAGTTGCCGCCCGCAATCGCAATCTCCCGCTTCCAAGACGAACAGACTCAAGGAGTTAGATTCACATGGCCGTAATTAAACTGAGGAACGGGATTGTTCTCGAAGACTTCGTGTTCAAAGGCGAAACAAACGCGGTGCAAGACCCTGACACGGATTTCAACAAAGGCGAAGCGCTGAACAGCTTTCTGCGCACCAGCGGCAAGGCAACTGATTTCCGCAATCCAGTACTCCCATTTTTCACGTGTTCCGCGTCGGCCAAAGTCAAAGGCCTTTCCGATGCCGATTTCCAGAAATGCAGTCTGCGCATGGTTCAAATTATGGAACTTGGCGATTTTGCAGGTTCATACTACGGCGCTAAGCCGCCGGACGGTGCCACGTTCTTTACGCTTGGTGGTCGGCTCAAACAAAAAATCATCGACGCCAATCTTACCGAAGACCGACGAAGCCCGCCATGGGAACCTTTCCAAAAAATAGATGACACGACAAAGTTGCAGGGCGCTTACAGCGCATTTTCGCGCGATTCCCCACAGGTCAACTTGCATCTTGTGGAGCGGAACAAGGAAACGAAAGCTAATAACTACCTTCTCCAATTTCGCGAGAAGCTGCATTTTGAGATCGCCGCAGTCTTTATGCACAGTGATGGCAGTCGAGAATATATTGAGAGTTTACAGTGGAAGTATCTTAGGGTCGTCAATCTCAAATGGAAGAAATTTGAGCCCGAAATCGACAAGGAAAATTCCCTTGGTTCGGCATCACTCGTTTCGAATACAAGTGCCTCCGTGATGGGCAAGGACGACGATTTCGAGAGACCAATTTCTGATGGGCAAGTCGCGAATATACTGACCAATCGCGCTATGCTTAATCTGCGTAACGATCCAAACGTGGTCTTTCAAGAACTGGGGCCGCTTAAGGGGCCAGCTCCGTGGAATACTTTCTGGCTGCCATAAGAGTACCTTCTGCTATTTATCCTAAGGGTTAAGTTCATCTCTCCCAACATACTTGATCTGCAAAAGATGCTTTTGATGATCAGATTTAACCAAATTAATGTGTGTCATTCAGGGGTGCAGTCCTGCACTGCGAATTCCCAAACTTATACGATCCAGAACATCGTCTAAACGAGGGATGCGATGTTGCCTGTTTTGATCTATTAAAAGTGCATCCCGATTTCCAATGCGCACGTTGACATGGCTGTTGTCAATCCGCAGTGACAAAAATTAAACGGAGAATTTTGATGCAAACCTTTGTCGATATTCATGGCAAGTCGATTTCGCAAATTGAGCTTGCCGTTGGTGAAACTAAAATTGTTGGGTTGAAGAAATATGATTTGTTCCCTTTGGTCGAGGTCGGCGTTATCGTCAAGAATTCAAGTGTCGCCTTCTGTGATCAGTGTGTGCATCTTGGCGACGTGACAAAGAAAAAGTACATTGATCACTACGACATGGATGAAGTTGCGGCCGGGAACATACCAATCGAAGTCGCTGGCAGGTATTATTTTCAGATTTGCGGACAGTCCGCTGGCCATACTGAATTGGAAGCGTTTTATTGGATTTCAAAAGCGGCAAAACTTGGTAACCCTTATGCGCCGTCGTTGCAAATCAACGTGAAAGCAAATCCCAAATTGCTCGTTCTGCCGCCTGCCAAAGGCAAGTCCGTCGGCAGTTTCGCAACCATGTGGTATAATCATCCGAAAAACAACAATAATGCAAACTATCCGAACACAGGACAAAGCGGTGATTACCCCTGCAATGAAGGCAATGGCCCGCTCCACCACATGCAATGTTTCGTTCGCGTGTGTGAAGCTCTTCATCGCAGCGGAGTATCATTTCATGGCTTCTATGGAACATCTTGCCAGATGAAGGCGGCTGATCATGGTCATCATTTTTCAAACCCCTATGAATTTCCGAGCTGGGGTCCGGCGAAAGGAAAGGCTTACACTTGGGAAGCAAAACCCATCTATGCACCCGAGCCAATGCCCGGGCTTGCGGCCTACAATTTTGTTAAGGATCGCCAAGGGATTATTTTGTTCTGGAACTATTTCGACGTCAAAGGCCGATCGTCGATGTGGGGAGGACACATTGACTTGTGGAATAAGGGAAGGATGGGAAACACCTATAGCTATCTCCATCCTCGAGAGGGCGAGGCGGCGTTTTTAAGAGCTAAGAAGATCATGTTTTGGCCCCTCACTGCCGACCCGCCGGTCGTATAACTAGTACTGTCTAGCAAACTACGGTGAATGGCGTTGCCCGTAAATTTCATTGCATCTTACCACACTGACTTTCCAATTGCCTTACAGGCGATCCAGTGCTTCCCATTTATGCATGATATGCTCGATTGCGCTATGGGCCTACAATTGAACCACATTAGCAGATAACCCAATGCTCTGACGGCTGACGCTAATCACTAGGAGATTCGCCATGAAGACCAAGATGTTTGTCATGAATTCTACATTCGTGGATACAGTCGAAACAGTAAGTCTTGAACAACAACTCACAATTTCAGCACCCGTAGGCGAAAGGTCACATCCGCGCGTCGCTAATATAAAATCAGATGTTGAGAAGATACAACGAACCCTGAACCAGTTTCCAAACCGAGACGGCGGACCAGTGGAACTTCTTAAGTTAGACGGCATCGTTGGCCCGAAAACCATTGCAGCGATTTTAAATTTTCAAACAGTCAATCAATTCAAGAAAATTGACAAAATCATCGACCCTGAAGGTGCCACAATGGACAACTTGCGTGCTGGTCCCGATGTTATCCCACAAGAAAGTGTTTCAAGATTCATTGTCGAACTTCCGCGTGTTCTTGCCATCGTAACGGCGGCCGAAGCCAATATGAGCCTTGCATCATCGGCACTTTCAACACCGGGCTCACTATTGGGTGCTTCCGCTTTCACTAGGCTGGACCGGCATTATCACACAAAAAACAATGATGAGCGCAGACTAGCTTTAGCTCGCATTCAGCGCGTGTTCTTCTTGGTCAAATCAGCTGTCGGGCATTTGACACAAGGGACTATCGTCGCTGACGATGCGCCACTCAATCTGCAGGAAAACGCATTCATGTACACTTTTGAAGATGGCTTCAACAGCGGCAAGGCCCCTGCCAACAAAATCGAGCGTTTCAAGGGCATACCGGTCGACAGGATTTACATTACGGTAAAAGGCCGCAAGATGGCATCTGACGGGTTTCGTTACGCCATGCTCCATGAATTGTGCCACTTTGTGACGGGTGGGAAATCTGGCGTGCCGTTGGCCGATGATCAGGCATATTTCCACAAGAACCGGCAAAAATATGATGCACTGTCCACCGACCTTGCGCTCCGCAACGCAGACACTTACGCGCGATTTGCCCACGATGTGATTGGCCAACTCGACTTGGTGTTTTAACATTGACGTGATCTCTCCGCAGTGCGCTGCGCTTTCAACAAGTGCACAGCATACACGTTGCATCCTCCAAGCACGGGATGCATCATCCGTCAATTGTTGCTAAAGCTGCAGCCTTGGTTGTGCAATTCCAGAGCAGCACATCCTGAAGGAACCACATAATGTCGGACGCGATGAAAGACCTTCTCGGAATTCGTAGGCCCTTCAGCTATTTCGACTTGAATCCGTCAGACGGCCAAATCGTTTTTAGATGCAAAAGCAAGTTCAACAACAAATTCTGAAGGTGGTGATCCAATCATGTCAAACGCATCGGAAAACGCCAAAGTCAACGCCGTCGTATTAAGGCTCGCGGGAGCCGGGGTCAGGCTGTTTGGGCTGCCATGGCTCATGAAAAAATATCATCCATATCCGCCTACCCTCTATTTCACCTGCAGCAACACCGATCTCATTCTCAACGCTGCGGAAAGAAGTTCAAAATTGGCGCACTATGAAATTGGAGCCACGCCTCCCTCGATCGCCGATTGGGTGCGAGAGGGCCATACCACTGTTGTCTACGTTGAAACAAGTCACCCAAACCCTATTCGTCTGGAGATAATGCTGGATGGCGAACAACTTTGCCGGGCTTCAGTCTTAGATAAGAGTTTCCGTTTCATGCAAGATGCAATGAGAATGGCGAAGGTAAAATCGGCGCGCGATAATCCAGTCTATGCGCAGATTGCAAGTCAGATTGACTGGCCGGCATCGGATTTCAACTTTGATGAATATGTTGCACAGATCGTGCGTATTGGACCCAATACCTTAGTTGGTGTCGATTTTATTGCTCGCGATATCGGTAATTTGATTAAGGCGCTGAAAGCGCAAAAAGATGGATCTGGATTTCATTATGCTGATCCAAATGATCCAATGCGCAAAGAATATAATGATCCCATTTTGGTCGCGTCGCTTGCGGCTACGAAAGGCTACGGCTTGAGAGAGGTGCTGTCAGACGCAGTATTTGAACCGTTCACTCAACCGGCACCCACCGCAGTCTCAACTGATCCTGCGTTTTCCCGTAAGTTCGATCCCAGGCCGCAACTTAAAGCCAAGGCACTTCACTTCGCGATTTCAAAAGAGCTATGCAATGTTCATCTTGATGATGTTGGCTTCGTATTTCGAAATGAAAAGGGAGAGATCATCGTTGACATCAATCGTGCTAAGATTCACGCTGTAGATGAACTGGGGCTTAAAACGAAAATACCGGAACTTGCCGGATTGCTTGGGCCGGGCATTGGCCGCGCATTTGAAAAAGCCTTGGGCAACGCATTCATTGATGTTGGATCAAATTCGACAACGATAGCTGCCAATCCAGCAAGTATTTTCAATGGCGAGTTAGGTGTCACAATCGGCTGCGCAAATTGTAGTCCAATTGCAATCCCTGGTGCAGTCAACCGTCTTGTGAGAGGTGCTGATCAAAAGGATGAGAAAATCGAATTTTTTACAACAGTTTCTCTGTCATGGAAGTTCTGAGCATGCCGCGGCTTGCAACCAGTTTTCCAACACATCCATGCAGCAGCTTTGATTATTTAGCGACCTGTAACAACTCCAAGGCGTGCCTTACGGCTTCTGCGGCCCGTAATTCCTTTGTGTCACCAAAGACGTTCCAATAGCTCATTATAAAACCGACTTTGACGGCCTGCCCTGTCAAATGAGGAGGCGGTGGCACGGGCTTTTCAGGGTCGATTCCAATGTTTCCTCCAGACCATCCCGCAGCAGCAGCGGCCCATGCCGGAGCCGTCTTGAATCCACTTGTCATTGCCGCATTCAAATTAGCGCTCCGATTTTTTTCAACCGGATTTTGCACCCAGTTTTCAGCAAGCTGGAGGTGGGCCTCTTCTGATTCTGAAAAGTCTTTTCCATACTTTCGCAAACTCTCACACAACCAACGAACAGCATCTCGGCGCGGCAACATAAAAGCACATAAGGCAAGTGCTCCTTGGACTTTTTCCGCCGCGATGAGTCGCCTCACGAACTCAACCGGGTGAGATTGAAGGTCGTCTTCCTTGAAGTCATCTTTCAGTATTGGAAAGGCATCAACAACTTGCTGTGCCGTGGAGAAGCGAAGATTTGTCATAACTTCACACTATCCTCATCATGCTACGATCGGGGGAATACCGTGGAAAAGGGCTGGGCCGCCGGCAGTTATAGCAACCGCGGCCGCTGCAGTAATCGCAACTGCACCGCCTGATGTCAGAGCAAATGCGCCGCCTGTGGTCACCGCCATTGCCGCAGCAGCATTTACCGCAATGTTAGGTGAGGTAATTACAATTCCCGCTGGCGTCATGACAATGGAGCTGGCGCCACAAACAAAGGAAATGTTGGTGCCCGATGTCACAGACCAACTGATCCCAATTGTCTCGGTGAGTGTATTTCCTACTTTAAGGTCGGAATTCATGCCAATTGAATGGGAGCTGTTCATGCCGACCGAACGTGTTTCATTGTTCTCGATCACACCTTCCATGTCTTTTTCGGCGTGCAGGCGCACCAACTGTGCGCCGTCCTTGTCGTCGAAGATGAATTCATTGTAGCCGGAGCCGTTATTATAATTCTGCGACTTCGTGCCTGAGATCGTCGGAGTGTCAAACGGTGGTTTGTTGTCACCGTTGTAAACACAGCCAGTGATCAGCGGATAGTCGGGATCGCCGTTGAGAAACTCGACGATCACTTCCATGCCAATGCGTGGAATTTTGAAATCTCCCCAGCCGGCGCCCGCCCAGCCATGGCCAATGCGCACATAGCGTGAGTGTTTCTTATCGCGCTCCCAATGGAACAATACCTTAAGCCTCGTCTGGTCATCCATTTCGCTCACAACGAAGGCGGTCTGTGGGCCAGGTATAACAGGCTTGCGAGTGCTCATCCGGGGCGCAAAATAATTCTTCAGGTTGATTTCATAGCGACCATGGTATCCGCCATCAGCATTGTTCGCGCCAGACATATAGATATCTGACTTGTAATCATGATGGACGCGGCACACCAAGTGTTCAACGTTATAGGATTCTTCTGGGTGCTGTTTCAGTTGTATCACTGTGCCGGGATAACACGTAAGTGCGTCGCCAGTTGCAATTGCCGTAAAATGATCATTTACTGAGTTCAGTCTTCCTATCGCATATTCCTTGCCGTCACTGGTTTCGGTGTAACAACCTGGATAATCATAAAACTCGAGATCCCGTTTTTCAAACTTGGGATGAAGTTCTTCAGTGACCAGCAAATCGGCCTTTGGTTTTTTATAATCGAAATCGTTCAGTGAAACTTTGCTGTTGTAAAAGCGGCCCTTCGGCAGAAAATCATCAAAAAAATCTCCCTTGCGCGCCGCACTCTGATCAGTCGGATCAAAAACCACATCGGGTCCTCCGCCTTTGGGTTTGTCACCGCCTGCGCCAAAATTGATAACCATCAAATGTTGACTGTCACTGTGTTCAAAATAATAATATAGACCTACACTTTCCAGCAGTCTTGAAACGAAATCAAAATCGCTTTCGCGATATTGCACGCAATATTCCAGTTTTGGCCAATAGTCGCCAGTTCGGATGTCGAAGTGCGCATAGCCATAATGCCCCAACACCTTTTTAACAATCTCGAGTACCGTTTTGTCATTGAAGATGCGGCAGTTGCGTGTGCGCGACAGCAGCCAGAGCCAAGGACGCAAAACGATTTTATATGTTGGCAGGCCGCCGACATAATCTTGAAATTTTGCTTCGGCAATGACACCATGGAAGTAGCGCGAAACGCCTTCATGCCTTGAGGCAATTTCGACATGACAATCTGTTCCCAGAAGATCGTCAAAATCAATCAGCTTCTTTTCGTCTGAAAGGCAGTTAACGCGGAACTCAAACAGCTCGCTAAATCCTTCTTGTCCCTTGAAACCTGTCAAACCAAGCTTGTCTTTTCCCAACACCGTTTGGAATTTTCCAACACGTGTATCTTGCGATAGATTTGCCATTTCATGCCTCTTTGAAGCTGATTAACTGCTTTGAAGGTAATCATCTTTCATGAGCCCGTCCATCATTTTTGATGTTGTTAACCTCATGCATTTGGGGGATTGCCTGATGGGCGCGTTCGTTTCATTGTGCGAGAAAGGTGAAAAGCCAACATGAACACCCGTGCGTCGATCTATTCAGGAATTGCAGAACCAATAACGACCGAAGCTCCATGCGGGCCTGACCCTGATGCCGATCCCGAGGTCATGAATTTTCTCGGCATGGCAGAAGGCCAGCTTCCGGCTAGTTATCGCAGTTTCGACAAAAAAGCATTTGACGCCAAGCCCAATCTTGAAAAGCTCCAACAACTCCTTGCCAAGTCGAGGGATTTGCGCTTTCTGACGCTCGCTGCAAAATTGCACATATTATCAGACAATGTGTCGGGCTTTGCCGATTCTGTGGCCGCAATGCTCGTACTGCTCAAAGCGCAATGGGTTGACTGTCATCCGTCGGAGGAAGCCGGTGGTGATGCGCTCCGTTCTGCTTACCTAGCTACCTTGGATGATCTTCCCACTGTTGTTTTGCCGCTGCAAAATGCGCCTATAATTGTCGATAAGCGCTTGGGTCCGCTTTCCATGCGCAGTATTCAACTCGCCAACAAAAAAATTCCTCCCCAAGCTGACGAGCAAATAGGCGATCCCGACACTATTCTTTCGGCATTTAACCGACCAGAAAAAATTGACGAACTGGTTGCATTCAAAAATAACATTGTGACAATCAAAACAGCCCTTACAGACATTCATCAACTTTTTGTAGACAAGGTAAATCACGAGACAGCGCCACATTTCGTACGTCTGCCGGAACTCTTGGACACTATGCTGGCTTTCCTCAGTAGTGTCACAGCATTTAGCGACGCGACAGTGGAAGCAACTCTGTCCACCGAAGATGAACAAGGTGAAACTGCTACGGCTAGTTCAGTTGCCAATGGCAACATGCCTCCAACTTCAGACGACCTGATCTCTGTCAGGGAAGCTTCTAATGCTTTAGAAAGCATTCTAGCCTATTACTCATTGCACGAACCATCGAGTCCGGCGCGCTTAATGACCAAGCAGGCACTGCAACTGGTCGGCAAATCTTTTGTCGAGGCTATGCAGGTTCTTGCGCCAAACCTCGCTCAAGAAGCAAAAATCAGCGTTGGTGGCGACTCACCATTCACATTGGATTTCTCACAACTTACAAATCTGGCGCAGGACGATGTTGGCGATATGGGTGAAGGCGAGTCCAAAACTTTCAATGTCGCAACACGGGCACAAGCCACATCAATGATGTTGAGCGTTGAACGCTTCTATCGACGTACAGAGCCGTCAAGCCCTATTCCGTTGCTTCTCGAACGGGCCCGCACATTTGTATCGAAAGATTTCGCCAGCCTTTTGAAAGAAATGTTGAAGCAAAGCGTCCCCTGAGTCACAAAAAATGCACCAAATGTTTCCAACGTCTTAAGCAACAGCAACCAGCTGTTTTACTAATGCGTCAACCATGCGTGGCAGATCATAGGGGAAGCGTGCGGTGATTAAGTTGCCATCGACAACGCAGGGTTCATCAAGCACCGTGGCCCCAGCATTTTCGAGGTCGATCTGAATGTTCCAAACAGCAGTGGCCTTTTTGCCCTTCAACATCTTGGCGCTCACCATCACCCATTGACCATGGCAGATGGCGCAGGTGGGTTTGCCTGCAGCGTGCATCTCACGGGTGAAATCTTGGGCGTGTTTATCCATCCGCAATGCATCAGGATTCCAAGCACCACCCGGTAATATCACCGCGTCATAGTCTTCGACCTTGGCCTCATCCATATATCTATCAATTTTCAACCAGCCTGCATTTTCCATGAGACGGATAGCGAGCACGTGGGTTTTGGTCTGTGCTGGGAAACGCAGGCCTAAAGTCGGATGAAATTCGCCAATGCGCGGTGATACAATATGCACGGTTGCGCCGTGTTCAGTCAGCCAGCGCTGCGCACCCAGAATTTCAACTTCCTCTACGCCATTCGTGCAACCGATGGCGATGCGTTTGCCTTTCAAGAGATTTGGGTCTGATGGTGGATCGACGAGAAAATGATAGAGCTCGCGGTTTAATTCTCCATCGGCCGTGATCAATAACTCAGTCGAGATTGAGGGCACAGGCGATGTGGACATTAAATTTTGCAATCGGTGCAGAAGTGCTGCTGAAGCATCGGCTGGTGCGAATGGCTTGTTCATAGAATCCTCCCAAGATATTTTAATTAGCTTCCAACTTTTGCAAAAGAACGTCCAGCAAAAAACGTATCAGCAATTGACAATTGTTAGAATCCGGCTTGATCTACGCAAAACAAAATTGGGAGGGTTTGATGAAATTTGGCTTCAATCTTTTGCTATGGACACCGCATGTGACCAAGGAGCATTTGCCGATTATCAAAGCACTCAAAAAAGTGGGATATGATGGCGTTGAAATTCCAATGTTCGACGGAACTCCAGATCACTATCGATGGCTAGGCGAAGAGCTTGATAAAATTGGTTTAGGCCGCACCACGGTCAGTGTGCTGGGCGCTGGCAACAATCCACTTTCACCAGATAAGGCTCAACGTAAAAGTGCATTAGACCGAGCAAAATGGTTTGTAGATTGCAATGTCGCTTTAGGGTCACAGATTGGAGCGGGTCCGATGCATTCCGAACTCGGCTCTTTTTCTGGAACGGCCGCAACAGCGCAGGAGCGCAAACGGGGTGTTTCCTTTCACCGCGCTGCAGGCGATTATGCAGCCAGACACAATATGCGCTTTGCCTTAGAAGCTCTCAATCGCTTTGAAGTGTACTTTCTCAACACCATGGAACAGCTGGCAGATTATCTCGACGAGGTTGATCACCCAGCCATCAAAGCCATGTATGATACATTCCATTCCAACATCGAAGAAAAAGATCCGGTAGCGGCAATTAAGACCATCAAGCGTCATATGATCCATGTTCATATCTCAGAGAATGATCGTGGCACGCCAGGGCGCGGGCATGTGCCTTGGGCCGCAACGTATAAAGGTTTGAAGGCTGCCAAATTTGATGGTTGGATGACGATTGAAGCTTTCGGTCGCTCTATGCCAGCACTTGCAGCTGCTACGCGCGTATGGCGTGATTTTGCACCGAGCAAGGAGCAAGTTTTTAGAGAGGGTTTGAAGAACATGAAGCAGGGTTGGGCCAAAGCTTAGATGGTAAAACCCGTTTATGTGATTGGCACTTTCGATACGAAAGGCGATGAACTTTTCTATGCGGTCGGTCGCGTGAAAGCGGCGGGCGCCAAAGCTATAACTGTCGATGTTTCAACAACGCCAAGTTCTGCAAAATGTGATGTGCTTGCGCAAACGGTCGCCGCGCATCATCCCAAAGGTGTCGAAGCGGTGTTAGGTCTAACAGACCGAGGTACTGCTGTATCGGCGATGGCCGAGGCCTTGACACAGTTCATACTGGCACAAACAAATGTCGGTGCTGTTTTAGGTCTTGGCGGTTCTGGAAACACCGCAATCGTCACAACAGCTATGCGCGCCCTGCCCGTGGGTTTGCCTAAAATAATGGTTTCAACTCTCGCTTCAGGAAATGTTGCGCCCTTTGTTGGCCCCAGCGATATTATGCTGATGCACGCGGTTGCCGATGTTGCGGGCCTCAATGACATCACCCGCGTGGTGATTGGCAATGCGGCGCATGCGGCAGCAGGCATGGTGTTGAACAAAGTGCCTCGCCCAAAGAAATCTAAGCCTGCTGTTGGCCTCTCCATGTTTGGCGTGACAACTGCCGCAATCACCCAAATTCGTGAACGCATCGAAGGCGACAATGAGTGTTTTGTGTTCCACGCCACAGGCACTGGCGGGCAGTGCTTTGAGAAATTGATTGATTCAGGTTTTCTCTCTGCGGCCATTGATCTTACAACAACCGAAGTAGCTGATCATCTTTTTGGTGGCGTACTTCCCTGTGACGATGATCGCTTTGGATCAATCATTCGCAAACAAATTCCATATGTTGGATCTGTTGGTGCTTTGGACATGGTCAATTTCGGCGCTCGCGAAACGGTGCCCGAGAAATTTGTGGGACGCAATTTTTATGTGCATAATGAGTTTGTTACATTGATGCGTACCACGCCTGAAGAAAGTACAGTGATTGGAAAGTGGATTATTGAACGGTTGAACAAGATGGATGGGCCCGTGCGATTCCTGCTGCCACTGCGCGGTGTCTCGGCAATCGATGCTGAAGGCAAAGCATTTCACGATACCACCGCGGATAAAGCTTTGTTTGAAGCCATTCGAAAAAATTGGCGATCTGCACCTAATCGTAAACTGATTGAAATTGATGCCCATATCAATGAAGCTGCATTCGCTGAAGCGGTGGTGGCCGCATTTCATGACATAGGGAACCAGATTAATGCCACGCTTTGAACGCAAGAATCTATTGGCTAAATTTCACGACATGATTGTCAAACGCCAACCGATCATTGGCGGCGGGGCAGGCACAGGGCTTTCGGCAAAGTGCGAAGAAGCAGGCGGTATTGATCTTATCGTAATCTATAACTCTGGAAGATACCGCATGGCTGGTCGCGGCTCACTGGCTGGTCTTCTCGCTTATGGCAATGCCAATGAAATTGTCGTCGATATGGCGCGTGAAGTATTACCCGTCGTCCATCACACGCCGGTGCTTGCGGGCGTCAATGGAACCGACCCATTCATGATCCGTGATCATTTTCTCGACCAACTCAAAGCTCTCGGTTTTTCCGGTATTCAAAACTTTCCAACTGTTGGATTGTTTGATGGCGTGTTTCGGAAAAACTTGGAAGAGACAGGCATGGGTTACGGCCTTGAAGTCGATCTCGTCAAAGCTGCGCATGAAAAAGATATGTTAACCACGCCTTATGTATTTTCAGTTGAAGAAGCCGTGGCCATGACCAAGGCTGGGGCTGATATTATCGTGCCGCACATGGGCCTGACCACAGGTGGTGCGATTGGTGCGGAGACAGCATTGAAACTGAAAGACTGCCCCGCGATTGTAGGGGCAATGGCCGAGTCAGCCAAAAAGATTCGCAAGGACGTTATTGTATTGTGCCATGGTGGGCCTATTTCCTCGCCGGAAGATGCCGCTTATATGTTGCATAATACCACTGGGATTCATGGCTTTTATGGTGCAAGCTCAATGGAGAGATTGCCGACGGAATTGGCCCTGACTGCACAAACCAAGAATTTCAAATCTATTTCATTTTGAGGTGACCACATGGCTCGCGCCTATGCCAGTATCGTTTTGAAAGCTACGGTTCAGACTGTTTGGAGCTTGGTGCGCGACTTCAATGGTTTGCCAAATTGGGCGCCCGCCATTGCAAAATCAAAAATTGAAAACGGATTGGATGCCGATGTGGTGGGATGTGTGCGCTCTTTTCACACGCATGATGGCGGGCATATTCGTGAACGTTTGCTGGCGCTGGATGATGCCAATTATTCATTCACTTATAATTTTGAAAAACCCGCTTTTCCTGTAAAGAAATATCTGGCTACCCTGCGGCTTTATCCGATTACACACACCAATCAGACTTTTGCCGAGTGGACAGCGACATTCGATGAAGCACCGGGTGATGAAGGAAAATATGAGCGAATTATTTCGCGCGATGTCTTTGCGTCGAATTGGAAATCACTGGCCACCATTATCAGAGCGATGAAACCCACGCCGATTGATGCTCCGTGTTGGAAAGCTGGTTCGCCCAACAAAGTTTGGACCTCTCGCGTCATCAAAGCGCCCGTTGATGGCGTGTGGAATATCATGCGTGATTTTGCGGGCATGGGCGCTTGGCACAGCGACATCACCAAGATGCACATGCTGCAAAAACATCGTTCCGACAAAGTTTCGGCTGTGCGGGATTTCTATTTTGGCGCTGGTCATCTGAATGAAGAACTGCTGCACATGAATGATATCGAGCGCTCATTTTCCTATCGCATCACAAAATCAGAACTGCCATGGATTAATTATGTTTCGGGCGCAAGGCTGTGGCCTGTGACGGCAAACAATACCACATTCGCCGTTTGGACGGGTGATTGGGAGGCGAGCCCGCGAGATGATTTAACTTTGATGCCGAACACTGAGATGAATGTTTATCAACGGGCTTTTGCCGAGTTGGAACGGAATTTTTTTGGAAAGAACAAAAAGTCTTAATCCGTGTGAAACACCTCTTGTGTGCTGGCCCACCACTCGCCAGCCGCGCGCGTTTCGAGCGGGGTCTGCATCGGATCGGTCATATCCCACCACTCCTGCATGCGCGGCGCTTTTTTGATGTCTTCCATGTCCTTGGCATAATTCGTGCCATGATATTCCCAATAGGAAATCAGAAGATTTTCGGGCTCACGCAAAAAGATCGAATAGTTTTTTACATTGCTGTCGGCGATAGCTTTCAGAATCTCTGGCCACACAGCCGCATGGATACGCTTGTAGTCAGGAATGATCTCGGGCTTGATATTAATAATTCTGCACATTCTTTCCATTGATCACTCCTGAATATTGACCTTTGTGTTTCTTGGGATGATGATCGTAAAAAATCAGGAGGAATGCAATGTCAGACTGGGTGAAAAGATTTAGCCTTGAGGGCAAGCGCGCACTGGTCACGGGAGCGACCAAGGGCATCGGCTTTGAAGCTTGCAAAGTTTTGGCAGATGCGGGCGCTGATCTTGTGGTGGTCGGCCGCGATGCACAAGGGTTGAAGGATGTGACGGCGGCTGTAAAAAAAGCCGGGCGGAAATGCTTGGCGGTTTCAGCCGATATGAGCACAGTCGATGGGCCACGTCTTGCTGCCAAGGCAGCGCTGGCCGAATTTGGCACGATTGATATTCTCGTGAACAACGCAGGCATTGCACTTAACCAGCCTCTACTCGACATCACTATGGAAAGCTGGGACACGACGATCAATGTAAACCTCCGCGCACCATTTTTGTTGGCGCAAGCTTTGGTTCCAAACATGATCAAACAGCGCATGGGCAAGATTATTAATGTGTCGTCGCAATCTGGCGTGATGGCGCTTGCCGATCATGGGTCATATGGCGCGTCCAAAGGTGGGCTCAACATGCTGACTAAAGTGATGACGATTGAATGGGCCAAACACAATATTCAATCCAACACCGTCTGCCCCACAGTGATATTGACGCCGATGGGCGAGATGGTTTGGGGCAAGCCTGAAAAGGGTGATCCGATGAAGGCGAAGATTCCGCTTGGACGGTTCGGTACGACAACGGAAGTGGCTGATTTGATTTTGTATCTTTCGTCTTCAGCTTCGGATTTGGTTACGGGTCAGGATATTCTCATAGACGGTGGTTTTACCGCTCAATAAGTGGCGCGACCGCCTGAAACATCAAACACGGCGCCAGTCGAGAACGAACATTCTTCTGAAGCCAGCCAACATATGAGGCTGGCCACTTCATCAACAGTGCCAAAACGCGCCTTGGGGATTTTGGCCAGCATGAAATCAATATGTGCCTGCGGCATTTGATCGAAGATCGGCGTACGCACAGCGGCGGGGGTAACCGCGTTTACCGTGATGTTGGTTTTGGCCAATTCTTTGGCTAGTGATTTTGTAAAGCCAATCACACCGGCTTTTGAAGCGGAATAGGCCGATGCGTTGGGGTTGCCCTCTTTGCCCGCGATCGATGCGACATTGACAATACGACCATAATTTTGAGCCACCATGTGGGGCACAACAGCTTTGTTGGTGAAAAAAGTTCCATTCAGATTAATTGCAATCGTCTGCTCCCAACCCTCAACCGAAAATTCGGTGACGGGAACTGTGGGGCCGGTGATGCCGGCACTATTCACAAGAATATCTATTCCGCCGATTTGCTTGATGGTTTGCTCGGCAGCACTCATCACTGAATTGAAATCAGCAATATTGGTTTTGATGCCTCCATTGATATCCCAAACAGCAACTTTGCCGCCCTCGCGCTCAATGCGCTTGACCACCGCTTTGCCTATGCCAGATAGGCCACCTGTGACGATTGCCCGTTTACCTGCAAATCTCATTGCTTAATCTTCCAATTCTTCATTGTTTGAAGCGTGTGTTCAAAAGAAATAATCCCCGCGTCTGAACCCAGACCCGTAGCGACCAATCCTGCAGAGGCTTGGGCGAAACGCAGCGATGTTTCGACATCCATTTTATGATGAAGTGCTGCGATAAATCCTGCATCGAACGCATCTCCACAACCGGTTGTATCTACCACTTCCACGTCATAGGCCGGAGAATTGATGCGCGTACCATTTTTATGGGCATAATATGCGCCATCGCCGCCCAGTGTGAAAACGCAACAATTTGCGCCAAGGCCCAAATAGAATTTGGCGCAATCATCTGCCGTTCTCATGCCCGACATATCTTTGGCCTCTTCAATTGATGGCATAAAATAGTCGATGAAAGGAAGAAGCGGCTTTACGATTTTGGCAGTTGCGCTATTGGCCGCAATAAGATCAAAAGTTACAATAGATCCGCGTTTCTTTGCTTCTTTTAAAAGCGTGAGACTGGCTGGCCCGTCGAGTTTTTTCAAAAGCCCTGTGCCGCCGAGGTGAATGATCGGGGTATCAAACACCTGATCATACATTTCTGGAGTCACATCAAAATGATCAGACGCTCCGCGCACATGCAAGGCCGGGCGCTCACCATTGGGGCGAATATTTAGAATTGTTGCAGATGTTGGAACGCCTTTCAGACGCTGCATGGCTGAAACGTCAATGCCATGTTTTTCCATGCGTCCCAAAACCCAATCGGCTTTTTCATCATCACCCACTGCACCTACGGCAAGGCTTTTTAAACCCAATTTGGCAGTGTCAATAATCGTCCCGCCTGCCGTGCCCGCCACGGTCAGTCTGATCTCTTCGATGAAATCAACCCCGCCGCCTTCGGGAATGCGCGATACAGGACGCCCCAAAACATCGAGGATATAAAGACCGATAACCGATACATCATAGCGCATTTAATTTACGCCTTTTTTGATCGCCACCAGATTACGCCTGCAAGTGCTGCAGCAATTGCTGCCACGCTCCCCACAAAGGGGTGCAGGTAAAACGGCGTTGCAGTCAACATCACTTTACCGGCAGCCGTATCGGGGTTCGGCGCAGCGAGAAAGAACTTGCCATAAAGATAAGCCGCCCAGATTGCGACAAGCAACACAATGCAAAAAATCATCGCCACAACCATGGCCGTTGTGATGACAGAGCTTACTTTAACGCCCGGTTGCGCCAAAGGCAGAATGTTGTTCACCAAACCAGCCAATACAACCAACATGCAGCCGATTGAAAATAAGCCAATGCTGAAAGGTTGGAATATCAAGACGAGCGCAAACAACCCCAAGCCAATTATGGAATATTCCATCTTGAAGGCTTGCTTTGATGTCATGCCCTTTTCAGGTTCAGCGCTCATAGGCGCACCGCCTTTCCATTTTCGCCAAATACATGGGTCTGTGCCGGATCAGGGCGCAGATGCAGCGCCTCGCCAACTTTCACCCGGTTCTCTCGCGGCACGACAACACGAATGTCATTGCCACCTTTGGTGCGTGCGTGCACCAGCGTTTCGGCTCCCATCGGTTCAATCAGTTCAGCCACAGCTTGAATATTTTCATTACTGGCTTTTGACTCTGCCGTGAAAGCACGGGGGCGGATGCCAATCGTGATTTTAGGAGAGTTCAATTTTCCAACCCGCTCATTCGTTGTAATCTCAATATCTTGACCGTTAAAATTGATTGAAGCTTTGCCTTTTTCAAATTTGCTCAATTTTGCTTCGACTAAATTCATCTGAGGCGTGCCGATGAAACTTCCTACAAACACATTAGCTGGCTTGGCAAAAACCTCATGCGGCGTGCCGACTTGTTCAATAATGCCGTCCTTCATAATTGCGATGCGGTCTGCCATGGTCAGCGCTTCAAGCTGATCATGAGTTACAATCACTGTGGCCTTGGACAGATTTGCAAGAACCTGCTTGATCTGCCCGCGCATGGAATGGCGCAACTCCACATCAAGACGCGAGAGCGGCTCGTCAAACAAAAAACAATTGGGGTCACGCACAATAGCGCGCGCGACTGCAACACGTTGTTTTTCACCTTCGGACACTTGACCGGGCAGGCGGTTCAATACCGAGCCAAGATGCAAAATTTCAGCGACTTTATCGACACGGGATTTCATTTCCGTTGCGCTAATCTTTTCATGATGCAGCGGCATGGCGATATTTTCGCCGACGGTGAGTGCTGGATAAAGCGCATAGAATTGGAACACCATGGCGATGTCGCGCTTTTCAGGCGGCAAATCATTCATGCGTTGGCCAGCCACAATAACTTCGCCAGATGTGATGCGCTCAAGCCCAGCAATCATCCGCAATGTTGTGGTTTTGCCGCAACCCGAAGGCCCAAGAAGGCAAACCACTTCACCTTTCTTCACCGAAAGATCAACATCCCGCGCGGCAACAAAGTCACCATATTTTTTGGTCGCTTGTTTAAGTTCAATCGTCGACATCAGCGCTTCACCGTTCCGAAGGTTACGCCACGCAACAAGTGATCTTGCAAGAAGAAGGTGACGAAGAAAACGGGGATAAGAAACAGCGTTTCAATCGCGGCGAGCAATCCCCACAACACGCCGATGCCACCACCAGCCACAGCCTGGCTCATGGCAACGGGAACAGTACGCGTATCAATGCCCGTGAGGAGCAGTGCAAAGAGGAACTCGTTCCAAGTGAGGATCAGCCCGAATACGAAAGTGGCTGCAAGACCTGCGAGAACTTGCGGCAGGCATATTTTGAAAAATACTTTCAGACCCGATGAGCCATCAAGGCGCGCTGCGTCTTCCACATCCAGTGACAACTCGTCAAAAAAGCTTTTCATCATCCATATCGTGAAAGGCAGATTGAATGCGGTGTAAAGCATAATAATTCCAAGGTAAGAACCTGAAAGTCCTGTCACGCGAAACATCAATATGATGGGAATGATAACAACAATGGCAGGCAACATGCGAGTAGTTAGAATAACGAACAAATAAGTGTCGTTGCCTTTCAGCGGATAGCGCGAAAAGCCGAAAGCCGCGAGGGTGCCGATCACCAAAGCCAGCAAGACAGATACACTGGCAATCATGATAGAGTTGAAAAAATAGCGATCAAAGCCAGTATTCTCCGCCACACCGCCAGAGGTCATGGCGCGCGAGAAAACCGAAGTGTAGTTTTCGAGCGTTGGTGAAAACACGTAAGCGTCAGGGATCAGTCCGAATAAATTGGTCGGCATGAATTTGGGTGGAATGGATAAGGCTTCTGTTTGCAATTTAAAGCTAGTGATAATAATCAGCAGCACGGGCAAGAAATAGATCAGGCTAATGATGCCTGCAAACAGCGTTTGGCCCCAACCAGCTTCGCTGACTCCTGAAGCTTTGCGGAAGCCCAGTTTTTCCCAGATTGAAGTTGCTTTGCTCATGTTCAAGCCCCCTCTGTGCGTCTGTTGGCGATATAAAGATAAAGATTGGTCAGAACGATCACGATAAATAGCATTACATATGAAATAGCGGCTCCTTCGCTGGTTTTGTTTTGCTCATTGGCAATGCGGATCAAGTGATAAGAAATTGTCATGGTGCCATTGCCGCCCTTGGTGAGCAGAATAACGAGATCAGCCATTTTGAAGGCTTCGATGGTGCGAAACAAAAGCGCCAACATGAGAAGCCCGCGAATATAAGGAAATGTGATTGACCAGAAACGCCGCCATCCCGATACCCGGTCGATTGCTGCTGCTTCGTATAAATATTTCGGCACCGACACCAAACCAGCCAGCACGAGCAGCATCACAAAAGGTGACCACATCCACGCGTCGGCAAACACGATGCCCGCGACAGCACCGGCTTTGTTGTCCATTAATATGAATTGTTCACCGGTAAATAGGCGGATGAAATAGCTCAGCAAGCCGAAAGTAGGATCATAATAATATGAAAAGAACACGCCAGCCGCAACGACTGAAAGCATCATGGGCGTGAGCACCAGAATCAGTAAATATTTGCGCAGCGGAAATTGTTTCGCGAACATCAGTGCCAAGAGAAACCCAACGATCATTTGCGCGGTCACCGTCAGCACCACGAACATTGCGGTGTTGGTGAGATTGGCCCAGTTTTCGGGCGCCTTCAAACTGTCTGTCAGCACTTTCGTGTAGTTAGTAAGACCCACAAAGCGGATAGTTTGCTGATTGCTTTGATAAGCGAAAAACGAGAGCCCTAAAGACCAAAGCAACGGAAAAATGTTCATCACAAATAAAACAGCAATAGCCGGGGCCACCAGCAAGCCACCATAATAATGACGGCGATAGGCGTTCACGACGAAAGCGGCGGCGACCATGGCGGCCATCGCACCTGTGATCCAGAAGGCAGCCTCGGGCGGCAACGCAAACATTGACAGGACGGAAACAATCAACCCGACGAGAATGGCGAGTTTCCAGTTATGTGCCTGTATTTCAAATAGGCCCGGGACAGGTGTGGTAGGCGTTATGGCACTCATGGGGGAAGACCGGGTCTCTCAGCTTTGTTACTTACTCGAATTGAAATTCCAAAAATCCGTCATGCCACAAAATGCTGGCATGACGGCAATTGGCTCTGAGTGCGTCACCCAACAGTGACGCACTTTTCGTTACTTAATCAACCCAGCAGTCGACAAAAGATCCTGTTGGAACTTCGCAACATTATCCAAAGTCGTCTTGGCGTCTTGCTTGCCAGTAATGGCAAGGTCGAACTGGTCTTGTTGCTGGGTCAGCAGTTCAAAGAATTGTGGAACATGCCACACGTCTTTTTGCCAATCCAAGGCTGCCGCCCAAGCCCGGTTCCAAGGGCGATAAGTCACATATTTCGGATCAGAGTAAACCGACTTCACAGCCGATTGTCCGCCGCCCGCCGCAAACTGATTCTGGATGGCTGGTGATAACCACCATTTCACGAACTCCATTCCTTCCTTGTTTTGCAGATCGCTGTTCCATGTCGTGAACACGAAGGGTTGACCGCCAAGATTGTTCCAGCGGACAAGCTTGCCATCTGCACCTTTAGTGCCGGGTGGCAGACCGAACACCAGCTTGTCTGAGACCTTTGATGTCTTAGGATCAAGCGAAGCTTCGCCCAAACCAATCCAGTCAATGTTCATGGCCACTTTGCCTTCACGGAACAATTCGTCGGACTTGAAAATATCCATCGTCCCGGTCTTGGCGACAGGTGGCATATATTGAATTAGGCTGAGGTAATGAGCAAGACCTTTGATCGCTTGGGGCGAGTTTACAACGCCTTCAGCTTTGCCATCTGGTATTTTTGTTTCATCCCAGATGTCTCCACCCTCTTGCCAAATAAATCCATTGATTTGCATCGAAGAGAAGTCATAGCCTTTGCCAGCTTGGAAGGCGATGCCATAGAAATCATCGTCAAGCGGTTTACCAGCCAGCATTTCGCCCTTCTTGCGTTGGAAGAATTTGCCTACATTTTCGAAAGCCGTCCAATCCATGGCGTCAATTTCTTCGCCGGTGCAAGGGAGCTTAGAATTAAACTTGGCTAGGAATGCCGCTTGCTCACCTGCATCACACAGAATGTCTTTACGGCCATAGGTCACCAAAACGTCTGGAAACTGTGGGAAGCCGTAAATGTTTTTCGAGGTGTAAGGATATGTTGAATAAGCATTATAGAATGAAGGATGAATATCGGCCATGGTTTTGGCCAATGCCGGATCGGCCTCAATATAGTCGTTCACTTTGCGGAAATATCCGCCTTCAACAAATGCACCGAGCCATTGTGAATCGGCCACCGACATGTTGTATTTCTTTTCGCCTGATGTGAGCGAAGCATTCACACGGGTGTAGAAATCAGGCCACGGAATAAAATCAACATCGAGTATGACCTTATTGCCCGATGGGGGTTTGTATTGTTCATCGAAATATTTTTTCATAATGCGGGTCGGTGGCCAATCAGGCACCGCCATATGGAGCGTTACGTCTTCGGCGGAAGCGGTTGTGGCGCCCCCGACAAACAAGGCCAAAGCAAAGCCTGCGGCTGTTGCCAATCCTTGAAGTTTGGTCTTAGCAGTCATCTTAGGTTTCCTCCTGTTGTAGTCATCATTTTTTAACTTCGGTCTTCGAGTTTCAAGTCATTACTTGTCCGCTCGAAGCGCGGAAGATGTGAAATTTCTTGTGATCGAGATAAATAGATGTGGCCTGCCCTGGCTTGATCATTGTGGCGGCGGATTCCGGCACGACCATGCGCAGGGTTTCAGAACCCGTGTCTACCGACACAACAGTCACGTCACCCAATGGTTCAAGCATTTGAATTGTCGACTTAATGCCGACCTCCCCTTGAGCAGCAAAGCGAATGTCACTTGGTCTGATTCCCAACATTGCAGCTTCGCCAGATTCAGCTGATTTGATTTTCGCTTTTGAAATGATCTTGCCAAGCGAGGTTTCAAACACTGTTTTATCGCTGCCCGTTTTGGCTTTAATCATGTTCATATGCGGCGAACCGATTTTTCCGGCGACATACATATCAACCGGATTTTCATAAAGCTCGTCAGGTGTACCGCGTTGCACCACAGCACCATCACGCATCACAGCAATTTCTTCGCCCATTGATAGAGCTTCAAGTTCATCAGGCGTTGCATATACAATCGTCATGCCAAACTGGCGGTGCAGGCGCTTTAACTCAGCGCGCATATCATGGCGCAACTTGGCATCAAGATTTGTAAGCGGTTCATCAAGCAGGAGAATTTTCGGGCGGCGGATTAGCGAACGACCAAGCGCCACGCGCTGCTGTTCACCTCCAGACAAGGTGTTGGGCTTGCGTTCCAAACGGTGTGAAAGTTTCAGCATTGTCGCTGTTTCCTTCACACGTTTATCAATCTCTTCGCGGCCGATTTTTTCTTCACGCAAAGGGTAAGCGAAATTTTCGTAAACTGTGAGATGCGGATAGAGCGCAAAGGATTGAAACACCATCGAAACGCCACGACCAGTGATTGGCGCATCGGTCACGTCATTGCCATTGATTTCAACTCTGCCTGAATCAGGCTTTACCAATCCAGTAATGGTTCGAAGAGCTGTGGTCTTGCCGACCGAACTTGGACCGAACAGCGCAAAAAAACGACCTTCGATCACATCGAAGGAAAGGCCAGCAAGTGCGCGCACAGTGTCATAGGATTTAGAAATCCCATTTAGACGCAACGCATATTTTAATCCTTCAGACATCTCACTCCCATTTGACCTTTGCGGCTCTCTTATAAAATTAGACTATCGTTCTTGAAAAATATTTCAAGAAAGTAATTGCTTATTTTGCTTTTTCCCATTTGCCAGATTTGGCGGATTTCAAAACTGCATCTGTCACGATGTCAGTTGCCATCGCTTCACGGAAGGTTGGCGCAGCAGATTTGCCCGTACCCACACCTTCAAGAAAGTCAGCAGCTTGGTGGATGAATGTGTGTTCATAGCCAATTTGCAAACCAGGCACCCACCATTTGCTCATATAGGGGTGATCGCTATCTGTGACGTGCAAAGAGCGCCAACCACGCGTTCTCCCTTCGTCGCGGTGATCAAAATATTGCAGGCGGTGCAGATCATGCAGATCCCAAGCAATTGAGGCTTTCTCGCCATTGATCTCTAAAGTGTAAAGCGCCTTGTGCCCCCGCGCGTAACGTGTGGCTTCAAAATTAGCCAGTGAGCCATTTGCGAATTTAGCAAGGAACAAGCTGGCATCATCAATGCCGACCTTTTCTTTTTTACCCGTCAGATTATGCTGGCGCTCTTTGATAAAGGTTTCGGTCAGGCCTACAACTTTATCGATTGACCCGTTCAGCCACATCGCGGTGTCGATACAATGTGCGAGTAAGTCACCCGTCACGCCGCTGCCTGCCACTTTCACATCAAGCCGCCATAAGCCTTGGCCACCTTGCGGCAGATCGGCAGAAATTGTCCAGTCTTGCAGAAACTTGGCGCGGTAATGAAAAATTTTGCCAAGCTTGCCTTCTTCAATCAATTGCTTGGCCAGCGACACAGCAGGCACGCGGCGATAATTATACCAAACCATGTTTGGTACACCGGCTTTTTCAACTGCGGCCACCATCTTTTTTGACTCTGCGACGTTGCGGCCCAATGGCTTTTCGCACATCACCATTTTGCCGGCCTTGGCTGCAGCAATGGCAATTTCCATATGGGTATCATTGGGGCTGGCAATATCGATCAAATCAATGTCTTTGCGCTCCACCAATTTGCGCCAGTCGGTTTCCATGGATTCATAGCCCCATTGATCGGCAAAGGGCTTGAGCTTTGCTACGTCACGGGCACACGCAGCTTTGAGCACGGGTTGATAGGGCAAATCGAAAAAATGGCCCGCTTGAGAGAATGCATTAGAATGCGTACGGCCCATAAAGCCATAACCCACCATGCCGATGTTGAGCTTTTTCTTAGCCATCAGGCAACCCAACCATGCTTATCGCGCACCTTGATCATGGTCGCCAAAATGTCATTCCAAGTTTGCTGCTTTAGCATCACGTCGTTGGGGAACATGCAGCCGTCCCAACAAATATGTTTAAAGGCCTTGGTCAGTTCGCCGCCCGCATCACGCAACCAATAGCCAGCGTGTTTTGGAATATCTAATTTGCCATTCTTATCCGTCACCATGCAATGACGGCCCGTTTTATCGTGATATCCAAGTCCTTTTACCGTGCCATCATTCTGCGCAACATGGAAATCAATTGTCCATGGCCGCAACGCGTCAGTCATTTTCTTGAGCGCCGCATCGAGTATCGGCTTACTTTTCCAATCAAATTTAGCGGGGAGCAACCGAGATTTCGGTGCGTTATAGCCCATCGTGTAAAGCAGCGTATGAGCCATGTCGGCCTGAAAACCGATTGTTTGCGGGCGATCAGTTTCCTCTAGCGTGTTGATCATGTCTTTCCATGAATGCATGCCGCCCCAGCAAATTTCACCCTCAGCGGCCAAGCGCTCACCATAATCCACTGCAACATTGCACGCCTCGCGCCACGTCTTGGCGATTTTTTTGGTGTTGCCCACAGGGTCTTTGGCCCAATCTGCGGGGCTTGCGGCAGAGTCAATGCGGATCAAACCGTAAGGTCTAACGCCAAGCTCACGCAAGCGGTGGCCGAGCTTGCAAGATTTCTTCACATTCTCGACGAATTTTTTGCGATCAGCGGGAGAACCCATAGCAGAACCGCCACCAACGGGTGGCCAAACGGGCGCGACGATTGAACCGATCATCAGGCCACGCTTTTGCACTTTTTCCGCAAGGCGTTTAATTTCGTCATCATCGCAGTCAATATTTGTGTGTGGGCCGACATGAAAAATATCAATGCCATCAAATTTCACGCCATTCACGTTTGCCTTGGCGGTCAAATCAATTAATGTATCAAGTTCAATACCGGGTTCCGAATCTGCTCCTTTGCCGACAAGGCCGGGCCACATCGCATTGTGAAGCTTAGGAAAATTATTTGCCAACGTCTTTGACCCTCCCTTTGATTTTTTTATTTTCACCAATCTATGCAAGTTTTCTGTTGCTGTCTACAACTGATATATTAGTATCACAGTTATGAGAAACGAACTTTCCAGAGCTAAAATGGATCGGAAGCGGCCCCTTCGTGACCAGATTTATGAGCTGGTGCGCAATCTGATTTTAACTGGAAAAATTGGCCCCGGAGATGTTGTCGATGAGAAACTGATTGCGGCGCAATTAAAAGTTTCACGGACACCCGTCCGCGAGGCCGTGAAGAAACTCAGTGACGAGCATTTGATAGACGTCGTGGCACAATCAGGAACGAGAGCTGCATTGATTGATCGCCATGAGGTTGAACAGGCCTACATCATTCGCCGTGCCCTTGAAATGGAAAGCGCGGCGCAGGCGGTCAAAAACATGACCCCTATTCATGCAGATACGTTGGCGGATATTATTATGGCCCACGCTCGTGCTATTGAACATAAAGATTACATCTTGGCCATTGCAACTGATGATAAATTTCACCGCACCATATCGGAAATCAGCAATCTGCCCCGCCTTTGGCGGGCCATCGAAATTTCAAAAGCGCAACTGGATCGCTGTCGGCACATGATGTTGCCGCGTGCTGGTGAAGCTGAGGCCACGCTGGAACAACACCGCGAGATCATCCGCGCCCTGAATAGTGGCGATGCTGAAAAAGCTCGTGCCACAATGGGGAGCCATCTCGATAGGTCGTTCGACAATGCTACAAAGGTTTTGGATGCGGAAACACTTAAATCAACGCGAAGCTAGTTGCGCCAAACTGCCACCGCTTGTGGTTCAAGTTGTTTTTTGCCCAAAACAGTTTTTGCATTTTTAGGCAAAGCCCAATTCTTGGTTCCATAATTAAATGCAAACGAATATTCGCCTCTTTGCCTGATGCGAATATGCGCGGGCAAAGCCATGGTTTCCAACTTTGCTTTTTTACACATCAATGAAATGGTTGCATGCAAAAGCTTTTCATCTGGCCAGCAAGCGAGATAATGATGGTTAGCATTTGCAATAAGCGCTGCATCTTTATTTTCAAAACGCGCCACAACCTCTGTATTCGTTTCCAAATATTCGCGCCAGCGTTCTGCCTTGCCGGCCACTTTGCCCTTAACACTATGGGTCACACCAGGGCGTAGGGACGACACCTGAGTAATCCGTGTACTGAGTAATTCACGCAATGGCCCAGGAGCCAGACCTTCCGGAATTGCAAAATTCCTGGTCTTTGAACCTGTGCGCGGCCCATAGAGAACGACACCATCCGCTTTCTCAAAAGCTTTGAGCGCAGCATCAGAAACATGCGGCAGGCTCGGCGCAAGGACAAGTTTATAGCCCTTCAAATCATAGCCGGGTGGCACAAAATCAACATCCAGCCCTAACCGGCGCACTGCCTCGTACCAACGGAAAACCAACTCATGATAGAGGAAATCTTTGCCCTGCGGCTGAATGCGGGTGATCCATGAAGCTTCGTAGTCATACACAATCGCCACTGGCGATTGTTGCGATTTTGGAAGATGGCCAAGCTGCTTCAACTCATCGCCAACTTGCTGGGCTTCACGCCCACCAACCGACAATTCCGACAGCCCTGCCATATTTAGTCCGGCGTGATTCTGTTCCTGCGCAAAAGGCGCTTGCCGCCAGCGGAAATAGCTCACGACTTCTGCGCCATGCGCCAGCGCTTCCCACGTCCATAACCTGATCATGCCGGGCTTCGGCACAGGGTTCCAAGGCGCCCAATTCACGGGGCCTGGCATTTGCTCCATCACCCAAAAACGCCCACGGCCCACGCCGCGATAGAGATCATGATGGAACGCGGCAATATCAGGGTGCGCCGTCTCAGCCCATGTCACGTGGTCATCTTCTGAAAAGGGAAACTGCTCGGTGAAGCCTACGGGATAGGAATCCCATGATGCCAGATCAAGATTTTCGCCCAATTTCCAATGATCAAACTCATTGAAGAAGCCCATAAAATTATGCGTGATGAAACGGCCCGGGGAATGCTTCCTAATAATATCGCATTGCATTTTATCAAAAGCTGCAACTTGATCAGATTGAAAACGCCAGAAGTCCAACCGAGCGGCAGGGTTCGCTTCGGTCACGGTCAGATTTGGCAGGCTTACTTCATCAAAGCTATTCAGCTCCATCGACCAGAACACATTGCCCCAAGCTTCGTTGAGTTGATCCGAGGTCTGATATTTTTTGCGCAGATAATTGCGGAAAGCCTTGAGGTCTTGCGGCCCCCAAGACAGCACGGTGAGATGGCAGCCATATTCATTATCGGTTTGCCAGCCCGCCAAGGCTTTGTGATTGCCATAACGTTTGGCCAAAGCTTCGACAATCGCAGCGCTTTCAGTTGCATAGGTTTCTGATGAGAACGAATAGTGCCTGCGCGATCCAAATCCGCGGGGCCTGCCATGCTCGTCGACTGGTGCAATATCTGGATGTTCATCCATCAACCATTTGGGCGGTGTTGCCGTTGGCGTTCCGAGAACAATTTTAAGTCCGGCTTTGCCCAGCACATCCATCGCGCGGTCAAGCCAGCCAAAATCATAAGATCCACGTTTGGGCTCTAAGCGCGACCACGCAAATTCGCCAATGCGCACAAAGCTGATGCCCATTTCGCGCATGCGCCTTGCATCATCAGCCCAAATCTTTTCGTCCCAATGTTCGGGATAATAACAAACACCAAGCATTATTTTGAAAGATCGCCATTGAAGATTGTTTTGCCGGAAGCATCAAACAAATGGCAGGCCTTTGCTGGCATACCGAATTTGATATCGCTGCCCTGTTTCGCGCTGGTCAAACCATCGGCCTTCACCGAGAGATCAGAGCCATCAGCCAAGCTGGCATAAAACATGGTTTCAGAACCCAAATATTCAGCAATCCGCAGCGTGCCTTTCAACTCGCCATCATTCTTTTCACCGATGGTCAGATGTTCTGGCCTGATACCGAGTGTCACAGCTTGACCATCCGTCAGTTTCTTACCCTGATCATCCAAGATGATTTTGGTACCGCCGGGCAAAGTCACGTTAATTTTGCCGCTCTTTGCTGGCGAAGCTGTAGCCTTTATGAAATTCATTTTTGGTGAACCTATAAAGCCCGCCACAAACATATTATTGGGGCGATGATAAAGCTCCAAAGGCGAACCCACCTGTTCAATGAGGCCCGCATTCAATACTACAATTTTATCAGCCATGGTCATGGCTTCCACTTGATCATGGGTCACATAGATCATTGTGGATTTTAAATCTTGATGCAGCTTGGTGATTTCAATGCGCATTTGCACACGCAAGTTCGCATCCAAATTTGAAAGCGGTTCGTCAAACAAAAATACTTCAGGCTGGCGCACGATGGCGCGGCCGATGGCAACACGCTGGCGTTGGCCCCCTGAAAGCTGCGAAGGCTTGCGCTCCAGCAATGGCCCAAGTTGCAACATATCGGATGCATTTTTCAGTTGTTTTGCAATTGCGTCGGCGGGCATTTTCGCCATTCTCAGGCCAAACGTAATATTTTGAGCTACCGTCATGTGCGGATAAAGTGCGTAGGATTGAAACACCATGGCGACGCCGCGATCCGCAGATTGCACGTCTACCATTGGCTTACCGCCAATCTTCAAATCGCCTGAGGTGAATTCTTCAAGCCCGGCGATCATGCGGAGCAAAGTGGATTTGCCGCAGCCTGATGGCCCCACGAAAACGCAAAATTCACCATCGGCCACCTCAAGGTTCACACCTTTGATAATGTCGACAGAACCGAAGGATTTACGAGCATTGTGTAAAGTCACATTGGCCATGATCAAAGCGTCCTTTCAGATTTAATTTCGAGAAGAATTGCGGACTCAGGATAGAGAATTGGAAGCGGAATGCCGTGCGATGAAATTAGGTCGCCAGCGATTTTTTGCTCACCGTTCAAAATGGTATTTTGCGAAGCAATGCTGCGCGCAAATTTGTATTTCACCGGGCCAATCTCGCGCACGATAAATGAATGGCTGCCATTATAAACCGGTAGGCGCAGCGGTGCGGGTTGCTCACGTTTCGGGTGCGGGCCTTGTGCCACCGCCACGATCATATGTTCATGGCGTGAATCTTCGTCGTGCAACGTCACGCCAAAAACATAACGACCATCAACCACTGGCAAATCGAAACTCGTGGCATCCGGAGCATGCAAAACATGGCGCAAAGATTTATGCAGCGCGATCCAACCTTTCAGCTCTTCAAGTTTCTCAGGTGATAATTTCGATGGATCAAGCTCAACACCTAAATGTCCAAAGAAGGCAACGATGGCCCTGAAAGCTAGCGTGTGAATGCGTTCGGTTTGATGATTAGGCGAAGCTGAAATATGACATCCCATAATTTCAGGAACCAAAAAACGCCTTGCTCCCCGCTGTATTTCCAAGCGCTCCAAAGCATCGGTGCAATCGGAAACCCATACGCGGTGCGAATGTTCGAGCACACCATAATCCATGCGCCCACCACCAGATGCACAAGATTCAATTTCAACATTTGGATGGGCCACACGAATGCGGTTCATCAATGCATAGACCGCTAAGGTTTGAGCATGGGTCTTAGGCCTGCCATCAGCACCGCCCACATGAGTAAGGTCGCGGTTCATATCCCATTTGATGTAGCCGATGTTGTTGGATTTCAACACATCGTGCATACAGTTAAACAAATAATCGCTCACCTCTCTACGCGTCAGATCAAGCACTTGTTGGTGGCGCGAATCGAGCAGTGGCCTGCCTTTCTCCTGCAATATCCAATCGGGATGCGCACGGTAAAGATCAGAATTCACATTCACCATTTCAGGCTCAAACCACAGGCCAAATTCCATGCCTAAACCAACCACATGATCGATCAGCGGTTTCAACCCATTTGGATATTTGCGCTTGTCGATAGACCAATCGCCCAAGCTTGATGTGTCATCATCGCGTTTGCCAAACCATCCATCATCTAAAACAAAACGCTCAATACCCACCTCGGCTGCAAGTGTGGCTTGTTGCTTCAAGCGCTCAACGTCATGGGTGAAATAATTGCCTTCCCATGTATTGAGCAACACAGGGCGAGGCTTCATCTTTTCGTCAGGCCATTGCAAAACATCTTCACGGAGAGACCAATGGAACAGAGGAGATAGATCACCAATATCGCCCCAAGCTTCGTGTGCCGCATACACTTTAGGAGACGAATAGGTTTCGCCCGCGGCCAAGATCATTTCACCTGGCTCAAATAATTCTCCGGCATGGATCAGCGAGCGTCCATCATCCAAGCGATCAACCGCGACGCAATGATTTCCGCTCCAACCCAAATGCAAAGCATAAAGCCCGCCCAATGCACTCTTCAGAGTAACCGCTGGATACCGATCATGGGAGGTGCGGCCTTTGCGGCTTTCGAGCAGCCACAGCGCATCGCCCGCAGGCTCAGTTGTCTCCTGAAATTCCTGTCCCCATTTTCCACGGTATGATGTAATGGTTTCAGCGCCGCCTGGAACCATAACGCTGGCCGCCATGCAGCGATCTAAATTATAGTGCGTTGTTCCGATATTGATCAACTCGGTATGCATAATCAAAGTTGCGGATTCACGAAAATGCAAACGCAATTTTATTTCAGCAACAGGGTCGATGCCCTCCAGCGTCAACGCATCTTCGCCACTCACCACATTCCATTGGCTCGGCTCTAAAACAAATTGCGTGCCGTTCCTATGTCCTTGAATGGCGGGCCAGCCAAAATTTCCCATGCCACCTGTCGGCAAATATTGCGCCGATGCAAGCGGCACATCCATGCCATTAACGCGTTTGGAGCGCTGGTGAATAATCTCCCAGCCTTCCAAGTTCTGGCCCTGCGAGCCAAAACAATTGAGAATGATCGGCATGCCTCGATCAGGCAAAGCAAAGGTCAGCCTATCATTAAGACGCGCGAGTTTCATCCCTTGGTGGCTCCAAGTGTGAGACCTGCGATGAAATGTTTTTGCATCAGAAAGAACATGGCCACAGGCGGCAACGCGGCAATGATCGACGCAGCAGAGATTAACTCCCATGCCACTTTATATTGGCCTTTAAGTTCGTTCATGCCCGCTGTCACGGGTTTGACCGAAGCATCTTGTGCCATAACCGTGGCCCAGAAATAATCATTCCAAATAAAAGTAAACACCAGCACCGACAGTGCGGCAATGGCAGGACGCATCAAAGGCAAAACGATGTGCCAGAAGATTTTGAATTCCGAAACACCCTCAACCCGCGCAGATTCAACCAAAGCAAAAGGCAAAGACTTGATGAAGTTGCGCATAAACAAAGTGCAAAACCCGGTTTGGAAGGCGACGTGGAACATCACCAAACCCATCGTCGTGTTATAGAGACCCAGTTGCACGCTAAGATCACGAACTGGAATGGCAAGGATTTGAAACGGCACAAAGTTACCCGCCACAAACATGAAGAATACGATCAAATTGCTCTTGAATTTGTAGACAGCCAAGGCAAAACCAGAAAGGCAAGACAGGCCCACAGCAAAAAGTACCGTTGGCAAAGTCACCTTGAACGAATTCAGAATATAATATCCGATATTGCTGTTCTTGAAAACCGCGCTGTAATTTTCAACACCCGCAAAACCCGATGGCATGCCGAAATAATTGCCCGCTGCCAGGTCAGCTGCAGGACGCACTGATGTCATAGCAATGCCGATCAGTGGCAACAACCATAGGATCAGCGCAATCGGCAATGAAAGCTTGTAAGCTGTTTGCACCCATGGTGCGGATTTTTCGATTGGTTTCGGGAACATATTATGAGTTCCTCTCTTGTTGCAGCATCCGGTAAATGAAGAACGAAATGAAAATCATCATGATCGCGAACAAAACAAAGGCAATCGCCGCGCCATAACCCATGGCCGTGCCATATTCCGAAAGGGCTTGTTCAAACATAAAATACGAAAGCACGCGGGTGGAACCATAAGGGCCACCACCTGTCATGATCGATACGAGATCAAATGAGCGCAGCGAGCCAATCACCGTCACGACAATGGCGATAAAAGTTGCAGGGCGCAGTTGCGGCAAAATAATATTCCACAAAAGCGTGAGGCCTCGCGCGCCGTCCATGCGCGCAGCTTCCACCTGTTCAGGGTTGATGTTGTTCAAACCCGTTAAATACAAAATCATGCAATAAGCGGTTTGTGGCCAAAGACCCGCCAAGATAATGCCATAAGTCGCCATCGTGTCGCTTGCCAGAATGGCGGTTTCTGATCCGGTCATTGATTTGATGATCGCATAAAGTGGGCCAAAGCCTGGCGCATAGAACCAGCTGAACAATAAGCCGACCACAACTTGGCTGATCACGAATGGGAAAAAGAATAGCGACTTATAAAGCCTGATGCCGGGCACTTTTTGATTGAGAAACAGCGCCACAAACAAACCGATGGGCACGGCCAGCATATAGAGCACCAGCCACTTTAAGTTATTCCAAAGTGAGGTGTAAAATGAATCGTCGTCGAGCAAATCGCGGTAATTGCCTAATCCCACAAATTCCTTGGATGTGAGTTGTGAAATATGCGCGGGTGCCAAACCATCCCAATTAAAGAAACTTATATAGATCGATTCAATGATCGGAAAGATTACATAGATCAAAAACATGATCATGCCGGGCGCTAAGAATAACCACGGCGCTAATGCCTTTTGATTAGTTTTCCAGAAACTATTGCGAACAGCTTGCTGTGCCATGCCTCGCCCCTCAAGATTTTTGAGAAAGAAGCCGGAATCTGCCCCCGCAAGATTCCGGCCCAGTTATGGAGGAATTAGAATATTATTTGTAGACTTTATCAGCAACCTTTTGCAGACGCGCTAAGATGGCATCAATGTTTTCTGGCTTGGCCATAAACTCTTGGAAGCCTTCCATGCCGGCCTTTGCCATATCGGCTGGGGCATCACGGTCAAAGAACTGAGCCAGAGCATAAGCTGAGGACAACTCCTTGAAGCCTGCTTGAATGAATGGATCATCGCCCACTGTGGCCTTGTTGTTCACAGGCAGTTGGCCGAGCGTTTTGTTCATTGCAGTTTGGGCATCAGCAGAAGCCAAGTAAGCCAAGAACTTCTTAGCGTCGGCCTTGTTCTTAGCGCCTGACGGAATGTGGAATGTATCTGTCGGAGCTTCTTCAGCACGTGGAATGCCGGCGGTGATTTCTGGGAACAACATGAAGCCCAGATTGTCGTTGGTCATGCCACCTTTTTTGAAGGTATCAACAGCGAAGTTGCCCATGACGTAGTTGGCAGCTTTGCCTTGGCTCAAAAGAGCAGCAGCATCTTGCCAGTCAATGGCAGCGGCGTTGGCTGAAATGTAAGGCGTAATTTTTGCCCATTCAGCAAATGCAGCCTTAACCTTCGGGTCAGTCCACTTTACTTTGCCAGCGGTTAAATCCATGTGGAATTCATAACCATTGGTGCGCATGTCGATATAATCGAAAATGCCAGCGCCAGGCCACAGTGCTTTGGTACCTGTGGTCAAACAATCAATGCCAGCGGCTTTGAATTTTTCGCAACCAGCAACAAATTCAGCCCAATTCTTGGCTGGCTCAACACCGACTTTTTTATACACGTCTTTGTTGTAATAAATGCCCCATTGATAATAGGTGTATGGAACACCCCATTTCTTGCCATCGATGGTCATTGAAGCAGCAGCTGATTTCAGTTGCTCATCAAGGCCATTGTCTTTCCAAACATCAGATACATCTTCGAAAAGACCGGCCTTCACAAATGGAGCCATGCGGTTGCCAGCATACCATGCTGCAACGTCTGGAGCGTCAGCGGTCAGAAAATTGCGGATCGCAGCTTTGTAACCTTCGTGGTCAATGTTGTTCCACTTTACTTTAACGTCAGGATTGGCTTTTTCGAAACCAGCAATCAGTTCTTCCATGGCCTTTTTTGGCGCTGGATCTGTTTGGTCGGAGTTTAAAACGATTTCGCCAGCCATCGCTGTCGAAGCCGAGAGGCCAAGACCAAGGGCCAGCCCAGCTAGGGTCTTCATGTATTTCATGCTCTTCTCCCATGTTCCGCAAAACCACAATGATTTCACGAATATCTTATTATCCATCCCATCTCTGAAGGATGGCGTTGGCTTGACCTTAGCTATGATTTCCGTAAGGTACTACCGGAATCTGAGCCCAAGATTCCGGTTTTGTAAGGTTGAATGGCATGACCAGGATTGTCGCGTCTGATTTCTACGATGAAAGTGTGCCCGCCGTTCCAGATATGACGCCGGGCTATCCCCTTGTGGTGTTTGGAAATGATGGGTTTTGCGCTGGCAAGACTTTAGATGTGTCCTGCATGCCAGGCCCGCATATGCACAGCCAGATTGAGCTTAATTTCGTGCTTGAAGGCAAAATGACCTATTGGTTTGATGGTCGTGCCATTTCGGTTTCGGCGGGGCGCTTGGTATTGTTTTGGGGCATGGTTCCGCATCAGGTCACGGCGGTGGAGAAACCTACAAGATTTATTTGCCTCTATGTGCCCATGTCGGTTTTCTTGAGCCTGCCATCTTTAAGCGATCTGCGCGAGGCGATGTTCAAAGGTGCAGTGATCGAGGCAACCAGTATCAAAGAGTTTGACGCTGAAATATTCAAGCGCTGGCGCAATGAGCTATTGTCGAGTGGACAGGAGATAGAGCAAGTGGTGCGCGAGGAACTTAAATCTCGTGTGCGCCGTATTGATCTTGAAGGATGGCGTGATCTGCGCGACTTGGCCGAAGCATCGCCGCATTTTTCACCTAGCGATTCAGAAGGGGCCAGACACATTGAACGCATGGCGCGTTTTATTGGTGAACATGCCAGCAAGGATATTTCGGTTGATGACGTGGCAAAGGTTGTGGGTCTTCACGCCAATTATGCCATGACGATATTTAAACGCGGCGTTGGCCTCAGCATCAACCAAGCCATCATCCGCCACCGTTTAGATGCCGCACAATCGATGTTGATTGCCACTGAAAACTCAATCTCCAGCATTGCCTTTGATTGCGGCTTCGGCTCGCTCTCAAGATTCTATGAAGCCTTCCGCAAACGCTTTGGCACCACACCTGTGCATTTTCGACGCAAGTTCGAGACGACGATGGCGGTTGATGCATTACTGCGCTAAAAACTGCGCGATGAATTCTTTGCTCGGATAAGAGTCAGCGGGATAGTTCATTTTAATTTGTTCAGCCTTCACCGCAGCTCTGGTGCCAGCGCCAATCTTGCCGTCAGATTTACCGACATCATAACCAAGGCTCGCCAATTTATTTTGCAGGGCCACCACCTCTTGATAGCTCGCAACATTCACCGCCGCTCTGCCATTGCTCACCTTTGGTGCTCCGGCAATGCGCGTGGCCAAATATGCAGCCGTTGTTGAATAGACCAAACTCTCATTCCATTTGAGATAGGCAGTAGTGAAATTTGGATAGGCCAAAAATGCTGGTCCATTTTTACCCATCGGAAGCAGCAAAGCAGCAGGCATCGCATCAGCCTTAATGGCTTTGCCACTGGCTGCCACAACACCCCATTTGGCCCATTCGGCTCTTGTGTGTTGAATGGCCAAATCAGCCTGATCCCACGGCAACTCCCCCGTCAGTTTCACTTCTTGCAGCCAAGGTTGGCCCGCCTGCCAGCCACCTTTTTTCAGCAGATTAGCGGTTGAAGCAATCACATCGGGAATAGAGTCGCGCAAGTTGCGGCGACCGTCACCATCAAAATCGACAGCGCTCTCATTATAATCGAACGCCATAAATTGGGTCTGGCCAATTTCACCAGCCCAAGCCCCTTGCATTTCTTCAGGAGTAAGATCGCCATTCTGAACCAGCTTCAACGCTGGAATAATTTGTGGGCGGAATTTTTCGGGCCGTCTGCAATCCCAGCCTAAAGTTACAAGCGCTTGTATGGTTGGCGAGTGGCCAATGTCAGCGCCAAAATCCGTTTCCAATGCCCAGAACGCCGTAATCACCGGTGCAGGCACGCCATACTGTTGTTGAACAGCATCAAAAGTTGCCTTGTGCTGAGCGATTAATGCACGGCCTTTGGTGATGCGCCCATCCGTGGCCATGCGACCCGAAAATTGCAAAAAGCTTTGCGCAAAAACATTTTGTGCGCGGTCACGCTTGATGATTGCTGGATCGTATTGAACATTATCGAGCTGTGACAGCGCCTGCCCGTTCACGCCTTCCTTGACCGCCTGCTTTTTTATGCCTGCCAGAAACCCTGAAAACCCTTGTGCCGTGTTTCCGCACGTTGCTGCATGCGCAACACCAGTGGCCAACATCGTAGCGGCCAAAGCGGCGGCATAAGTTTTCATTCGCATTTAAAAAGCTCCAATTGATTCGTATGAGACCATTATGGAGCGCTATTGTCCAACTTCGTCAAATTTATGCCGAAGAAATCTGATTTTAGATTGAGGGCAACAAGGAGCGTGTGAGTTGCCCCACAAGCCCCTTGCCCCAAACCCCTGTTGAATTCAGATCCGTACTTAGATGCAGCAATATCGGACCGGGGGCGATACCGACACCGCGCAAGCACAGATCTTTCTGCTTCAACGAGAGCTAGCCCAGACAACGAAATAGCTTGGTGCCAAACTATCCTATTTTATTAACAACTCAAAATTTAAAATGCACTAAACAGTTGAAAAAAAAGACGGTATTTCGCATTTGCTCTGACTAAGTTACAATTGCCCGCCCCAGCATATTCAAAAGGTTGCACATGTTTTCCAATTGAGCTGAATATTTATTGACTACAAACACCGCGCAAGATTTCAAGATCAAACCATCGTCCAAAATGCGCAGTTGATTGGCTTTGAGCGTGGCACCACTTGTGGTTATATCAACAATAATTTCTGCCGTTCCAGTTGCAGGTGCTCCTTCGGTTGCACCAAGACTTTCAACGATTCGGTATCCGGTAATACCTTTTTCGGCAAAAAACCGCCGCGTGATGTTGAGATATTTGGTGGCGACTCTTAACCTGCGACCATGAAGAACATAAAACTGTTCGGCCACATCATCCAGATCCGCCATCACCGCCACATCAAGCCAGCATGCAGGCACCGCCACCACCACATCAGCGGGGCCAAAATTCAGACGCAGCGCAACGTCAGCCACATCATTGCCTGGCGCGATGGTTTCGCGCAGCAAGTCTTCGCCCGTTATACCAGCATCAATTTTTCCGTCGCGCAGTTGAGATGCAATTTCAGAAGCCGAGAGAAACGCAACTTCAATATCATCGATTCCAACCAACCGTCCGCGATAGCCGCGATCAGTGCCATAACGTTCAACCTTCAATCCAGCACGTTCAAACAATTCGTTCGCCTGTTCCATCAAGCGGCCTTTGGACGGAATGGCAACGGTGAGCAATGTCATAACATCACCGCCAGCAAACGATCGGTATGAATGGCGCATCCTACAGCGGGAATAGACGTCACAGCGCCCAAATCTTGCAGCAAGCTGTCATAGCGCCCACCACCAGCTACCGACAGCGGCGCATTACGCGCTTCAACTTCAATCTGAAAAACCAGACCCGTATAATATTCAAGCTCACGCCCAAAGTCAGCACTGAAGTGAAAGCGGCGCGGGTTGAGGCCTTGGTCTTCAAGAGCAGCGATGCGTTGCTCAAATTTAGCAATCGCGCCTAAAAATCGTGGAGTTTTGCTGATTGCTTTAAGCCCACTTGTCATGTCAGTCAGCGGGCCAGAGATTTTCAGATAGCTTTCAATCGCCACCACCATCGTTTCTGCCAAAGGTTGCTCTGATCGATCAGCCAATTTTTCCGCAAGGCGCGACGCAATATCTTCAACACTTCTGAGCGTCACAAGATTCAGTTTCTCATCCGCCAACAGACGTGATGTTTCGGCAACTGCATCATGATCTTCAAGTGCATCAATATTTTTAGAAATACTGCTGCGTTGATTGCGCGCCGGTTTGGCAAACGTATCAAGCAAATTGCGAAAGGCTTGAGGCCTCCAAAATTGATGCCGCAATCTTCGGCGCCATCGCTCAGGCATGGGCATGTCTTCCAGCAGCGCGTTAAACAATCCAAGATCACCTAGCGAAACTTTAAGCCCTGTCAATCCAGCTGCTTCAAGCGCACTGACCGCTAATTTAATGACTCGCGCCTCAGCCGCAATATCCGCCTTATCGCCAAACCATTCGAGGCCCGCTTGCGTGAACTCTTGTGGCGAAAGCAACTCATCAGGAAACCTAAACGCTGGCCCCAGATAACAATATTTGGTTTCAGCTTCAGGCTTTTTTGTGTGGCTCAAATGATAGCGACACGCAGGCACAGTCAGATCAGGCCGCAAACACAGCTCATTGCCCGCCGGATCATTAAACACGAATGTGCGAGCGCGTATATCCTCGCCCGAACGCTCGAGAAAAATATCAGCAGGCTGAATAATATCAGGCTGAATCTGGTCAAACCCCGCCCGCTCAAACACCGCCATGATGGCCGCATTCTGGCGTTCAAGAGCCGCGCGGTGAAGGGAGGTTTTACCAGCCATGCTAAACGTCCTCGCCCGCAAAGCGGGAGAGGAAGGGGACCCTTGGCGAAGCCATGGGGGAGGTGAGGGAAAATGGCAGGCAGCTGCCCCTCACCTTTCCCACTTTGCTCTGCAAAGCGGGCCCCTGTCCTCTCCCGCAAGCGGTAGAGGACAATAAGCCGAACATCTTCATTTCAACATCTCTTGCACAGTCTTCACCAAATCCGCTTCGGCCACAGTCACCTGCGCCAATCTTTGCGATGCATATTCTTCGCGAGATTCAATGCCTGCCGCCAGCTTCTCGCCAAGACGCAAATCTTTAATCGTCACTTGGCTCAAGGCCTTTTCATCACCACCTTGAATGATTACCAATGGTGAGCCGCGCTTGTCAGCATATTTCATCTGCTTTTGCATATTGGCAGCGCCCAAACTCATCTCGGCGCGAATGCCAGCTTGGCGAAGCTGTTGCACCATGCGCCAATAATCACCTTGACGCTCCTTATCCATCACGGTCACAACAACAGGAGCGAGCACATCAGACTCCTCCGCCTTGCCTACCAATTTCAGCGCCGCATAAAGCCGAGACACGCCAATCGAAAAACCCGTAGCCGGAGTTTGCTGCCCGGTAAACCGCGCCACCAAATCATCATACCGCCCACCACCACCAACCGAGCCAAAGCGCACGGGGTTGCCCTTTTCATCTTTGGTTTCCATCAGCAGTTCGCATTCGAAGACCGGGCCGGTGTAATATTCGAGGCCACGCACTACCGATGGATCTATACGAATCTGCTCTGTAGTATAGCCCGCTGCCCTCACAATTTTGCGAACTGACTCGAGTTCTTGGAGCCCTTCTTCAACTTTAGCCGGAAGCTCCGGCACGCCCAAAATCTCGCAAAGATATTCCCTATATTTCTTAACAGTAAATGCCTTGCGCCAACCACGAGCAAAGAATTTATGGATTCGAACTAATCTATCGGGTTTCTTGAACACAAAAGGAGAAACGAGCGTAATTGAAGAAATGACGGCGTTGTTTGCTGTTACTGACAGATTGGCACCTTTTGTAAAATCACCGCTCTCATCTTTTCTTCCAGGACCTAAGAGCTGTTGGACACCCAAGGGACCAAATTTGTCCAATTTGTCCATTGCCCTCAAGACGATCAGGCGCCGTTCAGCATTCTCAACGCCTCCCAAATCTATGGCCTCCATAACGCCGTCTAGAATCTTGCGATTATTCACCTTCATCACATACGACCCACGCGCAATGCCCAACGCCTCCATCGTATCTGCCGCCATCATGCATACTTCAGCATCCGCAACAGGCGAACTTGAACCCACCGTATCGGCATCAAACTGCATAAATTGCCGGAACCTTCCAGGCCCTGGCTTTTCGTTGCGGAACACCCAGCCTTGCCGATAAGAACGAAACGGTGTTGGCAGTTTCTGATTATTCTCGGCATAAAAACGCGCCAATGGTGCGGTTAAATCATAACGAAGGCTCAGCCACTGCTCGTCCTCGTCCTGAAACGAAAACACCCCTGCATTGGGCCTGTCTTGATCAGGCAAAAACTTGCCCAGCGCATCGGTATATTCAATAAAGGGCTGCTCAATGGGCTCAAATCCATAGGATTCATAAACCTTCTGAATGGTGGCCAGCATAGCCCTAGTCCCACGAATCTCTTCAGCGGAAATATCACGAAACCCCTTGGCCACGCGGGCTTTGGGGCGGATGGGTTTGTCGTTGGCGGCCATGGAATCCTCGTATTGTTGAGGCGCTTCTAATGGAAGCGCCACCGTGGGGCAACCCAAACCCAAAAACACCGCCAAAATGATCGTCAACAAAACCAATAGCTTAAAGTCCTTTTCATTTCTCATACATGGAATATAAGAACAAAATAGGAACCTGTCAAGCTATTTTAGGAATTTATTTTTTATTTATCCCGAACAACCACTTGGTTCTGCTCGCCAAGCCCTTCAATGCCCACCCGCATCTTATCGCCGGGTTTCAGGAAGCGTTGTGGTTTCATGCCCATGCCAACGCCAGGTGGTGTGCCGGTGGTAATGATATCGCCGGGCATCAATGTGAAAAACTCAGACAGATAAGCCACCAGATATTCCACGCCATAAACCATGGTGGAAGTATTGCCGTCCTGCACGCGCTTGCCGTTCAATTCTAGCCAGAGATTAAGCTTCTGCGGATCCTTCACTTCGTCAGCGGTCACCAGCCAGGGGCCGATCGGGCCGAAGGTGTCGTAGGATTTGCCCTTGGTCCATTGCCCCGAGCGTTCAATTTGAAATTCGCGTTCAGACAAATCATTAATGGTGCAATAGCCCGCCACATGTTTCACGGCATCAGCGCGTTTGATGTTTTTGGCTTTGGTGCCGATGATCACACCGAGCTCCACTTCCCAATCTGATTTTTTGGATTTGGGTGGAATGGTCACATCATCATTCGGGCCAGAAATGCAGTTCATGTGTTTGGTGAAAATAATCGGTTCAGGCGGAACCGTCATGCCTGACTCAGCCGCATGATCAGAATAGTTCAAACCGATAGCCACAAATTTTTGACTGCCATTCACGCATGCGCCAATGCGGGGCTGGCCGCGCACGATCGGCAATGTTTCAATTTTAATCTTGCGTAATTTGGCCAGAGATTTTGGCGAAATGGTTTCGCCATTGATATCGCGCACATGGGCTGAGAGATCGCGAATGCGGCCTTCAGAATCCAGAATACCCGGTTTTTCTTTTCCCAATTTGCCATAGCGCAGAAGTTTCATGTTTCAATCCCATTGATATGCCGACTCATGCCAGCGCGGTTTATAGCCGTTTTTCAAGATGGCAATGATTGACGGCGGAGTCAAAGTGATTGCGCTTACCATTTCTACGCGCGGAATTGCAAATGTGTAACCCGCGAATGACCAACGCAGAAGATTTTGATTTTTAACAGCATAGGCATGACCCTGATACTCAACCATCGCGCCTTCAACATATTTTCCAACGCTGCGAGGCGAAAGCCTTTCAGTATGAAGCTGCTTATCAAATTCACCAACACGCCCATCGCCCAGAAATTCTTTCGCATCTTTTCGTCTGCAAAAGAAACAGGGCCGATGCCCAGCGCTCAGTGCCGTCACCTCATCGAGAAAAAACAGCGAGGTATAGCCCTGCCCCATCGCTTCGTGTTTCATATTTTTGTAATGCATATCACAGCAAATCCAATGGGTGCTGGCCCAGCGGCGTTTTCCCAAAGTTTGATCTGGTCTATGAAACTTGCCGCCGCGATTGCCCATCATCGTCCCGCGCTCTGGGGTGGCATGTAAAACACCCCAAGGATCAACGCGGTTTTGCAGAGTCATCGCAAGAGCAGATTATGACGTCCGAATTTTTTAACATCAGTTTCGCCACACAGCGCCATGGTGATATCCATTTCTTTGCGAATAATCTCGAGCGCGCGAGTCACACCCGCCTCACCGCCAGCGCCTAGCCCAAATATATAGGCGCGGCCAATCATTGTGCTGCTTGCTCCCAAAGCCAAAGCGCGCAGCACATCAATGCCAGTGCGAATGCCAGAGTCCAAAATGATTTCAGATTTTTTGCCAACTGCATCAACAATCGGCCCCAGCATGTCAATGGTCGCAGATGCCCCGTCCAGCTGCCTGCCACCATGGTTGGAAACGACAATCGCGTCTGCGCCCAGCTTCGATGCGATCCTTGCATCCTCCACATCATTGATGCCTTTGAGAATCAGCTTGCCATCCCATTGCTTGCGGATGAATTCAACCGAGCTCCAATCCAGCGTTGGGTCAAACTGGTGGTTGGCCCATTCATTCAACGAGGCAATATCGCCAACATTTTTAACGTGGCCAACAATATTGGAAAATTGGCGGTTCTTGGTGCCCAACATACCAAAGGCCCAGCGCGGCTTTGTTGCAATGTTCAGCATATTTCTGACGGTTAATTTCGGTGGTGATGAAAGACCGTTTACCACATCCTTGTGGCGTTGACCCAGCACCTGCAAATCCATTGTCAATACAAGGGCAGAACATTTGGCTGCCTTGGCACGTTCAACAAGCGATGTGGCAAAGCCGCGATCGCGCATTACATAAAGCTGAAACCAAAATGGCTTGGTGGTGTGTTTGGCCACTTCTTCGATTGAGCAAATGCTCATGGTCGATAAACAAAATGGCACACCAAATTTTTCAGCTGCCCGCGCAGCATGGATTTCGCCATCGGGATGTTGCATACCGCAAGACCCGATGGGAGACAGTCCCACTGGCATTGAAACCGGTTGGCCCACCATCGTGGTATTCAATTTGCGATCATCAATATTTACGCCCACTCGTTGGCGCAATTTATATTTCGAAAAAGCCGCCGTGTTTTCAAGATAGGTGCTGGTGGTATAAGACCCCGTATCGCAATAGTCATAAAACATTTTGGGTGTGCGACGCTGATAAATCTGACGCAAATGTTCAATGCTGGGGACTTTAGAAATTTCCATGTTTGTTCTCGCTTTTAAGTATTGAATAGCGCGAGACAGTGAAAATGCAAAGCTTGACTTAGAACTTCCCAATCAAATTGATAAATATGCCGTGGTTATCATGCGTCACATCGGCCAGATCGTCGGAGAATTCGCCAAAGTTGTATCCCAGACCCAGTTTGAAATTTTCGCCGATCTGTTTGTAAATCGCGGCGACCAAGCCGAAGTCAGTTGATTGCGACGTTGGAGACCAAAGAATGCGGGCTTCGGCCATTGCATCCCACTCGTTCACAATATGGAAGTCAGCGCGCAGGATTCCGAGATGGGCTTGGCTGTCGGTCCAGACTGAACCCGGCGTGCGATCCAAAACTTGGCCGATACGCATGCCATATTTGGCACCGATGGAAAGTTTCTGGTTCAGATCATAGGTCGCATCGAGTGATAGGATATGCGACTGCTGCCAAGGGGTGGTCAAGGTTCCGTCATAAGACACTTGGTTGCTGCCTGGCTCATCCAACACAAAATTGTATTTGGCCAACATGTTAAATTTATCACTGTCGAAACCACGGTAGGCAAAGCCCAGCGAGGCGTTCAGGTATCTGCCATCACGGGTCGAATCTGTGGAATCCGCCACCACAGCATCAAGCTTGCCCAGCGCGCGCCAGTCTTTTGAAATTTTAGCACCAAAGGCCTCTTGGAACAGGAAGCTGGTCAATTCATTGGTGCCATCATTGTCAAAGCGCACTTCGCCTTTCACCCGCGCATCCAAGCCATTGTCATCACGGTACGTTGCACCAAGGGAGAGAGCCTTGCGGTCAATATCCGGGTTCTTCAAAAGCGTCGTCGGGTTGATCGTATTATCATAGACATGGCCAATTTCAGTGGCTGCTTCCAATGCCCAATTTTCGGTTGGTGTATAGTTCACACCATATGTCTGGGTAATGCTGCGGCGCTCGCCGAATATGTCGAAATTGTCTTCGCCATAAGCCAGCCATTGTTCATTAAAGCGGTGGCGGCTGCCGACAACCACCGTGCCAAGATCCGATCCCGTCAATGTGTATGGATAGCTGGATGATGACCTGCGCGCCGAATCCAAGCGGTAGCCGATAGAGTATTTATCATCGGCTGTAGGCGCGTAGGTGAGTGAACCCGTTGCATCAAGGCCTTGGGTGCCTTCGGAGACTTCACCAGAAGCTGTGATGCGATCAGAGATTTTTTGCTTTATCCCTACACCAGCACGGTTATCAACCAGCATTGTGCCGGAATGCGTGACTGTGTCTTGCGCAAAGACATAGGCTTGCGAATCCGCATCCCAAACATAAGTGAGTTTTGCGCCAACATCGCCTCTGGTTCCTTGACGGGTATTTGGCGTGGTCACACCTGTTGCTTCAGTATAGCGACCATAGGGTTGCACAATCCAGTGCTCGTTAAGTTTCTGCTCAATGGCAACATCGCCTTGACGGTCACGTTCGCCACCAATGATTTGTTGTTCGCTGTATTTGGCTTTGACACTTGTATCTTCGCTGACTTGCACATCAGCATCTACACCCCACATATTTTTGGCCTGCGGTGCTTGCACATCGAGAGAAGAGAAGGCAGCGTCATAATGTTCATAGCGGCCACTGATGCGGCCTTTCATGTGCTCTTGCGTCAACTCATCCAGCGACGCGCCCATTTCCACGCGCCAGGCATTGGCAGGAACACCTTTAATTCCAGCGGTGGTGTTGGTCTGCGAACTCAGACCGCCGTCAACCGAATATGTTGAACCAATGCCCGGGCCTTCTGACCTTGCGACTTCGGCTTCGACATAAGTGTCTTTTGAGGATTGCACTCGAACATCCGCGCCATACATCAACTGGTCAGCACCTGCGGTCTTTTCTTGCAGGCCTGAAACAGCCACGCGCACATTATCGCCCAGCCAAGTTTGCGCACGACCGCCCGTTACATAGCCATCTATGCTGCCTGCCGCTGGCTCATATTCATAGTGAGCCACCAAGTAATTATCATTGCCGCTGCTCCCTGAAGCCAGTGGGCTGCGCAAAATGAGGACGCCGTTGGTATAATCAATATCATAGTCAGTCTTATAAACCAGCGTGACACGCTGAGTCACAAAACCAGTTGTTGAGTTGCGTTGTTCAGTGCTGATGGTTTCTGAGCCAACAGTGATCAACTGGTGTTTCAAGAAATAGGATGAACCGCCGGTTCCTCTGAACACGTCGTTTTGCGGCACAGTACCAGGCAGCGCTGCATAAGCATCGACACCGATTTTTGCGTCGCCATCTTTGGTGACTTCATCTGAACGATAAACACCATTTGCGCCGTAAAGCGAGCGCTCGCTGCGCAGGAAATGTGTGCCCGTAATGTTGGATTTGAAATTGCCCCACATAATGGAACTTGGGCCTCGCTCTAAGCGCAGATAGAATTTGCCGCGCGTTGGCGCATCATCAACGGATGAAGAGTCATCGCCATAAACCGGATAATAGGTATTTGGATCGATATGGCGCAATACTTCTTGCGGGCTTTTGCCATCAAGACCTTTGAACATATTGGCCAAGCTGCCTTCGCCCGTGTCAGCAGCGGCGGTCAAAATATATTGGCCTTTAATTTTACCCTTCAGATAGAAAGCCAAGCGACCCTTTGTCCATGTGCCGTCAAACTCATCAGCGCCTGTGTGTTCGACAATGCCGCCGAAATTATGCCCCAACGTAAAATCAGCCAGCGCCACATAGAACCATTCATTTTCTGGTACTTCGATGTCACGCGTGAATTCGAGACCCAAGCCATCTTTTAAAACTGAAACATCAATGGCCTGTTTACCCGATGGGAAAATGCGCTGGATTACAAAGTTGTTGTTGCTGTCCACTGGAACGGGTTCGCCCGCCACCAACACTTCATGGCCTTCAGGAACATTCTTTCCATAAACTGTAACCGCGCCACCATAGACTGGAATGCTGCGCGTGGCCGAACGATCTTCGCCATAGCCGGGGGCAACAGCCGTTTCGGCTCCACGAGCCGTTGATAATTTTGCTTCGCCACGACCCAGCGGCAAAGGCTTGGTTTCGTCAAAGCGATTTGCTTCATCATAAACCCTAAGCACATAATCCATCTCGGTTGGCGCATCAGATGGCATTTGCCATTCGGCTACACCGAGCTTTGAAATCGGGATCACTTGATAAGGCTGATCGCCCAGTTTGTTTTTGCGGTCATATATGCGCACTTCGCCTCTGGTGATCCACGCCCCATAATTGAAGCTGGCCAAGAAACGAATTTTTTCACCCTCTTGGTAATTGACCTGTGGAGGGAAGGTTGAAATATTGAGAACGGGCTTTACGCCGAGCCCATCAAATTTCACTTGAATGTCCACGCCTTCCAATTGCACGTCAGTGGCTTGGTTTGGATCTGTCACAGTTGCGGTTGGTTTGCTGCCATCAACTTTGTGGCCATCAATGCTGATGCTGAATGGAAGTTCATTGGCATAGGCAGGCGACATGAAAGCTGTGGTGAGCGCAAGCAGCGCCAATCCTCGTTTAAGGATGGATGCAAGTCTGGCCCCGGCCATCATTGATTCCTGTTTCATTTGCCCTCCTCCACACTTGTGGTGGTGACAAGTTTGTATTTGCCGTGGCTCATCTGCCATGCCGTGGAGATGGTTTCCTCAATCGCTGAAACACGCTCATTGGCTAGGCCCGCGTCTTCGCTGCCTTGGTGATAAACAATTTTCAAAGTCGAACGTTGCGAAGCCAATATCGCAATCAATTTGTCGATGCCGCCGATCCATTTTTCGGTCAGATCAACTGAGCCTCCCACGAAAGCTTTGCCTGTGATGTCGAGGCGTACTTCATGATTGATCGTAGCGCCAAAGTTCAGCTTCACGACCTTGCCACGGGTAACACGCACATCGCGTGGGTTTTCAGTTGTCAGCTTGTAACCCGTGGGAAGAGTGCGCACGTCCAACTTCATCAAGAAGTTTGAACCGATGGCTGCATCAGGAATGGCAGCGCATGGCACGTGATAGCGGCCTTCGGCATCGGTTGTAATCAACAGGCCATTCAGTGTTACAACACGCACGCCGGGCAGGCCTGGCTCGCCATCATCCATGTAGCCATTGGCGTTTTTGTCATCGAACACGCGGCCAATGATGTCGCTGCAATCGAATGTGGCGTCTTCAATGATCGACACTGTGGCTTGTGCAGTGGCCAGCACTTCGCCATCGGTTGGATCAATAATTTGCGCGTTGTTGACGAACTTACCGGTCGACAATGTGGTCGAAGCCATCAACTTCAGTTTCAGAATCAACTTGCCAGCAACTGGCATTGTGGGTGGGAAGCTTAGGTAACGTCCATTGACCACGGGGGTGATCGGCTTGGGGTTTGGAGCAACGCTGTTGGTGATGGTTGCGGAGCCAGCCACATAGGCAAAGCCCGGCGGCATCACATCGACCAATTCAAATGGCGTTGGTACCAAGTTTGAGGCGGTGATGGTGTAAGTGACGATTTCGCCACGCTTCACCTCAGGCTTGTCGGCCACTTTGGTCAGCACAGGAATTGTGACAAAAACAGGCGTTACAGTTGGCGCGTTGCCGTTTACAGTTGCAAAGTCAGATGTGTCCTCCACGAAACCACCGGTTGTTACATCAGCGTGAACAGTCGCAGAGTTTGAGAGGGTTCCGGCTTTGGCATCGGCCACTTTTATTTCGTAAGTTGCAGTAACGCTGGTTGTGTTGATGGTACCCGCGGGCAAACTTGCAATCGGCGAACCGACTAGAACAATGCCGGGCAGCAAGTCAGTGATCTGAACATTGGTAAGATCAGTGTTGCCCGTATTATAAACTTCAAACTGATAATGCAGTACATCGCCAACATCGACAATGCCGCTGCCATTAAGATCATCAAAGCTCACCATCTTCTTGATCAGCGCAATACCTGATTGACCCAAAATTGGAGCGTAAGTTGGACCATCGCTGTATTTGCTTACCGGATCAGAATCGTCGGTGACGGGATTGCCTGTCAACACAGATGTACCCTGCACTGTCGCCATATTGTAAATGCCACCAGCCGTGAGATCGCCAGGCGTAACCGTGTGAGTAGCAGTGAAGAACACCGAATTGGTGGTTCCAGTAGGCAGACTTAGCAATACACCGTTTGGCAAGCCGCCACCAAACACACTGGCATTTGGATCAGTGACGATCACATTCTTGATTTCGCCTGAACCAAGATTGGTCACAGCAAATGTGTAATTCGCGAGGTCATTGGCATCGGTGATGCCGTTTGTATTCACATCAGTGAAACCAGTGAAGACTTTCACAATCGCAATGCCAGCACCCAAGGTGGTGATCGTCGGGTTATCGGCTGTGAATACGGCGTTGTCGGAGATATCCGACACAGTGGTTGTGCTGGACGTGCCAAAGACCTGCGCCGAATTGCTGACTTTACCGTTGGTAATATCGACAGCAGTTATGGTGTAGCTGGCTTTGAAAGTGGTTGTGTCGGTGTTACCCGCTGGCAGGTTGGCGATTGGGCCACCTGTGACTGTGGCACCCGGCAACAGATCATTGATAAAGACGTTGGTCAGCGGAACGTTGCCCGTGTTTTTCACATCGAAGGTGAAATTGATCACGTCGCCTGCGTCGGTCACCCCCAGCGTTCCGTTGTCTACGATTGAGAACAGATGCTTGATCAGAGCGATTGAAGGCTTAGCCACGATTGGTGTGACAGTTGGATTGTTAAGCGTTGGATCAGCATTGTCTGACAGGTCAGTAATGATGGCCCCAGATGTCAGGACGCCGCTCACTCTAGCTTGATTGCTGACACCGCCAAGCGTCACATCCGTTGAGGTGATTGTGTAGGCCGCGGTGAATGTGGTTGAGTCTTGTGCATTAGGTGCAAAGTTGGTGAGCGGAGTGCCCGTCACGATTGCACCTGGCAGAAGATCAACCAAGTTCACAGTGGTAAAGGGCAAGTTGCCAGCATTGGTTATTGTAAATGTATAATGGATCACATCTCCAACATCGGTCAGGCTGTTATTGTTTTTGTCTTCGAGCGAGCTTTGGATTTTGAGCAAGGTCAAAACCGGATGCGGTGGAATTGGCGTTATCGTTGGGGCATTTCCGGTGATCACAGCAGGATCTGAGAAATCGATAACCATTACGCCGTTAATGTCAGTGCCTTCAACCTTTGCAGTATTATCGACATGGCCGAAATTCACGTCACTCTGCTTGATTGTGTAAACACCAGTGAAATGCGTGGCGTCAGAGGCACCCGGTGCCAAGCCATTCAGCGTTGCGCCAGTAATGCCAGTCGGCATAAGAGGATCAGTAACCGTAATATTGTTGAGTGTGAATTTTCCGGTGTTTGTCACCTTAAAGGCGTAGTTAATCAGATCGCCTGCATCGGTGAAGCCATTCGCATTCACATCTGTGATGGATGATACTGTCTTGATCAATGCAATAGCTGGCCATTGCACGATAGTTGGATCATGCGTGGTGAGATCGTTGTCGTCAGACAGCGCTGTTATCGTGACAGCCTTTGGCGTTTTGGCGTTTACGGTGGCTTGGTTTTGCGCCTGGCCTGCGGTGACATCGGCTGCCGTCAACGCGTGGGTTGCTTTGAAAGTGGTCGTGTCGGTGACGCCCGGTGCTAGTGACGCAATTGTTGTGACGGGCGAGAAGACCGCTTTGGGGTCCGTCATTGTAACATTGCTCAGAGTCACATTGCCTGTGTTGGTGACCGCGAATTGATAGGTGATGATGTCGCCGATTGATGGCTGATTATCGGAGCCTAGATCAATTGTTCCGGTTTTGATGGTTGCAACGCCCGGCACAGCAAGGAGTGGCTGGCTGAAGGTGCTGACTTTCGTCAAAGTTTGATTGGCCACGTTCAATGCTGTTGCTGTGGCGGTGTTATTGACGACACCATTGTCCACATCGGCTTGCGTTAACGTGTAAGTCGCGGTGAATGTGGTTGATTGGCCCGCATTCAGAATTGGTAAGTTGGTTGGCGTGATTGAAGCTGTTGTGAAATTTTCATAACTCGTCACGGCAGTCAAAGGCAGCTTGTTATTGACTTGCAAATTCAAAATTCCGTTTTTTGATTTTGCAGTAATTGTTGCAGGCGCATCAATCTCGCCTTTGGCAATTTCATCTTCCGTCACAGCACGTGTAAATATGAGGCCTGCTGGATCAGTTTCATTTGTGGCCAGCATTTCAACGCGTGCGTTGAAGGCAATGGCATCTGGTTGATCAGCGACAATGCTGGTCAATGGCATGTTACCTGAATTGGTCAAGCGGTAGATGAACCCAATCTTGTCGCCCGCAGCCAGAGTTTCAGCTGTGCCAGACATGCGCAGCACTTGGCGATCTACATTTAAGTTTGCATCATTAAACGCCACGAGTGCATCACTAGGCACTAGACTTGCGATGAGGTCAGTTGCTATCGGGCTTGTTGCAATGCATTGCTTTGGTGCGTCAATTGAAGCTGTTGTTAGATCGTCGCTCGCCTGCTTGGCGCCCTCTAACATTGCTATGGATTGTGGGTTGTTGCCCAGACTGCTGAGATTAACCAGCGGATCGGAAATTTTCACGTCATGCAGCGTGGTTGGGCCAGTGTTGGTGACGAGGAATTGATAGCTGATGGTATCGCCCGCATCAGCTTGACCGTTGCCGCCCACATTCAGCACGCCGGTTTTCACAAGTGTCATTGAAGATACAACCGTGAGAGGCGTGGATACAGTGGCGACGGTCGTCAAATCTTGCCCGCTCGCCGCATGGGCTGTGCCAGTCGCGATATTCACAAACTGGCCAGCAACCAAATCCGCAATAGTGATTGTATGAACCGCGGTATAAGTTGTGGTGTCGATGGCACCGGGGGCCATTGTCGGAATTGTCGTTCCCGTCAACGTTGCCATTGGATCAACGACGGTCACATTTTGTAATGTGATATTGCCCGTATTTTGCACCGTGAAGGTGTAAGAAATTGTATCACCTGGATCAGGCGAGCCATCGGGGCCGAAATTTGATGTTGGCGTTTTGATGACTGACAGTTGCGGCGCAGCAGGAACGACGAGCACATTTGCTGTCGCTGAATAATTCAACGCAGTCGTGCCATCAAAACCTATGACCGACACTGTATCTGTAATGGCGGCGATGGCAGACTTAACAGGCAAGCACAACAAAGAGGCAGCGACAAAAGCGGCTGACAGCTTGCGCTGCCACCGGCTTTTGGCTTTCTCGTTGTTATATGGTTGCCCGTTGGTCATGTGTTACTGACGCGTATCCACGTCGGTTTGGGTTACGGTGTAGGTCGCGGTGTAAGTCGCAGAGTCGCCCGGTGAGAGACTATTGATGGTGTTGCCTGTGTGGGTAGATGTGTTACCCACATTGAAGGCTACGAAGGCTGGAACCAGCGCACCGGCAATGCCATTATGGGTATCGGCAAGATTGATGTTGGTGACTGGTGTATTGCCCGTGTTCTTGACTGTGTAGGTGTAAGTAATCACGTCACCAGCAGCGGCGTTGGTGGTTTTGCTGGCCACTTTGGTCACTTGCAGACCGGGCGCGATGTTGAGCTTTATACTCTTCTTATCGCTTGAGGTAACAGGTGTTGTTGTGACGCCATTGATATAATTGGCTGTTGCAGTTGCTTTGTCATCCAAGAAACCATCAGGTTCCGCACCGCCTGATGCGCCAATGCCTGAGCCTCCGCCTGCGCTTGCGATATCACCCGCAACAACAGTGTATGTGCCCGTGAAAGTGATGACGTCTGCTGGGCCCAGCTTATCCCATTTGGTCGTACTGGCATTGACAGAGTCACCCAGCGTGCCTGCGGCTGCAGAACCGTTGTCGGTTGTTACGACCGTTGGGACAACAACCACAACAGCGGCACCCACGCCGTCATTTGCATCAGTGACCTTTACGTCATTTAACGACACGTTGCCATTGTTGGTCACTGTGAATTTGTAGTTCAGCACGTCACCAGGATCGGCTTTGCCGTTACCGTTTGCGTCACCGCCTGCTGGGGCAAAAGCAATAGTTTTAACGACGCTCACAGCTGGTGCTGCAACGATCACCGCCACGGTGGCGTTGGCATTGCCAGTCACTGGTATGCCGCCGGGGGCCGTACCCGAAGCTGTGACTGTATTGTTGATCGTGGCGAAGGCCGGAACAATTTGAAATGCCGCCAAGGCCAGCGCCAAAAGACTTGTGGTAAGTCGTCTGAATTTTGTTCGACTGGCTCGTTTGATTTGAGCATCAGAAACACGCAACAAGTTTCGGCCTGTTTCTTCTATTGAATTATTTTCCATTTGGTGATCCCCGGATTTTTGTGTTTTGAAATTGAAAATCATTGCAGCGTGTCCACATCTGATTGCTTGACGGTGTATGTTGCGGTGAAGGTGACGGTGTCGCCCGGTGCCAAGATGCTCCACACGCCGTTGCTCGCGGTCGCGTCGCTTGAATCATTCAGTGGCGGAACATCACTGGTAATCACTTCAGAGCCCGGCACCGGTGCAGCGCCAATGGCATTGTGGACATCGGCGAGACTAATGTTTTGTAGTGAAACATTGCCCGTGTTTTTAACTGTGTAGGTGTAAGTGATAACTTGGCCCGCGCTCAGATTTGTAGTCGGGCTAGCGGTTTTTGTAACCAACATTGAAGGTGCAGCTGCGGACACCGTAACACTCACGGAAGACGATGGTGAAATGACAGGTGCTGCCGCGTAAGTTCCTGATGCAATCGCTGTGTTGTCGATTGTTGCATGTGCAAGATTGCTCTGCAGCACAACACCAAGCAGAAGCGCAGCCAAAAAGGCTGAAGCCCGGCGCGTCTTGCCGGGCAATTTTTGCTTCGATGTTGTGTGCGGGGCGATCATCAATAATTTCCCGCGCGACGTTTTTACGCCGCGCGAGATTGGGTCTCGTTAACCAGCATCGAACTCGGTCTGCGTGACCGTGTGTGTGTATTTGAAGATGACCGTGGCACCTGGGGCCAATGTCGTCCAAATACCGTCGCCTGCTGTGGTATCGGTTGAAGCACCAGCACCCAATGGGCCTGGTACACCGCCGCCTGCACCACCAAGAGGAGCAACTTGCTCAAGCATTGCTGATTGCGGTGCAATGGCTGAGCCTTCGTGCGTGTCGCTGATCTTCACACCCGTGATTGGCACGTTGCCGTTGTTGGTGACTGTGTAGGTATAGGTAACCGTGTTGCCGACGGCCACTGGGCCAGGTGTACTCGACGACTTGACGATCGACAGCGATGGGCCTGGTGCAATAATTGCCGTTGCTGTTGCAGGTGTTGTCGAGTTGACAGTCGCGTTGGTTGGTGATTTGCCTGTTGCGTTGGCAGAGTTAGCGACAAGTGGTGAAGAGCCAGCACCACGGTAGGCATCAAGCGCTGACAAGGTGTAGACGGCGGTATAAGTTTGCTGTGCGCCTGGTGCCAAGGTGATCGGCAGCGTGTTTGAAGGCGTTGTTGGTGTAAACGCGCCCAAAGCCAATGTGCCTGCGGTACCGTTGAATGTTGGACCAGTGTCAACCGGCAACACGTTTGTTAGGGTCACGTTACCATTGTTTTTAACAACGTAGGTAAACGTGATCGTGTCACCAGCGTCGGTGACCGTGGCATTTGGCCCAAGTGCGGTTGTTGGAACGCCCGCTGACTTCGAAAGTGCCTGTATTGAAGGCGCGGCTGGCGCGACTGACACGTTAACTGTCGATGTATTCGAAGTCGTTGTCGAAGCGTTATAAGTGCCTGATGCGCTGGCGGTGTTATCGATGGTGGCCAGTGCTGGCGTGACTTGCGACAGCAAAACACCAAATGCCATTGTCGATGAGCCAACTCGCTTTAGAATATTTCGCTTCTTTGGCGGCTGGTCGGTTTCTAATTCGCTATCCATTTTAGTCTCCATTAATTTCGGTTGAAGTGTTGATTGGTTTGAGTTTGAAAAATTTTAGGCCCAGCTCGCGGTCGCTTTCGGTGCCTTCGCCTTCGGTCGTGTTGAAATTTGTGCATGTGGCTCATCGCAGAGGGTCCACATCTTGTTGAAACACCGCGTAGGGTGAGGGGAGATGGGTGCCGCGTACAAATGGATCGGAAATTCCCGTTACTTTGACCTGGGCTTTGTTCGCGCTTGAGCGCGGGAAATGGTAAAGATTAGGGGGGTCAAGGAACGTAACGGCAGCAAATCCCTGAGAATTTTGGATAAGAATCAGCATCACCGAAACGATGACAAACAAAACAACTCTACCTAAGGTTGTTTTAATCTCCAAATCTCCGTCTGCGTCGAAATCGCATCAAAAACTCACTCCACAAAAAATTTACAAATTTAACAAAAAACGCAGCGTTTACGGCATTAGATTTGAACTGATAAAACCTGATCAGAACAACCACCTGCTACGACCTGAAATACCCGCCCAAACCACACAACCTGTAAGGGTGACTAAACCAATCGTTAAGAAAAAGAACTAAGCTGGGGCCGTTAAAAATTGGTTAATTGCTTGTGCTGAAATGATTAATCTCAAATTTTTTGAGCTACCCATAAAATGGACGCGGAAAGCCGATAACAATGGCAACCGCAACAGAGCAATGGGAAAATATTAACATCCACTGCGTTTTAATGATGGTACCACCACCCCGGCTCGAACGGGGGACCTCTAGATCCACAATCTAGCGCTCTAACCAACTGAGCTATGGCGGCGTCCACGCACCGCTCTAGCGCCAGATGTTGAGAAATTCAACTCGTAATCGGAGGCGTTGGGCAAAATGTTGCGTCGCAACTAGATTTTATTAAGATTAAAGCAATTTGCCAGCTTAAATCCTTAAGGAAAGGTGGACGCGAAGCTTAAAAATTGATTAGTTTGGTTTATATTTTGTTAATTAGAGATTTAATCACTTTGACCGGGCCGATAATCCAAACGCTTGAAGATCTCCGCAAAGCAGCTGATGCTGCTTGGCTATGGGACGGTATGCGTGGGCGACTAGTCTGGGCAAATGAAGCGGGCATAGCTGCTTTTGATGGTCAATCGGTTTTTGATTTGATTGACCGGGTGTTTGACCCCTTAGAAGCCGGTATTGCTGAGATTGCGACACTTACAAAAACCCTGAAACGCGACGAAATCAAATTCACGTCGCTGGAGTTCCCGTCGACAGGTTGTGCAGAAGCTTTCGAAAGCCATTGCTGGCTTCACACTCTAGCCGATGGCAGGCCGGGGCTTTTGGTGGTTTCGCCAGCACCTAGCAAACAACTTTCTGCATCGAACGATTTGTTTGACCAATTACCCGTTGCTGGCGTTTTACTCTTCAATGACGGAATGATTGCAGAGGCCAATGCTATGGCTGCTGCCCTGTTTGATATTTCTAAACATAACAGCTTGGCCGATATTTTGGGCGATGCTGACCGGGCCGCGAAAATTTTAGGCCGATTGCAGGCAACTAATTTGGTGAGTGCTGTTGAAACTTTCGACGGTCTTTACGGAAAGCGCGAGGCGCGCCTGACTTTGCGGCGTCTTGCGGGCGATAACGAAGCCTTTGCGGTTTTAGTTATGGATGACATTACCGAACGTCGCAATATGGAACGTCAACTGACCGAGGCGCCTCGTTCCGCAGAGCCAGTAATATCTCCCCAAAACGACACGCAAGCCTTTGAAGCTTTAGCGCGCAGTTTAAATGATGCAATTGGCAAGTCTGAGGAAAAGCCAGCGCTTGAAAAGGTAAAAGTTGCAGCCGTTTCGCAAAAGCCCGTACAAAAAGCGTCCAACGCCCTAGCTGCTGCAGCCCAACCGCCGCGTGCTATTGTGAAGGCGTTAGAAGGGTCTGGTGCCGCCTTGATTATTGTTCAGGATGGCGAGCCCGTTTATGCATCGCAGAAGGTTTTGCAGTTACTGGGTTTAGAGTTTTCGGCTGAGCTGTTTCAGAACAAAAGCCTGCTTAAAAAAATCTTTGACGCATCTTCATCAAATTGCGCTTTTGAAATAGAAACTGCAGCAAACCAGATACGGAATTTTGCTGTTTCGACCAGCGGAATTCCTTGGATAAATGGGCCAGCTCGCCAATTTATATTAAGCTTCGCGAAAACTCCTGAAAAAGTGGCGCCTACTGAAATTTCAGTGCCAGAAGTGCCAGTCGCAATTATTGAAGAGGCGCCGCCTCAAAGTGTTGAAACTGTTCGAGTTGATAATCAGGATCATTCAGGCCTAACGACGGAAGCTGAATTGAACAGTATTCTTGATATCGCTTCAGACGGAATCGTCATACTCGACAATAACGGAGCTATATTAAGTTTTAGTGCGGGGGCCGAATCTCTTTTTGGCTACCGAAGTGCCGAAGTGAAGGCTAGGCCACTGGCTGATTATTTCACAAGCGATAGTCGCAAAATCTTACAGCAGTATTTTGCAGGGCTGCATGGGCCGGGCCTTGGCGCAGTTTTTAATGATGGGCGAGAAGTGACGGCTGTTGTCAAGCAGGGCGGAACTGTTCCGTTATTTTTGACAATTGGCAAATTGCAAAATCATAAATCTGCCGCCGCGTTTTGCGCGGTGATGCGAGACATTACGAGCTGGAAGCGCACAGAGATGGAATTGCGTGAAGCCAAAGAAAGTGCCGAAGCTGCGTCTAAGCAAAAATCAGAATTTCTGGCCCGCATTTCTCATGAACTGCGAACGCCTTTAAATGCCATCATGGGCTTTTCAGATGTCATGCGGCTTGGCCAATTTGGCGACATTAAAAACGACAAATATCGCGGTTATGTGAATGATATTCATGCCAGTGGCAGCCACTTGCTGGCATTGATCAACGATCTGCTTGACCTTTCCAAAATTGAAGCTGGAAAGATGGAGCTTAATTTTACGGCTGTGAATGTGGCTGAATGTGCCGACCATGCTATCAAACTTTTGCAAGAAAGCGCAACACGCGGGCGGGTTTTGGTGCGAAAATCTTTTCCAGATAAATTGCCGCGGGTGGTTGCTGATTTGCGCGCCATGCGCCAAGTGTTCCTGAACATGTTGTCGAATGCGATCAAGTTTACAGACCCCGGTGGGCAGGTGATTATTTCAGCTAATGTTGCAGCTTCAGGTGAATTGACCGTAAAACTCAAAGACACGGGCATTGGAATGAATGCCGCCCAAATTTTGGATGCGCTTGAACCGTTTAAGCGCGTTGAAACAGCAGGCCGCGAAACCCAAGGCACTGGTCTTGGATTGCCGCTCACCAAGGCGTTAGTTGAAGCTAACCGCGCAAAATTCGAACTGAGCAGCGAGCAAGGCCAAGGCACGCTGATCGAAATTACATTTCCAACCACCCGGGTACTGGCAGAATAATTTCTGTATCGTTTATTGGTTCATGAAAATGCCGCAAGTTAGATTATAAGGCACGCCCATGAACCGCATTTTGAGTTACATCTTTTTCAGTTTTATATTAGCCGTTTTGACGATTGCCATCTGGCTTTTTATATTTTTGCCGATGATTTTGGAAAAGCGGGCGCAGGGTGCAATCCTCGATCGCACTGGAAGCTTGCTCACTGTTTCGGGTGGCCATTCATTGCAGTTTTCACCGCATTTTGGAATTGCGCTCTATGATGTGAGTTGGGGGAGCGTGGTCACAACAAAAAAACTGACATTCCCGATTACGGTTATGCAAATGCTGGGTGCGCAGGCCTCGTCAAACACTTTCGAACTTGAACAACCGATATTCAATTTGGGTGTAGATGGACAAGGGCGTTCAAAAATTGGACTGCCTCAATCTAGTTCAGTTTTAAAAACCAATGAAAATGAGGCGCCACCTGCACCAATTCATGTCGCCGTGAGGGACGGCAGCGTCCACTACCAAAATGAGGCAAGCGGCAAAGCTTTCAGCCTGACAATGATGGATGGATTGATTGATGTTGATGCGCAAGACGAAATCACTTTCAAGGCAGCTGGACTTTTGGCCCAGCAACGAGTTCATTTTTCTGGAGAGTTGAAATCCCTGCCGCGTGCTTTGGGCGACGGCTCACCTTTTGATTTTAATATGGAGGGTGCGGGCGCGTCATTTGGTTTTACAGGTCGGCTAGTTGCTGCCAAGGGTATTGATCTTGCTGGGATAGGAACTGTTGAAACTACTGATGCAGCTAGATTATTCCAGTGGTTGGGTGCTGATCTTAAAGGCATACAAACAAAGTTACCGCTATCGATCGCCGCAGGTATTGAATCTGAAAGTTCAATTTTCTTACTCAAGAAAGCAGATATTCGCTTTGCCAGAATGCAAGCGCAAGGCGATGTTTCATTTTCGAATGCCGGGGTTAGACCAAATATCACCCTTGATCTCAAAGTTGATGATTTGAACACCAATCTCTATGCGCCAGTTGCAGAAAAAACCGCGCCGAATGGAATTTGGAATGATAAGCCGTTTGATTTCGCTGATTTCAAAGCAATTGATGCCCAGTTTCGATTGACCACGAATATATTCCAGTATGGTGATTTCCTGGTTGGCCCTGCGGAAATTGAAGGGCAGTTGAAAGACAGGATACTGAACGCAAAAATAACAAATGCGGATATCGGCAATTTTGATGTGAACTTAGATGCACAACAGTTGCCACCCATGTTGGATTTGAATTTCGCGCTCGCTCTGCCAAAAGCTGAGACCTTTATGAAAAGTGTTTTGCACATGAATTGGTTAGCTGGGCCGCTCACTTTGAACGGGTCATTGAAGACGACAGGAGTTAGCCAGTCTGATATGGCTGGAGCGCTGAAGGGAAATGTTGAAGTTATATCCGAGGCTTCCATTGTAAGTGGCGTGGACTTGGCTAAGCTTAGCGCTCATGTGCAGTCCCAGCCTGTTGATGGTTGGGAAGGAGACACAACGAGTCCCACTGCTTTCAAAACCAAGCTTACAATTGATGATGGTGTGGCAAGCGTTGAAAGTGCCAGTTTGACGGCGCCTGGAATTAAGGCCGCAGTGACAGGCGAAGTTGATATTTTGAGACAGGCTTTGAATTTGGTTGCGGAAATGAAACTGGGCCGCATTGACGGCAATCCTGCGAAGATCAAAATTGATGGGGCGTGGGCAAAGCCTCATTTTGTATTGGTGAAATAGCGGCATTGATCAAACACTCAATTCAGCGCAAATTGCATCAATGATTATTGTTCAGGAACACGCCTTTGATGTGGGGCAAGAATATGTGCGGCTGAAAACGGGCCGAACTGATATTGGTGCCACTGCGATGTTCGTTGGCAGCGTTCGTGATCGGTCGGACGGGCAGAATGTTTCGACGATGACACTGGAACATTATCCCGGGATGACAGAAAAAGCGCTCGCCGAAATTGAATCACAGGCTCGCGAACGCTGGCCGATTTCTGATTGTTTGATCATCCACCGCTACGGCAAATTGCTGCCTGCCGACGACATTGTCTTGGTGATCACCTGCTCGGAACACCGCGAAGCTGCGTTTCAATCTTGCGCGTTTTTGATGGATTGGCTTAAAACAAAAGCGCCCTTCTGGAAGCTGGAAGAAGATGGCAGACATGCCCATTGGGTTGAAGCAAAGGTGAGCGACGATAACGCCACAGAAAGATGGAATGCAAAATTAGTCTGAGAGGTTTGACAACAATCGCAAAGATTATTTCTTTTTAGCTACTTTCTTTGCTGGCTTTTTCGTTGTTTTGACGGCGGCTTTTTTAACCGGTTTCTTCGCAGGTGGTTTGGCCTTTGGTAGGGCTTTGACTTTAGGGGTGGAGGCTGCGGCCTTCATCAGACCGCCAAATTTTGTGAAAAACTGATTGGCAAGTGAGGTGGCTGTTGAATCGACAAGGCGCGAACCCAACATGGCAAGCTTGCCACCGATTTGCGCATCGACATCATAATCCATTTGGGTTTCGTTAGCGCTAAGCTGGGTGAGCTTCACAGTCGCCCCACCGCTGGCAAAGCCACCAAAACCACCGTCACCTTTGCCAGAGATGCGGTAACTTTCGGGCGGGTTAAGCTCGCTTAAAGTCACTTGCCCGCCAAAATTGGCTTTCACCGGACCGACTTTAATCGTGACTGTCGCTTTGAAATTATTTGGTGAAGTTGTTTCAATCTTGCTGCAACCGGGAATGCACTGTTGCAAAATATTTGGATCGTTCAAACCCTTCCAAACAGTTTCGCGCGGGGCTGGAATGTTTTGACTGCCGATGAGTTTCATGTGCTTGACCTTAGATTTGATTTTTCATTTCGGTAAAGTGCCGCAATTTGCGCTAAGATCAGTAGCACGTTTTCTGCAATATCAAAAATGCGGGATAAGCTGGTGCTGCGAGGGAGGATTGAACTCCCGACCTCACCATTACCAATGGTGTGCTCTACCACTGAGCTACCGCAGCATCTTGCGAAAATCTCATACAAAAACAACCCATGGCCCGCAAGCTTTAAATCTTCCTTCGGCATGCAGTGACAAATTTCTGAGCTACTCCCACCTTTAGGCTCGGAAAATGGTACTTGCGCGGTCTTGTCGGAATAATCATTGTAGAGCAAAGCATGCATCCTATAAAATGAAGAAGTGTCTTGGCTAATGACAAATAAAACTGTGCCGAAAAGTACTTTAGACCGCAAAAAGCGCGAGGCTCGGGCGCTGAAGGCCAATTTGAAAAAACGCAAAGAGCAAGCTAAACCAATAGTTGTTCGCGCCTCCTCAGACAAGAATGGGGAAAACCAAAGTGAATAACATGAAAGACATATTCAGCTTCCGGTGGCGAAATTGATACGCCTTGACGAAACGGTAAGGCCAAAACATTACCGGCTATCCTTGCGTATCGACCCTGCGGCCGAATATTTTTTTGGGAATGTTGAAATCGACGTCTTGCTTGGCAAGGCCACGCGCAGCGTGATCCTGCATGCGCAAAATCTTATTTTTGAGCGTGTCCAAATTATTAAAAAAGCTACGCAAAATATCGCGCAAGTCCGTAGTTTGGATACTGACGGTACGATCAGTGTTGATGTGTCAGACATGCTCGACCCGGGGCTCGTCACATTGTCGTTTTCTTATCGCGCACCTCTCGCTTCTGGGCTTGAAGGCATTTACAAAGTTGTTGATGAAGGCCAGCCAGCTGTTTTTACACAGTTTGAAGCCATCGCTGCCAGGCGGGCATTTCCATGTTTTGACGAACCCGGCTTTAAGGCTCTGTTCGATTTTCAATTGATTGCTCCCAGTCAATTTCAAGCTATCAGCAATACAATTGAACTGAATGCAATCAGCGATAAGGCTGGGCTCACGACACATCGGTTTGCAACAACAAAACCTCTGCCGACATATCTCATAGTCTTTGCGGTTGGACAATTCGATGTTGTTGAAAGTGTTCCTGTTCGTGCAAGCAAACTGCGCAATACACCAATACCTGTGCGCGGCATTGCAATGAGGGGTAAAGGCGAGCAGCTGGAAATTGCATTACGATATACAGCGCCGTTGGTATTGGCAGAGGAGGAATATTTCGGCATTGCATATCCATTTGATAAGCTCGATGTCGTCGCAGTACCCGATTTTGGAGCGGGCGGCATGGAAAATGCTGGCGCAATTACCTACGACGAAAATTATGTTTTGATGCTTGAAGACGCCGGCATCGAAGATCGGCGCGAATTTCTTTCAATTCATGCGCATGAGATTGCGCATCATTGGTTTGGTAATTTGGTTTCGCCAAAATGGTGGGATGATCTGTGGCTCAATGAGTCTTTTGCTTCGTTCATGGAATCAAAATTTGCACATGTGATTGAACCAAGTTGGCAATTTGAAACAGATGTTATGTTGGGGGCACATGAGGCCATGTTATTAGACCAAATTAAATCAGTGCGCCGCATTCATGAGCCTGTTAATAGCGTCGACAGCATTTCTGGTGCGTTTGATGAAATTACTTATCAAAAAGGTGCTGCAATTCTGGCCATGGCCGAAAATGAGATGGGGGCAGAAAACTTCAAAAGCATTGTGCGATCATTTCTGAAAGAACGGGCGCATGGGACGATGACAACTGAAGAATTTCTTAGCGTTCTGGAACGCAACGCTGGCACTGCTGCGGCCCGTCTGGTGCGCAAAGGAATTTCTGAAACAGGCGTTCCTATCTCTGACCAAACGAGATTTGATCACAAACCCCGATATGAACTATCTGATTTATCTCTACGCCAGGGCAAGGCTAATCTTGTCAATTTCAAAACTTGGGAACGACCGCGCGCGCTTGCAGCTGCAATCAATCTAGACGTGGCTTTCTACGCGGGTCGGGTCGACTTTGATTTTTATTTGCGCAATGTTGAGAAAATTGCAGAACACCCAGATTGGCAGGTGGCAGGATTTCCACTCGAACGCCTCAATTATTTTGCTGATATAGACGGTTCAATTGCAACCTCAGTCGAAGAAACGCTCAACACTGTCTATGCCAAGCGCCTTAAAAAAATTAACCTGCAATCGCCTCTGAAGGGAAACACTGTCGCTTCGTGGCAAAGACAGTTGCAACGCGAGGATCTTGTTTTAGCATTTGCCAAATCTGGTGCTGATGCTGCAAAGCAGTTGCAGTTTGCAGAATTAGGAATGCGCTTGGCCCAACGGAAGCGCATTTCTCTCCATGAAAACAATATTGCACCTTATGACGTTGCGAGGGGGGCTCTCGTGGCTGCTGCAATTTTATATGGCGAAGATTTTCTGGCACTCGCACTTGCCCAACTGGGAAATAGACTCAGCCTTGCGGACCGCGAAGTTTGGCTCGACAGTGTTGCAGCCAGTCATGCTGATCAATCATCTAAAATCATCGCGGATTTGTTGCTATCAGATGAATTGCGCAACCAAGAAGTTCCCGATCTTCTTTATGCGCGTGCTGATTATAAAAAATTCCAACATCAGCTATGGGACGTGGTGGCGCAAGATAGCGACCGGCTGCTCAAACGATTAGATGGCGACCTTGATGTGGTGCTCATTCAGCTCGCTGATGTGTTTGCGACAAAAGAATTAGAAATGCGCGTTCATTCCACGATTACGCCACTCTTGGGAACACTGAGGGGCGGGGCAGTGCAGTTACAGCAGACATTGGAGACGATACAATTGAACACCTCTCTCCTCACGCGCGCCGCTAACGGCGTGAAGTAAAAGCAATGCATATCGGCATTGTTCAACCTGATACAGCCATGCGCCGCACTGAGATTCTGCGCGAATTATTACAAGCTGCGGGTCAAAGCGATGCTGAAACTGTAAGGCTCTTGCGCCAAACCAACGGCAAGCAGAAGGTAGAATGTGCCGATGGGCGCACATGGCATTGCAATTTCAGCCGTGTTCGAAACGCGCCCCAAATTTTTGGGTTGATTGCTGTATCTGACGAAACAGAATTAGGCATTGATGTTGAAGTTTGGCCTGAGATTGCAGCTGACCCTGATTTTTTGGACAGTATTTCAACGTCTGAGGATGCGTGTGCCATTCAATCGCTCGTACGCCTGAACCGAGATGCGGGGATAGCACTTTGGGTCGTCAAGGAGGCTGCACTGAAATGCAGTGGCGACGTTATGATTGATCCGCGACATTTGGCGGTTTCTGAATTTCGAGAAGGTATTTATAGAATCGGCCCTAGTCTCTTGGCGGGTGCTCCTGTTCCCGATGTGATTGTGGGATTGTTTCAAATAAGGGCCCTGAAGTGGCCAGGTATCGAATTCCTATGTGGTATCGCCCTGCCCCACAGTCATGGAATGATTTTAAAAAGCCTCACAAAGCCCTATCGAATTGGGGCTGGCTGGCAAATTGAAGCTCTGAAAACCAGGCCAGAATCTTAAGAAAATTTAATATCTTCAAGGCACTGCTGCCTCACATTGTTGACAGACTCATGTGGGAATTCCATATCCGCAGCGAACAACAGGAAATCACATGAACGTCGTCCCGCAGAACAGCGCTGGTTTTAACCATCAAACACCCATCGCTGGAAATCCCTTAAGAGGAGTCATTGAACCTGAATTTCTGCGTGAAGAGACCATGGCGGAAATGTTCGCTGAAACTGCCGCTCAGAATCCAAAAAAGATTGCGATGATCGAAGGTGATCGAAAGCTAACTTACTCCGAAGTGGATTTGCAATCAAACGCGATTGCGCGCGGATTGCAGGAACAAGGTGTTGGGCCAGGTGATGTGGTTGGCCTTTACCTGCCGCGGGGCGCTGATCTTTTGATAGCGCAGATTGCCATTACCAAGACGGGCGCTGCTTGGCTGCCCTTTGATTCTGAAACACCAAAAGACCGGATTGCCGTTTGTCTTGGTGATGCGAAAGCCAAAGGGCTTTTGACGACAGTTGAATTTGCTAAACGAGTGGACGGAATTGCATTTCCAGTTTGGCCTAATACGGGTTCAATTGCCAAGCCCGGCAAAGCAAAACTCGCGGACCCACGCAAGCGTGGTCATTCGTCGAGCAGTATAGCGTATATGATTTATACTTCGGGCTCGACTGGTGTGCCCAAGGGCATTGCGATTACCAACCGCAACATCTGCCACTATCTGCGTGCTTCAAATTCAATGTTTGGCATCTCATCCAGCGACGTGATGTTTCAAGGTTGCTCGGTGGCCTTTGATCTCTCGATGGAGGAAGTTTGGATTCCGTTGATGGTTGGGGCAACGCTTTGGATCGTCAATGGCGAGACATTGGCCGATACAGAAGTCCTGCCCGGTTTGATGCGCAAAGCGGGTGTTACGGCGATTGACACAGTACCCACTTTGCTTGCCTTGTTGATGGGGGATGTTCCCACACTGCGCACAGTTATTGTGGGTGGCGAAGCCTGCCCGCCATCATTGGTGGCGCGTTTTGCAACGGGTGGGCGACGATTGTTCAACAGCTACGGCCCAACCGAAACAACCGTGGTTGCCACCATGGCTGAGTTGGAGCCCGGTGTTGATGTGACCATCGGCAAGCCCATTCCAAACCACTCAGCCTTTGTAGTTGACGAGAGCATGAATTTGGTTTTACCCAACACCAAGGGTGAATTGCTTATTGGCGGGCCGGGCGTTGCCCCAGGCTATGTGGAACGTCCAGATCTTACTGCACAGAAGTTCATCGCCAATCCTTTTGGTGCCACTGAACTTGATCCTATTTTGTATCGCACCGGAGATGCAGTGAGCATTGATGAAGACGGCGATATTCTGTTTCATGGCCGTATTGATGATCAGGTGAAAATTCGTGGCTTTCGGGTCGAACTCGGTGAGATTGAAACCGCCGTGGGAGATTTTGAAGGCGTTGATCATGCGGCGGTTGTGCTGCGCCATGATAGCGGCATGGACCAATTGGTTGCGTTCCTAGTGCCGCGCAAGAATGCAAATGTTGATGTCCCTGCCCTTCGCGCAGACTTGCGCAAGCGCTTGCCACCCTACATGGTTCCAGCGCGGTTTGAAGTGATTGACATCGTGCCGCGCTTGGTGTCCGGCAAAGTTGATCGCAAAGCCTTGAAGTTTTTACCGCTTGCCAAAGCCGATGATGGTTTGGTTGGGCAGGAAGAAGCTGCAACGCCGATTGAAGGAGTATTGCTGCATGCGGCGCGCAAGGTTTTTCCGGGCAATGCTATTCCGCTTGAGGGTGATTTCTTCACTGACATTGGCGGGCACTCTTTGCTGGCTGCGCAATTTATTTCGATTGTTCGCAAGACTAGGGGATGCGCTGCCATCACCCTGCAAGATGTTTATGAAGCACGCAACATTAGAGCCATGTCAAAACTTCTGGAAGCGCGTGGCGCTTATGTCGAACGCAATACAATTGAGCCTGAACGCATTGTTCCAAGGCGCATCAGCAAGCGCAATCAAATTTTATGTGGCATCGCGCAAGGCCTTACCCTGCCATTTATTTTAACATTGCAGGCCGCACCTTGGTTGACGATCTTTATTTCGTACACGTTGATTTCAGCAGAGGATAGTTCATTCCTCTTTGACGTGGCACAAATCTTCTTTGCTTTTATGGCCGTCAGTATTTTCAATTTTGTTCTTCCGCCCATTGCAAAGTGGCTGCTCATTGGGCGCACGAAGCCGGGCATCTATCCACTTTGGGGCAGCTATTATTTCCGCGTTTGGTTGGTGCAGCGTTTGATTTCCCTGGCCCATGTAAAGTGGATGCAAGGCACGCCCATCATCCGCAGTTATTTGCGTTTGTTTGGTGCGCAAATTGGCAATGAAGCGTTGATCAGTGAAATTGATGCTGGTGCAATTGATCTTGTGAGCATTGGTGATCACGCTTCGCTCGGCGGCAAAGTTATTATCGCGAATACGCGTGTTGAGCGCGATCTGTTTATCATCGGCCCAGTTACCATTGGTGATGATGTGGTTATCGGCTCGTCGTGCGTGATTGAAAACGATGTCATCATTGGTGACGGCGCAGAGTTGGATGATCTCACTTCTATTCAGGCTGATCACACTGTTCCAGCTTATGAACTTTGGACAGGCTCGCCCGCGCGAAAAGTAAGGGATATCAATGCTACCGAAATTCCCGAACCAGCTACAGCATCCAGCGCTTTGCGCAATTTGCACATCTGCATCTATGCTATTTGTTTGATTATTCTGCCACCCATTGGTCTTTTGCCTGTGGTTCCGGCGTTCCGCTTTATGGAATGGCTGGACAATTATGTGAATCCATTGTTGGGGGGCATCAATTACCTTTGGTATATGCCACTGCTTGCACTTTCTGCAGCTGCAATGTTGGTTTTGTTGACTGCGCTCTTCATGGTGGCTTTGCGTTGGACGATATTGCCAAAGCTCAAACCCGGTCGCTATTCGATTTTCAGCGGCATTTATGTGCGCAAATGGATCGTGTCGCTCGGCACCGAAGTAATGCTCGACACTTTGTCATCCATTTTCGCTACCATATATATGCGTGGCTGGTACCGCCTCATGGGTGCACGCATCGGGCGCGGATCGGAAATTTCAACAAATCTTTCGGGTCGTTATGACCTCGTCGATATTGGAGAAGGCAATTTCATTGCGGATGACGTTCAGTTGGGTGATGATCATATGCGCCGCAATTGGATGACACTGGGCACAATCAGCACAGGGTCCAAAGTTTTTATTGGCAACGAAGCCGTGGTGCCGATGAATTATACTGTTGCTTCGGGTGCCTTGATCGGCGTCAAATCGCGTCCTCCGGAAGGTGGCACTGTTGGGCAATCGGAAATCTGGTTTGGTTCACCCGCGATTAAACTACCGGTGCGCCAGAAATTTGATTCAAGTTCTGCTTCGACGTTTGAACCAAGTATCCGGATGAAGTTGTGGCGCGCTGTCTTTGAAGCTTTCAATATTAGCCTGCCAACCGCAATTTTCATCTCACTCGCAACTTACGGCATGTTGGCGCTAAACGAAGCTGTTGAGGATGAAAACTGGCTGCTGCTCGCGGCCTTATGTGTGTTGGTGGTCGTCTGGGTTGACTTTATGCAATTGCTCATTGCGGTTGCCTGCAAATGGATTTCGATGGGCGTTTATAAACCAATCGTAAAACCGATGTGGTCGTGGTGGGCGCTGCGCACGGAGGCTATCGCTGTTATGTATTGGGGCATGGCCGGCAAAGCGTTTCTCGAACAAGCGCGCGGAACGCCATTTTTGCCGATGGCACTGCGTCTGTTTGGTGTAAAAATTGGCCTAGGTGTATATATGGATGCAACCGACATCACAGAGTTTGATTGTGTAACAATCGGAGATCACGCTTCGATCAATGCAGGTGCTTGTCTGCAAACCCATCTCTATGAAGACCGTCTGATGAAGGTGGGTCGGATTTGGGTTGGGCAAGATGTGACGATTGGTGCTGGTTCGACTGTTCTCTATGATACGCATCTGGGCGATGGCGCAATCATTGGGCCGCTTACGTTGGTCATGAAGGGCGAAGAGCTTCCCTCAGATTCATCCTGGGTCGGTTCGCCCGCACAACCTGTTGAAGTTTTGAAAGCGATTGCTGTGGCGAACGAAGCTATTGCGGCTTGATACGTCCCCTCCCGCAAAGCGGGAGGGGACGTTAAAGCTTCATTGCATGCGACGCTTCGCTGGAATAACAAGCATCCAAAATCTTCTGCAGATCAGCAGCGCGGCGGAAACTTGGGTCGCCGTTTTTGCCTTCTACAATCGCCGAGATAAACTTGTGATAGTTTGAAGGCTCCGCTTCAGTGCGCACAATATCGCGCCAAGCTTGGGTGTGGACATCTTCGCCTGAACACACGCGCAGCGTCGTGCGGTCATGGTCGTTCTCGATTTCAAGCCCGCCCTTGGTGCCAAATACGTGAAGCTTCAGCGTGTTACCATAGCCGGTCATAAATCGGCTGGCATGAATTATACCCAATGCGCCATTTTCAAACTCAACTGACATGTAGGCTGAGTCATTAGCATCCAAAGTGTATTCGCCAATTTTATCATCTGGCGCTTTGTGGAAAGTTTTGAGTCGCGCCTGAATTGATGTCGGCATCATGCCGATGGCATAGGTTGTAAAATCCAGAATATGGATGCCAACATCGCCGAGCACGCCTTTGGAGCCATGCTTTTCAGACAGGCGCCACAGCCACATGGGCAGCTTATCCCAAGCACCCCAATGATTGCCGACAAGCCAGCTTTGACGATAAGACGATTCCACATGGCGCACTTCGCCGATTTCGCCGGACGCAATAATGCGCTTGGCAGCTTGCAGCCCAGCAACACCGCGATAAGTGAGGTTGACCATATTGATCACGGCTAACTTCTCAGCTGCTGTGGCCATTTCATCGGCAAGTGCAAAATTTTCTGCCAGTGGTTTTTCGCATAGAATGTGTTTCTTGGCGGCCAGAAGCTTCATCGTGGTTGGATGGTGGATGCTGTCAGGTGTGACGTTGGTTACCGCATCAAACTCGCCCCATTTGATCGCCTCATCGAGCGAGCCAAAGGCTTTGCCAGCATGATTTTCTTTTGAGAATTTTTCGGCGCGGGCGAGTTCAATATCCGCACAGCCCACAATCTCAACACGTGGGTCTGCATTGAAAGCCTTGCAATGAGCTGCTGCCATGCCGCCTGTGCCCAGCACAAACAAACGAATTTTCTTAGTCATTACCGGAAACCTTCTTCGCCTTTTTCATGCAATGTCGGTCCTTTGACCTCGAGTGGAATGGGCGCCTTATCATGTGGCACGTTGGGCGATGGGTGAATGCCAAACCAAGGCTTTGCCGGGTTATAGGCCCAACGCGTGGCGTTCTTGATCACTTTCAGAACCAATGGGTTATGGTAGGCGGTATAGGCTTCATGGCCGGGGCGGAAATAAAACACTTTGCCAGCGCCGCGCTGATAAGTGACACCTGAACGGAACACTTCACCCCCTTCAAAGTGAGAGATCATCACAGTCTCGAGGGGTTCGGGAATTGAGAACGGCTCGCCATACATTTCTTCATTTTCAATCTCGATCATTTCAGGCAGGCCAGCGGCAATGGGGTGATTTGGATTGATGATCCAAACGCGTTCTTTCTCGCCTGCTTCCCGCCATTTGAGCGAGCAAGGTGTACCCATCAATTTCTTGAAGATTTTAGAATAATGGCCAGAGTGAAGAACAATCAACCCCATGCCTTCCCACACACGTTTTGCAACGCGTTCGACGATTTCATCCTTCACATCACCATGCGCGGCATGGCCCCACCAGACCAACACGTCGGTTTCATCAAGTCGTTTTTGCGAAAGGCCGTGTTCGGCGTCATCATCTAGTAACGCGTGGTCAACAGCAAAATCCTTGTCACCTTTATAGGCATTTTTCAGTGCCCCATGCATGCCTTCTGGATAAAGGCTGGCGACCAGCTTGTTGGTTTTTTCGTGGCGGTGTTCGTGCCAGATGAGGGTGCGAATGGTCATCGTTGTTATCCTAATTATTTTGCAAGTCGCATTTCATTTTCGCCAAAGCGATGGACGTGTTGGGCAATTGGTTTCAAATTCAATTTCTGGCCGGTTTTAAATTCTGTACGTCCGGCCTGGCGCACAGTTAGCATGCCCGTGGGCGTGGTGACATAGAGAAAACTGTCGCTGCCTAGAATTTCGGTATAGTCCAATGTTCCCGTAATATCTGTCTTTGTGTCTGAAAATTCAAAATGTTCGGGGCGAACGCCAATGGTTTTGGCTTTCAATTTTTCAGCTGGTGCGCCAGTGATAAAGTTCATTTTCGGTGAGCCAATAAAACCTGCCACGAACACGCTGTTGGGATTTTCGTAGAGCTCCATTGGGGTTCCAACTTGCATCACCTTGCCAGATTGCAGCACCACAATGCGGTCTGCCATCGTCATTGCTTCCACTTGATCATGTGTTACATAAACCATTGTGGTTTTAGGTAAGTCGCGCTTTAATTTGGCAATCTCCATGCGCATCTGAACGCGAAGGGCCGCATCGAGGTTGGAGAGCGGCTCGTCGAATAAAAACACTTTAGCGCCGCGGACAATGGCTCGGCCAATGGCAACGCGTTGGCGCTGGCCGCCCGAAAGAGCTTTTGGTAGCCGCGTGAGATAACTGGTGAGTTGCAACATCTCACCCACAGCTTCAACTTTGGTTTTAATGTCTGCGCGGGAGAGGCCCTGATTTTCCAGCGCAAAGCCGATATTTTCAAACACGCTCATATGTGGATAAAGCGCATAGGATTGGAACACCATTGCGATGCCGCGCTTGGATGGTGGTACTTCGTTGACCACTGCGTTATCAATTTCAAGTGTGCCAGAACTCACCTGATCCAGCCCCGAAATCGCCCGCAGCAATGTTGATTTGCCGCAGCCCGATGGGCCTACGAAAACGATGAACTCGCCCGACTTGATGTCGAGGTTCACGTCTTTCAGAATGTGAACTGTACCATAAGATTTGTTGAGATTAGTGAGCTTGATATTAGCCATAATTAGCCTCCCTTTACCGAGCCGGCGAGAAGCCCGCGCACGAAATATCTTTGCAGTGAGAAGAATACTGTCAGTGGAACAATGATTGTCACGAAAGCCGACGCTGTGAGAATTTCCCAGTTGCCGCCGCGCGAACCGAGCAGCGCATTGAGTTTGCCCGTCAGCACCAGTTGATCTGGCCCGCTGCCCAAGAACACAATGGCCACTAGCAAATCATTCCACACCCAGAGGAATTGGAAGATTGCAAAAGATGCGAGTGCTGGGAAACACAAAGGCAAAACGATGCGGCGGAATATCTTGAAATCGTTGGCCCCATCAATCTGCGCCGATTCAATCAAGTCTTTTGGAAGGCCAGCGATATAACTGCGCAGCAGATAGATTGCGAAGGGCAGACCAAATCCGGTGTGCGCCAACCATATGCCGAGATAAGTTTTTGACGGCACACCCATGAAATATCCAGCTGCATTATAGAGTTTGAGCAACGGGATGAGTGACATTTGAAGCGGCACAACCAACAAACCAACAATGATAGCAATGAGAAGGCCACGGAATGGCAGTTTCATCCACGCTAGGGCATAAGCTGCAAAAGCGGCAATCAGGATCGGGATGATAGTGGCGGGGATCGTCACCGTCAGTGAGTTGATAAACGATCTGCCAATGCCTTCGGAGAATAACACGCTTTGATAATTATCTAAGGTAAAACGCGGCGGTTGTGATGATACGAAAAATATGCGACCACCGCGTTCATCGGCAAATTTGGTCGGTGATGTAAGAATATAAGAACCGTCCACATTCACAGTCAGGGTCTGGCCCGCATCAAGCGTAACGGTTGAACCTGCTGCATTGGCACTTGGTGTTTGCACTTTCGTGCCAAATGCCGAAACCTTGCCAGAGGTTCCATCACCACCTTCAAAAAGGTTTCCGGAGATAACAAATTTTCCATCTTTTTCAACCTGATCGGCTGACCCCTTCATACGGCCCACTTGTTTGCGGTCAGCACTTGAGAGCGCTGTCCACCAGCCGGATGCGGCGATGTCGTTTTTATCACGCAGCGAACTGATCAATAAACCAGCCGTTGGGAACGTCCATAATGCGATGATAAATATAACTGCGAGATTGAGTAGAATGCGCGACGGTTCAAGGCGAAGGCGGTTTAACATATCAATGCCCACTCTGCTCTTTGTTGGCTTGGCGAATATTCCAGATCATAATTGGCAAGACAGCCACCATGATGACGATGGCGATGGCCGCACCCCGACCAAAGTCACCGCCCCCCCTGAACATCCAATCGAACATGAGATTGGCCAATACAGACGTGTCCCATTGGCTGTTGGTCATGGTCAAAACGATGTCGAAGATTTTCAGAACCAGAACGGTAATTGTCGTCCACACCACAAGTATGGTGCCATAAATTTGCGGCACCATAATGCGGAAAAAGATTTTAAAGGGGCCAGCGCCGTCAATGGTTGCGGCTTCAAGTGTGTCTTCAGGAATGCCGCGCAAAGCTGCCGCTAAAATTACAGTGGCAAAGCCCGTTTGTATCCAAACCAAAATGGCCATCAGGAAAAAATTATTCCAGAATGGCAGCGCTATCCAGACCTGAGGCGAACCGCCGAAATAGGTGACAATGGCATTGATGATGCCAATCTGATCCTGGCCTTCACCACGATAGTCATACACAAATTTCCAGATTACACTGGCACCCACAAATGAAATCGCCAGCGGCATGAAAATCAGACTTTTGGCGAGGTTACCCCACCACAAACGGTCCGTCAGCACAGCGATGACAAGACCCATCAGCGTGCAAAGTGCGGGAACAACAGCGAGCCATAAAATGTTATTGAAAATCGAAAGGCGAAATTGATCGTCGTTAAAGGCCCAAACATAATTGGCCAAACCAACAAACTTATCGCCAGCGCGGTCATGAAACGAAAGCCAAAATGTTTGGACGACTGGGAACAGCAGATAGACACTGAGAAGTATCAGAGCTGGACCGAGAAATAACCAAGGGCGGATCATGGACTGCATTTTTAAATTACGCACGGCACTGGAGTCGTTGCTGGCATTGGCAGGAAAAATGCGGTCCAACAACCAATTTGATCCATAGAAATAGCCGAAACATCCGCCAACACCGATAATCACAGTGAAGAATGCGTAGATAATTTGTTCTGCCATTTGAACCAACCCCGCCGAAGTTTAAAATTGGAAAATAAAAAGCTCCGAACCGGTGTTTTTGGTCCGGAGCTTTTCCGTCATATTACTAGGAGGAAACCTAGATTACTTGAGGGCGTCCCATGCCTTCTGGATTTCAGCAGCTGTATCAACTGATGATTTACCACCAACAAAATCCACCATGCCAGTCCAGAATGCTCCAGCACCAATTTTGCCCGGCATCATGTCTGATCCGTCAAAACGAAAGGTCGTTGCTGATGCCATCATAGCGCCCTCTTTGCGGGCGGCATCATTGGCATAAGCAGCTGGGTTAGCGCTCTTGAGTGGTGTCAAGAAACCACCATCGGCCATCCAGATTTCATGGGCCAGCGGCAATTTCAAGAAGTCAATAAAAGCGCGAGCGGCTTTTGAATCCTTCGTAATGGTAAAGAGCGTGCCAGCACCGAGAACAGGTGTGCCGAGATCAGCCTTGGCCGCAAATGTCGGAAAGTAGAAAAAGTCGACATCTGTTCCAACCTTTTTGCCTTCTGGGAAGAAAGATGGAATGAACGAAGCCTGATGGTGCATGTAGCATTTTGGCGGTGTGGAGAAGAGGCCCTTCGGGCTGTCGCGGAAATCGATAGATGCAACACCCGCATGACCACCATCAACATAGGCATCATTCTTGGCAAATGAACCAAAGATATCCAATGCATTGATGACAGCAGGATCCGTAAACTTCACGCTATTATTCACCCAGCCATCATAAACTTCAGGCTTCTGCGTGCGCAGCATGATGTCTTCAACCCAATCGGTTGCAGGCCAGCCTGTTGCACCGCCTGAACCCAGACCAATGCACCATGGCTTGCCGCCGTCTTTGACAATCTTGTCAGACAGGGCAATCAGTTCTTCCATGGTCTTTGGAACAGCATAGCCTGCATCCTTGAAGTTTTCAGGGCTATACCAAACCAAGCTCTTCACGTCGGTCTTGTAAGAAAAACCGTAGAAATTCTTAGCGCCGTCTTTGCCTTTGGATGTGCCGAGGTCGACCCATGATTGGCCTGCGCCATAATTTTCCACCATCCACTTGGCATCATCGGCTGTCAGCGGAGCAAGCAAGCCTTTGCCAGCAAGGTCAGCAATCAAGCCAGGTTGTGGCAAAACTGAAATATTGGCAGGGCTGCCCGCAGATGTATCAATTACAACCTGTTGCTCATAATTTTCTGATGACGAATATTTCACGTCAGCGCCCGTAGCTTCACGGAAATAATCGAGCATGACTTGCACGTGCTTTTCGTCATCGCCGCGCCATGGGCCAAAAATTGTCAGCGTTTCGCCCTTGAGATCAACTTTTTTCAAAGCATCAAGATTTGCCCAAGTGAACTTGGCATCTTCGCCTGGCTTGTATTTGAGTTCGGCTAAAGCCGGTGTTGCTAGGCTAAGTGCAGCGAATGCTGCGCTGATAAATAGAACTTTCTTCACGTGATATTCCTCCCATTTAAAGTCTTTATTTTAAAACTGCAGAAGGCGCGTCGGCTTAATTTTGGTTTTTTCCAAAGCGCTTTGAGACGCAATTCATGGCTTCAATAATCAAAACCGTCAAGCAAATTTTTATGCTTTTTGTGTTGCAATGCACCAAATCGAATTTCGCACTTGCGACAATTATTGAAAGCGCTTTGGAAATGTGTCACTCATATTCCATGAATCTCAAAGAGCTAGCCAAGCACCTCAATCTCTCGCCCACAACGGTCAGCCGCGCTTTGAACGGTTACCCCGAAGTTGGTGCTGAAACAAAACGTCGTGTGGGCGCAGAAGCGCAGCGCTTGGGCTATCAGCCCAACCCACATGCAAGGCGTTTGGCCACAGGCCGCTCCCACGCTATCGGCCATGTGTTTCCAACTGATCGTACTTTGATGATCGATCCTCTGTTTTCTGATTTCGTGGCGGGTGCTGCCGAAATCTATGCGGCACACGGCTTTGAAGTGATGCTGCATGCCGGTGGATCGGAAGACGAGATTTCGGTTTACCGTCGCTATGCGCAAGGGGGTGCAGTTGACGGCGTTGTGGTATTGGGCCCACGCGTCAATGATCCGCGTATCGCTGTGCTGAATAAATTGAAGCTGCCTTTTATTGTTCATGGCCGTCTTGACGAACATGACGACAATTATGCTTGGCTCGATATTGATAATCGCGGCGCTTTTCAAAAAGCCACAAAGCTGTTGACTGATCTTGGTCACAATCGCATCGGTATCATCAATGGTTTGGAAGATATGACTTTTGCACTTCACCGCAAGCAAGGATATGAGTATGCGCTGCGCGACAAGGGCATAAGCATTGATCCGATGATTACCTCAAGCGGGTTGATGACTGAAGAAAATGGCTACCGCCAAACCAAACGCATCTTGCAAATAGCCAATCGACCAACTGCTTTGCTGTTGTCGAGCATGTTATTGGTGTCTGGTGCGATGCGCGCCATCAATGAAATGGGGCTGCACATCGGCAAGGATATTTCCGTGATTGCCCATGATGACGGCCTCCCATTTCTCAACGCCGAAGGCTTGGTGCCGTCGCTGACAACCACCCGCTCATCCATCCGCGCCGCTGGTTCACGCGTTGCTGAACTGCTGCTGAACATCATCACCGATGCCGATGCAGAAAAGCCACATGAACTGTGGAGTGTTGATTTAATTGTCAGAGGATCGACGGGGTCGGTTAGAGTTTGATGAAGCACGAGGCAATGTCTAAGGCATTAATAGCTCAGAGTGATCACAACTACATCCGCATATGATCCACCGGGCGGCGTTGCTTGAACTGGGATTTGACCATAGACATTGTAGACCTGAGTGAGACCCGTGGCTGTTCCGGCAGCCGTGTCGGAACCTAGTGTTGAACCCCATTGCTGGCTCAACCCAGCATTTTGATAAAGGCCATAGGTGATTTTTTGGCCAGTTGCCGGATTTGCCATTAATCTATTGACCGGACTGGTGCCGCCATTTGCGCCGTTGCTTAGACCAACAGTATATTTCACGCCATTTGTGCAGGTGATGGAAATTTGGTTGTTGGCGGTTTGAGCCGTGCTCAAACTGCTCCGCGTTCCAAAACTAAGCGGCGTTGTTGAAATATTACAGCTGTTATTATTGGTGGCACGCACCGTGAATGCAACACGCGCAGCACGAGTCGATTGAACAGTGCAAGTTTGTGCGGGCGCATAGCCATAATCAAATAATGTGTGACCAGCACTATATACCGATTGGTAATTGCCCGCTGGGGCTAAGGCCAAAGTTCCGGTGATTTGTGCATTGATAGTTTGTGAGAGTGAACCTGAACCTGTGCTGTTGAGCGGCAGAGTTAAAATGGGTGGCAATGGTGCGTAAGGCCAAACATATGAACCCCAAATTTGACCCGACGGTTGATAGAGATTGTAAGGCACATTTCTGGGCCCATTTCCCAGCAAACGTGGATTGCCAGAAGTCGATCCTCCCGTGCCATCACCAATATTGGGGCAGATGGTTATCGTGCTGCCCGGTGTTCCAGTGCAACTGGCTGAAAATGTTCCAGCAGTTGTTGGGGTGCCACCGACACTTAAATTTACGCTTCCGAAGTTGATGTCCGTCATCGAAAAATTACAGGACTGCGAAAGGGCTGCGTTGGCGTTCAGCCATGCTAACGAAATGAGAATGAAAAAAATTCTTACAAGCATTGCAATGGCCCGATTGAAGTTTGCGTTTCTTTTTCGGCTTGAAAATCGAAATTGGCCGAACAAGTGGTATTTGCACCTTCGGCCGTCAAGCTGACATGCGCATCAATATCAGTTAAATAAACTTCGCCATCATAACCCATCAAGAATGGTTCGCTTTTTCCAGCCACTGTGATTTTTGTTCCAGGCGGTATGAATGCGCCTTTCGCATCGGTCAAAACTACAATTAGTCCATTTCCATCTTTCTTCACACCAAAATCAACTAGCACACCGCTCTTGGTGCGTGGCGCGATATATTTATCAGTTTCGGAAACGCTGGCATTCAACGGTAATTTTTCGGGATCGATCGAGATTTTGTTGCGTTGGTAAGCGCGTAATTCACTGATCAACAATTTGCCATCTTTTCTGGTTTTGCCCACGAAGCGATTTTCATAACTCACATCAATACCCTCAACACCAGCATCGACGATGGCAAAAGAATCTGCGATTGGGTTGCCCATAAACAGGCCAGACTTGGTGGCAACCAATGAGCCTTCGATGGTTGCACTGGCACTCGCCTTGTCATTTTCACCTGCTACGCGGCCAGATAGAATGGCTTTATCGCTGCGATAGCTTCCTTCGGCGGCGAGCCTTTTATAGCTATCTTGAGCCGAAGCCGAAACGCGCCAGCCATATGAGCCATAATTTGTGTCTAATGGTTTTGCGACTTCGGTCGTCGCCTCCCAGTTATTTTTGACAATGCTGGCGCCTGATGAACTATTTATGTTTTTACCGAATGGCACAGTCAGGCCGACAAACGCGCCGTAGTCCGTGCCATTGTCGAGATCGATATAGGCGTTGGCGTAAGCTGAAATATCACCTTTGAATGATTTGGTTACATTTGCACCAACGATCAAAGAGTCTAGGCCTTCGTGGGTGTTGATATGGATTAAACTGAGGCCGGTTCCCAAATTCCAGTCCGGAAAGCCATAAGAAACAGTAAGCTGATCGAGTGCTTGTGGCACTCCGTTGTGAAGAATGCCTTTGATCGGAATTTCAGTTACAGCTGCAAGATCGACGAAATTTCCAAAGGTTCTAGCCGCAGATGCCCGAACGAGAAGATTTTTGTATTCAAAATCCCAAGAGCCAAATCCATAAAAGCCGAGATCGCCTTGATAATAGCTGGCTGCCGCAGCGGCATTAAAAACGCCAAAAGGCCCAGCAACAAAACTTGTGCCTAGACCACCCTCAAACATATCCAGCCGCGCCTCAGCATGTGCTTCAGCGGTGATTTCATTGCTGATGCCATATCTGGCACTGGCCACTGCCATCAACTGATTATCATAGTCGAAATTTTGCGTGCCGTACCCATGCCTCGGCAGGCCTAGATCGACAGAGTAATCAAACAAATGTGGAGCCAGCAATGAAGCAGAAGTATAAATCTGGGTTTCACTTTCGGTTTGCTTTCCCGTCGTATCCGTCAAGACAACCCTAGCGGTTCCATGCCCAGTAATAAGTGGCAAATGGTCAATACTGAACGGCCCAGGGCTAATATCGGAAGAATAAGTTTTGGTTCCATTTACATAAACATCAACCGTTGAGGGCACAGCAGCACTACCTTCAAGACTGGGCAGAGGCCTCGTGATGAGATCAGGTCGAACGCCAAAATTCCGTTGCACTTGCCCCCCACCAAAACGCACGGGTCTTGTCCAATTTAGACTCCCGGAGATAATATCACCCACCGTATAGGTTTCAGCCCTTTCTTGGTTTGCATAAGTCCAATTGGTATCAAGCCTTGTTGCGGTGAAGTCCGAAAACGTTGTTGTTCCGATAATTCCGCTTTGTTGAACAATGCCGAATTTCGAAAAAGCTCGTGCGTCCAGCGTGACCGATGCGCCATTGAAATGACTCGCACCCAACCCCAAATCATAATTCGCGGCACCGTAACCTGTGTAGTTTAAGACTACACCAAGATCGCTTTCCGCTTGGAGCATTTCTTTTGGTGATGTTATTGCAATCGTTCTGGCTTCACGCCCGGCATCGGAAATTTTTAGATTGATGGTTTGCTTGTCTTGATCATATTCATATTTCAGGCCTTCAATTGAAGCCAGATTGATTTGCTCACTATCGGGGCCCTTTCCCGAAACTTTTAAGCCAAGTTGTTGCAACTCCGATCTTGCAGATGAAAAACTGCCATCAGGCAGCTGCACAAAAGCGGCTACCAGATCAATTGCATAACCGTTGATAAGTACGTCGAGTTGCAAACTTCCTGAAGGTGCAATGTCCTGCACTGACTGGTTCAGATCACCCTTTGGGGGGCCATCGATAAGATGTCCGGCGCTGGGTACGTCATCAGTTTGTGCATCCCCAGGGGTTTGGGCCGTCTGATTGTTTAATTGGCCAGAAGCAGGGACGGTATCCGTGGAGACGGCGGCCTGCACATGATCGACCGCATCGTTAAGGTGGCCAGCACCAGGAACACCGTCAACAGAGGGCACAGTTACAGCTTTCTTTGCTGTAACTTTCTTATGTTGTGCGCCCCCCGGTGCAGATGTGCCTTGTGCCGAAGCTAAAGGCGAAAAGATGAAAAAAGCGACGAGGATCGCAATAAGGAATCGAAGTTCCTTATTGAACCTGAACGGTCGCTTCGATCGGTCCATCATTACCTTTGGCCATGATTTTAATTGAGCTGCCTGATTTTATGGCCTTCGATTTGATGGTCCATGCATTGGAACCACCCGCCAGAACATAACCAGCAAGGCCATTATTAAAACTATCAGTCTCGCCATTTCCGACGATTTGCAATGAGGCCAGGCGAGCATGGCGTTGGCCCGCGTTTGTCGCAGAAACCGAAACTCCACCTTTGGTTATCTTGGCTGACCAATTCAGTTTGCTCGTCAGGCCGGCGGGTGTAAAAAATACCGGAATGTTGTGACGTACGGCAAAAGCTACGGCTTGGGTTCCCTTGGTCGGCGCTGAGGGAATTTCGTCGACCAGTAAACGATATGTCTCTTCTGTTGTTGCTGAAGACTTCAAAAGCCTCACAATACGCACTGTCGCGTTACCACCTTCTTTGATGACTAACGCCGGAGGACTCGCAACGACATCCTTCGTCGGTGACAGTTTTTCTTGGCCATTCACGATAGTCCATTTGAACACACGCACTTGACTGTTGATAACGCCCTTGCCTTCGAGATTTGTCAGCGTGACAGTTGACGTTGACAGCGGCGCAATGGCTTCAATATTAATTGGACTTACTTGCAGTGTACCTGCAAAACCTGAAATTGGCGCGGCGAGTATTGCTGCCACCAGCGTCGTGTTGCGAACGAAGGTCCCACCCTTGGTTTTCATTATCTATCCCCTAAAATTGACAAAGTTTCAGCGTGATCGCCCCAGGATTATTCATCCCGGGGTAATCGACTTCATTTTTGTGAGCGAAGCTGTTTTCTCAGCCTCAACGGTTCTTAGTAGTTGACGTAAACCGTTTGAGTAGCTTGGTAGAGGCCAGTTGCTGGGTAAGAAGCAGCTGACAAGCTAACTTTCAAAGCATCTGTGCCCGAGCCTGTGCCTGAAGCAGCGGCTGCTGTACCGAGATCATAGCTTGCGCCAATGGTGTTCGCGCCATTTACGAGGTTGCCTGCAGCTGTGAGGCCAGCAGAACCCGAAACGAATGACAGGCTATAAGGTGTGCCTGGGTTGCAAGTTACAGTTACAGTTGAGTTTGCAGTTTCTGTGCCGACTACAGTCGACAACGTGCCGAAGTTTACTGCAGTTGCTGAAACTGCGCATGCCTTCACAATTGTAACTTGCACATTGAATGTGCCCGAAGCAGTTGCAGCGAATGCTGAAGAAGCGCTGGCAAGACCAGCAATAGCAACGAGTGGCAGAAGATATTTACGCATGACATTACCTTTGTTTGTTAAAATCTAATTTGCACCTTGGGATTTTAACCGTTGCCGCCGCAAGAAACTTACAGAGTGCCCCCGGGTTCTTCCCTACATCACCGATAGCCCCCGGCATCTTAAACTGGGGTTCAGAAGACTGGTTAACTTGTAGCTCCAAATTTGTTCCGATTTGAATCAACTTCATTCACGCCGCGGCGTTTTTTTGGGAATTATGGAGTCACTTCAAGGCGTTACAAATTGTCGATAAAATGTCATAAAATTCAAAGATTCAGCGATGATTAAGGATAGGCCGCAGTATCTTCTGGCAGTATGTGATAAATTGCAATTGCACTCCCGTAAAAGTTTTGGAGCGCTAGGCTTAACAAGACGATATCTATTTCAATCCAAATCTAGGAAACGGGGAGCGGCGTTTTCAGTGAAGAAAGCAGTGTATTTCTTGCCGAGATAAAATGTTTCTTACAAGCAACCTCAATCCGTTTTGGATCGCGGCTGAAAAGTGCTTCGATATAATCTAAATGCTCGAGAATAGCTGCTTTGTTCCGCTTTCTTTCGTCAACTTTATTCCACTGATAATGATAGTGAAATATCAAAGAAATGAGATCATAAAAATCAACGATAAAACGATTCATGGATGCATTATTTACCAGTTGATGAAATCTTTCATCAATATCGGAAAAATTATGAAAGTCCTTATTTATGTTTCGCAAAAGATTCTTATGATCGATCTTTAAAACGTGAAGCTCGTTCCAAGCAATCGCATTATCAGGTAATGTCGCGAATGCCGCTGCTGAACGCATTTCGAAAAGCTCCCTGACTTCAAACAGCTCTAATGCAAAGTCTTCGGTAAAACCTTGAAAGCACCAACCCGAATTTGGCCGTCTTTCAATGAGTTTGAATCGGCTAAATCTGTTCAAGAATTCACGAATGCCACTTGTAGAAACGCCAAACTGACGTGCGAGTTCTAGCTCATTAATAATATCACCGGGTTTTGGATCAGCACGTAGCATCCACTCCAGAAATTTTTTTTCGATCCGAGCCGCGTTCGACAGAGTCTCTGCTCGCGGAAAACTGTCCTTAGCTTTAGGTTTTCGAAGGAGAGTTTTTTTAGTGCTCTTGATGACGATAAGTTGTTTTAACTCGAACTCCTGCAACACTTTACGGATTGTGGTGCGGCTTGCTGTGAGTTTGGATTTGAGAACATTTTCCGAATCCAACGCATCGCCGATTTTCAACTCGCCAAGATAGACGATCATGCGATTGTAAGTTCGTTTGTAAATTGTATCGCCTTTCATTGACCCAACCTATCCACTGAACTGCCATTACGATTCTTATTTGTATTTTTGCATATAAAAAACAGTTTGACTATCGTCTTTTCCCAATATTTACTAAAACTACAAAAAGTTTCTGATTTTTAAGTTTTCGCCAGGGATAAATTCAATGAAAGCTGTTGTTTGTTCTTCACCACATGCAATTGCAATTGAGGAGATACCACTCGCTTCGCGAAGCTCAGGTGAAGTACTAGTTCAGATCAATCGCGCAGGCATTTGTGGCACAGACTATCATATATATGAAGGCCTGCATCCCTTTCTAAAATACCCCCGCGTGATAGGTCATGAACTTTCAGCAACGGTCTGGGAGACGGATACCAAATCAGCATTTGACGTTGGCCAAACTGTTGTCGTGAATCCCTATATTGCTTGCGGCTTATGCCATGCTTGCAAATCAAACAAGCCAAATTGCTGCATGAAGATCGCTGTGCTGGGCGTGCACCGAGATGGCGGTATGTGCGAATTTATCAGCTTGCCACCCGGCAATTTGATCCCTGCTGATTGCTTGAATTTGGATGAGGCCGCATCGGTAGAATTTCTGGCTATCGGCGCTCACGCCGTGCGGAGATCTGGAATTGGGCAAGGTCACAATGCTCTTGTCGTGGGTGCCGGTCCAATTGGTATCGGCGTTGCAATATTTGCTCAAATAGCGGGAGCAAAAGTGACCTTCGTTGACCGTGACAATGTCAGACTGGAACTTGCCAGTTCAGTTGTTGGCGTCTCAAATAGACTTTCTGCCGACGAGAGTACCTCGCAGAAGTTAGATGAACTTTCGAGCGGCGACGGATTTGATTTTGTTTTTGATGCAACTGGCAATCGCTCTTCCATGGAGCAAAGTTTTTCGTATGTTGCTCATGGGGGCTGTTATGTTTTAGTTGGGTTAGTAAAGGACGATATAAAGTTTTCTGACCCTGAATTTCATAAGCGTGAAATGACTCTGATGGCTAGTCGTAATGCGACGAATATCGACTTTGAGCAGGTTATTGCATCCATCAAATCAGGAGATGTTCCAATTTCAAAACTTCTGACTCACCGCACTTCGCTTGCTCATGTTTCAACCGATCTCCCTCGTTGGTCGTCTAACAAAGCGGTTCTAATTAAAGCTATCGTGGAAATAAGCGCTACATGACTAAGCGGATCATTCAATTTGGTACAAGCCGATTTTTACAAGCCCATGCTGATCTGTTCATTCATGAGGCGAGACTTAGCGGTCAGGACATTGGGCCAATTACAATTGTTAAAACCACTAAAGGGGCTGAACGTTCGGGACGCGTTTCAGCTTTTGATTCAGGTGAAGGGTTTCCAGTCATTATTCGCGGTCTTGATGGTGATAAAATTTTGGATCACAAGATTTTTGTCAAAAGTGTTGACCACGGATTAGTCGCGGATGATGATTGGTTAGCTGTGGTTCGATTGTTTTCAGACGAAGCCGAAATTGTAATCTCTAACGTCGGGGAAAGTGGTTACGCCATTCCTGTAGCAGACGAGATTGCCTTACCAAAATGGGGACAGGTTCCGGCGGGATATCCAGCAAAGTTATTAAGCCTGCTCGTCTCTCGCTTTAAAGCAAACGCGAGGCCTATGCTGATTTTACCATGCGAACTGGTATCAGAAAATGGAAAATTGTTGCGCGGGCTGCTAGAGCAATTATCTAACCAATGGCATTTGGACGAAGCTTTCAAGACTTGGCTCGCAACGAAAATAATAATCTGTGATACGTTGGTTGATAGAATTGTGTCTGAAGCAATCGATCCTATTGGTGCTGTAGCTGAGCCTTATGCGCTTTGGGCGATTAAACGCGTACCAAATTTTGATTTTCCCTTCTCGCATCCAGCAGTCGTTCTGACGGATGACCTCACGCCTTTTGTGCGTCTTAAACTTCACATCCTCAATCTGGGCCATAGTTTCCTCGCTGAAATCTGGCAATCGGAAAACCGACCGAGCAAAGAGACAGTACGAGAAATTGTGAGCGTTGATGATATTATGGCCCAGCTAATGGCACTCTATTCGGAAGAAGTGATACCGGGTTTCACTTATTTCGATATGGGCGAACAAGCAACAGACTATGTTGCCAAAACAATGAGAAGGTTTCAAAACCCATTTCTCAACCACCAGCTTAGTGATATAGCCCAGAATCATCGGCTCAAAATTCAGAGACGTGCCGCGGATTTCATAACTTGGGTTGAGCAGAGAAACCCTTGCGCCAAATTTACGCTGCTTCAAAAACTCTTAGATCGTTCGCAACTGCAATAGGTTTAACATTTGAACATTGCGTTAGTACCATTGACAGTCTGAAAAATCCGTACTTATATCCCACTTGAACATTTGTAAAAAAAAATAACATAAGTTCAAAGTTGGGAGAAATATGATTTCAGTTGATAATTTCAATCGTAGGATTGCCTTGCTTATAGTTGGGGTTAACCCTTAGCTATGACGGCAAGTGAGGTTCAAAAAAAAGACAGATTAAATTGGTTGACGTCTGAGCATCCATTGCCATGGTTATTGCCGGCCTCAGCATTAATGATAGTCTTTGGTGTCTATCCGTTGATTGCCGCTGTCTTGAAAACACTTTATCGCAAAAACGCTGCGACGCGCCGCGAGATTTTTGATCCGCTTTATAATTGGACCAAGATATTTGAAGATCCACGGATGTGGGATGCGCTTTGGCATACGCTTGCTTACACACTTATTGCTTTAACGTTTCAACTCGTGCTGGGCATGTTGATTGCATTGCTTTTAGATTCGGATCGGAAAGGCTACGGCATTCTGCGGGCGATGATGACATTGCCGCTGGTTATTCCACCCGCTGTGACTGGAATGATGTTTCTGTTGATGTTGAATGGATCATTTGGGGTTATTGCGCGTTTGATCATTGCAACTGGACTCTTGCCAGTTGGTTATTCGATACTCGGTAATTCGGCGACCGCACTGCCGGGTGTTATGCTTGCCGAAATTTGGCAATGGACACCTTTCATGGTGCTCATCATGCTGGCCGGGTTGCGGGCGCTTCCAAAGGAACCATTCGAGGCTGCAGCCATAGATGGCGCAACACCAGTTCAAGCTTTTTTCAAATTGACATTACCGATGATGTCCAAGGTTATCGCCATCGCGGTATTAATCCGTGGTGTGGATTTGTTGCGGGCTTTTGATTATATCAAAGTGATGACAGATTCCGGACCGGGCACGGCGACGGAGACACTCACAAGCTATGCAGGTCGTATTTACTTTGGTAATTCAGATTATCCGCTGGCTTCTTCTGTTGCCATCTTAACATTGGTGCTTGTCATATTAACCTCGACTATCTTCATGCGAATCTTCAAGGTGAAACTGTAATGGAACTTTCGCGCCCATGGCAGTTTGCCCGTGATGCTCTTGCCGCGTTTGTTACGGGGGTTTTTATGTTCCCCATATTCTGGTGGGCGTTGACTTCAATTAAACCAATTTCCGCGGTTTTTGACAAAGACCGTATCGTTTGGTTCGATTTCATACCCACGAGCATAAATTATGCCGTTACTTTACTTGGTCAATCTCGCTCGCAACTTGCAATTGATGCGGGCATTGGCATGGGTGTTGCCGGAACTGAGGCCTATGATTCCCGATCATCAATTCTTGATAGTGCGGTCGTTTCGGTCGGGGCCACAGCTGTAACGATGATGGTCGCTATCCCTGCGGCCTATGCATTATCCCGCATGGCGTTTCGGGGTCGAAACGTCTTCCTCAATTGGGTATTGGGCCAACGCTTTATGCCGCCTATCGCTATCATTTTTCCCCTGGTCACGACCTATAAATGGTTAGGGATGCGCGATACGGATAATTATTATCTGGGCTGGTTAGGCCTAATGTTGATCTATGCGCTCATGAATTTGCCAATTGCAGTGTTGCTTCTCAAATCATTCTTTGATGACGTGCCAAAGGATGTAGATGAGGCTGCGATGATTGATGGCGCAACACGTTGGGAAACGTTCTGCAAAATTGTTTTGCCGATGGCCAAGGGCGGCGTCGCCGCTGCTGCCGTTTTATGCTTCATATTTTCTTGGACGGAATTCTTGCTGTCATTGTTTCTCACAACAGATATCCGCACGGTTCCAGTCAAAATTCAAACTTTCGTTACTTCCACTGGCAATGAGTGGGGCTTTATCACGGCGCTGGGCACAGCCGCAGTGATCCCAGGCTTCATCTTCATATTGCTAGTGCAACGCCATCTGGTTCGCGGTCTCACTTTGGGCTCCCTCAAAGAGTGAAGACAGCAAACGAGAACTCTACGACTGAACTATGAACATAAAACACTTTGGAGGAAACCATGAGTTTTAGAGAGTATGATAAAAAGACTTTTCTTATCGACGCGGCAAATGACTTCACGGCACGGCGCATTTCGAAGCGTTCGTTTCTGAAGAAAACGGCGATGGCCGGTGTGGGCTTCTCAGCCTTCAACTTGGGCTTACTCGGTAATATGCGCAAAGACCGCAGCAGCCTCTTTGGCTCACCTGCTTGGGCAGAAGAAATGGGTGATCCAGCGGTCAACAAATGGCTCAAAGATGTTGGTAGCAAATTTAAAGGCACGAAAATCCGCTATACCTCGGAAGCGACACCGCCAACCGTCGTGCTTGATAAGCTGAAGGGTGAATTCACAGCGCTCACCGGCATCGAAGTGGAAATCGAAATTGTTCCATTGGAGCAAGTTCTCGCTAAGGCTACGCAAGACGTGCAGGGCCAGTTGGGCTCTTATGACCTCTACTATCTCGATCAGTCATGGGTTGCCACCTTTGCACAAGACACTTTCGATCCGATTGCGCTCTACAAGGACAAGGCAGACCTCGCAATGCCCGGCATGGATTGGGAGGATTTCTCCAAGCCATTGGTTGAAGGCCTTGCTGTTTATGATGGTCACTGGGTCGGCATTCCATTCGATATTCCGATCATGACTACGATGTGGCGTCAGGACATTTTCGACAAGCATAAACTGACACCGCCAAACACGACCGACGAATTCATGGCCGCTGCCAAGACGATCTATGAAGCCGAAAAAGGCAACGGCATGTTCGGCACCGGTCTCCAAGCCAAGTCTGGTCACTATTCACTGGAATGCGATTGGACACAGGTTGTTTGGAACCATGGTGGCTCAATTTTCACCAAGGACAAGAAGTTCTCGGGCAATGATGAAGCAGGCATCAAGGGTCTGCAATATTATCAAGAATTGCTCAAGATTTCTCCACCAGAATCGACCAACTCAACTTGGGATGGTCAATGGCAGATGGGCGCCTCCGGCCAAATTGCTCTTGTCAATTCTTGGGATGAATTCTTCCCTGGCTGGGATGCTGCTGACTCGAAGGTCAAAGGTCTGTGGCAAGCCAAGCGTCCTGTTCGTGGCACGGTGCCGTATCGTGCTGTTGCAGATGCAGGCTTTGGTGAAATTCCAAATGCTGCTCACCAAGGCGGTTCGATCTTGGCGCTTTCCAAGTATTCCAAGAATGCGGATGCTGCATGGATATTCATGCAATGGGCTTGTTCGAAGGATATCATGACACGTTGCACATTGGGCGGTGGTTTCGCTCCAATGCGCTTGTCATCCTTCTCAGACCCACGCGTCAAGGCCAAGGAAGTTGTTGGCCCCGGCACAACACGCCACTTGCCAGTGGTGAAAGAAATCATCGACAATGACATGGCTTCCGAGCCAGATATGCCATTGTGGGCTGGCTTCTCGAACAACGAAATTCCTGTGAACTTGGGCAAATTGCTCACGGGCCAAGATTTCGGTGGTGATGCCAAGAAATGCATGGATGCAATTGCCACCCAGGTCAACAAAGCTGTTGCGGACGCAGGTTTGTAATCTCTAAGAGAAAAGTGGAGGCAGGTTTTTAGCCTGCCTCCATATTTTTAAAAATTAAACATGAAACCAGACCTTGTCATCGGGCTTGATTCTTCCACAACGGCAACAAAAGCCATTGCTTGGGATAAGCGTGGTCGTGCTGTGGCCGAAGGTCGTGCGGCCATTGCAATCGGCAACCCTAAGCCCGGCTGGTATGAACAAGAGGCAAGTGATTGGACAGGGGCCACTACCAAGGCACTCAGGCAACTTACAAAGAAAATTTCCGCAGATCGCATCGCTGCTATCTCAGTTTCCAGTCAGCGCGAATCTTTTGCGCAGTTTGATCGCAGTGGGAAGGCTTTAAGGCCCGGAACTTTGTGGTTGGACGAACGGGCGACTGCGATTTTACCTGAGATGGAAATGAAGCTGGGTGCTGAAACAATCCACCGCATTTCGGGCAAACCATTAGATGTCATTGCCTGTTTGATGCGCTGCTGTTGGTTCCAAAAAAACATGCCAGCCATGTGGAAGCGTGTCCACAAGACTGCCGAAGTGCATGGTGTGGTGGCGCATTTTCTGACAGGCGAGTGGAATAGCTCAACAGGTTCTGCTGATCCCATGGGCATGCTGGATATGGCCAAGATGCAATGGTCGGAGAAGCTTTTATCATCCGCAGGTTTGAAAGAAGAGCAATTGCCAAAGCTTTTTCGCCCAGGTGAAGTGATCGGCGAAGTAACATCTGCGGCCGCAAAGGTCACAGGGGTCAAGGCTGGAACACTGATTGTAGCTGGTGGTGGCGATGGTCAGTGCGCTGGAACTGGAACCAATGTATTTGTTAAAGGCCGCGCTTACGTCAACCTCGGCACTGCGGTGGTTTCCGGTAATTACGGAAAGAACTACAAGCATAACCTAGCCTTTCGCACCATGACTGCGATTGCGGAAGAAGGATACATTTATGAGACGTGTTTAAGATCGGGCACTTTTCTTTTGAACTGGGCCGTTGAGAATTTATTTCGCGTTGATACTCGGTCAAACCCAAAAATATTCGAGCAGCTTGAGAAAGCTGCAGCGCAATCACCCATTGGTGCGAAAGGCTTGATGTTGCTTCCCTATTTGTCAGGTGTAATGACTCCTTACTGGGATCCATCGGCGCGTGGGGTCATTGCGGGCATTGGCCCGTCGCATGATCGGGGCGATATTTACCGCGCAATTATTGAAGGTCTGACCATGGAACAAGTGGTTGCCACACAGAAAGTGGAAGCGGCCACAGAAACCATCGATCACTATGTGGCCATTGGGGGCGGGGCGAAATCCGACCTTTGGTGTCAAATACTGGCAGACGCTTCAGGTCGGGATGTGAAGCGGCTAGAGACGGTTGAGGCTTCATCATTGGGCGCAGCCTGTGCTGCCGCGAAAGGTGCGGGTTGGTTTAACACGATCCCGCAAGCAGCCGCCAAGATGACAGGTAAACCTTCGAAGACCTTCCGTCCTAAAATGAAGCAAAACAAAAAATATAGCCAAATTCTCGAAGTCTATCGTGATCTTTGGCCAACCGTTTCGCAATGGAACAAAAAACTTCAATCGCTGCAAACAATTTAAAATGAAACAGGCATAAAATGGCATCCGTAGAACTCAAGAAGATCGTAAAAAAATATGGCGACGTTGAAGTTGTCCATGGTGTCGACCTCACCATTGATGATGGCAGCTTTGTCGTTCTGTTGGGGCCTTCTGGTTGCGGCAAATCAACTCTGTTGCGCATGATCGCCGGGCTTGAGTCGGTCACGGGTGGCGATGTTGAAATCGCTGGTCAGCGCGTGAATCAAAAACACCCAAAAGACCGCAACATCGCTATGGTGTTCCAGAACTATGCGCTCTATGCGCATATGACTGTGAAAGATAATATGGCGTTTTCGATGACGTTGGCCAAACGTCCGCAGAGCGAGATTGATGAAAAGACGCAATGGGCCGCAAAGATTTTGAATCTCGAACCTTACCTTGCGCGTTATCCCCGTGAACTTTCGGGTGGCCAACGCCAACGTGTAGCCATGGGACGTGCTATTGTTCGCGATCCAGCCGTGTTCTTGTTTGATGAGCCGCTTTCAAACCTTGATGCGAAACTGCGCGTTCAAATGCGCACCGAAATAAAAGATCTTCATGAACGACTGAAAACGACGACAGTCTATGTGACCCATGACCAAATCGAAGCGATGACAATGGCCGATAAAATTGTCATTTTGCGTGATGGGATAATTGAGCAACAAGGAACTCCTCTGGACGTGTACGACACTCCGGCAAACCTTTTCGTTGCACAATTTATAGGTTCACCTTCAATGAATTTAATCAAGGGCGTCGCTGATAAAACTCACGTTACAACAGCAGCAGGCGCAAAACTGCCATTGCCAAAAGATCATAAGGCCAGTGTGGGTCAGCACGTTGTTTACGGCATTCGCCCCGAAGATTTGGAGTTAGGGAAAGGCTTTAAAGCAAAAATAACCGTGACCGAACCAACGGGCCCCGAAATTCATGTCTACTCCGAACTCAATGACATCGAAATCTGCGCCATCGTGCGTGACCGTCAAGTTTTCAAACGTGACAGCATGGTGGAGTTTGCACCGCGTTTAGATAAGGTGCATTTGTTTGACGCCAAAACCACTATGGCGATCAAGTGAAGATTGTCACGATCATTGGTGCAGGTGTCATGGGATCTGCCATGGCATTTCCGTTTTCAGACCGGGGCTATAAAGTGCGGCTGGTCGGTACTCATCTTGACTCTGAGATCATTGCCAGTATCAAGACAAAGCAATTTCATCCAAAGTTGAATGTCACTTTGCCGGCAAGCGTTCAAGCCTACGCGTACAGTGAATTAGCCGTAGCACTTGATGATGACACAGATTTAATCCTGCTTGGCGTTTCGTCGGCGGGCATATCTTGGGCGCTTGACCAATTAATCCAATTTATGAAGCAGCCGACGCCAATAGTGATGATCACCAAGGGGATGTATGCTGAACTGAATTCACTTGTCACGTTACCTGATGTCATTTCAAAGTCACTCGCCGAAAAGTTTGGCTCGGGCTTAAAGATTGCGGCTATCGCCGGCCCCTGCATTGCAGGCGAACTTGCTGTGAGACGCCCCACTGGAACGGTCATTGTTTCACATGATCAAAGTTTCGCAAATCAACTCTGCAGAGATTTTGAGACAAACTATTATCATCCGCGCACATCTGATGACATGATCGGCGTTGAAATATGTGCAGCGTTTAAGAACTTTTTTGCGATAGCTGTGGGTTGGGCGCATGGATATTTAGAACAAATCCCCACAGCCGAGAATAAAGCCAAAAACAACAACGCTGCAGCTCTTATCTTTGACCAAGCAGTGCGCGAACTCATATCTCTGACTAATGCCCTCGGAGGTCAGATAGAAAGCGTGTGGGGCATGGCTGGAGTTGGTGACCTTTATGTTACTTGCCAGGCAGGACGCAATTCGAAACTAGGTAATAATTTAGGACGCGGTTTGACTTACAACCAAGTTCGAGAGGGTCCGATGATGGGTGATACTATCGAAGGCGCTGATCTTGGTCGTGCGGCGGCTCATACCATAAAATTGATGATTGAGAATGGTACTTTGACGAAACGCTCTATACCTTTGACGTTATCTCTATTGTCAGCGCTATCAACGGAAACTCCGCTCGTTATGCCGTGGAAAGATTTTCATCAGACCAACTGAAAGTATATGATAAAGGCTTTCTAAATGGATATGCCAGTCTTTGATGAACTCAGAAATTTCGACCCCGAAGAACAATTAGCTACGCGCGCGGCATGGCTCTATTTTGTCGGGAGCTATACGCAAGCTGAAATTGGTAAAAAACTAGGACTCAATCGAATTCGGATTAATCGATTGCTCGCTTTGGCGCGAGAGCAGGGCTTGGTTCAGATTAAAATTACCGGGCGCTTGGCTGAATGCATCGCGTTGGAGGAACGTCTGAAGGAACGCTACAAGCTGAAACATGCAGTTGTCGTGCCCACACCCATTCACCAAAGTCAACTTGCACAAGTCATAGGTGCCGCAGCTGGGTATCAACTCGGATCGCTGCTGCAAGACAATATGTCAGTCGGCGTGGGGTGGGGGAAAACTTTGAGGTATTCGCTGCGCTCAGTCCCGCGCCGCACATATAATTCACTGTCAGTCGTTTCATTGATGGGTGGTTTGACACAAGCATCACTTGTGAACCCTCACGAAACGGCTTCGCATCTGGCCGATATTGTTGGTGCCAAGTGTTATTATGTTGCAGCCCCTGCCCTCACTGACTCTGAAGCCACACGCGATATTCTTATAAAGCAGTCAATGGTGCGGGATGTGTTTGAACAAGGCGCTAAAGTGGAGGTGGCATTGCTTTCGGCCGGTGAGCTTACAGCTCCAAACACCATGACACAGCTAGGCCTGATCTCAACGGCGGAAGCACAGAGTCTTTCAAAGGCAGGCGCCGTGGGAGATATTTGTGGCCATTGGATTGATAAAAAAGGTAAGGCAATTGATCACCCTATCAACAGGCGCGTCATAGCTTTACCGTTAAACCGACTTAAGAGTATTCCCTGCGTTATACTCGCTTCAGGCGGCATCCATAAAGTGCCCGTTTTGCATGGTGCTCTCTCTGCTGGTTTTGCAAATGTGTTGGTCACAGACGAACAGTCGGCAATCGGCATGCTGAAATTCAAAACATAGATTGAGCTGCTGTTTTGCTGTATTAATTCATAAAGGCAAAACTGCCAATATTGAGGAGGCTTTTATGAAAGCACTGGTACTTGAAAAAAAAGGTGTTTTATCTTTGCGGGAAGTTGATCTTCCAACGCTTGTTGGCCCCCATGACGTAAAAATAGCCATCCATACGGTTGGCGTGTGCGGTAGTGACGTTCATTATTACACCCACGGCGCCATCGGGAAATTCGTCGTCAATGCACCGATGGTTCTGGGGCATGAAGCTTCTGGCACAGTGGTTAAAATTGGCTCAGACGTCAAAACTTTGAAAGTGGGAGACCGTGTTTGCATGGAGCCCGGAGTTCCCAACATGAACTCGCGCGCCACAAAGCTCGGCATCTATAATTTGGACGGCGATCTAACATTTTGGGCCACACCCCCTCATCATGGTTGCTTGACACCTGAAGTGGTGCATCCAGCGGCTTTCACTTACAAGCTTCCGGAAAATGTGTCCTTCGCTGAAGGCGCTATGGTTGAACCCTTCGCGGTAGGCATGCAAGCAGCAACGCGCGCGCGCATTTCACCCGGAGATGTAGCATTGGTCACAGGTTGCGGGCCAATTGGAATTATGGTTGCTCTTGCTGTGCTTTCAGGTGGTTGTTCGAAGGTTTTAATATCGGATGTCTCAGCGCCAAAGCTCAAAATAGCTTCGCAGTACCCTGGTATTATCCCAGTCAACATCCTTGAACAAAAACTAGGCGACGCTGTTCATGCGGCTACAGATGGCTGGGGCGTTGATATTTTGTTTGAAGCAAGTGGCAGCCCAAGGGTCTATCCGACGATGTTTGATCATGTGCGGCCCGGGGGCACAGTGGTGATTGTGGGTCTTCCGGTCGATCCCGTTGAATTTAATATTCCCGCAGCCGTGGTCAAAGAAGTTCGCATCGAAACCGTGTTTCGCTATGCCAATGTCTACGACCGCGCCATTGAATTAATCGCCTCGGGAAAAGTTAATTTAAAGCCGTTGATTTCCGAGACCTTTAGTTTTGAAGACAGCATCAAAGCTTTTGACCGCGCCGTCGAAGGCCGCCCCACTGACGTTAAATTGCAGATCAGAATGAGCTCATGAAGATTTTGTGCATTTCAATAGACATTGACGCTTCCAAATAGGCGCGACCTTACGCGCATTCAATCCTTCATATAGCTGTCAAGAAAGCCTCACAGAACGGTCACACGCAATGATGAGATTTAACCAGCCATGTCAAAATCCTATGAGCTTCCGTCTCTTGATTTTAGTTTTGAAGACGAAGTAAGCTTTAGTTACACAAGGCCAGAGCATGGTTTATTCAAGCGTCTCGTAATCCGCAGCATCGAATACTGCACGGGTCAACCGCGCCTCGAAAAGCTGTACCGAGACTGGACGACAGGCCGCCGCAATGGCGAGAATATTTTTTCTGCGGGCATCCGCCTGCTCAATATCCAGTTAGATTATGATAAAGCAGCTCTTGGCGCCGTCCCACGTGAGGGCCCAATTCTCTTCGTGGCCAATCACCCCTTTGGAGTGGTGGATGGGTTAGCCATGGGTCATCTGGCCACTACGATAAAACCTGATACATTGATCATGACGCATAGCCTTTTGTGCCAGCCACCCGAGGCACATCAATATCTTTTGCCAGTTGATTTCGGTGGAACAGAAGACGCGCTGGTCACCACCATGGCCACGCGCCGCCGTGCCGTGGAGTGGCTAAAATCCGGCCATAGCATGGTGGTGTTTCCGGGTGGTGGTGTGGCCACCAGCCAGAAACCATTCACAGGGCCAGCCATTGAAAGCCCGTGGCATCCCTTCGTGGGCAAGCTGGCGAGATTGCCCGGCGTTACCGTGATACCGATTTATTTTCATGGTCAAAATTCCAGACTGTTCCAGATTACGAGCCATATCAATTACGCGTTGCGTTTATCACTGCTTTTCCGTGAATCCGTACGCAGCATTGGTTCGCGTGTAAAAATTTCAATCGGCACACCAGTGGGATCGGACGAAAACAGGAGCTTTGTCGACCGCGTTGCCACTGTGCAAAACTTGAAGACCATAACGTTGGCGTTAGGCGGAGATGACGCCCCAGAACCCCATCTGGAATTCAAATTCCCGACATTCGTTTATGCTGATTAAGGTGATAGTACCGCTGCGCTATTTCAACGCAAAACTGCTTGCCAAACGTAACCCGAAAAAGAACGCGAGAAATCTAATTTTAAATTGTGTTTCTGCGCAAACCCTTGCAAGACAATTGGTAAATCTTGACGTGGGTTTACTTCAAACAACTTCAACCAGCGGAACATCAGACGCTTGAATGGTACGGGCCAATTTTCGCATTGGCCAAAATCGACAATGTGTAGTTCACCATGATCGCCTAACATTGTGAGGGCATGGTCGATCGCTTTTTGCCATTCCGGCACCATTGAAAGTGTGTAAGAAAAATAGATTCGGTCAAAACTCTGTTTTTGAAAACTAGACTGCGCATCAAAGTTGGTTGCATCGCCTTGCGCAAGATGAACACGGTACTTAACATCAGCAGTACCAAGATTGGCCTTGGCGGTTTTCAACATCTCGTTGGAAATATCAATCCCAAACAGATCTGTTACCGGATACAGCTTTGCCGCCAAAGCAAGATTGCGCCCCGTGCCGCATCCGATTTCCAAAATTGACTGCCTTGGCTTTGCATCAAGGCCGCGCAACATTTCATTTCGGCCTAAAAGATAGAATCTGCGGCTGGCATCATAAATATGCCGCTGCCAACGATACATCCGGTCCATGGCAAGGACATGATCATGGATCACCTCAGCTGGCGCGTTCATAGATATGAAATCCGCCATAGATAGAGGAACGATCCTTCAGCCCTAATGCCAAAGATTTTTCTTCAAGATAATTCCACTGCCCTAACACCTCGTCAGCCACTCGGCCTGGCAGAATTGTCAGCTTGCCTGCGGTCCGGAAAATAACGCGTGCACCGCCACGCGATGCATGGGTGATTGCGGCCCACAGTGCGTTAAGCTGCGCGTCGGTCATCCAATCTTGTGCATCAAGCAACACTACACGGTCAACGCTTTCCGAAGGCATAGCGAGCAAAGCATCGGTCATGTTAATCTGATGAACTGATGCTCGCTCTGCATTTGAGCGAAGCTTTGCAAAATTGCGTTGATCTAAATAGAGCGGCAGCGGACCTGACGCATTAGGCGCATAACCGCGACCAAAAGCTTGCCACGCAAAATAATTGTCATTGAGCGAAAATCCACATGTCAATCGCTCAAGACGCTCATGTAACACTTCCGCCATGCTCGATCCACCGGCCAAGGCTTCATACTGGGCTGGTGGAATACCCAAGCCGTAGAGCGATACACGGCGGTTGGTCAGCCATTTGACGAAACGTTTGTCAAACAAGGGTGCAATTTCCGTGGCAAAATAATCTCGTTGTTCCTGAACTGTGCGACAATTGAGATAGGATCCCAAATCACGGCCATAAATTTTTGCAAGCCGGTGGCCAACACCAATAAACCGACCAAGCAAGCCATGCGCATAGATGTTGTTTTTGAATTGGCTTAAGCGTTTGCGCCCGGTTAGGCTACGACCTTCCCAATAGTCGCGCGTCGCATCATCGAGTGCTGGCTGCAAATAATGTTTGTAGTCACGGATATTCTGTTTTTCATCTGCATCACCAAAAAAGCGATAGAAGGAATCCCAGTTCGGCAAACTCTGAAGACCGGCAAGCTTCAACTTGGTCAAAGCCACATGCGCGCGATTTAAATCCACTGCTGTAATCTTTGCTGGTGACTCAGAAAGATAGCTGAGCACGTTGCAACCACCAGACGCAATCGTAACAATGTGGTGATCGGGCTTGATTTCCATCGCGGCCAAATCAACAACAGGGTCTTCCCAGATTTGCGGATAAACTAGTCCGCGAAATGCAAAGGCGAATAGCCGCTCTAACATTCCATCAACGCTTAACATGCGGCTGCGAATTGCTGCGGTTCCAACCAAGGTATTATGTTGCTCGGCAAGTGCAGTGACAGTCATTGTGAAGTCCTCATAACGAATCCATGAACAAGTTTTGAACGAATTAATTCCGCTCTGTGACAACCTCATTACGGCTGTGTCACACAGCCTTCACAAATGCGAATGCATAGAGGAACAAATAAACCGACAGCTGATTCATGAAAACCAATGCTTCCGACGCGCGACATTACCGCAGCATTTTTATTTCCGATTTGCATTTAGGCACAAAGCGCGCGCAATGCGATGCTGTGCTGCATTTCTTGCGCGAGACTGAAAGCGAGTATCTTTATGTCGTGGGTGATCTCATCGACAGTTGGTCGCTGAAAAAGCACTGGTATTGGGATCAAAAACAAAATGACGTGATCCAAAAACTTTTACGCAAAGCCCGAAAGGGAACACGTGTGATTTATGTCCCCGGTAATCATGATGAAAACTTTCGCGATATCGCTGGTCACCGTTTTGGCCGCGTAGCTGTGTTAAAAGAGACTGTACACAAGGCTGCAAATGGTAAGCGCTACTTGGTTTTACACGGTGATAAATTTGATAGCGTGATTTATTTTGCACCCTGGCTCGCCAAGCTTGGCGATTGGGCTTACGAACGCTTGATGGATTTGAACGTTGTGGTCGTTGCCTGCCGCAAGTTTTTTGGCTTTGGCCACTGGTCTCTTTCTGCTTACCTCAAATATAAAGTGAAAAAAGCTGTTGAATTTATTTCCCGCTTTGAAGAAGCAGTCGTGCGTGAAGCACTTGAATGTAAATGTGAAGGTGTGATCTGCGGTCACATCCATACCGCTGATGACCGCATGATAGACGGCATTCATTATTTAAATGACGGCGACTGGGTGGAAAGTTGTACGGCCCTTGTTGAACATCACGATGGTCGCTTTGAAATTCTTGACTGGAAAAAACAGCCCGCAGCGCAATTGAATTGGAAAGATGATGCACATACTGATCGTGACCGACGCTTGGCCGCCGCAAGTTAACGGCGTCGTTCGAACTCTTCAAACCACAGGTGCAAAGCTTCGCGAACGCGGTCACAAGGTCAGCTACATTACACCTGAAGGCAGGCGCAATTGGCCAATGCCGGGTTATGCTGAAATTGAATTGAGCTTTCCCGGCGCACGTAAAATTGGCTTGGAAATTGATGCAATGAAGCCAGACTGTATCCATATCGCAACCGAAGGCCCACTCGGCTGGGCAGCGCGGCGCGCGTGCCTCAGACGAAAGATTCCGTTTACCACAAGCTTTCATACTCGCTTTGCAGAATATGCGGCGGCCAGGGTGCCCATTCCAGGTGTTGCGTCATTCTTCTGGTCAATTCTGCGTCGTTTCCACAAACATTCTCAGGCCGTGATGACGCCTTCCCTCACGGTTTCGAAGGTTTGTGAAGAACATGGTTTTACCAATGTAAAGACTTGGACGCGCGGTGTTGACCACTCGATATTCAAACTTTGGGACCGCGATTATTGGAATTTACCAAAGCCAACAATGGTTCTTTCGGGACGGGTCATTATTGACAAAAATATTGAAGCTTTTCTCAAACTCGATTTGCCTGGAACCAAAATTATAGTTGGCGACGGGCCGGACCGGAAAATGCTGGAAGCCAAATATCCAAATGCAGTCTTCACAGGCTATCTTCGTGAGACAACCTATGCACGAGCACTTGCGTCAGCAGATGTTTTTGTATTTCCGAGTCACACCGATACATTTGGTCTTGTAATGATTGAAGCCATGGCTTGCGGCACCCCTGTTGCCGCCTTCAACGTATCGAGCCCCATTGATGTCGTAGAGCAAAATGTGACAGGAGCGTTAAATGCCGATCTTGGCATTGCCATCACCCAGGCCCTAACACTTGACCGCGCAAAGGTTCATGCAGCAGCACAGAAATTTACTTGGGAGCGCACGGCCGAAATGTTTGAAGCATGGCTGGTTCCTGTGAAGTGGCCCCTGCCGTTGATCAAGGACACCATTCAGCCAGAACCCATCCACACGCGGTAAATTAGATACAGTTGCTTTGTTGGTCGGTGAAGGACTAATCTAGTGCGACGTGCATGACTCTTAATCTTCGAGAAACACCACATCTCTGGGAGCAAAATTTAGAGTTACAAGCTCTCCAAGTTTCGGTGGTTGCTGGTCAGCATGGTTAAACATATCCAGTACAAGGGTTTGCGAACCCAGCCGCGTGGCCACACGTATGATTGAACCCATAAATTTAATGTCTTCGACTTTCGCTTTGAATTGATTATCGGCTTTAGTGCTCTTACCTAGCGTCATCGCTTCTGGGCGGATTGCGATGGTCACTTTCTGGCCAACTTGGCCTTTGATATTTTGTACAGAAAACATTTGACCATCCACAATAAGTTTACCAGATTTTGCGTCTCGTATTTCGGCCTCGATCTTTGTCAATGTTCCAACAAACGACGCAACAAAACTGGTTTTGGGTTTGTTATAAATTTCGAATGGTGTGCCACTTTGTTCAATGCGCCCCTCATTCATCACCACCACACGATCTGACATGGAGAGCGCCTCCTCTTGATCGTGGGTCACAAAAATTGTGGTGATACCGAGTTTCTTTTGCAGAGCGCAAATTTCATCACGTAAAGAAACACGAATTTTAGCATCCAATGCTGAAAGCGGCTCATCTAGCAATAAGATGCGTGGACTCACGGCAAGCGCGCGCGCCAACGCCACACGCTGTTGTTGACCGCCAGACATTTGGTACGGGTAACGCTCTGCCAGATGCGGCAATTTAATCAAATCTAACATCTCGGCGACGCGTGACTTTATTTCTGATTCTGGCCTGCCAGCGACCTTCAGACCAAAACCCACATTACCGGCTACAGTCATGTTCGGGAAAAGTGCGTAGGCCTGAAACACCATTCCAACTCCGCGTTTAGCGGGACTCAGATGGGTAAAATCTTGCCCATCAACTTTGATATGACCCGAGCTTGCCAGTTCAAATCCTGCCACCATGCGCAGCAGTGTGGTCTTGCCGCAGCCCGACGGGCCGAGAAACGAAATGAATTCGCCACGCTCAATATTCAGGTTCACATCGCGCACAACTTGGTTGACACCAAAACTTTTGTTCAGATTTTTAATTTCAACAAAACTCATGCTTTTGTTCCCATATTGCGGCGTGAGGCTTGCCCGGCCAGTTGTAATAGACCCATGCAGGCCCATGTGATGAGGAATGAGATTACGGCCAGTGCCGCAGGTTCATAGGCACGCTTGGCGCCGATCAATTGCAGGTAGGGGCCAAATGTAGGGCGGTTGAGAAGGCTGGCAAAGGTAAATTCGCCAATCACTGTTGCAAAGGTCAAAAACGCACCGCTCAAAATCGCTGGTCTGATATTTGGCAAAATTACCCGCCACATAATCCCAAACCAACTTGCTCCCAGACTTTCGGCAGCCTCCGTCAGCGTGCCTATATCAATTGCGCGAAGTCCGGTTTCAACGGCTCGGTACATATAAGGCAGTGACAGCGAAACATAACCCAAAGACAAAAGAGCATCGGTACCGACACTTGTTTGTGTCAGAGGCAAGAAGCTTGATGTATTATACATGCGGATATAGCCGAACACGATGATGATGGCCGGAATGACCAAAGGTAAAAGTGTAATGAACTCTACCAAAGGTCGAAGCTTCGGCAGTCTTAGTTGAACAAAGTAAGCCGTGGGCACAACCAGCGCTATACCAATTACGATGGTCACCAATGCCAGTATCATCGAATATAAAAAAGCTTGCTGAAAAACTGAATCCGAAAATACGATGCGATAAGCTTCAAAGCTATACTCGCCGCGCTTCAGCCGCAGCAAAAATTCAAACGTGGCCAGCAGTGGCACAATAAAATAAAGCGCACCAAAAATGAGAGCGACCCACGCACCTACTTTCGAAGACTTCATTTCATCCACCTTTCGGCGCGTCCGCGCAACATGATGTAGGCCAAGTTGGATGCGCCGGTGATGATCACCATCCCCAATGCCAACGCATAGCCAAGGCCCGGATTATGAAACACGTCGCCCCGAATTTGGGCAAACAGCAGAATAGTCACAATGCTGAGTGATGAGTTGGTAAGCGCAAACGCCGTTGCAACAGCGCCGAACGCATTCGCGAACAACAATAATGTGGAACCCACAAGGCTTGGCCAAAGAATAGGTAAAATCACATAGCGCCAATGTTGCAGTTTGCTCGAACCAAGTATGGTCGAGGCTTCGCGCCATTCCGGCTTCAAGCCATCAATTGCGGGCGTCATAATCAATACCATCAACGGAATTTGAAAATAAAGATATGTGATGGTCAGACCCCAAAAATCGAGCAGATTAAAACCCGCGTCATAGATATTGAATCCGAAAATACTGCTCAGTGCCGTTGTCACCAATCCCAAACGTCCAAGTGTTGCGATAAATGCAAAGGCCAACGGCACGCCAGCAAAATTCGAGGCTACACCCGAAAACGTCATCAGCGTCGGTCTAATCCATTTTGGCAAGCCGCTGCTCACAGCAGCATAAGCGAGAAAAAAACCAAACAGTGCGCCAAATATAGCTGATAACGCACTGATCTTTATGGTTAGCAAAAATGAATTGATAATTTCTGGCCGCGCCAAATCAAAAATATTTTGAAATGTAAATTGACCTTCACTGTTGAAAAATGCGCCCGCCAAAAGCAGCGCAGTGGGTGCCACCAAGAACAAAATTGCAAATAGAAAAAATGGCGCTATGCCAAGCCATGGCAAGACGCTGCGGCCAAACATCGGTGCGGAACGGTCAGATAGTGTGGGTGTATTGCTCATCTTAAATCATCACACCCCGCAACATTGAGCAGCGGGGTGCAATTGTTCTGTTACTTTGGAATTACGCCAACAACTTTTTCCCAATTTTCGCCAATCAACTTTTTGGCGGCCGACTGCTGTTCCAATGTTGGGAACAATGCCTTGGCATAGCCTTCGGCTGGTGGCAGCTTGGCCATCATTTCTGCAGGAATCAGTTTCTTGGCGGCCAAATCATTGAAGCGAATTGGATGGCAATAGCCATTAAGCCACATCAATTGGCCTTCATCCGAATAAAGGTATTCCATCCAAAGTTTTGCAGCTGCCGGATGAGGAGCAAAAGCAGAAATGGCTTGCACATAAACACCAGCAACAACGCCAGTTTTTGGCACGATCACTTCAATTTTCGGGTTGCCCTTCAAGCTGTCACGCGCGGCCAGACCATTATAGTCCCACAACACAGTCATAGGGGTTGTACCTTGGGCAAGCGAGGCAGATTGGCCAGCCACCGGAACAAAATTGCCTTTCTTTTGCAATTCGGCATAGAAAGCCAAGCCAGCTTCAGCTGCTTTATCAACGTCACCCCAATTGGCCGAGAGACCTGCAGCAAAAACTGTTTGAATGGATTGGTTGCCGCTGCGTGGATCGCCCGAAAGTGAAACCGAATTCTTCATTTCTGGCTTTTGCAAATCAGCCCAGTCGGTTGGAAGATTCTTCACAATATCAGCATTCACCACGAATGTGAGAACGCCATAGTAATCGCCATACCAAAAGCCGTCTTTATCTTTGGCAGTATCTGGAATCGAATCCCACGTCGAAACTTTATAAGGTTGCAACAAACCTTCCTTCATGGCCGATGGGCCGAATGAAAGACCAACGTCAATCACGTCTGGAGCTTGTGGGCCCGTGTTGCCCTTATTTGCTTTAATAGCTTCAATTTCATCGCCCGAACCGCCGTCTGGATTCAATTCATTGATGGTGAGGCCATACTTCTTTTTGAAGCCATCAATCACCGCGCCATAACCACACCAATCATGAGGTAAAGCGATTACGGTGAGTTGGCCTTCTTTCTTAGCAGCTGCTACGAGATCATCCATCATGGCTGCATTGGCAGCAGTCGTGGAAACCAGCAGCGTAAATGCCACTGTCGTATTTAGAAGTTTTTTTGAGAATTTCATTGCCTGTTCCTTTTACTCTTATCGGGTCACTCGAATGGAGTGCTCGTCGAAAACATGGAATGGCTAATCCGGTTCTGTGAAAGAGCCGTGTCGATCAATTGCGGCAAAGATGTCATAAAACGTTCGTACGTCGATTCTACACGTTCGATGCATGCTTCAAAGAATATCTCAGCAAAAGAGTTATAAGGTAGCTGTTGCAGGTTGTGGCTATGTCGGCTTGTCGAATGCCGCACTGCTCTCAAAGTTTAATTCCGTAACAGTTGCAGATATTTCGCAAGACCGCATTGAACTCGTAAACAATGGTCGTTCGCCCATTTCCGATGGCGACCTTGAGCGCTTCCTCAATGAGGATCACGACCTTTCGGCAACGACCGATTTGACCGCCGCATTTTCTGACGCCGAATTCATCATCATCGCGACGCCGACAAATTATGATCCGCAAACAAATTTTTTCGACACGACATCCGTGGTATCCGTCGCGAAACTTGCAATATCGGTCAATCCCAATGTAACTCTCGTTATTCGCTCGACCGTTCCGGTAGGCTTTACCGAACACTTAAAAAAGCAATTGAATTTCCCCAACATCCTTTTTGTTCCTGAGTTTCTACGCGAAGGCCGCGCCTTACACGACAATCTGAATCCAAGCCGTATTGTGATTGGCGGCGCGACGGGAACTGAAGTCGAATTCGCCCGCCTTCTTCAAGATGCGGCCAATAAACAAGATATTGAAATCTTGTTCATGGGGCCAACTGAAGCTGAAGCAACCAAGCTCTTTTCCAACACCTATTTGGCGATGCGCGTAGCATTTTTTAACGAGCTTGATAGTTTTGCTCTCAGTCGCAGCTTAGACACACGCAGTATTATTGACGGTGTGTGCAACGACCCTCGCATTGGTCAGCATTATAATAATCCGTCCTTTGGCTATGGCGGCTATTGCTTGCCGAAAGACACCAAGCAGCTGCTTGCTAATTATAGCGAAGTGCCACAAAATTTAATTCAGGCGATTGTCCGGTCTAACACCACGCGCAAAGATTTCATCGCTGAGCATATTCTAAAGACCAATCCGAACACAGTTGGTATTTACCGATTGGCAATGGAAAAAGGTTCGGATAATTTTAGGTCATCCAGCATCCAAGGCATCATGAAGCGCATTAAGGCAAAAGGTGTTGAGGTTGTGGTTTACGAACCGAATGTGAATGAAGACAAATTCTATAACTCGCCGGTGATCAAAGACTTCAACGCATTTAAAGCGATAGCCGATGTGATTGTGACCAATCGTATGACTGACGAGCTTCTCGATGTGAAAAAGAAAGTTTTTACGCGGGACCTTTTTGGCAGCGATTAAAAGCAGGCGAATTCAACAGCCAATAATAAAAATGGTGCCCGAGACCGGAATCGAACCAGTGACACGCGGATTTTCAATCCGCTGCTCTACCAACTGAGCTACTCGGGCATCCAGGCGAATTCCTCACGAGGAATTTGTCGTTTGGTGACGGGCTGTATAGGTGAACAGTTGTGCCGTTGCAACTGGGTTTCATACAAAAAGAAACCCCGCTAAAAAGCGGGGTTTCGATTGGTGTTTTAATTAAGTTTTGGCGATATCCACATCTTTGGTTTCTTTCAGGAACAAGAAACCCACCACCGCCGTAATAGCGGCGAACACCACGGGATACCATAAGCCTGCATAGATGTTGCCTGTATAGGCCACATAAGCCGTGGCGAACAATGGCAGCATGCCGCCAAACCAGCCATTACCGATATGATAGGGCAACGACATCGAGGTATAGCGCACATTAGAGGGGAACATTTCCACCAAAAATGCAGCAATAGGGCCATAAACCATGGTGGTGAAAACCATCATTACAAACACAATCAGGATCGATTGCACATATTGAGCAAAGCTCAAGGGTTTGGCCGTAGTGGTTTTGATTTCTCCCACATGCACCGTAGCCGTTCCATCTGCGGCGACAACAGCGTCGGCAATGGCATTGACTGCAGCAACTGGCTTCGCAGCCGGATCTGCCGCCTTACGCAAGCCATTAACAACGGCCTCAATGGCAGTATTTGCTGTCTTGGTTGCAGCAGCATCTTTAACTTCGGTGGCAGTTTTTTTATCAGCTTGTGCTTTTACCAACGCATCAGATTGCTCCTTGGTCAGCGTCAAATCAGCTTCAGCCAATTTGAAATGCGGATAGCCCGCATCCGCCAATGCCTTCTGCCAAGCATAAGGCGATGTGCCTTCCACCTTGGCGTCACCTGCCTGAAAACTAACCTTGGAACCTGCAGCACCATCCACAGACGTGAATGAAATGCCATTTGATGTCAGGATGGCTTTGCCCCTGTCGCAGTCACCTTCCGTCGTCCAACCCTTGATTGGGAAGATGGTGAAATGGCATTGCGCTGGATCAGCCGTCACAATTAACTTTGCCGGACTTGTGTCATTGAAGGCTGCCAGTTCTGGATTCACGGCCCGCGCCAACATGTGGAACAGTGATATGCCTGTGGTCGGCAAATAGCAAATTGCAGCTAACGCACAGCCCGCCAAAATGATTTTCAAACGGCCAATTTTATCAGAGAGCTTACCGAAGAAAACAAACAGCGGTGTGGCCAAGAGAACAGCAACGCCTACGACGACGTAACCAACCCACCAATCTGCTTTCAGGGGGCCATTGATAAAGAACAGCGCATAGAATTGTGCGGTATACCACACAACGCCTTGGCCCATAGTGGCACCCAGCAAAGCGAGCAATGCGTATTTGTTGTTGGGGTATTTGAAGAACGAGTCACGGATCGGGGTTTTGGAGCCACGGCCCTCATCTTTCATCTTTTGGAACACAGGTGACTCGTTTAACTTCAAACGAATCCAAACCGAGAAAGCCAAAAGAATGATTGAAGCGAGGAACGGAATGCGCCAGCCCGCGATGATACCACCTGTGCCGTCCTTGAACCACGCTGGATCAGAATACCAGCGCAAACCACCGATCACGATCAGCGACATAAAAAAGCCGATGGTTGCCGTGGTTTGAATCCAGCTGGTCGCATAACCTCGGCGGCCATTTTGTGCATGCTCTGCCACATAAGTTGCAGCACCACCATATTCGCCACCCAACGCCAAGCCTTGTGTCAAGCGAATGATCAGCAACAGAACCGGAGCCAAGCCGCCGATGCTTGCGTAAGACGGCAAGCAACCCACCAAGAATGTTGAAATGCCCATCACCATAATGGTGACGAGGAATGTGTATTTGCGGCCAACAAGATCGCCTAATCGGCCAAAAAACAAGGCACCAAACGGGCGTACAAGAAAGCCTGCCGCATAGGCACCAAGGGCGCCGAGCAAAGCCCAAGTGGGGTTATCTGGCGGAAAAAAGAAAGCTGCGAAAAATGGGGTGAGCGTTGCGTAGAGATAGAAATCATACCACTCGAACACGGTTCCCGTAGATGAAGCCAATATGACGAATTTCTCGTCTTTGGTCATGCCTTTTGAAGGCATTGTTGATGCACTAGACATTATGAAGCTTCCTCCCTGAAGCATATCGTTATTTTCGGATGCAATTTAGCTCTTGCGTGGGCCTTTATCCCATCCGCTAAGGCCAAGCTCTTAGAGCAGTACATGATAAAAGTCGACCGACTTCTCAGTGCTGTGGAAATTGAATTAAGCCAACCCGTCTTGGCCGTCTTCGTCTTCATCTTCAACGACGGGGATGGAGTATTTGCCACCCAACCAAGAATTTAAATCTTCATTGGCGCAGCGGTTAGAACAGAATGGATGGAATTTTTGTGAGGAAGGCTTTTTGCAGATCGGGCAAGGCTTGCGCGGCCTTAGAGGTATAATTTCAGCCATCACAAATCACTAATGGGCTGGGTCATCCACTTATGTTGCACAGGAAAACCAGCACCTTCCAAAAGCAACACGGTTTCGTAAAGTGGAAGACCAATCACGGCTGAATGCGAGCCAGCCATATAACGCACGAACGCCTCGGCACGGCCCTGAATAGCATAACCACCGGCCTTGCCGCGCCATTCTTCAGATTTCAAATAGCTTTCAATATCGTCGCGCGAAAAGCGTTTAAAGCGGATTTTGGTTTCCACGCAGCGCGAAGATTTTTTACCGCCGGGGGCAATGACCGTGACTGAAGAGTAGACCCAATGCGAACGGCCAGAGAGCAAATTTAAACAGTCTTTGGCTTCCTGGTAAGTTTCAGCCTTAGGCAAAATGCGCCGACCAAGACCCACAACTGTATCAGCAGCCAGAACAAAAACACTATCCCCCAAGGCCTTCACCATCGGCATGTCTCTGGCCTTATCGGCCTTGGCATCCGCGAGGCGGATTGACAAGCGTCTCGGTGTTTCGCGCTTTAAAGGCGTTTCATCGACATCTGATGGATTGAGCAAATCAGGTGTGAGGCCGATGCGGTCAAGCAAGCTCAAGCGACGCGGTGAAGCGCTGGCCAGAACAAGCTTGGCACCCGCGACAGCCATTATTTAAACCGATAATTGATGCGGCCCTTGGTCAGATCATAGGGCGTCATTTCAACCATAACCCGGTCACCCGCCAGAACGCGGATGCGGTTTTTACGCATTTTTCCAGAGGTGTGAGCAATAATTTCGTGAGCGTTATGGTCAAGCTTCACACGAAATGTTGCATTCGGCAGAAGTTCGGCAACCGTGCCCTCAAACTCCAGCAATTCTTCTTTAGCCATTAGATTCCTTGTCAAATTACCAATTGGCGCCTCCTTTGAACCGGAATGGCTTCAAAATCAAGCACTGGAAAAATGTGGAGCGATCAATCGCTTTGGGTGCGCCACAGTTTTGACACATCTTTTGGTTGCGGTTAAACTGTGAATATAATTGAGAAAAATCATTGACAGTGGCCACTTTAAGGCTTTATTTAGAGTATAGCGGTAGTCACTTTAAATGAATTGGGCACCATCACGATGAAATCAAAATTTATCTTATTAACAAGTGTGGCTTTAGCAGCAGTCGCATTCACCTATAGTTCGGCCAGTGCAGCTGATCCAATTGCTCCAGAAAGATCACCAATCTACGTCAGCGTATTCGGTGGCGCGAGCTTTTTAAATGACGTGAATGGGTTTTCTTCCGGCACTTCTCTAAGCGTTAGAACGAATTTGGGCTATATTTTTGGTGGCGCTATTGGCGCACATCTGAACGACAATTTCCGTGCAGAACTAGAGTTGTCTCACGCGAGTTGGTCAGTCAATTCAATTTCGAGCAGCGGTAGTCCGTTTTCGCCAGCTCAAGGCCAATTGAGCGCTACTTATATACTCGGCAACGTTTGGTATGATTTTAAGTCGGAGAGTGCATTTACACCATATATCGGTGGTGGTTTGGGGGTGGGATTGCCAAACCAAGACTTTACCGCCAACGGTGGGGTTAATTCTGATACGCCGGTACAGCTTGCGTTCCAACTGGGCGTTGGTGCAAAATATGCCTTGAGCGACAAAATTGATCTGGATATTGGTTACCGCTTCAAAGATATTCCGAATTTTACTCAAAAGTTCACTGGGTTCCCCGATGTTACCGGAAATACATTTGCCTCACATAATGTGCAGATTGGTTTGACATTTAATTTCTAGTTCGGGTTTTTAGAAAACAAGAATTCGAGACCCCGGTTCACAAAGCCGGGGTTTTGTTATAACTGGATCATGCCCAAATTTCCTGTTCCAACACCAATCGGCCCAGCCTTCAGTAACTTTACTGCCCCCTTGCGTTTGGCCAAAACAAAACCATTGGATCGCAACCGGCTATTGCAACTTTTGCAAGTGGGCATGGACTTGCAGCGTTCGGGCAAATTTTTGGAAGCCGAGCGCTATTATCAAACGGTTTTGGCTCAGGCGCCTGATATGCCCGAGGCCAATAACCTGATGGGAACTATTGCCATAGAAGCTGAAGACTTTGCCGTGGCAGTGGAGTTTTTTGAAAAAGCAGTCAAGGGACTGCCCAAAGACCCCTTGATCCGCCACAATATTGCGAGCGCTCTAATCTCTCTGCACGATTATCATCATGCCGTTCCGCATTTGCGGCGTGCGCTCGATCTGAAACCTAGTCAGATAGAGACCATCGCGCTGGTTGCCACTTGTTATAATCGCATGGGGCGCGGCAAAGAGGCGCTTCAATTTGCGGTCAAGTCATTGGGCATGGATGACGTCAACCCGAATGGCCGCGTCGCCTATGTAGATGCTTTGATTAATCTTGGCCGAATGGATGAGGCTGAACCTTTCATCAAGGCAACAATTGCCAAACGCATTGCAGTGCCGCATTCATATCAAAGCCTATCTTCAACGCGGAAGTTTTCTGCCACATCGCCAGAACTCATGGCAGTGAAAACAGAGATCGAAAATCCTGAATATAGCGAGGAAGAAAGGGCATTACTTTATTACGCGGCTGCAAAGATGAGCAATGACGCAAAGATCAATGATGATGCCATGGGTTTTTTTCAGAAGGCCAAGGCGGTATCAGCTGCGCACTACGATATCAATCGTTATGAAAAGCGCGTTGATGAATTTTGCGAACTTTTCAACCAGTTGTTTCTTTCAACCCGCAAGAATTTTGGCGAGGCTTCGAAAAAGCCCGTATTCATTGTGGGCATGCCGCGCTCTGGCACCACGTTGACCGAACAGATTATTTCGAGTCATCCTCTGGTAATGGGGGCGGGCGAACTATCAGAAATTTCCACCATCGCGCGGGGCTTTGGTGACAATCATAAATCCGGCGCGCGTTTTAGTGATAAGCTTTTAAAGTTGACAACGGACGAGTCGCGCCTTTCGGCGCAGCGATACCTGAAGCACCTTGCACATTACTCGCATGAAGCCCAACGCATCACCGACAAAATGCCACATAATTTCGAATATGTTGGCCTTATCGCTCTACTCTTTCCCAACGCCACTATCATTCATTGCAAGCGTGATGCGATTGATAACTGCCTCTCCTGCTATATGAACGCGTTCAGCGACGCCCATGCTTACAATGCTGATCTCGAAAAGCTTGGTCGCTATTACCGCGCCTATAATCGGCTCATGGCCCACTGGAACAAAGTTCTGCCGGGACGGATTTTTGATAACCAATATGAAACTTTGGTTGAAAATCAAGAAGAACAGTCACGCAAACTAATCGCGCATTGCGGGTTGGAATGGGATGATGCCTGCTTGAATTATACCAAAAATGAACGCACAGTCACCACCATCAGCCGATGGCAGGTGCGCCAGCCCATTTATAAGAGTTCGATGAAACGCTGGAAGCCTTATGAGAAACATCTGGGGCCTTTAATCACTGCATTGGGTGATTTGGCCGATTTAAGCTAGCAGCGACACTGCTAAACCTTGTCTTAGCCATAGACTTGTGATCACTTGGTCAAAATTCTAAGGTGTTTACGATGGGCAAATTGACCACTCATGTTTTGGATACAGCACTTGGCAAACCGGCAGCGGGGTTGCGCATTGAGGTATGGAACGACCAATTGCTTAAAACTGTCGTGACCAATGCCGATGGTCGCGCGGATGCGCCTCTCTTGGAGGGTGCTGCATTCACAAATGGCCAATATGAGCTACGTTTCTTCGCGGGCGACTATTTGCGTATGCTGGGTTCCAATTTAGCCGAGCCATTGTTTCTCGATGTCATACCCATTCGTTTTGGTATTGCAGAAGCTTCGCAACATTTCCACGTGCCGTTATTGTTGTCGCCTTTTGGCTATTCGACTTACCGAGGCAGTTGATGAACGCACTTGAATTTATGCGGCGTGGCGAGCTGGTGCGGATTGATAAATTCGCGCCTGATACAATGCTGCTGGAATATCTGCGCCTCACGGAGAAATCCAGGGGCACGAAAGAAGGTTGCAATGAAGGCGATTGCGGTGCCTGCACCGTTGTGCTCGGAACACCATACAATGGTGGCGTGCGCTATCAAGCCGTGAATGCCTGCATTCTTTTGTTGGGCCAAATTCATGGCAAGGAATTGATCACCGTTGATGATCTGGCGCACGGCGGCATTTTGCATCCGGTGCAGCAAGCGATGGTTGACGCCCATGCTTCGCAATGTGGGTTCTGCACACCGGGGTTTGTTATGTCACTGTTTTCTCTAGCGCATGAGGGCCGCAAAGTTTCACGGCAAGACGTGGTGGAACAGATTGCAGGCAATCTTTGTCGCTGCACAGGTTACCGCCCAATCATTGATGCGGGGCTGGCCGCTTGTGGTGCGGTCGATGATCATTGGCACAAAACGCAAGCTGAAACTTTTGTTACATTAGAAAACATCAAAGGCGATTTATTTGCTGGCGATACAAACTCTTTTTTTGCAGCACCCTCAACATCTGAGACGCTCGCCGATTTATGTGCCACATATTCTGAAGCAACTATCGTTTCAGGATGCACCGATGTTGGCTTGTGGATCACTAAGCAGATGCGAGCGCAGCCAAAAATTATTTACACGGGTGCAGCCAAAGATTTTGCCCACATTGTTGATCACGGCAGCCACCTCTCAATCGGCGCGGGCGCAACTTATGAAGATGCTTTTGAAGCACTCGAAAAAATCAGTCCTGATTTAGGCGGCCTCCTGAAACGCATTGGCGCACGCCAAGTTCGCGCTTCTGGCACGATCGGCGGCAACATTGCCAATGGCTCACCCATCGGCGATATGCCTCCTGCTCTCATTGCGCTGGGTGCTACGCTTCATTTGCGCAGTGGCAAAACCGAACGCAAATTGAAGCTTGAAGATTTTTTCATTGCTTACGGCAAACAAGACCGAAAGCCTGGCGAACTCGTTTGGCAAATTGATGTTCCCAAACCAAAGCCCAACCAAATGTTCCACTGCGCAAAAATTACGAAGCGCCGTGACGACGATATTTCAGCAGTCATGGGTGCGTTTTTATTCACCTTCGACAATGAAAAAATCATAGCGGCTCGCATCGCTTATGGTGGCATGGCGGGCACACCCAAGCGCGCGTCAAAAACCGAAGCAGTACTCATCGGTAAAACACTGCAAGAGGCAATGCACATCGTCCTTGATGATTTCGAGCCGCTGAGTGATATGCGCGCAAGTGCAGAATATCGCTCCACCGTCGCCAATGCTCTGCTGCATAAAGCCTTGATGCAAGCAGCAGGGGAAACCGATTTGCAGGTGCTTATATGACGCTCGAAACTGTCGGCAAAGCCATCATGCATGATAGTGCTGAACTGCATGTACAAGGCAATGCGGTCTATATTGACGATATGCGCGAACCAGATGGAACGGTTCATGTTGCACCTGGTTATGCCAAGCATGGTGCACGCGGCAAAATCACCAAGCTTGATTTATCAGCCGTTCGCAATTCTGCCCGCGTTATTGCAGTGCTGACGGCCAGTGATATTCCAGCCAAAAATGATTGCAGCCCTAATGCAGGTGATGATCCTATTTTTGCAGAAGACGAAATTCAATTTCATGGGCAAGTGATTTTTGCCGTTGTCGCCGAAACACGAGACCTTGCCCGTCGTGCAGCTTTGTTAGCCAACATAGTAATCGAGGAAGAAAAACCCGCTGTCACCGTGCAAGATGCTTTGAAAGAAACAAAGCCAGATTTACTGGCACCTTATGCTTTCACAAAGGGAGATGTGGCGAAGCTCCTCAAATCGTCGCCACAAAAAATCTCCGGCAGTTTCGATATCGGTGGCCAGGAACATTTCTATCTTGAAGGCCAGATTGCATTTGCGATTCCCGGCGAGCAGGGTGCAATGTTGGTTTATTCGTCAACACAGCACCCCACTGAAATTCAACATTCAGTGGCAGCCATGCTCGGCGTCGACGATGCAAAGATCACCGCTGAATGCCGCCGCATGGGCGGGGGTTTTGGCGGCAAGGAAAGCCAGGCAACTCAATGGGCCTGCCTTGCCGCACTCGCCGCACACAAAACGGGTCGCCCTGCAAAGTGCCGATTAGACCGTGACGACGATATGATGATGACTGGCAAGCGCCATGATTTTCATGTGGACTATGCAGCTGCCTTCGATAAAACCGCGCGCATCACCGCAGTTGATGTCAACCTCATGGCGCGCTGTGGTTATTCAGCTGATCTCAGCAACGCCATCTGCGACCGTGCCATGTTCCACGCAGACAATACTTATTTCTATCCAGCCTATAACATCGCCACACGCCGCCTGAAAACCAATACGGTTTCGAATACGGCATTCAGAGGTTTTGGCGGGCCGCAAGGTATTTTGTTTGCCGAACAGATGATGCAGGCCATCGCCATTCAAACGGGGATGGACGCGCTGGAAGTTCGTAAGCGCAATCTCTACGCACGCGGTCGTGATGTAACGCCTTATGGTCAAAAGTTGCGCGACAATATTACCGCCGACGTCATCGCCCAGCTCGAAAAAACATCATCCTATGCCAAGCGTCGCAAAGAAATTGCGGCCTTTAATAAGACGAGTAAAATTCTGAAAAAAGGCTTGGCCCTCACGCCAGTTAAATTTGGCATCTCTTTTACCTTCACGCAGATGAACCAAGCGGGTGCGCTCGTGCATGTTTACGCCGATGGCTCTGTTCATCTTAATCATGGCGGCACAGAAATGGGCCAAGGGCTCTATGTTAAGGTAGCGCAAGTGGTCGCTGAAGTCTTTGGCATCGCGCTTGAGCATGTGGCGATCACCGCTACGACCACAGGCAAAGTCCCCAACACATCGCCCACTGCGGCTTCATCAGGAACAGACCTTAACGGAATGGCTGCGGCCAACGCTGCCAAAATCATCAAAGACCGCATGGCCGCGCACGCTGCAAAAATATGGAAAGTGGCCAAATCAAAAATCATATTTGCCAATGGCAAAGTGAAATCCGGCCGCAAATCCATGAGCTTTGCGGATCTTGCCAAAGCAACCAAAGAAGCAAAAATTTCACTGTCTTCGACAGGTTTCTATTTCACGCCAGAAATTCATTGGAACCGTGCCACTGGCCAAGGCATGCCGTTTTATTATTTCGCTTACGGCGCAGCTTGTTCCGAAGTGTTGATCGACACAATGACAGGCGAAATGAAAGTCACACGTGTTGATATTCTGCATGATGTCGGCCATTCTTTAAATCCCGCAATCGACATTGGCCAGATTGAAGGGGGCTTTGTGCAGGGCTTGGGTTGGCTCACCACGGAAGAACTGGTTTACGATGCCAAGGGTGTTCTGCGCACCCATGCGCCATCAACCTATAAAATTCCATGCGCCTCCGATTTGCCAGAAGATTTCCGCTTGGCGCTTTATAAATCCAAAGGCAATGTGATGGACACGATCTATCGCTCCAAAGCGGTTGGTGAGCCACCCTTGATGTTACCTATATCAGTGTGGTGCGCGGTGATGGATGCCGTTTCCTCAATTAAGCCCGGCGTGGTTCCAAAACTCAACGCACCCGCAACGCCCGAAAATATTTTACGCGCAGTGCAATTACTATGAACCAGTGGGCCAAAATCATCACCGCAGTTGAAACTTATGGTACATGCACATTGGTTACCGTAACGAATGCCGAAGGATCGACCCCGCGCGAAAAAGGTGCTTGGATGGTGGTCACCCCTCAAGGCTATAACGGCTCAATCGGGGGGGGCACATTGGAATGGCATGCTATGGCCGAGGCACAGGCATTGCTTGGCAAGTCAGCCACTTATAAAATGATCCGTAAAAATCTCGGGCCTGATTTGGGCCAGTGCTGTGGCGGTCGTGTTGATTTGCGCATCGAGAGTTTTGACCGTGAATCTTTGCCGCAACTCCGCGATCAAGCCTTAAAACATAAAGACGAATTCCAACACATTCATCTTTGGGGCGCAGGCCATGTGGGTCGTGCTTTAGTGATGGCGCTCGCACCTTTGCCATTTCAGATTTCATGGTGGGACACTAGGGCAAATGCGTTTCCGTCTGCTGTTCCGCAAAACGTCACTTGCCGAATGGGGGCTCCAAACGATATGGAACAGGATGGCTTCGTACTGGTTATGAGCCACAGCCACGCGTTGGATTTTGAAATTGTTGATTATGCACTGCGCAATCCCGCTTTCCCATTCGTCGGTCTCATCGGCAGTCAAACCAAGCGCGCCCGCTTCATCAAGCGACTTTTGGAAACGGGGGTCGATGCAACGAAGTTAACTTGCCCGGTTGGTGTATCTTCGCTGAAGTCAAAACTTCCGGCGGCCATCGCGGCTGGCGTTGCCGTGCAAATGTTGGAGCAAGTTGAAGTTCGCAAAGCCATTATCCCCGCACAGAAAAAGGCCAACGGTTAATGGATCCCTTTCTCGCTGAGTGGCTGAACATCCTCGTCCGTTGGGGCCATGTGCTTGCTGGCATTTCCTGGATCGGCACGTCATTTTATTTCGTGGCGCTTGATCTTTCACTTCGCAAGGCAAGCGCAATGCCGGAAGGCGTTTCAGGCGAAGCCTGGGAGGTGCATGGCGGCGGATTTTATCATGTTCGCAAATATCTTTCTGCCCCATCGGAGCTTCCGCCGCATTTGATCTGGTTCAAGTGGGAAGCCTATCTCACTTGGATTACTGGCTTTCTGCTGCTCATCATCCAATATTACATCGCCGCTGATGTTTATTTGATTGATCCATCCGTGATGGTGCTCACATCGTGGCAAGCGATTGGCATCTCCGTTGCTTCACTTTTTCTGGGCTGGATCGTCTATGACGCACTTTGCCGCTCACCCATTGGCAGAAATACCGGCTGGTTGGCGCTTTGTGTTTATTTGCTCATTTTGGCGGCGGCCTATTTCTACTCACATGTATTCTCTGGCCGCGGTGCCTTCATTCATGTCGGGGCGTTTGTAGGCACCATGATGGCGGCCAATGTGTTTGCCGTGATCATCCCCAATCAGGGTAAGATTACAGCAACGCTGCTCAAAGGCGAAAAACCTGATCCCATGTATGGCATCATCGGCAAGCAACGCTCGACACATAATACTTATCTCACTTTGCCAGTCATCTTCATGATGACGAGTAACCACTATGCCATTATCACAGGCCATCCACAGGCTTGGGCGATTGTGGGCATTATCGTCTTGCTGGGCGGTGTCTCGCGCTATTTTTTACTGCGCCATGAAGTGGGCGATGAAATGGGCGAAATTGCCTGGACAATACCAGTGATTGCTCTGTGTCTTGCCAGCGTGATTATGCTCACTCAACCGCATACATTCACGTATACAGGCGCAAAAGTAAGCGACGAGGAAGCCTTCAACATTGTGCAAAATCGGTGTAGCTCTTGTCATGCTGCAAATCCGACGGATGATAAAATCAAAGCCGCTCCAAAGGGCATCATGTTTGGTTCCATCGACGATATGAAAAAATATGCCAAGCAGATCGAAACGCAAGCCGTGCGCAACAATGCCATGCCCATGGGCAATAAAACCCATATGCTGATAGAAGAACGCGGTAAACTTGGCGCGTGGATTGCCGCCCAATGATCACGCTGGCCGAAATCAATCAAATGACCGATGAAGCCTTCGTTGCCCAGTTTGGCGAAATCGCTGAACATTCACCATGGGTGGCCGAAGATGCAACATTTGATCGGCCTTATGCTACATTTCCCGATATGCGCTCGGCGTTCATTGACGCCGTGTCTGATGCCGATCGCGATTATCAACTCGCATTGCTCCGCGCCCATCCTGATCTTGCCACCAAAGCAAAGCTCACGACTGATTCAACCAACGAACAAAAGAGCGCGGGCCTTGATGCATTGAGCGCCGAAGAGTTTGCCAATTTCACGCGCCTGAACGAACTCTATAAATCTCGCAATGGTTTCCCCTTTATTTTCGCGGTTAAAGGTGCCACCAAACATCAAATTCTTGCCGCCTTTGAAGCGCGGGTGAAAAATAACAAAGACTTGGAATTTGATACCGCCATCCTGCAAGTTTGCCGCATCATTAGTTTCAGGTTGGAAGCAATGGTTACGCCATGACAAAGCTTCTACTGGGACAATTGGTGGTGTTTGGCGATACGCCACAAGACCTAACGCATGAGACACGTGGTGCGATTGTCATTGGTGATGACGGGCGCATTTTATGGCGAGGACCTTTGACACTTCTGCCCCGTGCTTTTGAGTTCACACAACGCGAAGACTATGGTCAATCGCTTTTAATGGCAGGGTTTATTGATCCGCACATCCACTTCCCACAATACCGGATGCTGGCGGCGGCAGCGACCGACCTTCTCGATTGGTTGGCACGCTTTACGTGGCCCGAAGAAGCGCTTTATGCAGATGCCGAACACGCTGCGAAGGCCGCTGATATTTTTATGTCGCGTTTGTTCAAAAACGGTACGACATCAGCGATGGCGTTTTGTTCATCGCATAAGGCTTGTGCAGAGGCCCTGTTTGAAGCCGCGCTTAAAAACAACATGGCCTTGATCACAGGCAAAACCTTGATGGATAGGAACGCCATTCCAGCGGTTCAAGACACCGTCGAGCAAGGCGCACTCGAAACATTATCCCTGCACGAGGCCTATCACAATAATGGTCGTTTGCGTCATGCGGTGACGCCGCGTTTTGCCATCACATCAACAGAAGCGCAGCTCAAATCGGCGGGTGAACTTTTGCACCTTTGCAAAGGTGCACTGATGCAGACCCATATTTCAGAAAGCGCATCTGAAATTGAGTGGATCAAAACACTATTCCCGAATGACCGTGATTACACAGCTGTCTACGAGCGCCATGGATTGGTCACCGACCATAGCTTGTTTGCCCACGGTGTACATCTTTCAGAAAGTGAAGCGCAGCGTTTGCATGAAGCGGGGTCAAGCATTGTGCATTGCCCAACATCCAATAATTTTTTAGGCTCCGGCCTCATGTCAATGAACCATCTCCAGAAAAATAATCGTCCTGTCGCACTTGGCCTAGCCACTGATGTTGGCGGCGGCACCAGCTTTTCCATGCTGCAAACATTGGGAGAAGCTTACAAAGTTCAAATGCTCAGCGGGCGGAAACTAAAAGCCACAGAACTTTACCACATGGCCACACTGGGCAACGCAAAACGCCTGCGCATTGACGAAGAAACGGGAAGTCTTGCCATCGGTAAATTTGCCGACATTGTGGTCCTCGACCCAAGTGCAACTGATGTTTTGGCGGCGCGCCAACCGCTATCAAATTCAATTGAAGATGTGTTGTTCGCACTCGCCATTCTGGGTGATGACCGAGCAATCAAAGCGACTTATGTTGCGGGTGAAAAAGTTCATGGAGCATAAACGCTCATGTTAATGATGCCCAAACCTGATGAAGCTGTATTGGCTCGTCGTTCTGAAATCGTGGCTGCTCTCAGAGCAATCGTGCCCGGTGAAGGTTTGATTGATGCGGCGCGTCAAATGAGTGTCTATGAATCAGACGGCCTCACAGCCTATAGGCAAATGCCCATGGTGGTGGTGTTGCCCGAAACAGGGGCGCAAGTTTCGGCGGTGCTGCGTTTTGCCCACGATAATAACATTAAAATTGTTCCGCGTGGGGCAGGCACATCACTATCGGGTGGTGCACTTCCTTTGGAAGATGGCATTCTGTTGGGTATGGCGAAGTTTAACCGCATCGTTGAGATTGATTACGAAAATCGCTGCGCTGTCGTTCAACCCGGTGTGACAAATCTGGGCATTACCAAGGCTGTCGAACATAAGGGCTTTTATTACGCTCCAGACCCCTCGTCGCAAATTGCCTGCACCATTGGCGGCAATGTGGCGGAGAATTCAGGTGGTGTGCATTGCTTGAAATATGGCCTCACGTCCAACAACGTTCTGGGCATTGAGATGGTCTTGATCACGGGCGAAGTTGTGCGCCTTGGTGGCAAACACCTCGACAGCGAAGGCTATGATTTGCTTGGGCTTATGACGGGTTCAGAAGGTTTGCTGGGTGTAGTCACTGAAGTGACCGTGCGCATTCTGCAAAAGCCTGAGACCGCGCGCGCAGTGCTGGTTGGATTTCCGTCTAATGAAACCGCAGGCCAATGTGTTGCTGATATTATTTCATCAGGCATTATTCCTGGCGGCATGGAGATGATGGATCGTCCGGCCATTCATGCGGTCGAAGAATTTGTGCATGCCGATTATCCGTTAGATGTTGAGGCGCTTTTGATTGTCGAGCTTGATGGCCCACAAGTAGAGGTGGATCATTTGATTGAGCGCGTTTCCACAATCGCACAAAAAAATAAATCAATGAATTTGCGTGTCTCAAACTCGGAAGTCGAGCGCGTGTTATTCTGGGCCGGACGCAAAGCAGCTTTTCCTGCCGTTGGCCGTATCTCTCCAGATTATATGTGCATGGATGGAACCATCCCGCGCAAGAAACTGCCCGAAGTTCTTTCAGGCATGGCAGAGCTTTCAAAAAAATATGGTTTGTCCGTAGCCAACGTGTTTCACGCGGGCGACGGTAATTTACACCCGCTGATCTTGTTTGATGCCAACATAGAAGGAGAGCTTTACCGCGCCGAGCAATTTGGTGCAGACATCTTGCGTCTGTGTGTGAAGGTCGGAGGCGTGCTGACGGGTGAACATGGCGTGGGTGTTGAGAAGCGCGATTTGATGCCTGAGATGTTTTCTAAAACTGATTTGGATCAGCAATTGCGCGTCAAATGCGCATTTGATGATCGTGGGCTCTTAAACCCCGGCAAAGTGTTTCCCCAACTCCATCGTTGCGCCGAAATGGGTCGCGTTCGCGTCAGTGGCGGCAAACTTGCGCATCCAGATTTACCACGGTTTTGATCGTGAAGCCGCAATCCGAAACCGAACTTGCTGAATGCATCCGGGATGCAACAACGCCCTTCGAAATCATCGGCACAGGCACCAAGCGTGCCATCGGATATTCCGTAGACGGAGCAATTCTTGATCTCTCATTTTTCGACCAAATTCTTGCGTATGAGCCCGAAGAGCTTATCCTCGATGTTGGCGCAGGGGCAAAGCTCGCCGACATCGAAAAACTCCTCATTAAGAACAATCAATATCTCGCCTTCGAACCACCAGATTATTCAAAGCTGCTAGGCACCAAACATTCTGGTACCATTGGCGGCATGGTGGCGTGCAATCTTTCCGGCCCGCGCCGTCTGAAAGCGGGCGCAATGCGCGATCATATTCTTGGTCTCACCGCCGTCTCAGGACGCGGCGAAATTTTCAAAGCAGGCGCACGTGTTGTTAAGAATGTGACTGGTTACGACATGCCGAAACTTATGGCGGGGTCATATGGCACGCTTGCCGCTTTCACGTCGATCATTGTCAAAACATTGCCCAAGCCTGAGGCGGAAGAAACGCTTTTGATCAGTGGTCTCAACGACGCCGAAGCCGTGCAAGCGATGAGCAAAGCCATGCAGTCCTCTGCGGAAGTTTCAGCCGCCGCCCACATTCCAAACCAAGGCACATATTTGCGGCTTGAAGGTATTCAGCCTTCAATCGATTACCGCCGAAATAAGCTCGTGAAGTTGTTTGGTGGCAAAATTGAGATCCTAAAATCTGAATCAAGCCAAGTCTGGAAAGATATTCGAGATGTCGGGTTATTTGCCAAAGATCAAGCCAAAGACATTTGGCGCATATCGGTCACCCCTTCAGATTCGCCTCAAGTCATCGCCAATCTGAAAATTGAAAAACGTTATTTCTTTGATTGGGCAGGTGGCCTCATCTGGCTTGAAGTGCCACCTAACACAGACGGTGCGTTGATCAGGAGTGCCTTTACATCAGGCCACGCCACTTTGATCTGCAGCGCGCATAAATCCGCTCAAACGATTTTCCATCTACAAGCCCCCGCGCTGGCTGCCCTTTCTCAACGCGTCAAAATTTCTTTCGATCCCAAAAATATTTTCAATCCTGGACGCATGGTGCAAGTTCGGTAATGCAAACCCATTTCTCAGATTTCCAGCTCAAAGATCCGCACATTGCAGATGCAAACGGAATCTTGCGTAAATGCGTGCATTGTGGATTCTGCACCGCCACTTGCCCCACATACGTCTTGGATGGCGACGAGAATGACAGCCCGCGCGGCCGCATCTATCTGATTAAGAATATGCTGGAAAAAGGCGAGGCAGCCACCCCTGAAACGGTCAAGCATGTGGATCGCTGCCTCTCATGTCTCGCTTGCATGACCACTTGCCCTTCCGGCGTAAATTATATGCATCTCGTGGATCACGCCCGCACTCATATAGAACAAACGTATAAGCGCCCCTTGGTTGACCGCATCCAGCGCAATGTGCTTGCCGCTATCATGCCACGCCCCAAGTTATTCCGGCTCGCGCTGATCGCCGCAAAACTCGCTTCACCATTCAAATCAATCATAGAAGCCTTGGGTGGCAAGCGCTTCTCGGCCATGCTGAACATTCTTCCAAAAAAGATCGAAGCCCCAATGGCCTTTGGAAAAGCAGGCACATATTCCACAGAACAAATGCCCAAAGGCCGCGTCGCGCTTCTCCGGGGATGTGTGCAATCTGCGCTCGATCCCAACATCAATGCCGCCACAATTCGCTTGCTCACAAGGCTGGGCTATGAGGTTGTCATTACTGACAGCAATACCTGTTGCGGCTCGATTACCCATCATATGGGCAAGGAGGCATCGGCGCTTGCCAGCGCCAAAAACATGATCGACCAGTGGAACCAAGCAAACGTCGATCACATCATCATCACCACATCAGGTTGTGGGGTCACGATCAAGGACTATGGCCACATGCTGCGGCTTGATCCAGCTTATGCTGACCTTGCAAAAGTGATCAGCGCCAAGGCCCGCGATATTTCCGAGTTCCTAAACCAAACTGAATTCCCGCAAGCGCAGATGACCTTACGTGTTGCCTATCATGCGCCTTGCACTTTGCAACACGGTCAACAGCTTAAAACACAAGCCCAATCCCTGCTGCGCCGCGCTGGTTTTGATGTTCTTGAAGTCCCCGAAGGTCATCTCTGCTGCGGGTCTGCTGGCACTTACAATATGATGCAGCCAGAGATTTCCCAGCAACTGCTGGCCCGCAAACTCGCCAACATTAAAGCGACCAATCCGCAAATCATCGCCACAGGAAATATCGGGTGCATCATGCAAATTGGCTCGGCCACCAAAATACCAATTCTGCACACCGTCGAACTCCTCGATTGGGCCATGGGTGGGCCAAAGCCGGAAAAGCTGTCGCAAATTTAATGAATCCAGTCGCCCCTATGGCTTGGTGCCACACCAAATGGCCATTGCCAGTTTGTCACTGTCTTGTCATACTCGTATCAGATACCGCTTAGAGCTGAGACTATCAGCCGGTATTTTAATGGGTCACTTTGTGCCGAGCACGGTGCTCGGTCACGACATGGAGGAGAATGTTAATGACTAAAATTACTCAAACACAGGCCACTTTGGCCGCTGCGCAAATGTCGCGCCGCAATGTTTTGAAATCAGCTGTGGCCATCGGCGCAGTCGGTTTTGCAAGCCCACTCTTTGTAAAGAACGCTTTCTCATCGTCAGGCGAACTCAACCACATGGGTTGGGCTGGCTATGATGGCTATAAGGGTTCAATCGAAGCTTTCACGAAGAAGACAGGCATTAAGGTGAACCTCACCGAACAACCAGACAATGATACGATTTTTGCTCAGGCCAAGCTTGCCGCTCAAACTGGCGCGTTTGATACTGTAGAGCCAACTGTCGATCGCACTTTGTCATATGTTGAAAATGATCTCGTTGCCCCTTGGGATGAGAAGAAGGTCAACTTGGCCAACTATCTACCAGGCATGGTCGATGGCAAAGCCGGTGAAATGGCTGTCATCAAGGGTGGTCGTTATTTCGTTCCAGCCGTTTGGGGCACAGAAGCCCTCGTCTTCAACAAAGAAAAAATGCCATTGGAATATGGCAAAGCCAGCTTGGCTGATCTCTGGGGCGAAGGCCTTGAAGGTAAAGTTACAGTTCGTGCTCACTCAGCTCTTGCCTCTTTGGGCCGCGTTCTTGATGCTGAAGGCAAGCTGCCAAAGCCATTCATGGACAGCTACAAAGACGATGATGTGATGAAGGCCAACTGGGATGTGATCCTCAAAGAAGCTCTCGCCAAGAAGAAGAACATTGTTCAATTCTGGAAGGGCGAAAACGAAGCCCAAGCCGCATTCCGCACCAATGGTGCGGTGATCGGTCAGTGCTGGGATTCAACAGGCTTCAACATGGGTAAAGAAGGCCCATATGGCTATGTTGCTCCAAAAGAAGGCTCAATTGCATGGAACCAAGGTTACATGATGATGAAGAATGCCAAGAATACTGAGCAAGCTTACGAATGGCTGAACTTCCAAAACACGCCAGAAGGCGGCGCTGCAATGTCTACAGTTTACTCTGCCAACCCAGTTGGCAAAGGCGCTGTTGATTTGCTCGATCCTAAGGTTGCTGCATTCTATAATGCTGCATTCCCTGGCGATGCGTTGACAAAGCTCTGGTGGTGGCCAGTTCAGTCCAGCTCATATTTGAAGCTGCGCGCTGAATATGCAGATAAATTCATCGCTGGCTAATTTCTAAGCAATAAAAATTGAAACGATGGGTGGCAACGCCCATCGTTTTCTGCTTTTATAGGGCAGGGCTAAGGCCAAAAATAAAAATAAGGCCGGGGTGAGGAACATGAGTGAAGACGTAACGCTATCCAATATTTCAATGGATTTTGGCAAATTTCGTGCTGTTGATAAGGTGGATATCACCATCAAGGCTGGCGAATTTTTCTCCTTTTTAGGCCCATCAGGTTGCGGCAAAACCACCATTTTGCGTTTGATTTCAGGCTTCATGGATCCGACCCAAGGAAAAGTGTTAATCGGCGGCAAAGACATGACGGGCACCAGGCCCAATGAACGCCCCACCGCACTCATCTTCCAAAATCTCGCGCTTTTCCCATTGATGCCCATTTGGGAGAACATCGCATTCGGTTTGGAAGTGCGCGGTGTTGATAAAGCCACTCGCCGCGCCAAAGCAGAAGAATTATTGAAACTGGTTGATCTGCATGAATCAGCCGATAAAAAAGTAAGCCAACTTTCTGGTGGTCAGAAGCAACGCGTGGCCATCGCTCGCGCTCTCGCTGTTGAACCGAAAGTGATGTTGCTGGACGAGCCGCTCTCAGCCCTTGATCTTAAACTCCGCCAACATATGCGCGCCGAGCTTCGCGCCATTCAAAAGCGCACTGGCGTCACATTTATCTATATAACTCATGATCAAGGCGAAGCCTTGGCCATGTCAGACCGTGTAGGCGTTATGTCTCAAGGCGTCCTCCAGCAAGTCGCAACGCCTAATGAAATTTACAACCAACCTTCAAATGGTTTTGTTGCTTCCTTCGTTGGCGAGAACAATATTTTTGATGGCAAGATAAAGTCGATCAAAGCTGGCGAGGCAACTTACGATACCAGCGTTGGCAGTTTTGCTGCCAAAATTGGACCCGGTGTAACCAAAGACACTCCCGTTCGCCTCTATGTGCGCCCAGAACATTGCACGCTTACAAAAGCAGCAGCAAAATCTGGTAACTCGATTCCTGTTGAGGTTACAGAGTCAGCATTTGAAGGTAATTTCATCAATGTGTTCCTGAAGGATAACGCAGGCCAGACTCATATGGCGCAGGTTCAGAATGATCCGACCGCCCCACCGCCGCAACGCGGCGCAAAAGTGCAAATGAATTTTGATGCTGATCACGGCGTGCTTCTCGCTCACGCCAAAACCCGCAGCTGATAAGGGGCGCTCCAAATGAGTGAACTCATCCGCAGATATGGCTCTTCCCTCACGTGGATCATCATTGCCTTCACAGCCTTTTGGCTGCTGGTGCTGGTGCTGATCCCCAATTTTGTTTTGTTCGAATTTTCATTCAAACCCTATCTTCCCGTTGATCAGTTGGGCGGGCCGAAAGACTTTTATTCGCTGAATAATTATTGGACGTTTTTTAACAGCCCTATTCACATCCGGATTTTCTTTCAGACCGTGCTTTACAGCAGCGCCGTCACGCTTCTTTGCCTGATCTTGAGTTATCCGCTGGCTTATTTTCTGGCAAAAATCGTAGACGCCAAGACTGCACCTTCAATTTTCTTACTACTCATCATTCCGCTCTGGGTGTCGGAAATTTTGCGTTCGTTTGCATGGTTCATTATCTTGGCCTTTAACGGCCCACTCAATGCCATGCTGCAAGGAATTGGTCTCGAACCGGTTCGCTGGATTTCAGGTTTTAATGCGGTGATTATTGGCCTTATCTATTCTTATTTGTTGTTTATGTTGCTCCCCATTTACAACGCTATTTCATCACTCGACACAAACCAAATCGAAGCCTCAGAAGATTTAGGCGCATCCCTGTGGCGCACCCATTGGCGTGTGGTTATTCCCCATTCCAAGCCCGGCATCGCTTCGGGTTGTGTTATGGTCTTCATGCTGTGTGCGGGCTCCGTCATCGTGCCGAGCACATTGGCTTCACCAAGCTCGCGCTGGTTCACTGAGATCATTCAACAGTGGATGTTTGAAGGTTTGGATTGGAATACGGGTGCTGCTTACGCATTCTTGCTCCTCACCCTGTGCATTATTTTCGTAAGCCTTGTCATGCGACTCTTGAACGTCCGACTTGTTGATATTGCAAAGTGAGGAAAACATCATGAACTCACATCGCTTTGGATATTACGCAATTCGATTTTATGTCATCCTATTTTTGGCGTTCATGCTTCTGCCTTTGATCGTCATGGGCGGTGCAGCCTTCAACGACACCCGCTTTCCTTCAATCTATCCATGGTTTGGTTTCACCACACATTGGTTTCAAGAGTTATGGGCTGATAACCGCATGTGGGGCGCTGCTCGTAATACTGTGTTTGTGGCCATAGCTGTTGTTGCTTTGTCAGTTCCTATCGGCACGGCAGGTGCCATCCTTCTCAACAGCCTGCAAGCCCGTTCCCGCTCCATCATTTACGGCATCATGGTCGCTCCCATCCTCACGCCGGGTGCGGTCATTGGCATTTCCACATTGTTGTTCTGGTATAAATTCAATGTGCCAGCTGGCCTTCACCTCTCTGTACTGGGCCAAGTGTCTTATATCGCCGCCTATGTCATGCTGCTCGTGCTTGCGCGCCTGCAGAGCTTTGATGCAGGTTTAGAGGAAGCAGCGCTTGACCTTGGTGCATCCCACGCACAAGTTATGCGCCGCATTCTTTTGCCACATCTATACCCTGCAATTTTTGCAGGCGCATTAATCGGCTTTTTCCAATCTGCCGAAAACTTTAACGTTACGCTGTTCACGCGTGGTAACTCAGACACGCTGACCGTTTACGTGGGCTCCAAAATCCGCTCCGGCATCACCCCAACCATCAATGCCCTGGCCTTCCTGTTGATCGCCGCTACAGTCATCGGCGTTATCATCTATGAATTCCGAAGGCGTCGCGCTGATGCTATGGCGAAATTGGCGGAAGATTAATGAATAGCCCGCTCCGCCCTTCGACACGCGATAGCTCGGCCTTTTAACCCCATTTCCTAACGCAAATTAACCATATCCCACAGATTGCCATAATTGTGGCCCTCTGACTCTCGACAAGATTCCACCAATTTGGCATCGTTAATAAAGTATTAACGAGGGCGTTGCCGCCATGGTAAGTTGCGTAACAAGACTATTCGGTTTGGCCTGTTTGTTGATGGCGTTTTCCATGTCCGCAGCTGCAGCCTCACCCAACGATAAAATACTTGCTGAATTTGGCAAATCCCGGCCGCCTATTGGATACGTCCTGTTTTGCAAGCGCGGGGCTGATGAATGCAAAGCTGAAAATGGTAAAACTGAACGGCTCGCTCTCACCTCAGAAACCTGGAACGACATCAATCAGGTCAACGCATTCGTCAACTCCTCGATCCGGCCTTCCAGCGATATTGACCTCTACAACACTACTGAATATTGGGCCTACCCCACCACTGCAGGTGATTGCGAAGACTATGTGTTGCTCAAGAAGCGCCTCCTCACAAAGCTCGGCTTTAACCCCGACGAGTTGCTTATCACCGTTCTCCTCGATGAACACGGCGAAGGACATGCTGTTTTATCAGTCCTCACTAAAGACGCGGATCTCATCCTCGACAACCGTCGCAACGAGATTCTCAGCGTCAACCAAACCAATTATAAATTCCTCAAGCGTCAATCCCAGCATGATCCCAAGCAATGGGTCAGCTTGCGCAAGACAGACGCCCAAGTGATTGTCAGCAGCCAAGGAAATTAACTTCTCCCCAGCTGCTGCACGAAACTCACATTGGATTGTCAGTTGACAACACTTTCTTTGTCTTGGGGTCTACTTCGTAAGTTGTAGAACCATCAAGATAGACCAAATTGCAAACCATCTTGCCGTATTTTTTTTGACCTTTGCCGCGGGCCTCATAGCAATATTGATCGCCTTTGAAGGTCACTTTCGATTCCCATTCGCCTGACTTTTTACCGTCTGTCCAAGTCCCACTTGCCAAGCCATTTTTTAAATCAAAATTAGCGGTGCCTGTAACGCGATCAGTATTCGGGTGTGACCAAGCAAACTGCTTTCCGTCATATGTTGCCATTACACCGGCCTTATCGAGTAATTTTGCATTCGGCGACAACATCAGTGCATCTTTAGCTTTCGCACCTTGAATCAAACTCATAGAAAAAAAACAACTGAGCACAACCATTACTAAAGGTTTTTTCATTTTTTTCGTCCTTTCTGAGCCCCGGTATAGATATTTTAAGACGGGACGAAAGACACGTCAATAACTCGAGTCACTCGGGGGTGCTTCAACGTCGTCTTCACTCAGCTTGCAAGACTTGTTGAAACGTTCGAACCCAATTCTCGAGACTAGACTTATATGGCAGGTTCACCGTCCGGTGTCAAATGTTTTTTCCTAATTTAGAATAAATTATTTCTGGCACGATTCTGCCAGCTTTATCATGAATTTCTCACAGGCCTCAATCTGAGCCACCGACACAAATTCATCTGGCTTATGTGCCTGTTCGATATTTCCAGGCCCACAAATCACGGTCGGAATGCCAATCGCCTGAAATAGGCCTGCTTCCGTGCAATATGAAACGGCATGGGTTGAGTTGGCACCTGCGGCATGCAAAGCCAAATGCTCGGCTTCGGAATCCTGTTCCGGTGCCAATCCTGGCACTTCGTTGGTTTTTGTTGTGGCAATGCCGCTTTCGGGCGCGATAGCCTTCATGGCCGGTTCCAGTGTTTGTGCAAATCGTTCTAATCGCAATGGCACGGCACCGGGATCAACACGCGGCAGCAATCTTGTTTCCCACTGAAAATCACAATCCTGCGGAATAATGTTTTTGGCGGTTCCACCGTTGATCACGCCCACATGGATTGTGGAATAAGGTGGATCAAACCGTCCTGTAGGATCGCCTTCGGCAATGAGGTCAGCACGGATGCGGCTTATCTCGCCGATCACATCTGCCGCCGCCATAATCGCGTTCACACCTTGATGCGTCAGTGAAGAATGCCCAGCCCTGCCCTTCACCTCGGTTGAAAACGTGACCGCTGATTTATGACCATTCACCACTTTCATTGACGTTGGTTCGCCCACAAATACCGCACGCGGCTTTTTTAAATGATCGCGCATATGCGCCACCAAAGGCCTAACGCCTTTGCAACCCACTTCCTCGTCGCAACTTAGTGCCAAATGAATAGGCCTTACCAAATTCATCGCTTTGAACTTTGGCACCAGCGCCAATGCACATGCAATGAACCCCTTCATATCGGCTGTGCCACGGCCATAAAGATTTCCGTCTCGTTGCTCCATCACAAATGGATTTGAAGCCCAATCTTGGCCATCGACTGGCACAACATCGGTATGACCCGACAAAACAATGCCGCCCGCAATATCAGGCCCGATGGAGGCATAGAGATTGGTTTTACCTTTTTCATAATCCACACGAATATGCGGAACACCTTGTTCATCCAAGTAACGTTCAACAAATTCAATCAACGGAATATTGCTCAACCTTGTCGTCGTATCAAAGCCAATCAATTTGGCCAGCATTTCAATTGAGTTCATTTGGAGCGGTTCCTATAGATCAGTTTACTATTCGCATAATCTCGGAACCGCTCTAATTCACGCTGTGTTTGTCATAAGGGCTATCGAGGGAGAAGGCAGGAATGACGACATCAAAAACCTGCATCATTTCGTTGATCATCTGGTAGCTGCCGCGCATCATGCCTGATGAAGTGTTGAGCGGACAACCGGATGTGTATTGAAAACTATCACCCGGTTTTAAAGTCGGCTGCTCACCCACCACCCCGTCGCCTTTTATCTCTTGGGTACGCCCCAATCCGTCAGTGATAAACCAAATGCGCGTCATCAACTTTACAGTTTCCCAACCCGTGTTGCGCACGGTGATAGTATAAGCCCATACGAATTTTCCATCCTCAGGATGAGACTGATTTTCTAAATATTGCGGTTCGACCGAAACGCTGATGAGCCTGGTGGTTTCTTCATACATACTCCTAATCTAGTCGCTTCGCCCCAGTTTTCCACTGCGAAGTTGAAAGGCTTGGAAAACGCAACAATTCCGGCCAAAAGGAGGCCATGACCCAGCCTCACGGAATCCTTCCCGCCAGCCGCATCGCCGCTTATTGTGAAAACGGAACGATCAAACTCGCTCGCAAGCCAGATGCTGATCAAATTCAGCCAGCCAGCCTTGATTTGCGCTTGGGTAAAGTCGCATACCGCGTCCGCGCCTCATTTTTGCCCGGCCCCAAAACCACTGTAGCCGAGAAATTGAAAAATCTGGTGCTCCATGAAATGAGTTTGGAGGAAGGTGCCGTTCTGGAAACGGGTTGCGTCTATATCGTGCCCCTGCAAGAATCATTGGCGCTGCCCAAAGGCATTTCGGCTGCCGCCAATCCGAAAAGCTCAACGGGCCGCCTCGATATTTTTACCCGCGTAATTACAGATTACGCCCAAGAATTTGACAAAGTGCCAGAAGCCTATGCCGGCCCACTTTATGCCGAAATTTCCCCGCGGACTTTTTCCATCCTCGCCCGAGAAGGCTCGCGCCTCAGCCAAATCCGTTTTCGTTCTGGCGCATCTCTCGCCACTGATGCCTTGATTCACCAACTCAATGCTGCCGAAGCGTTGATCACTGAAGGTGAGGTGAACATTGATGGCGGCTTGGCTTTGTCTGTTGATCTGACGGGCGGCAAGCTGCAAGGCCCAGTTGGCTTCCGTGCCAAGCGCCACTCGGCCTTGGTTGATGTCGATAAAAAGGCTGCACTTGAGGTTCTCGATTATTGGGAACCGATTTGGCAAAAGGGTTCGCTCATCTTAGATCCCGATCAATTCTATATCCTCGCCTCGCGCGAAGCTGTGCGCATCCCACCCACACATGCCGCTGAGATGGTGCCTTACAATCCGCTGGTTGGTGAATTCCGCGTTCATTACGCTGGCTTCTTTGATCCAGGCTTCGGCCATAGTTCAGGACATGGCGAAGGCGCTCGTGCCGTGCTCGAAGTGCGCAGCCATGAAGTGCCGTTTATTCTGGAAGATGGCCAAATCATCGGCCGCCTGATTTACGAACCGCTGACTGAACCACCACAGATGGTCTATGGATCTGGCCTTGGCAGCAATTATCAGAAGCAGGGTTTGAAACTGTCAAAACACTTCAAGGCTTATGACGGAGGGTATCGCTCTTGAATTGAACGACGACAAGTTTATGATGGAAGTTATGCGGGCGTAGTTCAATGGTAGAACACTTGCTTCCCAAGCAAGTTACGTGGGTTCGATTCCCATCGCCCGCTCCAGCGAAACATCACCGCGACGTTTTAAATGCTGGTTGATAGCTCACCTTCCAAAACCGCCATAACACCAACACGGCCATAATGGCCAGCGGCAACCACACCGTTAAACTCGGTGGCCAGTTGCTCTCTCTCGAAATATTTGTACCTATGCTCAGATATTGGTTGAAACCCAACACAATAAAAAGACCTATAAAAAATCGAAATGGGCCAGGATTGCGGCGCGGTTCTATAATGGTGGCAACAGCGATGAAGGGCAAAAGCCAAATGAAACCGAGTTGGGTCAAGCGATAGTTGAACTCGGCGCTGATCCTTCTTGGCTCAACTTTAAACGGCAGGTTCGCACCATTGGTGAGCAACTCACTCAATGTCCACTCATATTCGCTGTTACCACGTGCGCCATATACTTTCTCTTCGATGACTTTGATTGGCCCTTGTACATTGGCGAGGCGCGAAGCTGTGGTTGTGGCTTTGCTGGTTGCAAGCGGAGCTGCACCATCACCTTTCAATTCGACAACGTCGAGGCCTTTGACGATGTATGATTGTTCCGAGATTGTCCCAACACCTATTAATTGACCGGCCGAACCCGCAGTCGTCACGCTGTGACCGTCAGGGTAGGTTTCATACATGAAGACTTTTGAAAAAGATCTGCCGTCGCGCGCAATGTTGTCAACCAAAATTGTCTTATTGCCTTCTGTGCGAAACAGGTTTTTGCCATCTGTTACCAAGCTCGCGGTGGCTTGTACTTCATGCAGAAATGCCGTTGAATCATGCAAAGCCAAGGGTTGCAGCCAGCCGAAAATACCAAAACAAATCGAACTGATTAACAGCGTCAGAGCCAATATCGGTGCCATCAATTGCATCATACTGAACCCTAGCGCCTGCATAGCATCCAACTCACGCGAGCGGCTGAGCTTTGACATACCTAACATAACACCCACAGCCAAAGCCACTTGCAACGCCAGACCTGAATAAAGTGGAAGCCATTGCAGGAGATACTTTGCGATGGCATAAAATGGATCGGGCTGGTGGATTGCAATGTTCCACACAAGTTTAAGCTTCACGGATTCAAGCAACAACACGACATAGAGAAATGTATTGCGCATAGGGCCAAAGCTATTTCTGAAAACATATTTACTGGCCAGCATAAAAAAGCCTAAACCGTGAACTTGCCGCGCTTGCATTGGTATTCTCACATTTGATTACAGGATATTTCGGCGTTTATAACCATATTGTAAAGCCCGTGTGGGGATGCTTAAAGCCCACAGACATTGGCCACTGACCTCCAACCGATTTGGGCTGGGTGTCGGAGGCATTTTTTTGGAAGTCTAATGATCGGTTTACTCGAAGTTATTACTGGAGCGATGGCGCTTGGCATTGTGTTGTTTGGGCTGTCACAAGCTTGGCTCGCTATCAATTATCAGCGTAGCAAAGATCAGAGCCTGGTTGCCAAGCCACATGCTGTTTGGTCTGGTGCATTGCCGAAAGTTTTAATGCAGTTGCCAATCTATAATGAGCGCTATGTTGTGGAACGCTTGCTGCGCGCTGTAGCTCTGCAAGATTATCCAAATGACAAGTTAACCATTCAACTCCTCGACGATTCCACTGACGAAACTACCGACATTGCTGCACGCGTGATTGCAGAGTTGGTTAAAACGGGTGTGAACATTCAACATATCAGACGCAAAGACCGCGGTGGATTTAAAGCCGGTGCTTTGCAAGCGGGTTTAGCTTTAGATAATAGCGAGTTCATCGCAATTTTTGATGCCGATTTTATCCCGCAGCCTGATTTCATTAAGCGCATTATTGTTTATTTCAGTGATCCGAAAGTCGGCATGGTGCAAACGCGTTGGGATCATTTAAATGCAAATTATTCGACGCTGACCAAAATTCTATCGTTTGGTATTGATGCGCATTTCTCGATGGAACAAGGCGGACGGCAAGCCAGCGATAGCTTTATTAATTTCAACGGGACAGCGGGCATGTGGCGGCGCAAGACCATTGATGAGGCTGGTGGTTGGAGCAGCGATTGCTTGACCGAAGATTTGGATTTGAGCTTCCGTTCGCAATTGATGGGTTGGAAATTTCTGTTTGTTGAAAGCATCTCAACACCGTCGGAATTGCCCGTTGAGATGAGCGCTATTCGTTCACAACAGTTCCGCTGGACCAAGGGTGCTGCTGAAGTGGGCCGCAAAATACTGCCCCTACTTTGGTCTTCTAATGAGCCATTGTCGCGCAAAGTTGTTGGCTCGTTTCATATGTTAAACAGTTGGATATTTCCAAGTGTGTGCGTTTTCAGTTTTCTGATTGCAGCATTTCCATTCTTGATGGGTCAAGGCGCTGAAGCTGCCTTCATGCCAATTGGCATCATGCTTTTGGTAGGCACCATCAGCCTGGTGTTTGCTTATGCCACAGCACAGACTCACGGACATTTCAAACATCGTGACAGCAATTTCATTCATGCGATTTATGGCGCGTTTATGTTTATGTTTTTGACCAGCGGCCTAAGCTTGCACAATGCCATTGCCGTGATGCAGGGATTGCTTGGTTATAAGACAGCGTTTGTGCGTACGCCAAAGCTGAATATTTTAGCTGATGATCATAAGTTGACGACGAACCGCGCCTACACTTTGAAGTTTTTAACATTTGGCTTTGTTCTTGAACTTTTATCAATGTTCTTGTTTGTTGGATTAGCACTTCACAGTTTGTGGTTTGGGCATTTTTTGTTGTTGTCAGTCTATGGTTATTTCGCAGCAGGATATGTGATGGTGGTTTATTTCACTTTGGAAGAAGTGATTACGACAGCTGCGCATAATCGCGCACAAGCGATTGCTTGAACGAGGCTCGTCACTTGGGTATCAATCTAGATAACAATAATTGGGCGGTTATTACGCCCAGTTACCGGGGTGATTTTGAACGCTGCGGTTTGCTGTGCCGTAGCATGGATGCATTTGTCACCGGCGCGTGGCACCATTACATCATTGTTGAAACAGTCGACCTTGAACTGTTTAAAAGATTGGCAGGGCCGCGCCGGACTATTTTGGAAATGGAAGCACTGCTTCCCTCCTCGTTTCATCATCTCACCCGCATCCCCATTATTAATAATCGCAGCCTTTGGTTTTCATGGGGTACAAGGTTTATGGCGGGGTGGCATGTACAGCAGTTGATCAAAATTGAAATGGCTTTCCAGCTTCAACAGCAAGGATTGCTCTATTGCGATTCTGATGTTTTTTTTGTCAGGCCATTTGACATTTCGAATTTGTGCAAAGATGGGCGATATCGCTATTTCAGCACCGCAGATCGATATGAAGAAAAGGTGATCCCCAATCCTAAATACACCACAGTTTCAGCGCGGCTTTTGGGCGTTAAGGAAAATCCTTTTCCCAGTCCAACTTATGTCGATAATCTCGTCGTCTGGCATAGCCCAACTGTTCGGGCGATGTGCACGCATATCTCGCAAGTTTCAGGCCGCGATTGGCGAGTCACCTTAGGTCGTGAGATTTTTCTGTCTGAATACTCAATCTACGGCTTGTTCATTGATCATGTTTTGAAAAACCGCTCGCATCTGAAACTTGAGCATAATACACTGTGCAAAACAGTCTGGCATCGTGGCGCGATGGATGATGCGGCACTTGACGCATTTTGTTCTGACCTCGGAGTTACGATTGTCGCACTCGGTATCCAATCTTTTGCAGGTGTTGCGGTGGAGCGGCTTGAGAAGCAATTAGAGAATGCCATTCAGCGCGAGGGTAAACTCGCTTGAAAAAAATGCTATATATATTTTGGAACGCGCCGGGCGGCAGACCTATTTCAGTTGTGTTGTCGATGTTATTGGCTAGCGTTTGCGAAATGCTTGGCATGGGTGCCATTGTGCCTTTGGTTTCGCAAGCAAATGCAGGCGATGGCGGTGCTAACTCGACAGTCACACAAATTCTCAAAAGTGCTTTTGGCGCATTTGGCGTTGACTATAACTTTACCAATTTGCTTTTTCTGCTTGGCGCCGCACTTATTTCAAAGTCGGTCATTGCTTTTTTGGCGATGCGGTATGTGGCCATTTCAGGTGCAGATGTTACGACGAAACTCAGAATGCGTTTGCTTGACGCCACCACAAATGCTCGCTGGTCTTATTTCGTCAATCACCGCCCGGGTGAAGTTTCAGCCATGGTTGCCACGCAAGCCAATGCGGCTGGTGAGGCATTTCTTTCAATTGCTTATCTTGTCACGAATTCGATTTCAGGTCTGGGATTATTAATCGCAGCCTCAGTCATTTCATTCAAGCTTGTTATGGTTTCAATTGTTGCAATTGTAGCATTAGCCTTTCCACTTAATTTCATTTTGAAGTTGGCGCGGGAAAGCGGCAAGCAACAGTTTGATGTTTCAAAGGAACTCACTTCGGGTGTGCAAGACGTGATGGGCAACATGAAGCCCCTGAAATCGATGGCGCGGCAAAATCACTTCATCGAAAAATTCGCGGGCAACATCCTGAATCTCCGTCATGCCTTGATCCGCGTTATGGTGAGCCAACACGGTGTTTTTCATGGTCAAGATATCTTGGGCGCACTGATGCTGTTGGTTGGCGTCTATGTGAGTGTAGTGGTGTTGCGCACGCCGCTTTCTGAAATGCTGGCTGTTGGCATTATTTTTTATCAGGTCGTTGATCTGGTCAAACGCATGCAACTGAACCTGCAAACCTCAACGGTAACGACGCAATCCTATTATGGCGTTATGGATACTGCAAAACGCGCTGAGGCAGAAGCTGAAGTGGATGAAGGAACCATCGAACCTTCCCTCAATGACGCGATCACATTTGAAGACGTGAGTTTTGCTTATGGCAAAAAAGCAGTTTTATCGCATGTTAAGCTCGAATGTGTAGCCAATAAAATTACCGTCCTTATCGGGCCGTCAGGTGCTGGCAAGACGACGTTGGTTGATTTGATCATCGGCTTTTATCTTCCGCAAAAGGGTCGGCTGCTAATTGATGGTGTGGATATGTGCGATGTGAAGCTTTCTGCGTGGCGATCAAAAATTGGTTACGTGCCGCAAGAGTTGACATTGTTACGTGGCTCGATTGCTGACAACATTAGACTTGGAGAGACAGCTGTTAGTGATGCGGCAATCTTGGAGGCGTTGCGGCTTGCCGGGGCTTTGTCATTTGTGCAGGCTCTGCCAGACGGCATCAATAGTGATGTCGGAACAATGGGTGCAAAACTTTCGGGTGGTCAGCGGCAACGTTTATCTTTGGCCAGAGCTTTAGTGTTAAAGCCAAAACTGCTGTTGCTTGATGAAGTAACAAGCGCGCTGGATGATGCTAGTGAAGCTGAGATTTGTGAAAATATCAAATTACTGTCTGGCCAGTTTACGATTGTTGCAATTACGCACAAGCCAGCTTGGAAATTAATTGCTGATCGAATCTATAATGTTTCAGCAGGCAAAGTCGAGAAGGTGGCGAAGCTTAAGCGGGCTTCCTGATCTTATAGATTCCAACATCGATTAGCCCCTCAGCAAAGCCAGCTTCGCAATAGCACAGATAGAGCGTCCATAATTTACGGAAACGCTCATCAAAACCGAGCGGCATGATTTTAGGCCAAGCCGCTTCAAAGCGCACACGCCATTGGCGCAAGGTTTCAGCATAGCTTAGTCCAAAGCATTCGATTTTTTCGAGCAAAAGGCCTGCCTTTGCAGATTGTTCGCGCATAATATCTTTGGTTAGCAACATGCCGCCCGGGAACACATATCGCTGGATGAAATCCACGCCGCTGCGGTAGGATTCATAATTGCTTTCCAAAATCGTGATGCCTTGGATCGCTGCAGCTCCACCTGGCTTCAAGCGATTGAAAAGGGTTTTGAAGTAGGTTGGCCAATGGGGTTCCCCCACGGCTTCAATCATTTCAATCGACGCAATGGCGTCAAACGTGCCTTTTGTGTCGCGGTAATCTTCGAAATGCATTTTTGCTTTATTGTCCAACTTTGCATCCGCCAAACGTTGGTTGGCAAATGCCAATTGTTCTTTTGAAAGGGTAATTCCGTGCACTTGCGCCCCGCGCTTGGCTGCTTCTTCGGCAAAGCCACCCCAGCCGCAACCAATCTCAAGAACTTTAGAGCCTTTTTTAACTTCGGCCGCATCCAGCACATGGGCATATTTCTGGCGTTGGGCTGCTTCCAAACTGTTCGTCTTACTATCGAAAATCGCCGATGAATAAGTCATCGTGTCATCCAGCCACAGCTTGTAGAAGGCATTTCCCAGATCATAATGGGCTGCAATATTGTCTTTCGAGCGATCTTTGTTGTTATCGCGCTTTTTGTGCCAGAGTTTGTCAAAGAAGCTGGCATTAAAAATTCCACTGCCTGCCCCATTAATCCCCGAACGGTTTTGCAGGTAAAAGCGGAAAAAAGCGGTTGGGTTACGGCTTTCAACGTCACCTGCCATGTATCGCTCGAAAAAGCCTAATTGCGCGCGGCGCATGCCCGCCCACACGACTTTGAAATTCTTCAACTTCAAGTCGGCTTTTTCACCTGGGTTTTGTCCACCAATCAAAATCACTTGACCTGACGGCAAGGTAAGTTCCAGCGTACCCTTGAATTCCGAGGGCAAAAGCCGCTTTGCTGCCGCTATAATCAGCCTGCCAAGTATGCCATCGCTCATGACTTACGCTCCAACTCGTTTTTCTTTGAACATTGCGGCGGTTTAATAAAAGATTCAAGGGCTTCGATGGGGTAAGCGAAAGCGACACTTGATAGTTCAATTCACCACCTGATCACGGAAATAGAATTTGACGGGCTGGCAAACCCGTGCGACCATGGGATACTATCTTGCTTTAACGGGCAAGCTGAAACAAAAACAAGAATACAAAAACAAGAATAACGGGTGGCTCAAGATAAAACAAACATATGCGGCACAGGGTTCGCCAGCATGGTTCTGATTTTACTCAACCCCCTAAATCAGTTTAACGACCAAGGTCTATCGAGGAGAGATAACAATGACCGAATTTGAAATGAAACTTGCAATGGCCAAGAAAGCTGTGGGTCTGGGCAAATTGTCCCGCCGCGACTTTATGGCCTTCACCATGGCATCCGGCATGACGCTGGCTGCATCACAAATGATGTTTACTTCTGCTGCTCGTGCAGAAGCCAAGAAAGGCGGCACATTTAAGGCTGGTATTGGTCATGGCCAAACCACCGACTCGCTTGACCCAGCAACTTGGTCAAACGGATTTACATTTGCATTTGGTAAATCTGTTATGGGTGCGCCATTGGTGCAGGTGAATGACAAGAACGTAGCCGTTCCACATGTGGCCGAAAGCTTTGAGCCATCAAATGGTGCGCAAAAGTGGGTTTTCAAAATCCGCAAGGGCGTCACATTCCATGATGGCCGTTCACTAACTGCAGATGATGTTGTCAACACCATCAACTATCATATTGGTGCTGATTCAAAGTCACCAGCAAAGTCGGTCTTGTCTTCTGTGACATCAATCAAGGCCGATGGCCCAGACACAGTTGTGTTTGAACTCAAAGGCGGCAATGCCGACTTCCCGTTCTTGCTCACGGATTACCATCTTTCAATCTATCCGTCTAAAGACGGCAAGATTGATTTTGCTGCTGGCATCGGCGCTGGCCCTTATAAGCTCAAGAGCTTTGAACCCGGTATCAAGCTGGTGGGCGAACGCAACGAAAACTTCTTTGGTACAACTTACTTCGACTCAATCGAAATGTTGTCGATCGTTGACGTTGCAGCACGCACCAACGCTTATCTTGCTGGCGAAGTGGACTTCATTGACCGGGCTGACTTGAAGACGATTGATATGTTAAAGGGTGCACCAAACACTGAACTTTATAACGTATCAGGCTTTGCACACTACACAGCGCCGATGATGGTTGACCGGAAGCCATTTGACAGCCTTGAAGTGCGTCAGGCCATTAAATATGCCATTAACCGCCAAGAGCTCGTCGACAAGATCTTGTTTGGTTATGGTTCACCAGGCAATGACAACCCAATCTCGGCTGCTATGAAATTTGCTGTGAACCCTGCTCCGGTCTATTCATATGACCCAGACAAGGCTGCTGCATTGTGGAAAAAGGCTGGCATGGAAGGCAAGACGGTTGATCTGTCTGCTTCGGATGCGGCATTCGCTGGTGGTGTGGACGCTGCCCTTCTTATGGCTGAACAAGCCAAAAAGGCTGGCATCAACATCAATGTTGTTAAAGAACCAAACGATTCATATTGGAATAACGTTTGGCTCAAGAAGGATTGGTGCTTGTGCTATTGGGGCGGCCGCCCTGTGGCAGATATGTTCCTCTCCATATCGCTCGCTGCAGATGCAGCATGGAACGACACGCATTGGAAGAACCCACGTTTCAATGAGCTATTGCTTGCTGCACGTGCTGAAACTGATGAAACCAAGCGCGCTGCTCAATATGCCGAAGCTCAACAGCTGGTGCATGATGATGGCGGCCAAGTTGTTCTCATGTACAACAACTATGTTGGCGCATTGAGCACTGGCGTTGGCCACAATACATTTAACTCCGACTTCGATCACGACGGCGGTTACATGTATGAGCGTTGGTGGAAGGCATAAGCCTTTCGCTTTTAATTGCGAGCAGAACCCCGTCAGAAAAGGCGGGGTTTTTTTTATTGCATTCATGTCCCCCTCTGCTAGTGTTTTCGAAAGCCGCCGCTAGAGCGGGCAATAAATGGGTATTGGGGACGTGTCGTTATGCATCCGGTTTTAAAAACGGTATTGCAAAGATTGGGGTTCGGGCTGCTCACATTGTTAGCAGTAGCGATTATTATTTTTTCAACGCTCTCATTCTTGCCCGGTGGTTATGCACAAAATATTTTGGGCCAAGGCGCTACACCTGAAACTGTGGCCAGCTTCAATCACGCTTTGGGATTAGACCGCCCGGCCTATGTGCGGTTTTTTGAGTGGATCACAAATATTCTGTTTCATGGGGATTTTGGAAGCTCTTACTCTGGTTTGGCTGGTGCTATAAGGCGGCCCGTGACTGCACTTATTGCACCTCGGCTTTTTAACACATTCTTCCTTGCTGCGATGGCAGCTGTGGTTGCTGTGCCTTTGGCCTTGGCGCTCGGCTTGCTGGCTGCACTTTACCGCAATAGCTGGTTTGACCGTTTTGTGAATGCCGTGACCTTGACGACAATTGCATCGCCTGAATTTTTTGTGGCCTATGTTTTGGTGTTTTTCTTGGCGGCAAAACTGCACTGGTTCTCACCTCTTTCCACAGTTGATGCAAACACACCGTTTTTAACGCATATATATAAAGCAGCCCTTCCGGCCTTGACGATGACACTGGTTATCATCGCCCACATGATGCGCATGACAAGGGCTTCAGTCATAAGCTTGCTATCAGCGCCCTATATCGAAATGGCTCAACTCAAGGGGCTCACTCCACGACAAGTGATTTTGCGCCACGCGCTTCCCAATGCATGGGCGCCGATTGCCACCGTTATTGCCTTTAACTTAGCTTACCTTGTGGTTGGCGTGGTGGTTGTTGAAGTCGTATTTGTCTATCCGGGCATTGGGCAATTGATGGTCGATTCAGTATCCACACGCGATATGCCGGTTGTTCAGGCTTGCGCTTTGATATTTGCTGCAACTTATATTTTGCTCAATTTGTTGGCTGACATCATTTCAATTGTCACCAACCCAAGGCTCTTGCATCCGAAATGAGCGTACCTTCCAGCAACATTCGCAACATCAAAGCCCGCCGCACATGGTCTGAAAACACATGGCGTTTTTTGCAGACAGCGCCGATCAGCGCGTGGTTCGGCATGACTGTGATTTTTATCTATGCTTTTTGTGCACTCTTTGCGCCTTGGTTGGCACCTTACGGAGAAGGTGAGATTGTAACCAAAGGCGCTTATGGCCCCATCAGTTGGGCCAACTGGTTTGGGACTGATCAAATTGGTCGAGATACGTTCTCACGCGTTCTTTATGGTGGGCGCAATACGATTGGTATTGCGCTGATTACAGTTTTGATTTCATTTTCAATTGGCGGTACGCTTGGAGTTTATTCAGCGCTCACAAGAGGCTGGGGCGACCAGATTATCAGTCGGTTTGTTGATGCGCTGATGTCTATTCCAGTTTTGATTTTTGCGCTCATGTTGTTGGCGGTGTTTGGCAAGAGCAATCCATATCCAGAGCTGATGGGCAATTTTCCGCTGAACTTGATTTTCATTTTGGCGCTTCTTGATTCAACGCGCGTCTTTCGTTTGGCGCGCAACACCGCTCTCAATGTGGTGGTAATGGATTATGTGGAGGCGGCCAAGCTTCGCGGCGAAGGCATGGGTTGGATTGTTTTGCGCGAAGTAGTTCCGAATATTTTGCCGCCGTTGATTGCTGAATTTGGTTTGCGCTTTTGTTTCGTGTTTCTCACCATTGCTGCCCTTTCATTCCTGGGCGTTGGCATTCAACCGCCTACTGCAGATTGGGGATCGATGGTGGCAGAAAGCAAATCCTTGATCACCTATGGCCGCATTCAACCGCTGATTCCTGCTGGTGCAATTGCGCTTTTAACCGTCGCTGTGAATTTCGTGGTTGATTGGTTCCTTTATCAGACAAGTGGACTTCGCGATGAAAAGTGAGAGCAAGCGCGTTAAAGGCGAAGCCCTTTTGGAAATGAAGGGCCTTAAGATTGAGGGCTATAGCGGTGATGCTTGGCATCCGATTGTTAAGGGCATTGATCTCAGTCTAAAGCGCGGCGAAGTGTTGGGACTGATTGGAGAGTCGGGTGCTGGTAAATCCACGCTTGGTTTGGCGGGGATGGGATTTGCGCGGCCCGGCTGCCGGATTTCAGCTGGTTCGATTACGTTTGACGGTATTGATTTGGTCAACGCAACTGCTGCGGAGAAACGCGCCCTTTGGGGATCACGCATCGCTTATGTAGCGCAAAGTGCTGCGGCTGGGTTTAACCCTGCGCACCGGATTATTGAGCAGACGGTTGAGACGGCAATTAATCATGGCGTAATGGAGCGCGATAAGGCCGAAGCCGATGCGCGTGACCTTTATGGCCGTCTGCAACTCCCTAATCCAAACACCATAGGTGCGCGGTATCCGCACCAAGTTTCTGGCGGCCAATTGCAACGCGCCATGACGGCGATGGCCATGTCATGCAGACCTGACCTGATTATTTTTGATGAGCCAACAACTGCACTCGATGTGACCACGCAAGTTGAAGTGCTGGCAGCGATGCGCAATATTGTAGAACAATTCAATACTGCGGCGATTTATATCACCCATGATCTAGCAGTGGTTGCACAAATGGCGCACCGGATTATGGTGCTGCGTCATGGCAATCTGGTTGAAGAGGCGCCGACGCGCGCCATGCTGAAAGAGCCAACGCAGGATTACACCAAATCTCTTTGGGCGGTGCGCAAGCTGGTTAAACCGGAATCGCAAGGTGCGGATATCGTTCTTCAGATTCAAAATGTTGATGCCAGCTACGGCAATGGCGTTAAAGTTTTGGATGATGTGACGGTGAGCGTGCCTCGCGGACGCACGGTGGCTGTGGTGGGTGAATCTGGTTCTGGAAAATCGACTTTGGCGCGGGCGATCACGGGATTGCTGCCGATTAGCAAAGGCACAATTTCTTTCAACGGCAAGGTGCTCACCACAAAACTGAAAGACCGCGACCGTGATCAATTGCGGCGCATTCAGATGATTTACCAGTCGGCGGATACGGCGCTTAATCCACGTCAAACCGTGCGCGATATCATTGGTCGGCCGCTTGAATTTTATCTCGGCCTTAAAGGTGCAGATAATGACAAGCGGGTTGTGAAGCTGCTTGAATCAATTGAGCTCGATGAAAGCTTTATTGATCGCTATCCATCGGAAATGTCGGGCGGGCAGAAGCAGCGGATTTCTATTGCACGGGCCTTGGCGGCTGAGCCTGATGTGATCATCTGCGATGAGGTGACATCAGCACTGGACCAAATTGTGCAAGAGGGGATTTTGCAGCTGCTGATGAAATTGCAGCGCGACACCAATGTGACTTATCTTTTCATCACCCACGACATTGCAACGGTGCGCGCAATTGCCGACGAGATTGTGGTGATGAACAAGGGCAAGGTTGTGCAACAAGGTTTGAAATCCAAAGTCTTGAACCCGCCTTATCCGGCTTATACGGAATTGTTGCTATCGTCTGTGCCTGAGATGGATCCGGATTGGCTGACGAAGCTGCTGGATAAGCGGAAGGTTAGTACGCGCCTGAACTGACAAGGCCATTCAAAAAGCCCTTCGCTTGTTTTTCAATTGCAGCTTTATCGGCATCGCTGAATTTATTAAACGTAAAACAGGTCTGTGACATGCGTGGGTTTTTTGAAAATCTCTCTTTATGCCTTGAGATGAAATCCCAATAGAGTGCGTTGAATGGGCAGGCGTCGTCACCGATTCTTTTCTTCACCTCAAAGCCGCAGCCCTTACAATAGTTGGACATTTTATTGATGTAGTTGCCTGAGGCGGCATATGGTTTTGACGCCAGCATTCCGCCATCTGCATGAAGTGACATGCCGATGGTGTTGGGCAGTTCTACCCATTCATAGGCATCGGCATAAACGCTCAAATACCAATCATGCACCTGTTGCGGGTGAAGCCCTGCAATCAACGCGAAATTCCCGGTGATCATCAGCCTTTGAATGTGATGGGCATAAGCTTCCTGTTTGGTTTGTTTAACCACTTGCGCCACACAGTTCATTTTTGTGTCACCCGTCCAATAAAAATCGGGTAATGGCCTTGTGGCGTTCAGTGCGTTCACGTTCACATAATCTGGCATTTTCAATTGGTAGATGCCGCGGATGTATTCACGCCATCCGATGATCTGGCGGATGAAACCTTCGACTGCTTCGATGGGGGCGGTTCCATTTTTGTAACATGCCTCAGCTCTGCGACAGACATCAAGTGGATCTAGCAATCCAATATTGATATAGGGGGACAAGATGCAATGATGCATGAAGTATTCGCCTTCAACCATCGCATCTTGAGTTTCACCAAACTGGGCGAGTTTATATTTCAAGAAATGTTCAAGCGCTTGCTCTGCTTGTGATGCCGTGACAGCAAACCAAAAGGGTTCGAGATCGCCAAAATTGTTTGGGAAATTTTGTTTGACTAGGTCAATCACATCTTGGGTGATCTGGTCAGGCTGAAAATGCGGCGGTTGCGGTGTAAAGAAATCCGATTTGGCTGGCTTTCGATTTTCAGAATCAAAATTCCATTTTCCACCTTCGGGTTCATCGCCGTTCATCAATAGTCCGGTGGCACGGCGCATGTCGCGGTAGAAGAATTCCATGCGCAATTGCTTGCGGTCGGTCGCCCAACTCCGAAACGCGGCGTGAGAGCAGATAAAGCGCGTGTCTTCGATTGGACTAAAAATAGAAAGCTCTTGCTGTAGGCGCCATTCGGCTGCTTCAGTTATTAACACATTCGTGATGTTGTGGCGGGCTTGCGCACGCTTGATTTCGCTTTTCAATGAGCCTGTATTGCCTTCGTCGCCCAGCTTCACATAATCGACCTGCCAGCCAAGTGTATGAAGTTCCTCGGCAAAGTGACGCATGGCTGAAAATACCAAGGCAATTTTCTTTTTGTGGTGGCGCACATAGGTTGCTTCGGCCATTACTTCGGCCATAAATATGATGTCGCAAGTTTTATCTGCATTCCGCAACGAAGATATGTTTTGCGAAAGCTGATCGCCTAAAATCACGACTAACGATTGATCTGTATTTGCCATACTACGTATACGTTTATGAATTAAAAAGAGATTTCATGACCCAGCCTACCATCATCTGGTTTCGACAAGATTTGCGCATCAGCGACCACGCTGCGCTTTGTGCTGGGGCCGCCAAAGGGCCAATCATTCCCATATATATATTGGATGATGAAACGCCAGGGTCGTGGAAAATCGGGGCGGCCTCGCGATGGTGGCTGCATAAAAGCCTTGAAAATTTGAGTGTGAAGATTCCCCTTGTTTTTCGTCGTGGGCGTGCGGATGTGGTGCTTGACGACTTGATTACAGAAACAAAAGCCAGTGCGGTGCATTTCACGCGCGATTATGCGCCGTGGTCTCCCGCTTTGGAACAGCGCGTCAAAGATGTTTGCGATAAGGCTGGCGCATCATGTCATCGCCATGGCGGTTTTTTATTGCATGAGCCTGAATCTGTACGCAACGGATCAGGCGAGCCCTATAAGGTTTACTCTCCTTATGCGCGGGCTTGTTTTGCTCTGGGCGAGCCACGCGCCTTGAAACCTGTTCCCCGCTTTGAGGTTTATCCAACCCGCAAAAGTGATCAACTGGCGGATTTGAATTTGCTGCCGACCAAACCAGATTGGTCGAGTGGCCTTTCTGATAGTTGGAAGCCAGGCGAAGAAAACGCCCACGCTTTGCTATATCAATTTTTGGATGATGGTTTAGTTGATTATGCGGAAGGCCGCGACCGGCCGGACAAACCATTTACGTCACGTCTTTCTGCTTATCTGCATTTTGGCGAAATCTCGCCCTATCAGATCTGGCATGCCACGCGCAGCGTTATGGCCAAGGCCGGTGGCGCGCTTGATCGCGGCGGTGAGAAGTTTTTGAAGGAAGTTCTGTGGCGCGAATTTTCTTATCATCTGCTTTATCATTTTCCACATTTTCCTGATCAACCCTTCAAGGCTGAATACGCCGATTTTCCGTGGGCGGAAAACCCCGAAGCCTTGAAACTTTGGCAAAAAGGGCAGACGGGTTATCCCATCGTTGATGCAGGTATGCGTGAGCTTTGGCACACGGGCATCATGCATAACCGGGTGCGGATGATTGTGGCATCGTTTTTGATCAAGGATTTATTGATCCCTTGGCAAGACGGTGAACGCTGGTTTTGGAACACGCTGGTTGATGCTGACATTGGTTCAAATTCTGCAAGCTGGCAGTGGGTGGCAGGTTGTGGCGCTGATGCCTCGCCTTATTACCGTATCTTCAACCCCATGCTGCAGGGCGAGAAGTTTGACCCTGAGGGTGCATATGTGAAAAAATGGGTGCCGGAACTTCGAGGCGTAGACGCTGAATTTATCCACCACCCGTGGGATATGGCCGTGCCACCCAAAGCTTATACCAAGCGTATTGTTGATCATGCAGTGGCAAGGGACAGAGCTTTAGAGGCGTTTAAGAAAATTAAGAAAGCAGACGCGTGAAAATGGTCGCCGTTAGAATGCCATCCTTTTAGCCTTGATCTTGCTTCTTCAATTGCTGCCACGTGTTTGGCTGAGCGAGCATCTGTTGGAGATAGTTGAGATTGGCCTCAACCTGATCTGGTGGCAGATCAGCACTGGCGATTTGGCGGGCCTCATCAAAGCGGCCTTGAAGGCCAACGACGAGAGCCAAGTTTTGGCGTACGCGCGGTTGGGCGTCAACGCCGGGTTGGGTCATGGCGCTGCGCAGGAGCTTTTCGGCATCCGGGAGCTTACCTTCGAGTGCGTAAGACATAGCCATATTGTTTTCGACTGAAAGCTGGTTGGGCTTTAAGATCAGTGCTTGTTGATATTTGGCGCGGGCTTGGGAGTAGTTGCCCTGCTGGTCATAGGCCGAACCCAAGGCGGATAATGTTTGCCAATCCACGCCAGGCTGAGCGGCAGCACGTTCAAGCATCGTCGTGGCCTCGCCTGCGCGGCCTGCGGTCAAAAGTTGCTTGCCGAGTTTTGATTGTAAAGGGCCATCATTTGGATGGGCCACTGCAATTGATTTTAGCACTTCAATTTGCTGTTCGGTCTGACCCATTTGCTGTAAATTTGCCGCATAATCGAGGCCTACGGCGACATTTCCTTGATTGGCGCTCCATCGTTGGCCCAGTTCCTGAGTGCGTTTAAATGAACCCACGGCTTCCGTTCCTGCTGGAGCCGCAGTGCCCACACTACCCGTCGTCATTGGATCAGTATCTAGCGCTGCATTTTTGGTTTGGCACGCTGCTAAGCCCAATACGGCAACAAGCACCAAAGCGGACGGCGCAATCCGAATTTTGGCGATGGCGATAAGGGTTGGCATGTCACACTCCGACTACATAATTTTCAAGATTATGACCGAGCATGATGCTTTTTCGTCAATAAACGATTAACCATAAGGAAATCAGTCAAAATTCGAGGATCCACTATGCGCGATGCTGCCCAAATCATTTTGCCCTCAGGTCAGGCTGCTGCGGTGAATTTGCTGATTCTGAACAAGATAGAACTATCCTCAAAACTCAAAACTGCTTTGCCACGCATTAAGGCATTGGTTCACGGTCAAGGATTCGAGGCTTCGGCGCTCAGCCTAGCTTTAATTTCGAATGAAAGTGGCGAAACTTCAGAAATTTGGGTCGGTGCTCCAGCTGCCGATGCCGATCCCTTTGCTCTTGGAAGCTTGGCCAGCAAATTGCCGCTCGGACATTATCGGTTTCAGGGGCCAATTAGGGAGGCGCATCTGGTAACGCTGGGCTGGTGTTTGGAACTTTATAAATACGACCCATTTCGCAAGGTTGACGCGAGGGCTGTTACTCTGGAATGCCCAGGCAAAGTTGACCTTGCAGCTGTAATTGAAGCAGCCAATGCCAGTTTTTGGGTACGCGATATGATCAATACGCCTGCAAATTTGTTTGGGCCAGACGAGCTTGAGGCAGAAGCACAGAAGTTAGCCAAAAAGTTTAAAGCCGCGATCAAAGTTGTTCGTGGCAAAGTGTTGGCAAAAGAATTTCCGCTCATTCATGTGGTAGGAGCAGCCAGCGCGCGGGCACCTCGGTTGATTGATTTTTCGTGGGGGAAGACCAATGCACCAAAGGTAACGCTTGTTGGCAAGGGCGTTTGTTATGACACCGGCGGCCTCGACATTAAGCCATCGTCAGGCATGATCTTGATGAAGAAAGATATGGGTGGCGCAGCCAATGTTTTGGGGCTGGCTAAACTGATTATGAAAGCCAAGCTTCCGATTCGGCTCCGGGTATTGATCCCTGCCGTTGAAAATTCCATTGCAGGTGAGGCCTTCAGGTCGAGCGATGTTTTTAGAACGCGTAAAGGTCTGACGGTTGAAATTGGCAACACAGATGCGGAAGGGCGGTTGATTTTATGCGAGGCGCTTGCCTTGGCAGATGAGGAGTCGCCTGATCTGTTGATTGATATGGCAACACTCACGGGTGCTGCGCGTGTGGCTTTGGGGCCTGATCTTCCACCCTTCTATACTGATGATGCCGCAGTTGCCACTGGTCTGGCAAAACATGCAAATGCTGAAAATGATCCGTTATGGCAACTGCCCCTTTGGAAACCGTATTACAGCATGATTGAAACGCCGATTGCAGATTTGAATAATGCGGGGGCTGGCGGATTTGCGGGTTCAATCACCGCAGCTTTATTTCTCAAACGCTTTGTTGAGAAGGCAAAAGCTTACGTTCATTTTGATATTTATGGGTGGGTTCCTAACCCCAAAGCTGGTCGGCCCAAGGGCGGCGAGGCACAGGGCATGCGGGCGCTGTTTGCGTTGATTCGTGAGTGTTACGGAAAATAACTTGCGTTACGGCGTGCCTTGCGCGAGAATGAAACGGTTCCGAAACGTTTGTAAGAGGTGTCTATGCCCTACCCGCTTTCGACCGCGCAGGCTTTGCATCTCTGGCATGATGTGGGGCTAACACAAGTTAAGGATGACGAGCCTGATTTATCGGTGCGCCAGATGACGATTTTACTTTCGATTTATTTGGAGCCGCCGCCACACACTGTGCGTGGACTGGCTGCGAAATTACATGTTTCAAAACCAGTCATTACGCGTGCGCTTGATGCAATGGGTAAATTGGGATTGGTGTCACGGCGGCGTGACGAAGAAGACAAACGCAATGTTCTGATCCAGCGCACAGTAGGTGGTTCATTGTATCTTGAGCGCTTGGCTGATTTGGTTTCAGCGACTTCTGAAAGGCTTTGAGTGATGGATAAACGGCTTCATGTTTATCGGGCTGATTTGGCGGATGCACGGCTTCAGGGCCAAGTTGAAGCGGATCGATTCGTATCCGGAACAGCTGGGCAGTTTGCGGTCCCTTGCACACCTGTGCACCGAGCACCGCAACCTGATGCTATGCAGCTCACACAAGCTCTGATGGGCGAGACTACGTTGGTGTTCGAAGAAAAAGAAGGCTGGTGTTGGGTGCAGCTCGACCACGACCAATATGTGGGTTATGTGCGCAGTGAAAGTTTAAGTGCAACAGTGCGTCAAATGACCCACCGCGTTCGTGTTGCCACTACGTTGATTTATCCAAAACCTGATTTAAAAACGCAGCCAGCGATTTTTATTCCGATGAATGCAAAGTTAGCTGTGATTGGCGAGCAGGGACAATATTCAGAATTGGCAACGGGTGGTTTTGTTTTTACAAAACATATTAGCACTGATGTTGCGCAATTTGATTATGTTTCAATTGCCGAAAAGTTTTTGAACGTCACTTATCTGTGGGGTGGCAAGACGCAAAGCGGGCTTGATTGTTCGGGGCTTGTGCAAACTGCACTTCATGCCTGTGGCATTTCATGCCCACGTGATGCGGATATGCAGGAAAAAGAATTGGGCACTTCCCTACAAATTAACGATCTTGATGGCTTGAAGCGTGGTGATTTGGTGTTTTGGGAGGGCCATGTTGGCATCATGTATGACGACGCAAACTTAATTCATGCGAATGGTTTTCATATGCAGACAGTAATCGAGCCACTAAAATTAGCGGCCACGCGCATTGCCGATTCAGATAAACCGATTAGGTCACTTAAGCGTTTGTAGTTCACAAATTTGCCACAAAATGGCCCAGCCACAGCCTTGATGGCGCTGTGCTAGCGCCGCGATTCAGCTTCAGTTTCACAATCAGATCCTGCGGGGGATCGGGCAGGTGAGCGGGCTTTAAATTGGGCTTTTAACACTTTTCTCCTTTCCATTCCCTCGCAGAAAGCGAGATGATCCGTGCAGCTCCTGTCGCCGTCCCGAGTTGTTCACGGGTCTGAGGCCCGCCCAGTTGAGTATTCTGGGTGGGCCTCGCCATTTTTGGCACCGACCACACACGAATCGGTTTATGATTTGTTCTATGAGCTTTGAACCCACACTTTTTTATATAGGCCAACATCCCGTCGGGCTGTTTGCATTCATCATTGCTGTTGCTGTCAGTGGCCTTTTTCTGCTGTTGGTTGCAGTCGTCTTAGCGTGGCGCGCCCAATCAGGCCGAAGGGCCGCGCAGCTCCGCGCCAATGAAATGGAATATCGGTTGGCTGAACTTTCTGGTGTGCTGCAGAATTTTTCCGCACAGGCGCAGGGCCAACAAATGCATTTGCAACGCACTTTGGATGAGCGGCTTGACCAAGTGAGCCAGCGCGTGGGTTACGGCCTCAACGAACAAACACAGCGCACTGCACAATCACTTAGTCAGCTACATGAACGCTTGGCGGTGATTGATGCAGCGCAGAGCAACATGGTGGCACTATCTGGCGAGATGATGACTCTTAAAGATATTTTGTCGAACAAGCAGACGCGCGGTGCCTTCGGACAAGGCCGGATGGAAGCGATTATTACTGATGGTTTGCATTCCAAAGCCTACGCATTTCAGGCGACACTTTCAAATGGAACAAGGCCTGATTGTTTGATCAGCCTGCCAGATTCGCGGTTGAAGCTGGTTATCGATTCTAAGTTTCCGCTCGAGGCTTACAATGCAATGCGTGAAGCCGAAGATGAGATTTTGCGTAAGAGCGCTGAAACGCGTTTGAAGTCTGATGTGATGAAGCATGCCAAAGATATTGCTGAAAAATATCTGGTACACGGTGAGACGCATGAGACGGCGATTATGTTTGTGCCATCTGAATCAATCTATGCCGAGCTCAATGAAAAATTTGAAGATGTGGTGCAGAAGATGCACCGGATGCGAATTATTTTAGCATCTCCCAACGTCTTGATGCTGTTGGTGCAAACCATGCAAGCCATTGTGAAAGATGCCGCCATGCGCGAACAGGCCCACGTTATTCAGGGCGAAGTGGTGAAACTTTTGGAAGATGTAACGCGGATGAAAGACCGTGTGGGTGATTTAAAACGGCACTTTGAAATGGCCAACACTGATCTTGATAAACTGGGTATTTCAACCGACCGGATTACCAAACGTGCATTGAAGATTGAGAGCATGGATGTGGCGGAGCCAGTGGCAATTGAAAGTACTGTTGCAGAGAAGCGCCTGGTTTCGGGTTAAGTGCCACAGAAGGTTTGAAGCACTTCTTCATCGGGCTTTGGAGGCAAAGCAAGTTCTTCATCACCTTCGTGTTTTTCGAATGGTTTGCTGAGTACTTTCAATAATCGATGCAACGGTTTTAGATCGTCAATGTTGGCTGCCGCCAGCGCTTCTTCCACCCGGTGATTGCGTGGGATGAAGTTTGGGTTCGCAGTTTTCATGCGATTAAGACTAAGGCTGCTTAGGCGCTTACGCCAACTTTCAAGCCACTGTGTTGCGGCGTTAGCATTATTGAAAAAATGCACAATTTTTTTATCGTTGTCTAACTTGACGGCCTCCGTCAGCGTGGAGAAAAACGTTGTGAAATCTGCTTTTGAATTGGCCATGTTTTGCAAAGTGAGTGCGATGAAATCGGCATCGCCTTCTCTGATTTCGGCGAACCCTAGTTTTGCCGCCATGCCTGCTTCAAATGCCGTTTCAAAGTGCAGCATAAAGTTTTTGAGTTCGGCCTCCGCTAAGGTAATGGCCGCATTCGTTTCAGAGGCAAAAAGCGGTAGCAAAGCCTCGGCTAACCTTGTGAGATTCCACAGCGCAATGACGGGTTGTTTATCCCAAGCATATCGGCCGGTATGATCGATTGAACTGAAAGTCTTCTGCGGATCGAAGGCATCCATGAACGCACATGGCCCGTAATCAATAGTCTCGCCTGCCACTTGCATATTATCTGTGTTCATGACGCCGTGGATGAACCCTACACACATCCACTTGGCAATCAGTGTGGCTTGCCGCGCGATAACTTGTCGGAGGAACCAAATGAAACGACCAGCGCCTTCGGGGGCATCTGGAAAATTCTTTGCCAACTCATGATCAACAAGTGCTTGCATCGTAGCCTCTTCGCCACGCGCTGCGAGATATTGAAATGTGCCAACGCGCACATGGCTTTTAGCCACGCGTGTTAATACAGCACCACGTTCCATTCTTTCGCGTGGAACACCTTCGCCTGTTCCAATGACGGCGAGAGAACGGGTTGTTGGAATATCCAACGCCGCCATAGCTTCGCTCATAATATATTCGCGCAGCATAGCGCTTAACGTGGCACGGCCGTCTCCACCGCGCGAGAATGCGGTGCGGCCTGAACCTTTGAGATGCAGATCAAAACCATTGATTTCACCCAGCAACACGGCGCGACCATCGCCCAGACTTGGCACAAAATTACCAAATTGATGGCCAGCATAGGCCATAGCAATGCGTGGGACCTCGGGTAATGCTTGGTTGCCTACCAGCGCGTGGAGGGCCTCAGTTGAGTGCAGCCACTGCGCTGAAATGCCGATTTTGGCGGCCAGCACATTATTTAACAAAATGGCTTTTGGCGAAGCTACACGCTTTGGCTCGGCGGCGCGAAAAAGGCTTTCCGGCAATTTGGAAAAGGTCGAGACAAAAAATGGGGGCGATGGATTTTCGGCCATGCCCCTCATATAGGTACAGTCAGCGTAGAACTCTAGCGTTTGTTACTTGCTCAGATATGCCTGTTGCGCAATTTGACCGGTGATGGTTGCAAAGGCTTGCGCCATGTCATCGGATGTATTGATAACAAAGAAATTTGTGGTTGGGTCGGAAGCGCAGTTTTGCAAACGTGCGCTGGTGGCAACGTCATCTACGCCGACCGCCATCGTAAGAATTTGGATGCCAGCTGACTTGGCATTTTCGCAAAGGGTTACCAGGTTTTTTTCACCTTGGGTTACATCGCGCGTGCCGCCGGGGCCGAAGGCTGCTTCTGTCTGTGTGCCATCAGTCAAAAGAACCAGATATTTAATTGTGTTGGTGTCAGCGTAGCTGGCAATCGAACTACTCGAATTATAGATGCCGTTTGGCGAAAGCATTTGAAATCCGAACTGCACACCAAGTGCTATGTGGGTGTTGGCATAAGGTGTCATTGCAGAGATTTGTGTTTTCAAGCCAGTAAAATCATTGCTGAGGGGGCGTACTTTCAATTTGCGTGCTGAATAACCGCCGCAGCCAGATGTCCACAACCAGCCAGGCGTTGGTTGATTCCATTTTGATGCGTTGCCACCTGTGGGAGGTGAATCCGTGAGATTATAAGGCGATGGATTATCCAAGGTGCAACCTGCCCAATTGCCAGCACCAGTCTGACCATAAACATAGGATTTTGGAATATCAGTCAAAACTTGATCCGAAAATGGCACGAGGCCGAATTTCAATTTTGTTGGATTGGCGGTTGTGAGATCGTTGACAAGCTTAGTGACGGCATCGCGCATCGCCACATATTTCACTTGGGTGCCAGCGATTTCATTCATCGAACCTGAATAGTCCAACACGAAAGCAATTTCGGCATTTTTATCAGTCGGAATGCTAACTTCTGAGTTGGTGCTGATGTCGAGTGTGTTAACTCCAGCCAAATTCATGAAAGATGTCGGAATTTCAGTTGTTGCTGAACCGACAATGGTTTTGGCATTTGGCGTGAACTTCACTTTTATCTTTGGGTTGGCAAGGTCGGTGGCAGACATGTTGGCATTGAAGGTGTCATTGGCAATTTTCACGCGTTCTGCATCGGTTTTGCCAGCCGCAGTGGCTGCTGCCATGCTGCCTACATCAAGTGCGGCTTGAACATGATTCCGAGTTGCATAAAAGTTTGAAAAATCAATTGCGGCGCCAGCTGCCAACAGGATTGGTACTAAAGAAATGGCGAAGATCACTCCGGTGGAACCGCGGTTTGCTTTTGCAAAACGCTTCCAAACACGGGAAATCTTTTTTGTGGCGCTCATCATATTCTCCTGTCTCAATCTGGCACAAAGGCCAATCAGTTGAGAGAGAAGGAGCAAGCATCGAACCACAAATGCGTTTAAATCAAATGCGATATGATCAAGGTTTAAGAAGTGTTAACGGGGTGTTCTAAAACGGACGGCGAGCACGGATAGCTTGCGTTAATGTGCCTTCGTCGAGATAGTCTAATTCTCCACCAACGGGTACGCCGTGCGCAAGGCGTGATGTGGAAACACCTAAGTTCTTCAAGCGTTCGGTGATGTAATGAGCCGTTGTTTGGCCTTCTACAGTGGCGTTTGTGGCAAGTACGACCTCTTTGACTTCACCATGTGCTGCGCGTTCAACGAGTTTTCCGATATCAAGGTCTTCGGGGCGCACGCCGCCTAAGGCCGAAAGCGTGCCGCCCAGAACATGGTAAAGACCCGTCCATGCCCCTGCCCGTTCCAGCGCCCAAAGATCACCTACTTCCTCAACGACACACACGATGCTGCGGTCGCGTCTTGAATCGGAACAAATCGTGCAAGGATCGAGCGTGTCAACATTGCCGCAATCGGAACAGGTTTTGACTTTAAGATGCGCGTCTTCGAGGGCTGAAGCCAAGGGCCCCAGAAGTTTTTCACGGTTTTTGACGAGATGTAATACGGCGCGCCGAGCCGAACGGGGCCCTAGCCCCGGCAGTTTAGCCAAAAGCTGGATCAAGCGCTCGATTTCGGGGCCAGCTTGGCGTTTCATTGATTAAAGGCTAAAGCCCGGTGGCAGCGGCATTCCTCCGGTGACGGTTTTCATTTCGGCGGCCATGATGTTTTCGGCTTTGTTTTTGGCATCAGCTAAGGCGGCAATAATCAAGTCTTCAAGGATTTCTTTTTCGTCGGCTTTGAACAATGACGGATCAATATCGAGGCCCGTTACAACTGACTTTCCGGTCATCTTCACCTTCACCATGCCGCCGCCAGATTGGCCTTCAATTATTGTGGCTTCCAAGCGGGCTTGCATTTCGGTCATGCGGGCCTGCATTTGGCCTGCTTGTTTCATAATGTCAGCGAGATTCTTCATCGGTATCTTCCATTAATTTTGGTGCTTCTAAATCGCGCACGTTGAGGATTTCAGAGCCGGGGAATTTTTTCAAGATTGCCTGTACATCGGGGTGTTCGCGGGCCGAGCGAAAGGCGGATTCTTTGGCGTCTTTGCGGATTTGCGCGGCGGGTTCTGCCCCGCCGGATTTGGAGACCATCACCATCCAGCGGCGGTTTGTCCACGCCTCAAGTTTGCGCGAAAGCTCATTGGCAATGGCAGGGTTTGCCCCTTCGACCAATGCAATTTCAACCTTGCCTTCGCTGACAGCAATAGGCCGGATGTAAGTTTCGAGATCAGTCTTTAATTTGATGTCACGGCGTTCGGTGGCCAGTGCTATGATGTCACTGAAGTTCTTGAATGCACGAGGTGTGCCTATTTGCTCAGTGGACGGAGGAATTACGACAGGAGCGACTGCAAGATTGCTGCGCACAGGCGGCGAGTAGACAGTACGATCGGCGGGGGCCACGAGTTGCACTTGGGGTGTTGAACGTGTCGGCTGTGGTTTTGCGTCTTGCGTTAGTTTGGCGAGGTCTTCACCAGACGGAAAATTTGCGGCGTGAGCCAAGCGGATCAACACCATTTCAGCTGCCTGCAATGGTTGATTAGATAGCGCGGTTTCAGTGATCCCCTTCAGCAACATTTGCCAAGCCCGCGTGAGGTGCGCCATGCTCAAACGCTTGGCGAAATCAGTGCCTTTGGTTTTTTCTTCCTCAGTGCGTGACTGATCCATTATTGCTGAATCAGGCACCAATTTCAGCCTGGTAACCCAATGCACGAAATCAGCCATATCTGTAAGAATCGTTTCAGGATCGCCGCCTGCTTCATATTGCCGTGCTACTTCACCCAACATGCGTGGCGCATCACCTGCCATCACGGCATCAAAAAGCCCTATCACTTGGCTGCGATCAACAAGCCCAAGCATATTCATGACGTCAGCTGCTTTCACTTGGCCATCGCCATAAGCAATGGCTTGATCCAACAGTGATAGGCCATCGCGCACCGAGCCTTCGGCGGCACGAGCGATCATGCGGAGCGCCTCTTCTTCGGCCTCCACATTTTCAAGCTTGGCGATCTTGCCGTAATGCTGCATCAGCAAGGCTGCATCCAAGCGCTTCAAATCAAAGCGTTGGCAGCGCGACAGAATGGTAACCGGAACTTTGCGAATTTCAGTTGTCGCAAAGATAAACTTCACATGCGGTGGCGGCTCTTCCAAAGTTTTGAGCAACGCGTTGAAGGCGCTTTTGGAGAGCATGTGGACTTCGTCGATGATGTAAACTTTGTATTTTGCTTGCACTGGGGCATAGCGCACGCTGTCAATAATCTCACGCATGTTATCGACGCCAGTGTTGGATGCTGCATCCATTTCGATCACATCAATGTGGCGCGACTCAAGGATGGCTTCGCAGCCCGCTGTCATTTCCGGCATATCCATCGTGGGGCCATTTGGATAATTGAGTGCGCGGGCAATCAAACGCGCTGTGGTTGTTTTGCCGATGCCGCGTACGCCCGTTAACATATAACCTTGGGCTATGCGGCCAGTTGTGAAGGCGTTGGTTAGGGTGCGCACGAGGGCTTCCTGACCAATCAAGTCAGAAAAGTCCTTGGGGCGATATTTGCGCGCTAAAACGCGGTAGCCCGCTGCGTTTGTCGCTGTGGTTGAGTCTGCCATGTGTTTTCGGAGATTAGAGGTGAGAGGCTGGACGAGCAACCCATAACGGTCTCGTTAGGGCTGCTACCTTCCGGTCCTGACCCAGTTGGCGAGCGAAACGTCCGCTGCCAACCTCTCGAGGGGCTATATGGTGGGTTTTAGCTAAAATGGCAAGTGTGCTGAAAACATTGACGATAAACCTCTGCTATCCTATTTGACGGTTCCATGACCGTTCGACCAATCATCACACTGCCTGACGAGAAAATTTTGCGGGCCGTATCAAAACCACTGAAAACTGTGGATGATCATGCACGTGGGGTGTTCGATGATATGCTGGAGACCATGTATGACGCGCCGGGCATTGGCCTAGCGGCAATTCAGATTGGAGTGGCGCAACGTATGTTGGTTGTGGATCTTGCCAAGGACGGCGAGGCAAGGAAACCGCTATTTGTCGCCAATCCTGAAATCATCTGGGCTTCTGAGGAAATCAGTGATTACGAAGAGGGTTGCCTTTCAATCCCTGATTTTTATGAGATGGTTGATCGGCCAAAGGAAATTAAGCTGCGCTATTTGGATCGCCATGGTGAGGCCACGGAGCTGCATGCGACGGGACTTACCGCCACAGTTTTGCAACATGAGATTGACCATTTAAATGGTGTGCTTTTTATCGATCACATTTCTCGGTTGAAAAAGGCGCGGGTGATCAAAAAATTCCAAAAGGCAGATAAGCTGGGGAAGCTTTGACGTGCGCCTGATTTTTATGGGAACGCCGGATTTTGCAGTTTCAACGCTAAATGCACTGATAGACGCAGGGCATGAGATTGCATGTGTTTATGCGCAGCCACCGCGCGCCAGCGGCAGGGGATTGCAGTTGCGGCCCACTGCCGTTCATACCTTTGCTGAGACGCGGGGGATTGAAGTTCGAACGCCTTTGTCTTTTAAAAATGCGAATGAACACCAACGCTTTGCTGAAGTGAAGGCAGATGCCGCAGTGGTGGTAGCTTATGGTTTGCTTTTGCCGCAAGCGGTTTTGGATGCGCCGAAGTTTGGTTGCTTCAACGTGCATGCTTCTCTTCTGCCACGTTGGCGTGGGGCGGCGCCAATTCAGCGTGCGATCATGGCGGGGGATGCTGAGACGGGTGTCACCATTATGCGGATGGAAGCGGGGCTTGATACTGGGCCGATGTTGAAAGTGGGGCGGGTGGCCATTGGCGCTGAAACAACAGCTTCGTCGTTGCATGATGAGCTAGCGGTTTTGGGTTCGCGGTTGATCGTTGAGGTGTTAAAGAACCCATCAGTATGCGGAATAGTTCAACCCATAGATGGCGTGACATATGCCAGAAAAATTGAAAAGTCTGAGGCGCATATTGATTTTTCTAATTCAGCTTTAGAGGTGCGAAACCATATTCATGGACTTTCGCCATTCCCGGGGGCTTGGTGCATGATGAATGGTGCGCGCGTTAAGATTTTGCAGTGCCAGATTGTTGAGGGCGGCGGCAGAGCTGGCGAAATGCTGGATGATGAATTGATTGTGGCATGTGGTGTTGGCGCATTGCGGTTCACTTCGCTTCAGCGCGAAGGCAAAGGTTTAATGGATGCGGACACGCTCCTTCGTGGGTTTCCTGTGTCTAAGGGCACGAGGCTTTCTTGATGCCGCGCTACCGCTTAACAATCGAATATGACGGCTCTGGCTTTCTTGGTTGGCAATACCAAACTCAAGGCCACACTGTGCAAGGTGTTTTAGAAGCGGCCATCGTTAAACTTCACGGTTCGTATTTTAATATCCAATGCGCAGGCCGCACTGATACGGGTGTTCATGCGCTGGCCCAGGTGGCACATATAGATTTGCCAAGAACCTGGGATACATTCGAACTGATCAATGCCATTAATGGCAATGTGCGGCCGCATTTGGTTTCGGTGCTTGCTGCCGAAGAAGTGACGACAGAATTTCATGCGCGGTTTTCTGCGACGGGGCGCGATTATTTATTTCGAGTTTTAAATCGTCGCGCACCGCCAGCCATTGATAAAAACAAAGTGTGGCATATCCCCACGAAACTCAACCATGAAGCCATGCATGAAGCGGCACAATATCTTTTAGGTAGCCATGATTTTACAACATTCCGCGCTGCTGAATGCCAGGCGAATTCGCCTGTCAAAACTTTAGACCGCTTTGACATTTCACGTTATGGCGATGAGATTGAGATTGTGGCGGAGGCGAGGAGTTTTTTGCATCACCAAGTGCGTTCGATGGCGGGTTCACTGCGCATGGTGGGTGAAGGCAAGTGGAAGCCCGTTGACATGAAACTTGCGCTTGAAGCAAAGAACCGCGCAGCATGCGGGCCCGTCGCTCCGCCCAGCGGGTTGTATCTGGTGGCCGTCAGGTATTGAAATAATTTTCAATAATGCGTTTATAAATCCGTGTTGTTGCCTTTAATTCATCCACACTGATACGTTCATCGACTTGATGAATGGTGGCATTGGTGGGGCCGAATTCCAAGACGGGGCAAAAGTCTTTGATGAAGCGAGCGTCGGAAGTGCCGCCTGTGGTTGAAAGTTTTGGCAAGATGCCGGTTTCCTGTTCGATGGCGTCTTGCACCATGGCAACGAAAACTCCGGGTTCAGTAATGAAAGCTTCAGCGCCCTCGCTCGATGAAACGATCCAGTTTCCGCCCAATTCTTTTTTCACTTCGGCAATGTGCTGATCGACCCACTGGCGCAATGTTGCGTAAGTGTGCTCAGTCGAATAGCGGATATTGAATTTGGCTGTGGCGCGGGCCGGCACCACATTGGTTGCGGCGTTTCCCACATCAAACGTGGTTACACCAAGTGTTGATGGGCCGAAATGTGCGTTGCCTTCATCCAGTTTCGCAGAGGAAATCCGGTCAACAAACCGTGCTAGTTTATGAACCGGGTTATCGGTCTTTTCAGGATAGGCCACATGTCCTTGTTTACCTTCAACAGTCACTGTGAAGCTTAGCGATCCGCGACGGCCAATTTTAATCGTATCGCCCAGTTGATCGACACAGCTTGGCTCACCAACTAAACAATGATCAGGCAAATGGCCAAACTTCTTCATCCACTGCAGCACTTTCACCGTGCCATTAATGGCGGGGCCTTCTTCATCACCGGTGATCAAAAATGAGATACTGCCCTTATCAGTGCCTTGCTCCTTTACATAGTCCATGGCAGCTGCCGTAAAAGCAGCGACTGAACCTTTCATATCAGTGGCACCGCGCCCATAGATTTGGCCATCACGAATTTCGGCGGCAAAAGGCGGCTGCTCCCAGTCTTTTTCGTCGCCCACAGGTACCACGTCGGTGTGGCCTGCAAAACAGAGATGCGGGCTGGTGTGACCAATGCGCGCGAAGAGATTATCAATATCGGGTGTGCCTTCTTGCTTGAACACAAGGCGGTGGCAAGTGAAGCCTGATTTGGTGAGCAATGTTTCCAATACACCCAATGCGCCTTCGTCCAATGGTGTGATCGAGGGGCAGCGGATAAGGTCTTGCAGAAATTCGATTGGATCAGCAGGCGTATTTTTCATTGCGCTATAATACACTAAAACGCCACTTCTGCGAAGGCAGGAATGACGTTCTTTGAATTATTCTACTCAACCGAGCGGATCATTACCAAAACGATTTGGCCCATCAGTGCCGCGCAGGAAGCCACATTCAATGAGGAACCATAATCCACCGATGATTGGCACAAACATGATGAGGCTCCACCAGCCCGATTTGTCGCGGTCATGCCAACGCTTGGTATAGATTGCCAAGCTTGGCCACAAAAATACCAACGTCAAAATTGAAAGCGGCACCATCATACCACTCATCGCAGACATCGCGGCAGCGGCAGCGTCCGGATTATTGGCATCAATAGTCATCATGGCGCTACCACCGAATATTGAGAATAGGATAAACTCAAGAATCCAGACAACCACAACCATGGCTAATAGGCCCAACCAAAATGGTTGACGATTAATACGGCCTTTGAAACTTAAATAGAGATTCTTCCAGTCCATGTTTTTCTCCCAGCATGTAAGCTTAACCCCCACATGAGTTATCGCCGAGAATCAGTGAAACTGGAAGGGGCATTCTAATCCCGCAAAAGCTCATTAATCGCCGTCTTGCTGCGTGTCTGCGCGTCCACAGTCTTCACAATCACGGCGCAATATGTCGATGGGCCCCAGTTTTGCCCTGGCATGGGTTTGCCGGGGAGGTTGCCGGAGACAACGACTGAATAGGGTGGCACATAACCTGTGTGAATTTCGCCGGTCATGCGGTTGATAACTTTGGTAGAAGCGCTAATGAATACGCCCATGGCGATAACCGATCCTTCGCCGACAATCACACCTTCAACCACTTCTGAACGCGCACCGATGAAGCAATTGTCTTCAATGATGGTGGGGCCAGCTTGCATCGGTTCCAGCACGCCGCCTATGCCTACGCCGCCTGAGAGATGCACGTTCTTACCAATCTGCGCACAAGAGCCTACGGTGACCCAGGTATCGACCATAGTGCCCGCATCGACATAAGCGCCGAGATTAACGAAAGACGGCATGAGGATTGCACCTGGTGCGATGTAAGCTGATTTGCGCACCACGCAATTTGGCACGGCGCGGAAACCGCCTGCTCTAAAGTCTTTTGCCGTCCAGCCTTCAAATTTAGACGGTACTTTATCCCACCACTTTGACGTGCCCGGGCCACCTTTGACGAGTTCCATATCGTTCAAGCGGAAGGACAGCAGCACGGCTTTCTTCAACCATTGATGGGTGACCCATGAACCGGTTTCTTTTGAAGCCACGCGGAGCTTACCAGCATCGAGCTGATCCAGCGCAAATTCAACAGCCTTGCGAATGTTGCCCTTGGTTTTCAGATTCACCTTATCGCGGTTTTCCCATGCGTCGTCGATGATTGCTTGTGCATTCTTCATTGTTTTTCTCCGTGTAGTTTATTGACAATGCCGCATAGAAACTTTGGCAGATCATGGGTTGAATGATGGATGTGATCCAAGTGATTTGCGGCATCGCTTTGATCGGAATGGCGGACTTCAGAAGTGATCAGAACGGTGGTCATGCCCATGGCGTGGGGAGCTTGCAAATTCTCGGGCATATCTTCAAAAAAAGCAGCGCGAGAACCCTCAACAGAATGCAGGCCAGCGAATTTATCGTAAGGGCCACGAGATGGTTTTGGAATGTAATCGGAGTCGACGATATCAAATACGGCTTCGAACTGATCTTCAACGCCCAAACGTTTCATCACGCGGCCTGCGTGGCCTGTGGTGCCGTTGGTGAAGACGAGTTTTCGCCCAGGGAGTTTTGCTAATGCGTTTTGCAATGTCGTATCACTCACCACTGCGGTGTAATCTATATCGTGAACGTAATCGAGAAAGTCAGTTGGTTCCATATCATGTTCGAGCATCAGCCCGCGCAGTGTGGTGCCGTGCTTTAAATAGTATTCACGGCGCAGGCGAAGGGCTTCGGTTTGATCCACTTGCAGGCGCTCTTTGATAAAGTCAGACATGCGCACATGCATTTGGTCAAACAATTTGCAGGAAGCCGGGTAAAGTGTGTTGTCTAAATCAAACACCCATGTGTTGATGTGGTCAAAGCTTTTCATACGCCATCCCGCGAAACGCGCGTGCCCACACCATGTGGCGTGAGCAATTCCAGCAGTACAGAATGCGGTACGCGGCCATCTAAAATAATCACACCTTCAACGCCGCTTTCAACGACTGATGCAGCGCTTTCAATTTTTGGGATCATTCCAGCCGTTATAGTTCCATCGTCAATCAGGCCTTGCACTTCGGCGAGTTTCAATTCGCTGATGAGATTTTTGTTTTTGTCGAGCACACCTGCAACATCGGTCAGCATCAACAGGCGTTTGGCATTGAGGGCCACAGCAATGGCACCTGCAGCAGTATCAGCATTAACATTATAAGTGTCGCCGTCCCAGCCCACGCCAATGGGGGCAATGACCGGAATGGCATCACTTTTCATAATGGTGTGCAGAATTTCGGCATTCACACGAGCCGGTTCGCCGACTTGGCCAAAATCAATTGTGGTGACTTCGCCGGTGACGGGATCGGTTTTCTTTTTTGTGTAGCGCTCTGCAATCAGCAAGCTGCCGTCTTTGCCGGAAATGCCAACAGCGCGACCGCCCGCTTGTTGGATTGACGCAACAATCGATTTGTTGATGGAGCCTGAGAGCACCATCTCGACTACTTCCATGGTGTCGTTATCAGTGACCCGCAGGCCTTCGCGAAATTCGGCTTTCACAGCTAGCTTATCCAACATGCGGTTTATCTGCGGGCCACCGCCATGGACAACGACTGGATTGAGGCCGCAGACTTTGAGCATCACCATATCACGTGCAAATTGGTGAGCGAGCTTTGGATCAACCATGGCATGCCCGCCGAATTTGACTACGATAACCTGGTCGTCATATCGCTGCAGAAAAGGCAGCGCTTCCGAGAGGATCCGTGCAGTGTCGGAAATGTCTGTCATGGTCATTACGATTCAACCCTAATTTGACTTTGGCCTTATAGGGCAAATTTTGGAGTTTCCAAGAGTGAGTTTAGCCCTTGGCGAGGCCTGCAATTTCGGCCCTTAACTCGTCGATACCAAATGCCTTTTCAGCAGATGTAATGTGAATTGTGGGATAGGCGGCGGCGCGTTTTTTGATCAAGGCCAGTGTTTCAGCGTGAAGGCTTTCGAGCTCGGAGGGTTTGATTTTATCGGATTTGGTTATGACGATTTGGTAGGCAACCGCTGCATCATCCAACATTTCGAACATTTCAATATCAGGCGTCATGATACCGTGGCGGGCATCGATCAACACGAAAGCGCGGGTTAAGCCCACGCGTCCACGCAGATAGCCGCGCAAAACCGATTGCCATTTTTTCACATCTTTTTTTGAAGCCTTGGCATATCCATAACCGGGCATATCCACGAGGGTGACATTTTGGCCGACTTCGAAAAAATTAAGCTCGCGCGTGCGGCCTGGCGTATTTGAAGCGCGGGCCAAACCGTTCACGCCTGTCACGGCATTGATAAGTGTGGATTTACCAACGTTGGAGCGACCAGCAACAGCGATTTCAATGCCTCTGAGCGGTGGCAGTTGCTCTAGTTTAGCCACACCTAAGCGAAAAGTGGCTGAGCCATTGAGCAGTTGCCTGCCCGCCAGAAGTTGCTCGTCGCTAAAGGTGGTGCTCAAGTTGAAGTCGGCTTTTTCTTGAGGAACGGAATGGAATTAAAAATGTTACCAAACAAATTCACTTCTGCGCCATTTTTTTTCATGATGTAACTTTGCTGAAGCACTGTGAGTGTGTTGCTCCAAGCCCAATAAATGACGAGCCCTACTGGGAATGTGCCAAGCATGAAGGTGAACATGACAGGCATCCAGTTAAACATACTGGCTTGGATTGGATCATCCGGCGTTGGGTTCAAGCGCATTTGCAGCCACATGGTGACCCCCATAAGCAGCGGCCAAACACCGATCATCAACGCATGAGGCGGCGACCATGGGATAAGGCCGAACAAATTGAACAGTGAAGTTGGATCGGGTGCCGACAAATCCTGCACCCAGCCGAAGAAGGGCGCGTGACGGAGTTCAATTGTTGTGAGGATCACTTTGTAAAGCGAGAAGAAAACCGGGATCTGAACAAACATCGGCAAGCAACCCGCAAGCGGAGACACTTTTTCGCGCTTGTAGAGCTCCATTGTGGCCTGCTGAACTTTGGTACGATCATCGGGAAATTCTGCTTTGATCTTATCCATTTCCGGCTTTAATTTTTTCATGCGGCTCATCGAGGCGTATGACTTGTTGGCCAACGGAAACACGGCTGCTTTTACCAAAACCGTAACAAGCAAAATGGCAATGCCGAAGTTTCCGACAATGCCATGCACCCATGACAGCAAATAGAACATGCCTTTGGTGATGGGTTGGAACCAGCCCCAATCGATCATCAGATCGAATTTATCAAAACCATATTTTGCATTGATCGCATTGATCGTTTGCACGATCTTTGCCCCCGCAAAGACATGGTCTTCATAGGATGCTGTTGCGCCTGGGGCCACTGTGATTGGCGACGATGTGGCGTATTCAACTTGATAGGCATCACGTGCCGCGTTGCCGACATAAGAATATTTGTTATCAACTTTGGTTTGTTTATCGGGCACTAGCATAGTGGCCCAGTATTTATCGGTGAAACCTGACCAGCCGCCTAAAACATTTAGCACCGACACTGCATCTTGCTTGCCGTCTTTGTCTTTTAAATCTTTTAATGCGGCATATTTGTTCTCATTCATGCCGCCATTGTGGACACCTAACATGCCTTCAAAGAACACCCAATACCCCGAGATGACTGGCGTGTCTTGGCGCTGCACGCGCGCATACGGGAAAAACTGAACAGACGCAGATGTGGTGTTGTTAATGGTTTGCTTGATCGTGAAGAGATAATCATCGCTGATGGAAATGGTGCGTTCAAATTTCAAACCTGCGCCATTGTCCCACGTGAGGGTGAGCGGCTTATCCAGCGTCAGCACTGCACCCGCAGGCGCAGTCCAAACGGTTTTTGAATCTGGTAGTTTAGAAGTTGAACCGGGCAGAGCCGTTAAGCCTTGCTCCACAAAATAAGCGTTAGTGGTCCCAGACGGTGAGAGCAGCGTGACCGCTGGACTTTTTGGGTCATATTGTTCGCGATATTTTTCGAGTTTCAAGTCATCAAGCTGTGCGCCTGTGAGATTGATTGAACCTGAGAATTGATCGGTTTGGATGTTGACACGCGAAGACGTGGCCAAAACTTCAGCTACTGGTTTCGTAGTTGCCGGTGCTACTGTGCCTGGTGGTGGAGTGACTGCTTGGGTCTTTACTACTTCAGCCTGCTCTTGAGCTTTCTTGGCTTGGGGAGCTACATAATAATATTGCCAGCCAAACACGATCAACATCGACAACACGACCGCAAGGATCATGTTTTTGGGATCAATTTTATTTGGAGGTTGGTTCATTCTGGTCTCGCTTCTAGCAGGCTTGCAGCTTTGGCATGAAGCCTAGCTGCTGCTGAGATAAGGTCTGATTGTAAAACTTGAAAGGGGCGATTTTCGGCTGGTGCGCGGCCTATGACCACATAATCAAAGCCGGACTTCAAAACATTTGGCAGGCTGAGGCGGGCGGCTTCGCGCAAACGCCGTTTAATGCGGTTTCTTGTGACGGCATTGCCCAATTTTTTGGTGCAGGTAAAGCCAATGCGGGCTGGCTCTTCATCATTACGGGCCAAGACTTGCACCACAAAGGCAGGCATAGGCTGATATAAACCTTTAGCGGCGGCAACAAAATCCTGCCTCCGCTTCAAGCGCTGCATGAAAATACTTAAGATTAAGCCGAGAGCCGCTTGCGGCCCTTGGCACGACGACGGCGGATAACGTTACGGCCGCCTACAGTTTCCATGCGTGAGCGGAAGCCGTGACGACGAGCGCGGACAAGGTTTGATGGTTGAAAAGTACGCTTCACGTTGAAACTCCGTCTAATTAGTGCGATTTCGGCAAGCTTCTGAAAAATAACGGAAAAGTCCGAATTTTTTAGTCGCCTTAACAGGCCAAAACCAAGGTTTATTGGTTAAGTTGGGCGGGTTATGGTCGAAGCGTGCATAAAAGTCAACGCGAGGCTGGATTATTCACATTTTCACCAGTCATTATAACGTGGCTGACACGCATATTAAACCCTTCTCACGAGGCTGTGAGACCCCCTATTCACACACGGAGATATAAGCCAATTAGAAAATCATGATGTCAAAGACCGCCTTAAAACCCGCCCCCTCCCCCATCCGACGCTGGCTGCCACTTTTCGTGCTTGCTGGCTTAATTGCGATTGCATACACGTTTGGACTGCAAAAATATTTCTCGCTTGCGGCGATTGCGGAAAACCATGCTGCATTGGAAACATATGTGCGCGATCATTTATTATCAGCAGTGTTGATTTATATGGTACTTTACATTGTCGTTGTGGCGCTGTCTTTGCCCGGTGCTGGTATTCTAAGTATTGTCGGCGGGTTTGTTTTTGGTTGGGCTTTAAGTGGGACAGTAACTATTTTTGCTGCGACAATTGGGGCTATTATTGTTTTCCAGATAGTGAAAACATCATTGGGAGCCACGATTGCCGAACGTGCTGGGCCATTTGTTAAAAAGCTATCGGCTGGCTTTGCCCATGATGCATTTAATTATCTTTTGTTTCTGCGCCTGGTTCCGGCTTTTCCGTTCTTTGCAATCAATGCAGTGGCTGGATTGGTTCGGGTTGATTTACGCACCTATGCGCTGGCGACTCTGATTGGCATTATTCCCGGCAGCTATGCCTTTGCTTGGTTGGGACGGGGCTTGGGCAGTATCATCGAGGCGCAGACCAAGGTGCATGATGTTTGTGTTGCCGCAAATGGTTCGGCCAATTGCCCGTTCGAAATATCGGCTTCTTCACTCATCACGCCGCAATTGCTAATCGCTCTTGCTGTGCTTGGTGGGGTGTCACTTATTCCTGTTGCTTTGAAAAAATGGAAGTCTGCAAAATGAAATTTGATATTGCTGTGATCGGCGCTGGTTCTGCTGGTTTGTCTGTTGCTGCCGCTGCCGCGCAATTTGGTGAGAAAGTGGTGCTGTTTGAAAAAGGTGAAATGGGCGGTGATTGCTTAAACTATGGCTGTGTTCCATCAAAATCACTTATTGCTGCTTCAAAGGCAGCTCATGCGCAACGGAGTTCGGTTGGTTATGGTGTTGCTGCAGTTGAGCCAAAAGTCGATTTTGCTAAGGTTATGGCATATGTGCAAAGCGTGATCGACAAGATTGCGCCACATGATAGCCAAGAGCGATTTGAAAAATTAGGTGTGACGGTGGTTCGCGCTACGGCACGATTTTTGAACGCAACTGAACTTGAAGCGGGTGGCAAAACTTATACGGCGCGCAAATTTGTGATTGCCACCGGGTCCCGCGCAAGCATTCCCCCCATTTCAGGATTGAAGGACGTTCCTTACTTCACCAATGAAACGATATTTAAAAACAGAGTGTTACCAAAACATTTGATCGTGATTGGCGGCGGGCCGATTGGGTTGGAGTTGGCGCAGGCCCATAGACGTCTAGGATCAGACGTGACTGTGCTTGAAGCGTTTCAACCTTTGGCCAAGGATGACCCGGAACTCACATCGATTGTGCTTGATGCCTTAAAAACAGAGGGCATTGATATTCGGGCTCAAGTGGCAATTTCTGAGATCAAAAAATCAAAAGTCGGCGTGGATATTATCTTGAAAGATGGCAGCGTTATATCGGGCTCTCATCTTTTGCTGGCGAAGGGGCGCGTTCCCAATATTGAAAATTTAAATTTAGAGGCCGCTAGCATAGAATATACAAAGCGCGGTGTTACGGTTGATCAGGGTCTGCGCACCACGAACAAAAAGGTTTATGCGGCGGGCGATGTTGCTGGTGGTTTGCAGTTCACACATGTTGCGGGTTACCATGCGGGTTTGATTATTCGTAATGCATTGTTCAAGCTTCCCATTAAAAACCGCACCGATATTATTCCGTGGGTTACTTACACTGATCCTGAATTGGCCCATGTGGGACTGAATGAGGCTGACGCGCGCAAAACATTTGGTGAAGTGGTGAAAGTTTTGCGGTGGAACTTTGCTGAGAACGACCGCGCGCAAGCTGAAGGCGAGACCAAAGGGATGATTAAAGTTATACTTGGAAGGAAAAGCCGTATCATCGGGGCCAGCATTGTTGGGGGCCAAGCTGGTGAATTGATTGCGCCTTGGGTTTTGGCAGTAAGCCAAGGCCTCAAAATATCGGCATTCGCCAATATTGTTTTGCCCTATCCAACGCTGAGTGAAATTGGCAAACGCGCCGCGATTACCAATTATGCTGGTCTTGCACAAAAACCTTTATTGCGACGAGCGCTAGGCTTTCTCAAATTGCTGGGTTAGACAGTCGGAATGACTCAAAAAACGACATCAAAATGGTTTAGGCTGCTGACTGGACTTTCAGGCAAGGTACTTGCACTGACAATTATTTTTGTGATGCTCGGTGAGGTTTTGATTTTCCTGCCGTCGATCGCTAATTTTCGTATTCAATGGCTGAAAACCCATGTGGCGCAGGCTGAGATTGCAGCCCTTGCTGCGGAGGCAGCGCCGGGGCAGATTGTCGATGATGATTTACGAAGCACAATTTTAAAAGGTGCTGGCGTTGAAGCCGTTTCACTTTCGCGTGGTGATAAGCGCAAACTTGTTTTGCGCAACAACACGGACACAATGGTGGATGAAACTTTTGATTTGCGTTCCGGCAATTATTTTCCAACCGTGATGGAAGCTTTCTCGGTTATGTTTTTATCGCATGATCGCTTAATTGGGGTGATTGATAAGCCACCTGCTATGTCTGGTGACTATATTGAAATCGCGTTGCATGAATGGCCGATGCGTGATGCGATGTTGGCCTATGGCTTGCGCATTCTTCTCTTATCAATTGTACTTTCGCTAATTGTTGCAGCATTGATTTTTGCCGCACTTAATCGCGTGCTGGTTAAACCCATGCGGAGGCTATCAACCAATATGATGCAGTTTGGCGATATGCCGGAAGACCGTAAACGCGTCATTGCACCCTCCAAACGTAGCGACGAAATTGGTATTGCGGAACGCGAATTGGAATCTATGCAACGCCAGCTGCAAGGCATGTTGCAACAAAAGGGACATTTGGCAGCGCTGGGCTTGGCCGTTAGTAAAGTGAGCCATGATCTGCGCAACATGTTAACCTCAGCGCAGTTGATCTCAGATCGCTTAGGTGAAGTAAAGGACCCAACTGTTCAACGCTTTGCACCAAAGCTTATCTCGTCGCTCGACCGCGCCATTAATTTTCTCAATCAAACGATCACTTACGGTCGCGCGCAAGAATTACCGCCAAAGCGCGAATGGGTTTGTTTGCATGATGCTGTTGATGAGGTGTTTGATACGGCCAAGCTTTTAGGCGGCGACGATATTCAATTGATCAATGATGCACACCATTCCCTGCGTGTGGATGCAGACCGCGAGCAACTCATCCGTATTCTCACCAATCTCACGCGCAACGCCATTCAAGCCATTGAAACACGCAAAGGCCTCAATAGCGCCGTGCGTATTTCAGGTGATCGCAAAGATGCTTTGGCGTTAATCTATGTATCTGACACAGGGCCAGGAATTCCGCCAGCAATACGCAATAAAATGTTTGAAGCGTTTCAAACCGCAGCGCGGGCTGGTGGAACTGGCTTGGGCCTCGCAATTTCGGCGGAGCTTTTAGAAGCCCATGGTGGTAAAATTTCGGTTTCATCTTCAGATGAAAAAGGCACAGTTTTTGAAATCAGCATCCCAGATCGGGTTGAATTCGAAAAGGGACGGGTTTTACCGTTTTCCAAGGTTGCTAAGAACTAAAACTTCGGCCCTTGCATTCCCCGCCCCGCCATACTATTCAGGCCCCGCTTTCGTCGTTTTGACGGTCAAGTAACGCGCGCCCGTAGCTCAGCTGGATCAGAGCACTAGACTACGAATCTAGGGGTCAGAGGTTCGAATCCTTTCGGGCGCGCCAATATTTCAAACACTTAACAAAAATCCGCAGACTAACAATTTGAATTAGTCTGCGATTTAGTCTGCGGAACTCAAAAGCTACTGACGACTGTACGATCTTCGGGTCGTCGGCTCGAAGTTGCGGCCAAAATTGCGAAATGCGTTGAGTGCCCTGCCCCAAGAATCCCAAGTTCTAATCACGCCCGCAACCATCAGAACTTGCGGTTCAAAAATAACCGCCCGATAGGGGCGGTCGATCTGCGTGATACTGTAGCGGGGTTTAGAGTAATTGCGGCTGTCAGCCCGCGTCTGAACTTGTTGCTCCAGCCAGCGGCGTGAAGGCGTCATTGGCCACTCAACGGAAGCTCTTAAGGGATCCATTTAGCTGTCCGACATCAGCCCCAATTGGACAGAATGCATGACGTGAATAGTGGAGGATTTTTGGCTCATCGTAAGCCTATCGAGAACGAAGATGAGACAGAAAACTTAAACACAAATGCAGTCGTCCGAGCAGGTTGTGAAAGACATCCGCAGATCGACATGAAAGTAGCCGATTGCATAGGTTTTGAACTGCCTCTTCAGAGGCTTGTCGCCTTCGACATCGGGCAATTTCGCAATACCGTGACTGTCCGAGGTAAAGTAACAATAATAATCTCAATATAACATAATAAATGTTTATTCCACAGCAAATGTGTTATATCTCAGGTGAATTTCGAGGGTACGCCGTGAAACGCGAAGAGCGTCAAAACCAAATCATGGACCTGCTGGTGGAACAGGGCGAAATCGGCATGGACCGTCTTGCGGACCATTTCGCCGTGTCGAAAATGACGGTGCACCGCGATCTAGATGACCTTGAACAGGCTGGCCTGTTGCGAAAAATGCGTGGCGGCGCAACCATTGAAGCGGGCAATCAATTTGAGAGTGATTTTCGTTTTCGCGTCAGACAGGGAAGTGAAGCCAAATCCCGCATGGCCCGTGCGGCGCTGAAACTGATCGAGCCTGGCATGACTGTCATTATAAATGACGGGTCCATGGCAAGCGTATTGGGCGCGATGATTGCCGAAAAACGGCCCGTGAGCGTCATCACCAACAATGCTGCTATTGTTGATTCCTTGAAATCTGAAAGTGCTGTCACACTCATCGCGTTAGGCGGAACTTACTCATCAAAATTCAATGGTTTCTTCGGCGTGGTCACCGAAGAGACCCTTGCGCGGCTGCGCGCCGATATCGCCTTCATCTCCGCACCCGCAATTTCCGGGCTTGAAGCCTTTCATATGGATGAGCGGGCCATGCGCGCCAAGCGGGCCATGATGGCGTCTGCCGAAAAATCCTGCCTGTTGGTCAACCATCAACGCTTTGGAAAATCCGCGCTGCATCGGCTTGCGAATTTAAACGAGTTTGCGGCCATCATCACTGATGCGGAACCAGCCTCTATGACCGCTTATGTCAATGCCGGAATCGAGATTGAAATCGCAAAGGATAGGGATCCTCCTAATGTCTGATCGCAAAACCTTCTGGATTGGTACGAGCTGGAAAATGAATAAAACATTGGCCGAAGCCGTCAATTTCGCAATGGCTCTGGCGGCTGCCGATGGCAGTCGCGATCCAGCTGTACAGCGCTTCGTCATTCCACCTTTCACGGCGTGCCGACAAGTGAAGCAAGCTCTCATCAATACTTCGGTGAAAGTGGGTGCGCAAAACATGCACTGGGCAGACGAAGGTGCATGGACAGGGGAGATTTCACCCGTCATGTTGAAAGACTGCGGACTAGATCTTGTTGAACTCGGCCATTCGGAACGGCGCGAACATTTTGGCGAAACGGACGAAACGGTTGGCTTGAAAACTGAAGCGGCAGTGCGCCACGGACTTGTGCCGCTGATCTGCATCGGTGAAACACTCGCTGAACGCGAAGTCGGTCGTGCGAAGGATGTTTTGGCACAACAAGTGCGCGGCGCTTTATCGAAGCTAAGCGCAACACAAAAATCGGCAACTGTTCTATTAGCCTATGAACCTGTGTGGGCCATCGGCACCAACGGTATTCCTGCAACATCTGAGTATGCGGATGCGCGCCAAGGTGAAATCAGCGAAATCGCTGCAAATATTCTTGGCCGCCGCCTTCCTTGCCTCTACGGTGGTTCAGTTAATCCTGGCAACTGCAAAGAGCTGATTCTCTGCCCCAACATTGATGGGCTCTTCATTGGCCGTTCCGCTTGGAACCCACAAGGATATCTCGGCATTCTTGAAAACTGTTCAAACGCACTCGAAGGAGCAAAGACATGAAAATTGCAGTCGCAGGAGACAGCGCAGGCGAAGCCCTCGCAAAGGTTTTGGCTGAACACTTGAAGACGCGCTTCGAAGTCTCGGAAGTGTCGCGGACCAGCGATGGGCCTGATCCATTCTACGCCAATTTGTCAGAGCGCGTGGCGCGCCAGGTTCTTGATGGAAAATATCACAAGGCCATTCTGGTGTGTGGCACAGGCATCGGCGTTTGCATTTCCGCCAATAAAGTGCCGGGCATCCGTGCGGCACTGACGCATGACACATACTCGGCAGGCAAGGCGGCCACATCCAACAATGCGCAAATTATAACTCTCGGCGCCCGCGTGATTGGGCCTGAACTTGCCAAGTCGATCGTTGACACTTTCCTTGCATCGGATTTTGACCCCAAAGGTGCTTCTGCAGGCAACGTGCAGGCGATTGATAAGATGGATGCGGGGAAAGCCTGAATACTTATCGGTGCAAAGTTCCGATTTATTGCCGCCAGCGCTTAATTAAAAGGTTCGAGTCAGCAATGTCTTCGCCGTTTCTTCTTCGGTGATCAATCCACTCAAACGGCGGCTTTGTAATATAGCATGAATAGCCTCATGCTTATCCTTGCCGCCAGCGATGGCAACGATCTTGTCCGAACCATTGCCACTGATTGCCGCCGACAGCGTTCGTGCGGTTAAATCTGTTTGCAACACACGCCCATGTTTGTCGAAAAAATGGCCCAACATTTCGCCAATGCCACCATTCGATTGAATGGCCTTTATGTCTCTCGCTTCCAGCATGCGCGACAAGGCAATGGTTGCCGACGAGCCCACCGTGCCGACGCCCGCCAGTTTCAGTGTGGAGCTATTGGCCAAATCCAGAATGTCACGCACGCCGCGTTGCGATAAAAGTACTTCGCGGTCTTCGGCTGAATTGGCAAAGTAAGGAACCGGCATCACATGGGCTTGCGCGCCAGTTTTTGCAGCAATGGAATGCATCACATCATGCGGGTTCACAGAATAGTCTGGCGTGACATCACCGAGCAGCGACACAAAGCGCGTGTTGACAACACTGGTGCGCGGCAAGTGTTGCACCACTGCGGCCAAGGTTCGTCCGTGGCCCAAGCCGATGAGCTGGTGAGTCCCATTTTCTATTTGCCGCCGCAGATAAATTGCACCGAGAAGGCCAAGAGCACTATAAGGTTGGTTCTCTCCCTCGCCGACCTTGGGCGCAACCATGCAGAAATCCAGTGCAAATCGCGTGCGAAGCTCATTCTCCAGTTCCACGCACTCAACGATATCGCCTTCGATGATGATTTTGACATTCCCGTCGGCGATCGCACGCGCAATCAAACGATGTACTTTCACTGAAGTGAGGCCTAACCGGTCGGCAACTGCGGCTTGCGTCAACCCACCTTGATAATGCAGCCAGGCCGCTCTGATGGCGAGCGAGCGTTCTTCGTTTACCTGCGCCATTACTGTTTTGCGTCCTAATTTAGTCAGATGTTCAAGTATTTTAGGCCCGTGTCAATGTGGGGTGCCCAAAACGCAATGCTTTCAGCGATTTGTGGGATCACTTCCCGATCATTGGGTTCGCGCTCTTTAAAGGACAATTCCAGGCAAATTTCATTGTCTTTGGCTTTGCCTGCAGCAAAAGCCTCTAGCAACGGCTTCGGCTGAATGCGGCCCTTGGCGTTGAAAGCCGCCGTGAACGGCCTGTGCCCGCCTTTGTCCATCAGGCTCTGTTTGATGTGGATGATCGGTGAATAAGGTGGAACTGCCCGCGCCCAGGCATAGGGATCGAAATCATCGGAATTTGCACTGGTGACATCGCCATGGTCAATATCAGCCATCATCCACATGGGCACAGCCATTCTGGCATCGGTCAAGCGCTTTTGCAGAGCAAGACACGATGCGATGGTATCGCCAAATTCGCGGCCAATGCTCATCGGCTCCCAGAACACATATTTTAATCCAGCAGCCTTGGCGTGCTCGGCCACCTCTGACCAGCAGTCTATGGCGATCTGCGTCAGCTCTTCGCGGCGCTTTGCATCATCAAAATCCTTGTAGGTGAAAATCGCAAATTGCGTGCCTACGGAAAACCCGCCGAGTTCCGCTGTGATGTCAGCGAAGGTTTTGAACCAGTCGATATAGTAACGCCGCACGTCATGGTCGGGATGACCAAAATGATTGAGGCGGCCATAAGGGCCTGTCATGCCTGACGTGACCCGAACACCTGTGCGCTGCAATGCCTTGCCCATTTGCCGTGTCAAACGGTTGATGACGGAGGCAGACCACGAGGGATTGATGAACTCATGCGTCAGCTGCAAATCGCGCAACTTTAACCGGTGCGCCACTGTGTCGATTAAATCATCAGGATCAGCAAAACGATTAACCAGCGGGTTGGTGTTCAGAGAGAGCGTAAGCTGCATGATATCTCCTCAGGCGCTGGCGCGGATGGAGGTTTTAGCAAGGAAACGTTCCAATCCTTGGCGCTCTGCCTTTGTCATGCGCAAGCCCAGCTTAGTGCGGCGATCAAGTACGTCTTCTGCGGTCTCCGCCCATTCGTGGGCAACAAGATAGTTCACTTCCGCTCCATAAAGACCCGCACCAAAATGAGTGCCAAGATCAGCCATGGATTTGGCTTTGCCAAGGACACGCGATGTGCGTGCGCCATAACAGCGGCCGTAATGCTGCAACAGCTCTGCGCTCAGGAATGGATAGTCATTGCGCAGCGTGTTGATCCAGCTTTCATAATCCGCATTCGGGATTTCACCGCCGGGCAAAATCCCTCCTGATGTCCAGTCCTTGCCCATGTTCGGAAAAAATGGAGCGAGCTTTCGCATGGCGTGTTCTGAAAGCTTGCGGAACGTGGTGATTTTGCCGCCAAAAGCACTGAGCAGCGGCGCACCTTTGTCATCAAGATCAAACACGTAATCGCGGGTGACGGCGGAAGGATTGCCTTTACCATCATCAAATAATGGGCGCACGCCAGAGTAGGCGTGGAGTACATCTTCACGCCGCAGCTTTTGCTTGAAGTAGCGATTGACCGCGTTGATCAAGTAATCCTGTTCCGCATCATCAATCTTGACGTCTTCAGCTGGACCCTCATAGGGGATGTCGGTTGTGCCGATCAACGCCGTGCCATTTTCGTAAGGGTTGATGAAGATCACCCGCTTATCGTGGTTCTGAACGAGATAAGCATGCGGCCCTTCCCAAAACTTCGGCACAATGATGTGACTGCCTTTGACAAGGCGCACGCCGCGGCTTGAGTTCAGCCCGGCAACGCGGGCCAGAACGTCGCCTACCCATGGTCCTGCCGCATTGACCAAGACTTTGGCCGTCACGTTGCGCAATCCAGTTTTACCTTTAAGCGAGACATTCCATCGATTGCCTTCGCGGCGCGCACTTACGCAAGCTGTGCGCGTCAGAATCTCTGCACCACGCTCATGGGCATCGAGAGCATTCAACGCAACAAGACGGGCATCATCCACCCAGCAATCTGAATATTCGAAGCCCTTGGTGTATTGAGGCAATATGGGCGCACCTTCAGGATCACGCCGCAAATCGAGCGTGCGCGTAGCGGGCAAACGTTTGCGGCCGCCCAAATGATCGTAAAGAAAGAGGCCTAGACGCACCAGCCAAGCTGGACGGTCATTTGGGCTATGCGGCAAGACAAAACGCATGGGCCAAATGATGTGGCTGGCAGAATTCAACAGCACCTCACGCTCAATCAACGCTTCACGGACCAGCCGAAATTCATAATATTCAAGATACCGCAGTCCGCCATGCACCAACTTGCCGGAACGCGACGACGTGCCTTGCGCCAGATCATCTTTTTCGCACATCAGCACTTTCAGGCCACGGCCAGCCGCATCACGGGCAATGCCAGCACCATTAATGCCGCCACCGATCACGACCAAGTCGAAGGCATCATTCAGAGAGGTTAGCGGAGTTGCTTTGGTCATTGGAATCATATTCACATCGAGGCGCTGGAACGGAAAGCAGCAAAATCTCTCCAAACAGGAGCAAGTTGCTGACGGGTGTGTTTGTAAACTTTAAAAAGTTTGGCGGCACGGGCTGCTAGTACAGGATCTGGCGCTTCGACAACGCCGAGCAGTGGTGTGACCCAAGTTGCTATGCAATCTTCCATTCGGGGAAAGACTTTAATAGCCACGGCCGCCATCATTGCCGCTCCGGCAGCCCCAGCTTCTTCTCGGTTGGAGACGCGAAGCGGCGTGTCAATGCCGGCTGCTATGATATGGCGCAATGCCTTTGAACGTGCGGCCCCGCCTGTGAGTCGTAATTCTTTTGGCATTTCACCCATCAAGGAATAACAATCACGCATGGCGAACCCCAAGCCTTCAATCACCGCGCGGATTAGATCGGCATAGCCATGATGATCCGAAAGTCCCGTGAAGCTGGCGCGTGCTGCCGCATCAACAAACGGGCCGCGCTCTCCTGCCTCTGAGATATAGGGATGATAAAGTAATGAGCCGGGCGTGGTTTGCAAAAGCCACCCGTCAATATGCTTGACGAAATCTTCATGCGAAGACTCCATGCCAAAATCTCTCAAGACTTGTTGGCCTAGGCGTAATGCCCAATCCAAATTTAGCGTGGCCGCCATATTGGATTGCACTTGAGTGGCCATATTTCTCGCTGGAAGCAGAATGACATAGCCGGTGCCTTCGGCGTTCAGGACAATTTTGTCAGACGTCATGGCACGCATGTGTACGCCTGTAGAACCGATCACCGAACACGCAACACCTTCTTCACCAGTATATATCCCAGCTCCCAAAGCTGTCATCACCATATCGACATAGCCAAGCGTTACGGGGGTTCCTGCCAAAAGACCCGTAGCAGCGGCGGCTGATACTGACAGGGCATGAGTTGTTTCACTGCCGTCTACGATCGGGGGCAAAAGTTGCTTATGCTTCTGGAGGCCGAGAGCCTCTATCACAGTGTCATCGTATTTCCGGGTGCGGAAATTGCCGAAAGTGAAACTGGCTTCGGAAGGGTCCGTCGCGCGCACCCCGGTCAAGTTCAGATAAATCCAATCCTTGCAGTGCAACACCGCATCCGCGTTCCTCAGCAATTCCGGTGCCGTTGAGGCAATGTGAGCCAACTGACTTCCTTGCTGGCAGGTGTTGAGGCCTGTGCCTGTTGCTTCAAAGCGCGCCCTGTTACCAGCTGAGGCTGCAAGCTTTTCAACAGTGGGTGCCGCCCTTGAATCCAGCCATAGCCATGCAGCGACAAGAGGTTGGTTTGATTTATCTATAAGCCAGGTTCCATCGCCTTGCGCTGTCACTGCAATTGCGGCTGTGCGTTTTGCCAAGTTGGGCACTTTGTCTGCCAAATCGCGCAAGGCTTTGGCACAATCCGCCCATGTTTGCGGCATGGATTGCGTCACAGCACCATCTGCAGAAGTGGCGTAGCGATTGGGAATAGCTGCTGTTTCAAGCTGATTGCCGGAGAGATCAAATGCCACAGCTTTGATCACTGATGTTCCCGCATCTATGCCTATGATCACATCTTGACTTGAGTCATTTTTCGCCATGGATTGCGCAGGCTGCCTTCCCAACCAATTGCGGCACAATTAGCCAAAACCAGTTGCCTTGTGTTGTAATTTTTTTCAGATTGAAACTTATATTTCACTATCTGTAGCGCCTGTCAATACCAATAAAAGTACGCCCCAAAAAAAATTGCCGGACAGCAAAACTAGCATGCCAGAATAGACATGCAAAAATTATCGAATTCAACTTATGATACTCATAAAAAATGAAAATTTATTCGTGAGTGAAAAATTTATGTGGGACTACAGATGAGAGTAGTTGTTTGGACTGCCCCGGCAGGCGCGAAAGGTCAGCGTATTTCCAATTACGCTACAAATAATATTTTTTAAGGATGAATTTTTATCGTGAGTCTTATTGACTCTGTTTGAAATTTGATACACACTCAGAAAATAATTACATAAGAAGCCGTAAGAGTTTCAAAATTGATGGGAGTAAGCCTTGATTATTCGAGTGCCTGTTGCATCGCCTGTTAAAATTAAATTATCCGCATTTGGTGCGCGCTTATTCGTTTTGGGGCTTTCATAACAATGTCAACTGGCGAACAAAATGTTTCCCGCCTGGTCAACGCCAAGATCGTCGCTGCAACCACAGCAGTAGTTCTACTCGGTATTATTGCGGCCAGCACCAAGATTGTTCAGATCGGCTCAATTGACGATGATCGCAAAAAGGCATTTTCAAAAGAGGAGTATGGCGCAGCAACGTTTCCTGACGTGTTCAAGTTTGTCATAGAACATGCAGTCGACGTAAAAGAGCTCGGACCAGCGATCGCCGTAGACCCCTCGGCTGCGGGTAAGAAATATGGCACGGCAACAGGCACGGGACCCGTCATCCCGGTCAAATTCACCGGTGTTGCAGGAGAAGTTTCTTCGGGAATCTACAAGGTGGCTGTGGATGGGCTAGACGATGTGCTGGTGCGCGTGCAGACCGGACCAGCGATCAATGGCACCGAACTGCGCGACGCGTCAGGCACAATTAGTTTCGGTCAATTCACCAACCAGATTGAATACCAGGACGCTGGTGCTGCCATCAACAACGCCATGAAAAAGGCGGTACTTCAACCCGTCGACACTGCCAATCTTGCCGGCAAGAAGATCGCAGTTACGGGTGCCTTCAAGCTCATCAACCCCAAAGGTTGGTTGGTAACGCCCGTAAAGCTTGAGGTTAAATAGGCATGGCCGCCAAAATAAAATCGGCAAACAAGGCAAATGACGCTGCCGACTTGGTTGTGCTTGAGGCGCGCAACGTTTCCAAATCCTTTGGCAATATTCATGCCCTTAAGGCTGTCAATTTCGCGGTGCTTAAAGGCAAAGTCACCACGCTGTTCGGCGAAAACGGTGCTGGCAAATCAACACTGATGAAAATCCTGTCTGGCATTATTCAGCCATCAGGTGGTGAAATCCTGCTAGACGGGGCAGCCGTTACTTTTTCATCCAGCACGAATGCGCGTAACCGCGGCATTTCCATTATTCACCAGGAACTCAGCCTCGCTCAGAATTTGAGCGTCCGCGACAATATTTTTATGGGCCGCGAAATTGTAAAATTTGGACAGGTCGATTTTGCCGAGGAAGAGCGTCAGGCCCGCGCGCTGATGATCGAACTGCAGCAGGATATTGACCCACTCACCAAAGTTGAAGATCTGCGGCTTGGTCAACAACAAATCGTTGAAATTGCCCGGTCGCTTTCTGTCAATTCGCGAATTCTCATCATGGATGAGCCAACATCTGCATTGTCTGCAACAGAAGTGGAATTGCTGTTCAGGGTTGTCGAAGGCCTCAAGGCAAAAGGCGTATCGATTGTTTATATTTCCCATCATCTCGAAGAGGCCCTTCAGATCACTGATTACGCGGTCGTTTTACGTGATGGAGCAATGACAGCTTATGCGCCTCGCGGCGACATCGATCTTGAATGGATCGTTCGCAACATGGTGGGCGAGAATTTCGATCTCGGATCGCCTCCTAATGGCTATGAGATGGGCAAGGTTGCACTCGCAATTGAAGATCTCACGGTGCCGTCCAAGGGCGGATCAGCCTTCAATGTGGTTGACCACTTGTCGCTTTCGGTGAGAGCCGGTGAGATCGTTTGCATCTATGGCTTGATGGGTGCCGGTCGAACTGAAATGATGGAATGCGTTGCAGGACGCTTGAAACCTAGTGGCGGCCGAGTGCTTCTAGAAGGACAGGATGTGGCGGGGCTCAGAATAGCTGAGCGAATTACAAGTGGTCTTTCGCTTGTACCAGAGGACCGGCAACGCGACGGCCTGGTACAGACAATGAGTGTGGGTCAAAATCTTTCCCTTGCATCAATTCGGACTTTTGTGAAAAATCTTTTTGTGTCGAACGCGGATGAAGTATCGCTGATCGAGAGGTCTATTAAGCAGGTCCACATTAAGACGTCGGGCAGCAGGGCTGCGATCGGTTCGCTCTCAGGTGGAAACCAGCAAAAGGTTGTCATTGGGAAAATGATGGCGACCAACCCCAAAGTTCTGCTTTTGGATGAGCCGAGCCGCGGTATTGATGTGGGTGCAAAAGGCGAAGTATTCAAACTGCTAGCCGAGGGCGCGAAACGCGGATTGGCTGTCATCTATTCAACGTCAGAAGTCGGCGAGTGTTTCAGTGTTGCGCACCGCATTGTCGTATTGCGGCGCGGGCGCATCTCAGCGGAATTCACTGCCAACACAACAAAGGAAGCGATCATGGCTGCTTCTGGCGAGTCAAATGCGGCTTAGGGGAACGGGCATGTCAGAAGCAAAAAGCACAAGCGTGATTACTGTCGCATCTACAAAGAAATTTGATATCGGAGAGTTGTTTCTGGAAGGCCGGGCTTTTCTGGCCCTAGTTGTCATCATCGCTGTCTTCTCGTTCTTGTCACCGAATTATTTTACTGTCAGCAATTTTTTGATTATGGCGTCACATGTTGCCATTTATGGTCTGTTGGCCATTGGCATGTTGCTCGTCGTATTGAACGGCGGCATTGATCTTTCGGTGGGCTCGGTTCTTGGCCTCTCCGGCATTGTGGCCGGATATCTCATGAAAGGTATTGAACTAAAATCATTTGGGGTCATTCTTTTTGAGCCGGTTTGGGTTGTCGCCCTTCTGACGTGCCTTGCGGGAGCGGTTTTGGGTGGCGTCAATGGGGTGCTGATTGCCTACCTCCGCGTCCCGGCGTTTGTTGCCACTTTGGGTGTAATGTATGTGGCTCGTGGCGTGGCTTTGCTGATTACCAATGGCCTCACCTTTAATAGTCTGGGTGGTAGGCCGGAGTTGGGCAACACTGGTTTTGATTGGCTGGGCTTCAACCGCATCTTGAATGTTCCAATCGGCGTGATTGTGCTGGCTTTACTAGCGGTTTTGGTGGGTTTGCTTTTGTCCCGGACGGCCTTCGGCCGCTGGCTCTATGCTTCAGGCGGCAACATGCGGGCTGCAGAGTTGTCCGGTGTTCCAGTAAAGCGCGTTCAAATTGCTGTCTATGCTCTATCGGGGGTTTGTGCAGCCATCGCCGGGCTCGTTCTTTCGTCGCAACTGACTTCAGCGGGCCCAACCGCAGGCACTACCTACGAACTTACGGCCATTGCCGCGGTTGTCGTGGGCGGTGCAGCGTTAACCGGGGGCCGCGGTACCGTGCGGGGAACTATGCTTGGCGCATTCGTGATCGGCTTTTTGTCGGATGGTCTTGTGATCATTGGAGTGTCTTCTTATTGGCAGACGGTTTTTACCGGCGCTGTCATCGTCCTCGCGGTGTTGCTCAATTCAATTCAATACCGGGGGGCAAGAAAATAGCGGCCCAAAATGGGCTAACGAGTTTCGTTTGTGAATAACAACTACTTTTTTACAACGAAAAAACCGTCGGTACGCCGACAAACAGAAGTCACAACAAGGAGACTAAAATGTTTAGAACAGGAAAGCGCCTCATTCTCGCAGCAGCTCTCGGCACCATGATGAGCACGGCAGCTCTCGCTGATGGTTTGATCTCGATCATCATCACAGACCCAGCCAATCCCTATTGGCTGACCGAGGGCAACGTGGCCAAAGCCACTGCAGAAAAAATGGGTTACAAGGCCAATGTGTCTGCTCACAAGGGTGACACGAACGCCGAAAGCCAAATGATCGACACCGCCATCACCAACAAGTCGGTTGCCATCATTCTTGACCCGGCGAATGCTGACGGTTCGATCGGAGCCATCAAAAAAGCGATTGCTGCTAAAATTCCAGTGATCCTCGTGAACGCCGAAATCAATCAAGAAGGCCTTGCCGCCGCTCAGCTTGTGTCGAACAACGCCCAAGGTGCTGCTCTCGGTGCAACAGAATGGCAGAAGGCAGTTGGCGACAAGGGCAACTATGTCGAACTGTTCGGTAACCCAGCCGACAACAACGCCGCTACCCGCTCGAACGGCTACGAAACAGTTCTGACGCAATATGCAAATCTGAAAAAAGTCGGCAAAGAAGTTGCAGATTGGGATCGTACAAAGGGTCACGACAAAATGCAGTCCATGCTTCAGGCCAACCCCAATATTCAGGGTGTGATCAGCGGCAACGATGAAATGGCTCTTGGCGCGATTGCAGCGCTAAAAGAAGCCGGCAAGCTCGCAGGCGTAAAAGTCGGTGGTTTTGACGGTTCGCCAGATGCAGTCGCCTCCGTTAAGGCCGGAGAAATGCAGTACACTGTTCTGCAACCTGTTGCCGTGTTCTCGGCTGAGGCCATTAAGCAAGCTGACAACCTGATCAAGACGGGCAAGACCGGCGCAAAAACCGAAAAGCAGCTGTTCGACTGCCTCCTGATCACAAAGGCAAACGTAGACAAATATACGGGTCCATTCACGCTGTCACAATAATGGACTTCTAAGAGTGGTTGTGTCTTCTCCCTGGACCCGCTCTTAACTAGCCCGGGGTTTGATCCTGAAAGTCAAACCCCGGATTTTATTTCGTAAATTGCTCATACTTTCTTTACTGATCCTCTTAATGGGAGCCACGCGTAGTCATTGAAACCTACCCGGCGATATCGGACTTCTGCAGCCCTTCGAATTGTTCGTC
>JANYHN010000050.1 GCA_025359045.1 Hyphomicrobiales bacterium | reverse complement strand
TTGCGTAAACAAAAGATTGGTGCGGCCAAGAGGACTCGAACCTCCACGAGTTTCCCCGTTACCACCTCAAGGTAGTGCGTCTACCAATTCCGCCATGACCGCATGCCAAATTGCGCAAGTTCGCGGTGAATAACAGGCGTTATCGTGAAGTGCAAGCCCTCCCCGGAAAATCTCATATGGTTAACAACATTAAAACAAATTACCTAGCATTTACATAGACTTGTATCACCAAAACCAACCCGGCCTAAATGTGGCTTTGTTATGATGACCCCACAATAAAAAAAGAAGTGGGTCGTCAAAATGAAATTCATCACAGCAGTGGGGACTGCGCTTTTAGGAGCAACGCTTCTGATCGGTCCTGCATACAGTGCAAAGGTACTGCAGGTAACGCCTCCCAGCGCTAAGGGCGAACTCACTTTGTCAAATTTCGCCAAAGAATATGATGGCACACCAGCGCCTATTGGCTACGTCAACTTTTGTGCCCGCGGCGAACTGGAATGCCAGTTCAAAGGCGGCAAAGTTGAGCGCGTCGCTATGAGCGCTGAGCGCTTCGACCAACTCAATCAAGTGAACACCTATGTTAATACCAAGATCAAGCCGGTTGGCGATATGGAACTCTACGGCGTCCCCGATTTCTGGACCTATCCAGTCTCCGCTGGTGATTGCGAAGATTATGTGTTGCTGAAAAAACGCTATCTGCAAGGCCTGGGCTTTTCTGCAGACGAACTTTTGATCACCGTTGTTTTTGATGAAAACGGCGAAGGCCACGCAATTCTTACTGTGATGACTGACAAGGGCGATTACATACTCGACAACCGTCGCAATGAAATCCTCAGTTGGAAAGACACGGGTTACAAATTTCTTAAACGCCAATCACAGCTTGATCCAAAAAAATGGGTCAGCCTGCAACACAATACACCGCAGGTTTTGGTCTCAAGCCAAAGCAAGTGATTTGCGAATGAATTAAAGTTAGGTCCGGCCGGCGTCCCCATCCCCCAAGCTGCCGGGCTTCCTGGAGCCGACACAGATCCCACCCTGTGTCGGCTTCTTTTTTTATGAAGTGGGTGCGAGGCCAGCCTTGAAGCGCTGCCAATTGCGCACATAGCCTTGGGCAGACTTGACTAAACCTTCGGCTTCTCCATCTGTAAGCACGCGCGCAATTTTGCCGGGCGCGCCTAGCACCAGAGAATTGTCGGGAATAATTTTGCGCTGGGGCACCAAAGCATAAGCGCCGATCAGGCAGTTCTTGCCAATCACTGCATGGTTCATAATGCAAGCGCCCATGCCCACCAGTGAATTATCGCCGATGATGCAGCTATGCAAAATAGCTTTATGGCCGATGGTGCAATTTTTGCCAATGGTCAGGGGAGCGCCTATATCGGAATGCAGCACACAGCCATCTTGTACATTACTGCCCTCGCCCACTTCGATCCATTCATTATCGCCGCGCAGCACCGCGCCAAACCAAACACTGGCCAAATGCTTCAAACGAACCCGTCCCATTACATCAGCTGAAGGTGCGACCCAGCTTTCATTCGCCAGTTCCGGGTGAATGCTGTCCAAACGATAGATTGTCATATTGCTGCCTCAGGTGACGCCAAACACATGCGTCAGGATAAACACACCCTGAACAAAGCTCCAGCCCAATCCAGCGAGCAACATCAATAGCCCGACCAAGGGTCGCTCAATCAACCACCAACACGCATCTATCATTAATGTGGTTGGCGCGCTGAGGATAACGACAGGTACCTTGATCGGGATCAAAAAATCATCATCGGCCAGCAATTTAAAGCTCGGCGCTTCCCCAGATGCCATGGCCCACAAACTGCCAATCGCCCCAGACGAAACAATGCCTGTGGCAACGGCAAACAGATAAGCGATGTGTTGAGCAGCCAATACGATTCCCCAATAGCAAGCCTGTGCCATTTCGGCACAAGCAGTTTACTATTGGTCAAGGATTGCAACGCAGGGGCCAAGCTTATACTGGCACCAGATTAGAGTTAACTACTCCAGATCCATCTCAAGTATGGCCATGGAAAAATTATACGAAAGCTCGCCATCTTCCTCGTCGCGGTAAATCACCCCCAGAAATTCATCACCCAAATAAACCTCGCCTGAATCCTTTTTCTGCGGACGGGCTTTGGCGATGATGGCGGGGTTATTGAACTTCTCACGAAAATATTTGGTGAGCTTGGCTAATTCTTCTGGCTTCAATTCCTGCACTCCGTCAATGGATTTCGTTTCGGTCTAACGTCAAACCGCCTCGTCCGCAACAGGTTCCACCTGGTGATCCATGGCGCGAGCAGGTTCGGCACAGCCAGCCGTGCCCACGATTTTAGCAGGCACACCAGCAACCGTGCGGTTTGGCGGCACGTCATGCAGCACCACTGAACATGCAGCAATGCGCGAGCAATGGCCAATCTCAATATTGCCCAGCACTTTTGCACCAGCGCCAATCAATACGCCATAGCGAATTTTAGGATGACGATCGCCAGCCTCCTTGCCCGTGCCACCAAGGGTGACGCCCTGCATCATCGAAACATTATCTTCGATCACGCAAGTCTCGCCAATCACAATATCATGGCCATGATCGATCATAATGCCTTTGCCGATTTTTGCAGCGGGGTGAATATCCATCGAGGACACCATGGAAACACGGCTCTGAATATAATAAGCAAAATCCTTGCGCCCCATCTCCCAAAGCCTGTGCGCCATGCGGTGCGCCTGCAAGGCTTGATAACCTTTGAAATACAGCAGCGGATCAATATAGCGGTGGCAAGCCGGGTCGCGGTCAAAAGTGGCAATCATATCAGCGCGGGCCGCAAAGCCAATTTCAGGCTCGGCCTGCAACGCATCCTGAAACGCCTTGATGACGGAATCCGCCCCCAAATCCGCATTGCCCAAACGCTGCGCCAACCTGTGTGCTAATGCATCTTCAAACGTGTCATGTTCTAGCACCGCCGAATATATAAACCCGCCAAGGCCGGGCTCCTGCCGTGCAATCTCTTCCGCTTCATGACGAAGACGGTCCCAAACCGGATCAATCCGCTCAACAACTTTAACCTGATCACGTGCCATAAGCATCTCCATGAGTTGATAAGCTATCATATTCTGTGGCATATGGGGAGAGCCCCTATAAATTGATATAGCTTTTGACAATCCCGTATATACTTAAGCTGTATCTTCCGGCGTTGAGCTCTGTTGCCAAAGTTCAGTCAACGACAAGCCCTTCCGGCCCCAATTGTCGGTGTCGATTTCGTCGATCACCACAAATATGTATTCTGGATTTCGCCCAAGCTCTTTCACAAGCACATCCGTCATCCCCTTGATGACAGCTTTTTTCTGTTCAACAGATGCGATCCCCTTAGCGATCTCTACTTTCACATAAGGCACTTGGCATTCTCCTATCTCTGCACCAGCTTACGAATTACGGCGCGCCCAAAAACCCCACCACTGCCGCCTTAAACCCCGCATCCCCCACCGCATTCATATGATTACGCTTGGGCAAAACCACGCCCTTTGATCCCGGGATGATCGACGTCAGACCCGCAACACTTCCGGCAATATCATCAAGCTCGCCCGCCACCACCAAAACCGGAACCTGAATGGTGGCCAGCGCTTCTTCCTTGATCTTAACGCGACTCGAACGGATGCAGGCGGCTAAGGCTTTCAGATCGCTTTTTGTCTGCTCGGCAAAAATTCGAAAGGCCATGGCGGCGGGGTCAATTTTTGCGGGCCGATCTTCGGCTTCCAGCGCCTCGGCAATGGCATCCGAGCCACCAACCCCAGTGATCATCCGCGACGCCAGCCCGGCAAACACGGCGCGGCGCACCATCTCCGGATGTTGCATGGTCAGAAATGCTGAAATGCGAGCACCCATCGAATAGCCCATCACATCGGCTTTGTTAATTTTCAGATAGCGCAGCAAGCGCGCTGCATCGTCGGCCATGATGGGAGCTGAATACATTGCAGAATCATAAAGTTTTTCGCTCTGCCCATGGCCGCGATTATCAATGATGATCACTTGCCGGCCTGCAGCCACCAAGGTTTTAACCCAGCCCGTGGCGACCCAGTTCACTTGCCCGTTGGAAGCAAAGCCGTGGATCAACAATATCGGCGGCCCCTCGCCCCACACATCAAACGCTATTTCCACACCATCAGAATTGAATTTTTGCATGGGCGCACTTTTATGCTATTTGCGTGTTTCATTACAAGTCTTGAGGATTAAAATGGCGCAAAGCTCAGCAACACCACATTTCCAAAACAGCATGGGCCTGCCCAAAATCGAAATCGGTGCGCATGAATTTATGTGCATTGGTGCCGCCCCTCCCTTCGATCATCCACATGTGTTTTTGGATATGGGCCGCGAAACAGAAATCATCTGTCCCTATTGCTCAACACTTTATGTGCATAATAAAATGCTGGCGAGCCACGCCGCCAAACCAGCCGAAGCCGCTTGGGCTGGCGATGCCGCGGCTTGAATTCCGAGCTTACAAAGATTGAAGCGCGGCGCATCGCCCTGCATGCGCAAGGATTCCAAAACCAAAACCGCGACACAAAGAAGAATTGGTCGGCCATTGCTTCGGCCATAAAAGATTTGCACCTGCTGCAAATCGACAGCGTGAATGTGTTGGTGCGCTCGCATTACCTGCCGCTGTTTTCACGCCTCGGCAATTATGATCGCGGTGTTCTCGACAAGCGCACGCTTGAAGCCTCAAATCGTCACGTGTTTGAATGCTGGGCCCATGAGGCAAGTTTGGTGCCCATGGAGCTGCATCCGCTGATGCGCTGGCGTATGAACCGCGCCCGCGCCGGAAATGGCACCTACCGATCGATGAACCAGTTTGCCAAAGACGAAAAAACTTTTCTGAAAAAGACAATTGAACATATTCGCGAAAACGGGCCGATGGGGGCCAGTAGCATTCCAGGCTCTGGCAAAGGCGAAGGCGGATGGTGGGGCTGGAGCAAAGGCAAAATGACGATGGAGACCTTGTTTGATCAAGGCCTCGTGACGACCCACAGACGCGATAAATTCGAACGCATCTATGATGTGCCCGAACGCGTGATCCCCTCGGCGATCTTGAACACTTCGACGCCACCAGAGGCCGAAACGTTTCACGAATTGATAAATCTTTCGGCCCAGGCTCTAGGTGTTGCCACCGAGTTCGATCTGCGAGACTATTTCCGTCTGCCCGTTGCCGAAACCAAAACAGCAATCGCCGAATGCGTCGAAAATGGCGATTTAGTTCCAGTCATGGTCGATGGCTGGACAAAACCCACCTATTGTCACAAAAACACCAAACTGCCACGCAAAGCCGGTGGCACGGCCCTGCTCTCACCCTTTGATCCCCTGTGCTGGGAACGTGACCGCACCGAGCGCCTCTTCAACTTTCACTATAGGATTGAGATCTATACCCCTCAACCCAAACGGAAATTTGGCTATTATGTTCTTCCATTTCTCAATGGCGAAGACATCAGCGGCCGCGTGTGCTTGAAAGCTGACCGTGAGGCTGGAACACTGCGCGCCAACGCAATCCACCACGAGGAAATGGTGGATCCAGAACAAACGGCCCATGCGATGGCCTCTGAATTGGTGAAAATGGCAGAATGGCTGGGATTAGCCAATATTGAAGTGAACAAAAACGGAAACCTTGCGTCGTCGCTCAAAAAACATTTCTAAATTGAAGCACCACACCCATCAAGTTTAGTTAACCGGGAACAAAAATCTGACTTCTGCACCTGGTGATCGATTGTTAAAGGTCAGGGTGGTGTGCAGTTGCTTTGCAAAGGCTTGAACAATACGCATTCCTAAACCACGTGATTTTTGTGGGTCAAATTGATCGGGAAAGCCTGCCCCTTCGTCGCAAACGGAGATCAGAATATTTTTATCACCCTCGCGCTCTATATTCACCAAAATTTTGCCGCTTGTTCCATCGGGATAAGCATATTTTGCTGAATTTGTGACCAACTCAACAATGATGAGTGCAACCGAAATGGCATCATCAACTTGAATATTAATGCCGCGCTCGGCTTCGACATGCACCGTACAATGGCTTACTGACGAGTCCACATCCTCACAAACCTCTTCAACATAAGCCCCGAGATCCATGCTTTCGACATAGTTATTGCGATATAACCGCTCATGGGCGCGCGCAATTGCGCTGACCCGCCGCGCCGTTTCTTCAAATTGGTAAGCTGTTTCGCTGTTGCCAGAGCGGCCTTGCATTTGGATAAGGCTCCCGACAATTGCGAGACTGTTTTTGACCCGGTGGTTCATTTCCTTTACGAGAAATTGCTGGCGTGCCAACGCGGCTTTAAGATGGCGCTCGGTGCGCTCACGCTCGATGGCCATTCCCAACATATTGGCGGTGCCTTGGAGAAAAGCCAAATCATGCTCAACAAATTCGTCGTCCGCTTTACTATCAACTTCAAGAACACCAAATGGTTTGCCGTCTCCCTGCAAGATCACGTTCATTGCGCGCCGAATTCCATATTGAGCAAGAAGCTCAGGGGTGCGAAACCGCTCCTCATTTTCGAGATGATTTGATATCACTGGTTTACCCGTTCGAAGAGCAAATCCGGCGGGCGATTCCAAATCTGCGCCCACGCTCGCCACCCCGACAATGCCTTTATCCCAACCAACACCCGCCACAACCAGCAATCGATTCTCATCAGGGATATGACGCAACACTTTACAAAACTGAACATTCAATCCCTCAGCAGTGAGGTGCACTGTTTTTTGAAGCAAGTCGTCAAAGGATGCCCCCTGCAGCGCAAGCACACCAAGCTCAGATAAAATCTCCTGCTGGCGGATGCGTTGCTCTAGCGCCTTACGGGTCATATCTGGAACGACTTCATTCGTAGCCTGTTCGACGATCGGTGTTGATTTCATGTCAGACATTATGATTATTGAGCTTTATGTTAGAGTTAGAAGATTAAGTGCAATTAATTTCGGTTGCAAGGTTGCCTTCAGAAAGACAGCGCTCAAGGCGAAAACATCTTCAAAATTATATACACCGAATTCATAACTTCAATTACGCTCTCGCACAGTCGGGATATAGGGCCTCCAACATTTGGCAGCGCCGGGCTTAGCCTGCAGGGAAAAGCTGGTGCGGGCGGCCGGACTCGAACCGGCACGGGATTACTCCCAACGGATTTTAAGTCCGTTGCGGCTACCATTACGCCACGCCCGCAGCATCTGGTATGCGCCCTGATAGGCGAGGCACATGTGCTTGACAAGCACTGTTCATCGCGTGATCTTGGCACCTACAACTTTGAGTGAGAAATGGATCAGTTCCTCGACCCTACCTACTTAACCGCCCACATGGCCTATGTCGTGTTGGCAATCTCGTATTTTCTCACCAATATATTTTGGTTGCGGGTTTGTGCTGTCATTGGTCTTTTTCTCGAAATCCTTTATTTCCGCCTCTCCGGCACGGGTTATCCTGGCCTTGCCTGGGATACAGTCTTTATTATCATCAACTTGTATGAACTGATCTGGTTGGTGCGCGACCGCATAAGATCATCGCTCCCAGCAGACGAAGCCCCAGCATTGCGCCATGCTTTTGAAGGTTTGGATGATTCGCAAATTGCCAAGCTTCTGCGCGCAGCCGAATGGAAAAATTTTGAGCCAGGTGAAACCTTAACAAGACAAGATGCGCCCGTGGATGCTCTTTATTTTCTATTCAAAGGCAGAGCGAATGTAGAGGTTGATGGTTCATTTATCACCTATCTCGAAAGCGGATCATTTGTTGGCGAAATCGCTTACCTCACCGGTAATCCCGCAAACGCGCGTGTGACTGTCGATGAACCATCACGGGTAATCGTCTTTTCAAAAATGCGCTTGGCAAAGGTTGTGGCGCGTGACCGTCAATTGAATGGCATATTATACCAAGTTCTTGGCCGCGATTTGGCCCAGAAAATGCGCCGTTCAAATTCGCGCAAGGTTCTCGCTGATCAACCGGTCAGACCCTAAGAGCGATTAAATAGAGCAACAGATAAGTGAATTGATGAAGTGCTTGATCAGCGCTGAGCGCCCACCAAAATGGAGCATCATTTGTATTCCATCCAAAATATTTAATAATATTTTCCTTGGTAAAATCGACATGATAATGAATCGCAAAATCAAGTACCGCCAATCCTAGAGCCACAGGTGGTGAAAAAGCCGAGATCAGAAACACTAAGCCAGTGCCTGCGCCATGCAAAGCCGAATGCAATATGCCAAGCGGCGCGCCATAAACTGATTTGCTTTTCACCATGGCCAAAGTCTGCAAGGGGCCATCACAAATGAAATGTTTCAATTGCAATAAAGCAACCACAAAAAGCGCGTAAGTGACTTGGGCCGTATCCATCAATTAGGGGATTTTAGACATAGCAACGGCGCTTGCCAAGCAACAAAGAGAGGATTAGGAATGACCATAGGGGGCTCGAAAGAGCAGGAGTTGGGCGATGACGAGTCGTTTTTTATTGTTATTTTTAGTTGCACTTGTCGGAATGACCTTACCTGCATTGGCAGACCCCATTGCGAAGGTCGTGGCAGTCGTGGGCAGCCCAACATCTTCAGGCCCCGGTGGAAATAGAACACTTTCCGCAGGTGCCGACATATTCGAGAAAGACAAAATCACCGTTGTCTCAGGAAATGCTCAAATTCTTTTTAATGATGGAACAAAGCTCGTGGTTGGCCCCAGCTCAACACTCGTGATCAGCACATACCTGATGCAAGGCGATGGCAGCTCGGCGCAAGATTTCTCTATAAAAGCACTGCGTGGCACTTTCCGCTTTATTACGGGCAAAAGCCCAAAAAACGCATATGACATTCAAACCGCCAACGCCACTATTGGCATCCGCGGAACCGGTTTTGATTTTTGGGTGCAAGCCGCTACTGGTGTTGCAGTCCTAAAAGGCAAAGTGCGGCTGTGTAACAAACTGGGTTCAAAAGCTTGCGTCGATCTCAATCCAACTTGCGAAATTGGCACAACAGAAAATGGTGGTGCAAAAAAATTGACCGAAGGAACGCTGGCAAGCAGACTGAAAGGTCACTTGCCTTACATTTTGAATCAATCATCGCTTAGAACCCAATTTCGGTTAGACGTGACCACTTGCAAAAACGTGCAGACGAATTCTGCTACGCCAGATCGTTCGCTCGAACTAGATCATAAGCGGAAAGAGCAATCAGCCCCACCACCTCGGCAGAGAGGGAAGAACTAGCCATTTGGCAACAACTTCATGGAATTGCAAAAATGACGATAGGATGGCGAAATTGAATTCGCCGAATTCTGAACTACAACTCAAAGCTAGGTTTCTCGAGCCGTGGTTGTGCGTTATTCTAATATGCTAAAAAATCGGTTGCTTCCCTCGCTGCTCATTGGTTTTTTAGTCACCTCACTGTTGATTTTTCTGCGGATCGCAGATCCGATAACGCTGTCGACCATGCGGGGTGCTGGCTTTGATACGATGCAGCGCTTATGGCCAAGGCAGGGTGAAAAAGATCTTCCTGTGCGCATTGTCGATATCGACGAAGCTTCACTTGCAAAGCTTGGACAATGGCCGTGGCCCCGCACTGAACTTGCAAAACTTGTAAAAGAGCTGAATGAGCTCGGAGCAGCAGCAATTGCTTTCGATATTATCTTCCCCGAACCAGACCGACTATCGCCAGACCGCATTTTGAACGATCCAGCAATTACGAAGTTACTAAGCCCGGCTGCTCTAAAACCTGCTACGCCATTCCCAAACAACGATGCAATCTTTGCAAGTGCCATTTCGGGTCGGCGGGTCATTTTGGCTTACGCAGGTGGTATGGGTGCCACATCAAAACCTCCAACTGGAAAGGCAGGCTTTGCGCAAACGGGATTAACTGCACTGAATGCTGTGCCCTCGATTTCGTTGGTACACCCAAATATCAATATTCTTGAAAAGGCAGCCGACGGGCTGGGTATCATCAACATTGATTTTCGTCGAGACCAAGGAACGGCCAGACAGATCCCGCTGCTGATGTCGGATGGTAAATCTTACTACCCAAGTCTCGTCCTTGAAACTCTGCGCGTTGCTCAAGGTGTGGATACTTATGTTGTAAACGGAGCCCCAAATAGCGAAAACGTTATAAACTCGATACGGGTCGGCGAGCTTGAAATTCCTGTCAGCGACGATGGCCAACTCACGATCTATTATTCCCAAGATGTCCCTGAGACCTATCTGTCGGCTGAACGAATTATCAACGGAACTGACCGCGAAGCTCTGCGCGCCGTCATCGCCAACAATATCGTTTTGGTGGGAACATCGGCAACGAGTCTGCAAGACACCAAAACTTCAAGTCTGGGAGAAGCCATTCCGGGCGTTTCGGTTCACGCGCAAGCCATTGCGCAAATCTTATCGAGCTCCTTTCTAAAGAGATCAGACCTAAATTATTATTTCGAGTTGCTATTTGTGGGAATGATTGGTCTTCTAATTTCTTTTGGCACCGCACTTCTCCGCCCCATGCCGATGATAGTTGGGCTTTTTGCAATTGTTTCGAGCTTGCTTGTAACAGCAGCATATGCATTTCGACATTTTGGTGTGTTGATAGATTTGACATTCCCGATCCTCAGCGTTGCTACAATTTATCTAGCAACAATTGCTTTCAAACTCCTCGTAACAGACCGTGAGGGGCGAGTGCTCCGTAATGTTTTCAGCCATTATGTGGCCCCGTCAATATTAGTTGAAATTGAAAATAACCCGCAGGCGCTAAAACTTGGCGGTGAAACGCGCGAAGTCACCGTGATGTTTGTCGACATTCAAAACTTCACGCCGATGGGCGAGAACTTAAAGCCCGAAGAACTCGTTGCAACAGTCAACACTTTGCTGAGCACTTGCAGTGCTGGAATACTGACTCATGGCGGCACCATTGATAAATTTATCGGTGATGCTGTGATGGCTTTTTGGAATGCACCAATTGCTCAAAATGATCACCAATATTTGGCAACCCTTGCGGCACTCGATATTCAGAAAAAAATTTCTGAATTCAACGCGAACGAAATTAACCAAGAACGCCTCAAGCCTCACAATCTTTGGCCAGTATCCGTGAGAGTTGGCTTGGCCACTGGCAGTGCCATTGTAGGAAACATGGGTTCGTTGGAACGCTTTGACTATTCCGTATTGGGGGAAACGGTAAACCTAGCCTCGCGTGCTGAAGGCTTGTGTAAACAAATAGGCCATAACATCCTGATTGCTGGCCAAATTCAACCCAAGACGAAATCACTTGCAATAATTGACGCGGGCGCAGTTGTCGTAAGAGGCAAAAAAACCAAAACGCCGATACACGCCGTCATCGGCGACGAAGTTACGGCTGCCACGCCAGAATATAAGGCATTTTTGAACAGCTACCGGCTCATCATTGAAGAACTATGCATTTCCAAAAATGGCAGAATTCGACCAAATCTTATTAAGCGAGCTAAGGTCGACCATACTTCACAAAATCAGTTTTTGGAAAAATTACAAAGCCGAATTTCTGATTATCAAAAAGACTGATCAAGCCGTGGCGCGATCTCCGATCGGCGGGCTGAACTGCAACCCCATATCCCACGGCAAATAAATCCACGTGTCTTGGCTAACTTCAGTCACGAATGTATCAACTAAAGGCCGACCCTGTGGTTTGGCATAAACCGTTGCAAAATGAGCCTTCGGCATCATCTCGCGTACGAGTTTGGCTGTAGCCCCAGTGTCCACCAAATCATCGACAATTAAAACGCCGGCCCCCTTATCAGTGCCGATAATATCATTTGACACAGGTTTCAAAACTGAAATTTCACCTTGTTTATCATAGTCATAAGATGCAACACACACGCTTTCGATAACCCGAATACCGAGTTCGCGCGCCACAATTGCCGCAGGAACCAGTCCGCCACGAGTAATAGCAACCACCGCCCTGAATGGCCCCGCAGCCGAAAGCCGCCAAGCCAACGCCCTTGCATCACGGTGAAACTGATCCCAAGACACTGGGAAACTTTTTTGCCACTTCTCGTCCATTATCATACCCCAACTTCATTTAACGTTCTATGGCAATTTGCACAATTCATTGCAATGGCAACCATTTGATCAACACTTGTTTCATACTTTCTAGCGATGATGGCAACATAATCGATCGGAAACAGGCTGAACCATATGATTGACGCGCTTATTAATGCTTTCGAAATAGCAAATACCGAAATTTTGCACATCGCAATGCCAGAAGCCGTTATCAAAGATGTTTCAACAGCCCTTCTGCGTCGCTGGAATTGTCAAAAATCAGACATTGTCGGAAAGTCCCTCATGAAATTTGGCACCGGTCTCGTTTCCGCTCGCCATATGCCAACCAGTACTGATTCAAACGCCGCCCCCGAAATTGAAATCAGCTACACGCCGCCTCTGGGTAGCCATGTGAAATCCATGTTCCGGAGCCAGACTTGGGAGGACGCGTCCTCAACCTCAATTTTGTTGATCGGGCAAAACGCCAGCCTCGAACAAGCTATGAGCGCTATGCACAACGAAACCCGTCTGCAATTAGCTTTGCGCTCAGGCGGCTATGCACTTTGGGATCACAATTATGAGACAGGCGAAACCTATAACTCACCTGAAATGTTGGAAATATTCGGCGAACCAGACGGTGAACTGAATTTTGTAAGATTTAATACACTGATCCATCCTGAAGATGTTGAAAAAGCCATTGATCTGAAAATCAAAAATGCGCCATTTGGTGTTGATATTTTTCAAACACGTTACCGCGTGCGCACAAATGCTGGAAATTACTCATGGATCGAAACCGCCGCCGGCTTAACGCGCGATCCAGCCACAGGAAAACCAACGAAAGTCGTAGGACTCTGTCGCAACATTGATGATCAAATGATCACACTCGAACGCCTCAAAAACTCAGAACTGATGTTGAAGCGCACTCAAGCGGTCTCGCATCTTGGAAGTTTCAAACTACGGGTAGAAAGCGGCGTTTCACGGCTCACAGCTGAAATGGCTGCCCTTCTTGGCCTTGCGAATGCAATGGTACATCCCAATCTCGCCACGTTCATAAAGATGATCGAACCAGGTGACCGCGAAAAATTTATCGAGGGCATCGAACTCGCCAAAATGGGGAAGCAAATAAAAAATCTCGAAATTGCAGTCAAAAAGAAATCTGGTGAACTTGAATATTTCCAAGTTACCATGGATCCGGAACGCGGGACGAATGGCGAAATTGAATCTGTCTTTGGCGCTTGCCAATGCGTCACTGAGCGCAAAGCCTTGGAAAACAAATTTCAGCAAGCGCAAAAAATGGAAGCTGTGGGCCAGCTCACGGGCGGCATAGCGCATGATTTCAACAATCTGCTGATGGTTGTTATGGGTAATCTGCAATTGGTTGAACAATTGGTGAAGGGTGACGAACGCGCCCTCAAGCGCATTCGCGCTGCCATCGATGCGTCCGAAAAAGGCTCTGATCTCACACGCCGTATGTTGGCTTTCTCACGCCAGCAAACGCTGCAAAACAAAGAACTGGAAATCAATAAACTGTTATTCAATATGCAAGACATGTTGAAGCAAGCAGTCAGCGCAACAGTCGAGATTAAGTTCATTCCAACTGAAGATTTGTGGCCCGTAAAAGTTGACCAAACAATGCTGGAAACCGCGATCCTCAACCTCACAATCAATGCCCGCGATGCCATGGCACCAAAAGGCGGCACTCTGATTATTGAAAGCGCAAACCGCAGCCTAGACAGCTCATATGCACAATCACATGAAGAAGTGACACCGGGTGACTATGTTGAAATTTCAGTCACAGACACTGGGTCGGGCATAGCGCCTGAAAATATCGAAAAAGTGTTCCAACCCTTCTTTACCACAAAAGGCCCCGAAGCAGGCTCAGGCCTCGGTCTGTCAATGATTTATGGTTTCGTGAAACAATCAGGTGGGCACGTTAAAATCTATTCCGAAGTTGGTCACGGCACGTCAGTGAAGCTCTATTTGCCAAGGCTCACGGCTTCAACAAAAATTGATGTCATAAAGCGCCCAGCAGAACTTCAAGAACACTTGATGCGTGAGCTGGGTGCCACAACTGTCGAGGCCCTGCCAACACTTCCGTCTCGTAAAATGAAAATCCTTGTGGTTGAAGATAACGGCTCAGTGCGCGAAGTGGCAGCCGCAATGATTGAAGAAATGGGCTTTGAAACAATCACCGCCACAAACGGCCACGAAGGCTTGCAGATGATTGATGACCAGCGTGATATTGATCTGGTGCTTTCAGATGTCATTATGGCCGGCGGCATGAATGGCCCTGAGCTTGCGGCCAAAGCCATAAAACTGAGACCCGAACTCAAAATTCTATTCATGTCAGGTTATGCGCCCGGTTCTGTGCGGCAAATGAATGATTTGCCAGACACGATTGAACTCGTGAACAAACCATTCACCCGCAACGATCTGACTGAAAAAGTAAAGAAGGCTTTGGCCGCCTAAAGCCTCTTCCATCCGCGCGCTTTGCCTTGCAAATGCAAGTCTTCAGCCATAGCTGCAACAGCTTGGGCTGCTTTTTCCAATGCCTCAGCATCCCGCGAGCGCAACACCAGATTTGTGGCAAAGCCTTGGGGTGACTCAAATGGATATGAACCAATTGTAACAGTTGGGAAAAGATCTTGTATTGCGCTCAACGGCTTGGCCACATCGCCCTCCCCGCCTTGAAACTCAATGTTCACAGACTTTGCTACAACACCTGTCACAAGTTGAGGCGCCAACGCATCCATCATCGCTTGCATAATCTTGGGAACACCGGCCATTACAAACACATTGCCAATCCGAAAACCGGGTGCCTTTGAAATCGGATTATTAATGAGTGTTGCCCCTTCCGGAACCCGGGCCATGCGCATCCGGGCCTCATTAGCCTCACGTCCCACTTCCTTAAAATAGGCTGTCAAAATCTCTACAGCCTCTGGGTGGTGTGAAATGCCCACGCCAAACGCCTTGGCCATGCAATCAGCTGTAATATCATCATGAGTTGGCCCAATGCCACCGGTGCTGAAAACATAGGTGTAACGTGTCCGCAACGCATTTACGGCTGCTACAATATCACCCTCATCATCAGCAATAACCCGTGCTTCCATCAAATCAATGCCCAACGCTGACAGATAGTCCGCAAGAAAACCTAGATTTTTGTCTTTGGTGCGCCCAGATAAGACTTCATTTCCAATCAAAAGAACGGCTGCGGTGGGGGAGTGTGTCATTTCAAAACTCATTTCTCTACACGCTCTGCCATACATTGACCAAAACGCAAACCCCTGACAAAATGACAACATGACCAAAACACAAACTTCATCGCGCATCAAACTGCACAAACCGGAAGATTTTGAGGCCATGCGCAAGGCTGGCCGTTTGACGGCTGTTGCCTTGGACGAAGTGGGGCCGCTTGTCAAAACAGGTGTGGCCACAGAAGTGATCGATGAATTTTTTATGGATTTCGCGTCGACCCACAAAGTTTTGCCGGCAACTTTGAACTACCGCGGTTACAGGAAGGCCTGTTGCACATCGATTAATCACGTCGTCTGCCACGGCATCCCGAATGATAAACCAATGCGCGAAGGCGATATTGTCAATATCGATGTCACCTTCATTGTTGATGGTTGGCACGGTGATGCTAGCCGCATGTATGCTGTGGGCGAAATTAGCCGCGCAGCCGAGCGCCTGATTGACGTGACATATGAATGCCTGAGACTTGGTATTGCCGAAGTGAAACCTGGTGCGCATCTCGGAGATATCGGCCACGCCATTCAAAAATATGCTGAAGCCGAGCGCTGCTCTGTAGTGCGCGATTTCTGTGGTCATGGTGTGGGCCAAGTATTTCACGATCATCCCAACGTTCTTCACTATGGCAAGCGCGGCGAAGGTGTTGAACTCAAGCCCGGCATGTTCTTTACAATTGAGCCAATGATCAATCTGGGTAAGCCACACGTTAAAATTCTGAGCGATGGTTGGACAGCAGTCACGCGGGATCGTTCGCTTTCTGCCCAATTCGAACACAGCATTGGTGTGACTGAAACAGGCTGCGAAATATTCACACTTTCACCAAAGGGGCTGGATCGCCCAACAGCAAAAATCTGATATGGCCAAAGGCCTAGAAGATGCGACCAATCAGGCCACTTTCTTGGGCCATCGTGAGCGCTTGCGCGAACGCTTTGAGATTGGCGGCACAGATGCTCTGCCCGATTACGAACTGCTTGAAATGGTCTTATTCCGTGCCATCAAACGCGGTGACACAAAACCAATCGCCAAAGCGTTGATCGCCCGCTTTGGCAGCTTTGCAGAAGTTGTGAGCGCCGAGCCTGAGCGTTTGATGGAGGTCAAAGGAGTTGGCCCCGCTGTTGCCACCGAAATCAAATTAATTCAAGCCGCAGCTCTACGTTTGTCACGTGGCAAAATTATCAATCGTCCTTTGCTGAGCAGTTGGAAAGCCATAATAGACTATTGCCACGCGGCCATGGCCTTTGCCGAAACCGAGAGTTTCAGGTTGCTGTTCGTCGACAAGAAAAATCAATTGATTGCCGATGAAGTGCAACAAACCGGAAGTGTCGACCACACCCCAGTCTACGCCCGTGAAGTGATCAAACGCGCGCTTGAGCTTTCAGCATCCGCAATCATCATGGTGCACAACCACCCGTCGGGTGATCCAACGCCTTCCATGCCCGATATTGAGATGACCAAGAAAGTGATAGCCGCTGGGAACACGCTTGGAATTTTAGTACACGATCACATCATCATTGGCCGCAAAGGCCATGTGAGCTTCAGGAATTTGCAATTGATATGACAATCGAAATTCGGGCCATTAATGCTGAAAACAAGCCCTTGTGGTATCCTCTCTGGCGCGGCTATCAAGCGTTTTACAAAACAGACATCGCCGAAGCTGTAAGCAATGTAACGTGGAACCGTTTGCTTGATCCGGCAGAACTCATGGGCGCCGCCATGGCTTGGAATGGTGATAAAGCTGTTGGCTTTGTGCACCACATCCAACACCGCTCATGCTGGACAACAGGTGATTATTGCTATCTGCAAGATTTGTTTGTTGCAGATGATGCGAGAGGACACGGCGTGGGCCGAAAGCTCATCGAATATGTTTATGCCTATGCAAAATCTAAGGGCTGCTCGCGCGTGCATTGGTTGACCCATGAAAGCAATACTGACGCCATGGAACTCTACAATAAAATCGCCTCACGTTCCGGCTTCATTCAATATCGCCACTTACTTTAATTTGCCTTTGATTTCTTCCAAAGCCTGAGGCGTATCGGCGTCTAATAAAATACCATCATGCGTCACCGCGATTTCAACAATTTGATCACGCCGTGATTCAATCAAACTGCGCGCACCCCGGTCACCTGTTAATGCCATCAAATCAGCAAAATGCTCTTGACCCCACAAAATCGGATTACCCAGTTTGCGGCCAAGCACAGGTGCTACCAAGGACCGACCTTCAGCAACATTAAACGCCGCAATCATCCGGTTCAAATCTTCCGCTTCGATTAAAGGCATATCGCCCAAGCACACAAAGGCTGCATCGAACTCTTGCACCGCCGCAATGCCCACTCGAACCGAAGTCGAAAGCCCTTGGGCATAATCAGCGTTGTGAACAAAGCGCAGTTTAAGATTTTTTAAAACCGCCTGCACCTCAGCGGCCTGATGCCCGGTTAAAACAATAATCTCGTCAATTGCTGCTTTGCTTAGTCTATCGATTGTATGTTGGATTAAAGCATGGCCATTGAGATCAGCAAGCAATTTGTTCGAGCCCATCCGGCTCGAAAGGCCGGCCGCTAAAACAACCGCAGCAATACGTGGTGCAACCATCGTCGAGGTCTGGCCATCGCGTGGTTGGGGCCGCGACTTGATTTCAGCTAGCAACCCACCTGCCCCCATGTCCATCAGATCAGAAGGCAAAACATCTATGCCCGCCATTAAGCGTTCCAACACCCAATCAAAACCATTGGTTTTAGGGCTACGCGCACAAGATGGAACACCAACCACCGGCGTATCGCCAAGCCTGCCCAACATAAGAAGATTACCCGGATCAACAGGTATACCCACATGATCTACCAAACCGCCCGCTGTTACCAGCGCAGCAGGAACCACATCAGCGCGGTCAACAATAGCAGCCGCCCCAAAGAGTAAAATGAGATCGAAGCCATTCAGTTTTCGAATTTCCTGCGCCAAAACATCTTGCCCATGATTACAAACAGCCACTTGCGTTAGGTTGCCACCCAATGACATCACGCGGTCACGAATGGCAGTTTCAGATTTGGCAACAATCGAATCTTTTGTTTGCGGCAACCTTGTTATGATCAATCCCACGCGTAAAGGTTTGAACGCCGCAACTGAAACCAAAGGCTGTTCACCCAAAATGGCCAAGGCCTTTTCCAAAACCGCGCGCGGCGTTGCAAACGGAATAATCTTAACCGTGGCCAACATATCCCGCCTGCCCACCCGTGCAAATGCGGGAAGCGTGGCAATTGTCAGACTCTCATGAAGATGGTTGATCTGGCGCAGGCGTTCGAGGTCCACACGAAAGACACCTGATTGCTCTGCATAAATATTCGCACGCCCTGTAAATGCTTCTTGAGCTATTGTGTTCTGACCGCTCATGGCGATTGATAACCGTCGCGCCGCTTCGTCCTCCGGCACATCACTAACGTCAAGCCGTGCAGCAACAACGCTCTTCACATTTTCAGCATCCAGTGAATCGATATCGAGTTGAGATAAAACTTTGCCTTTCTTCAAGGTGAAAGCGTCAAGCTTCACCGTGTGCGCGAGAACACAGCCTAAGGCTTCATCAACCGCAAACGAACCAAACTTCATTAGCCACCAAGCCGTAATGATTGGGTCATTTCCGCCATGATTGATAATGCAATTTCGGGCGCACCCACGGCACCAATCTTCAACCCAATCGGCCCATGAATGCGTGCAAGTTTTGCGTCGTCAAATCCAGAAGCCTTCAGTCGTTCCATGCGCGAGCTTTGCGTTTTCTTTGAACCCAAAGCGCCGATATAAAAAACGTCAGACCGCAGAGCCAAATCCAATGCTGGGTCATCTATCTTAGGATCATGGGTTAGCGCCACAAAACCAGTTCGCGCATCAAGCCCAAGCTTCGGCAAAACATCCTGCGGCCAATCTTCAATCAACGACACCACCGGAAATCTTGCGCCAGTAGCAAAGGCCCCGCGCGGGTCAATCACCGTCACATCATAATTGGCCGCCTGCGCCATGGGGATAATGCTTTGTGCAATATGGACAGCCCCAATAATGACTAACCGCAATGGTGGATTGTGAATGGCCACAAAGCTTTCGCCAGTTTCACTTTTCTCAATACCTGATTGATCAAACCGAAACCTTTTCTCTAAAGCCTCATCGGCGTCGGCCCGAGATACAACGCGCTGCACACCAGAATTCAGCTCAGTCACAACTGCGACTGAACGCCGATTTTTCCGCGCCCCTAAAATAGCATTCAGAACTTCAGCCTTCACAAAAGCGGCTCCACATAAATCCGAATTTTGCCTCCACAAGCCAGCCCCACTTTCCAAGCCGTCTCGTCCGCCACGCCAAAGTCCAAAATCTTGGGCTCACCTGTTTTCATAACATCTAGTGCATCTGTAATGACGGCACCCTCGACACAGCCCCCTGAAACCGAGCCCATGAAATTGCCATCCCCGTCGATCACCAGCTGGCTTCCAACAGGCTGTGGCGCTGATCCCCAAGTTTCTATAACCGTCGCCAACGCCACCAACCGTTTTTCAGCAAGCCAACTCGATGCCGTTTCTAAAACTGAATGATCCATTTTTTGCTCCTAAACCAATTGTGATTTGCCAGCGTAACAAAAGCAAGACATCATATTCCAAAGCGAGGTCAATCATGATTAGATTTCTTGTATCTGCTCTGTTGTTAGTCTTTTTGCTAGCCCCGGCAAGTGCTGAAAACGCTGATCAATCCGCGTTTCAAGCGGTGATTTCAGGCCAGCTTGAGGCCTTCAAAAAGGATGATGGCCCGGCCGCCTATTCCTTTGCGGCACCCATTGTCAAAGGCATCTTCCCAAGTGCTGAAACCTTCATGGGCATGGTAAAGCGCGGCTATGAGCCGATTTACAAAAACACCAAATATGTATTTGGCGATCTGGCGACAGACAGCTTGGGAAGGCCAGCCCAACACGTGATCATCACCGCTACCAACGGCAAACGCTATGAGGCGGTATATGCGATGCAACAGCAGCCAGACGGCAGCTGGAAAATCGCTGGCGTTCAAATGGTAGAAATTCCAAGCGTTGATGCATAATAAAATTAACGATCAATATTTAGTAATAACGGATGAAAAAATTCATCCCATATCTGCCTGTCGTTGTCATTATTGTTTTCGTTGCAATCACTGAGTACGCCCAAGGCCGATTGCTTATCTGCAAATGTGGCTACGTCAAATTCTGGGAAGGTGTGGTCAACAGCGCCGATAACTCGCAGCATATCGCTGATTGGTATTCACTTTCACACATCATCCACGGTTTTATCTTTTTTGCTATCACATGGTTGATTGCAAGAAAATGGCCGTTAGCCTATCGGCTGCTGATTGCCACGGTGGTAGAAGGCGGTTGGGAGCTTCTAGAAAACTCATCCTTCATCATCAATCGCTACCGTGAAGGCACAATATCACTGGATTATTTTGGCGATAGCATCGTCAATTCAACAAGCGACATCGGCTTTATGATCGTCGGTTTTTTCATCGCCTCAAAACTGCCATGGAAAATCACGATCGCCGCTGCATTGGAGATGGAGTTACTGGCGCTCTATGTGATCAGAGATAACCTAACGCTGAACGTCATAATGCTGCTTCATCCGCTTGAAGCCATCAAAAACTGGCAGGCGGGCGCTTAAAGCACCCGCCGCACTTTTGAATTAAGGTTGGTTCTCGCACGTGATAGAGTTAAACGCGTAACAACCTGGTCCTTTGCAAATCTTGCCATTGCCGATGAACCTTGACGGTTTCACACCGGGCGGAACAGGCGATGATTGCTCAAAATCTGAAGCGTCATCATAACCCTTGGCATCGCAAAATGCGTCAGCTGCATCTTGGCCGCAGCCAATGCCTTTGGTTTCACAATAGTTGACCCGGTATCCGCCAAGCTTTGGCTTATTATAAGTTTTTTCAATTCCGCCAGAACCGCCACCACCACCTGGTGGCAAGGGTGGCGGGCCAGGCGGAGGCGCATCGGGCTTTACACAGGTCAGGTAGGTAAAGCCGTCACAGGTTGGATCGCTGCAAACTTGCCCAGTGCCTTGAACAATAGTCGGTGTCGACGCGCCAATATCGACCGCCTCAACAAAATCATTAGACTGCACATAGCCCTTGGTCTGGCAAAATTTATCCGCGGCAGGCTTGCCGCAGAGAGCACCCCATTGCAGGCACCAATCAATCATAAACGGGCCAGCTTTAGGTTTAGCAAAAGTCTGCTCGGCCGCTTGAGTTGCTCCAAACATCATGGTGAGGCCCAAAAGGCCAGCCAAAGTGAAAATTCCAAATTTCATGAGATGCTCCATCAAAGGCCCCCGCCCTGTGAATCATATTTAGCAGAAAATCAAGAAAAGTGCCAACGTCAAACCAGTGTCGGAAATTCGGTAGTCTCAGGCGTTTTCCCCCTGCCATTTTGGCTGGGTTCAACTAATCTCGGAATGAGGAGAAACGCCATGCAATCAAAAGTCATCATCACTTGCGCCGTCACCGGATCGGGCGATACCGTGGGCAAACACCCCGCCATTCCAGTCTCACCGGAGCAAATCGCTCATTCGGCGCTCGAAGCAGCCTCCGCCGGGGCCACAATTGTCCATTGCCATGTGCGCAATTTAAAAACTGGCAAAGGCACGCGCGATGTGAACCTTTATGCTGAGGTAATGGCGTTGATCCGCGCCAAGAACACCGATGTGATCATCAACCTGACTGCTGGCATGGGCGGAGACTTGATGGTGGGTGATGGCGAAGAGCCGATGAAATGGGGCGAAGGCACGGATCTGGTTGGCCCAGCCACAAGGTTGCTCCACATAAAGGAACTGCGCCCTGAAATCTGCACGCTGGATTGCGGCACCCTGAATTTTGGTGATGGCCAATCGATCATGATCCAAACCCCAACCCAACTGCGCCAACAGGCACGCTTGATCAAGTCCTACGGTGTGAAGCCTGAAATGGAAATCTTTGATTCAGGTAACCTCTGGTTTGCAAACCAACTGGTGAAGGAGGGCCTTATCGATGGCCCGCCACTTTATCAACTCTGCCTTGGCATTCCGTGGGGCGCACCCTTCAACACGGAAACTATGGCCTATCTGAAATCGCAAATGCTAGAGGGTGCCATCTGGGCGGCCTTCGGCATTGGCCGCAATGAATTTCCAGCCGTTGCACAAGCCGTGTTGCTGGGCGGGCATGTGCGTGTTGGCCTTGAGGATAATATTTATCTCGATAAGGGCGTGTTTGCTTCTAATGGCACGTTGGTTGAGCGCGCCGTGAAGATTGTGGAAATTCTGGGAACCAAAGTAGCAACGCCAGATGAAGGCCGCGCGATTTTGGGATTGAAGAAAAAGTGACGCTCACTTTAGTTATCCTCGTGAAAATTCCGCTCCACGGCATTGCCAGCTTCAATCAATATGAAGACTTGGTCCTGCCGTTGCTAAAAAATCATGGTGGAAAGCTTCAGGAGAGAATGCGGACGCCAGATCAGAGCACAGAATTGCACATTCTTTCTTTTGAATCACAATCTGGTTTCGATAATTTTCTCGCTGATCCTATTCGAGAAAAATATCGACCCCTACTTCAAAATTCAAACGCGACATCTGAACTTTTTAAAATGGAACACGTTTCATGAGATCAATCAAAACCGTCGGCATCGCTGGAACAGGCCTCATTGGTGCAGGTTGGGCGGCGCGATTACTCATCCGCGGCTTTGATGTTATCGCCTATGACGTATCGCCGACCGCCGAAGCAAAACTCAAAGCCGCGATTAAGGTCGCTTGGCCTTCAATGGAAAGTCTGCTCGGCAAACCCAAGAAAAAGGGAAAGCTCAGTTTCACCACTGATCTTACTCATGTGGCATCTAAGGCGCAGTTCATCCACGAAGCAGCACCCGAACGCAAAGAACTGAAAGTCAAATTATTCCACGATATTGATGCGGTGGCAGCTCCTGATGTAATTATATCATCTTCGTCTTCAGGTTTCCTTCCAACTGATCTGCAATCGGAATGCAAACATCCTGAACGCGTGATCATCGGCCATCCCTTCAATCCGGTCTACCTTTTGCCCTTGGTTGAAACTGTTCCCGGTAAACTGACATCCAAAGATACAATGGATGCAGCTGGCATTTATTTTGAATCAATCGGAATGCAAGTGTTGCGCCTCAAAAAAGAAATCGACGGCTACATCTGCGACCGATTGCAAGAAGCGCTGTGGAGAGAAGCGCTGCATATCCTCGATAAAGACATCGGTACGACTGGCGACATCGACGACTCGATTGTTTACTCTGCCGGAATGCGCTGGGCGTTTATGGGGTCATTCCTCACCTATCACGTCGGTGGCGGCCCTGGCGGCATGCGTGACTTTATCAAACAGTTTGATCCAACATTAGCCTTGCCTTGGACTGACCTCGGTTTTCCAAAATGGAATGACGCGTTGGAAACCCGTCTGATCGAAGGCACCGACGCTCAAGCTGCAGGAAGAACTGTTGCGCAAATCGAAGCCAAGCGAAATGCGATTTTGGTGGATATGATGAAGCTGTTTAAAAAGCACAAGATTGGCGCGGGGTTAGTACTTGCTCGAGAGTCGAAGAAGAAAAAATAAACTCAACCCTCTCCCCTTGCGGAAGAGGGTTGAAAGAAAGGAAAAAGCTTATGCTCAAACAACGCGTCATGATTACCGCCGCCGCCACTGGCATTGGCCGCTGCATTGCCAAAGCTTTCCATGAGGAAGGCGCGCATGTTCACATCTGCGATGTGAATGAGGCAGCCCTTGAAACCTTCCGCGAAGAATATCCCGAAATCGGCGCAACACATGTTGATGTCACTTCCGAAGCTCAAGTCGAAGAATGGTTTGATGAAGCATTAGAAGATTTGGGCGGGCTTGATGTGATGGTCAACAATGCCGGAATAAAAGGCCCCACAGCACCGATTGATGATATCGACTTTGCGGACTGGCGCGAGTGTCTGGCCGTTGGCATCGACTCCTATTTTCTCTGCGCCCGCCGCACCGCGCCAATCTTGAAAGCACAAAAATCGGGTAGCATTATCAACCTCTCTTCCACAGCTGGTCTGTTTGGCTTTGGCAACCGCACGCCCTATGCAGCCTCTAAGTGGGCAGTCATCGGCCTCACAAAATCATTGGCTATTGAGTTGGGGCCTTATCAAGTGACAGCAAACGCCATCTGCCCCGGAACGGTGCGCGGCGACCGCATCAACCGTGTGATACAAGGTGAGGCTGATCTGCGCGGCGTACCTTTTGCAGTTGTCGAAAAAGAAGCCATCGAAGGCTCGTCAATCGCGCGCTTTGTCGAGCCTGAGGAAATCGCCGCCACGGCAATATTCTTGGCCTCCCCCGCAGCCCGCATGATTTCCGGCCAAGCCATCGGCGTGGATGGCCACACAGAAACCTTTCACATAAAGTAACACATGATGGATTTTTCTCTCTCCGACGAACAACAGATGATCATCAAGACGACGAAAGATTTTGTCGCGAATGAACTATATCCTCATGAGAAGGAAGTTGAAGAAACGGGCATACTTCGCCCTGAGCTGCGCGACGAACTGAAAGCCAAAGCTATCGCTGCCGGACTGTTTGCCGCCAACATGCCCGAAGAAGTGGGTGGTGCGGGCCTCGATACTTTAACATGGTGCCTCTATGAAAAAGAATTGGGTCGCGCCAACTATGCGTTGCATTGGACTTGCGTAGGCCGCCCATCCAATATTTTGATGGCATGTAACGCCCAACAACGCGAACGCTACACCCTGCCAGCTGTGCGTGGCGAAAAAGCAGATTGCTTGGCCATGACAGAACCCGGCGTGGGCTCTGACCTGCGCGGCATGAAGACATTTGCGCGGGCGGATGGTGATGATTTTGTGATCACTGGTGTGAAACATTTCATCAGCCACGGTGAAGAAGCGCATTTCACGGTGCTGTTTGCTGCCACTGGCGAAGAGGAAACGCCGCGCGGCAAAAAGAAATTAATAACGGCTTTTTTGGTCGACAAAGGCATTAAAGGCTTCACTGTGCGCGATGGCTATAAAAATGTCTCGCATCGCGGTTATCCCAATTCGATTCTCGAATTCAATGAGTGCCGCATTCACAAATCCCAAATCTTAGGTGAGTTGCACAAAGGTTTCGAAGTGGCCAACACTTGGCTTGGCGCCACGCGCCTGCAGGTGGCTTCAACATGTTTAGGCCGTTCTGAGCGAGCCCTTGAACTGGCCCTTCAATATGCGGTTGACCGCGAACAGTTCGGCCAACAAATCGGCAAGTTCCAAGGCGTGAGTTTTAAGCTGGCTGATATGGCGATGGAACTTAAAGCGGCTGAGTTGCTCACGCGTGAAGCGGCATGGAAGTTTGATCAAGGCACCGTAACCGAAATGGATATGTCGATGGCCAAACTTAAATCCACCGAAGTGCTGGCCATGATCGCAGATGAAGCCATCCAGATTCATGGCGGCATGGGATTGATGAGTGATCTGCCACTGGAACGCATTTGGCGTGATGCACGCGTGGAACGAATTTGGGAAGGCACTTCGGAAATTCAAAGACACATCATCAGTCGCGCTCTTTTGCGTCCGCTGGGAGGATGAATCTCTTGCATCCCCTTGATCCTCTAAACGACATCGAAATCGCGCAAGCCGCAAATTGCGTGCTTGAACAAGGTGGGCTTTCCGGCACAGCCTGGTTTGAAACCATTGCTTTGCAAGAACCACTAAAAGATGAATTGAAAAATGGCGCTTCAAGTCGCGAAGCTTTCATCTGCTGCTACGACCCGGCTTCTGGCGAGACTTGGGATGGCGTAGTTGATTTGAACGCGAACAAACTCAAAAACTGGAAACATGCAGTCGGCATGCAGGCACGCATTGGGATTGATGAATTTATTATGGGCGGCGATGTGGCCAAGGCCGACCCGAGGTTCATTGCCGCCTGCGCTTTGCGTGGTGTGACCGATATGAGCAAAGTGCTGGTCGAAAGCTGGGCTGCCGGAAATTTTGGGCACAAAAATGAAGAAGGCGAGCGGATCGCTTATTGCCATTGCTGGGTTCAGAATGAATCTGGCGACAATCCTTATGAGCGCAATTTAGCAAATCTTCATCCGGTTGTAGATCTACGTCGGATGAAAGTGATCCGCGTCGATGACTTTGGTGTGGTGCCGCTGCCACCTGAAGGAACACGGGTCAAAGTTAAAGATACGCGCAAAGATTTAAAGCCGCTTGAAATCAATCAGCCCGATGGTGCCAGTTTCACCGTCGAAGGCAAGTTGGTAAAATGGCAAAATTGGGAGTTCCGCGTTGGTTTTCATGTGCGCGACGGTCTGATTTTGCATGAGATTGGCTACAGAGACAAAGGCAGGCTGCGCCCCATCATGCACCGCGCTTCAATGGCGGAAATGGTGGTGCCTTACGGTGACCCACGCGGTGGCAATTATCGGCGTAATGCTTTCGACACCGGCGAATATGGCATTGGGCAGTTGCTGGATTCACTCACGCTTGGTTGTGACTGTGTGGGCGACATTTTTTATTTTGATGCGTGGCGACATGATTGGCGCGGGAAACCGCAACACATTAAAAATGCCATTTGCATGCATGAAGAAGATTTTGGCACACTGTGGAAGTTCACCAATACCTATCAATATGATGTGACAGTCAAACGTTCCCGCCGTTTGGTGGTGTCTTCAGTCGCCACTATCGGTAATTATGTTTATGGCTTCTTCTGGTATTTCTATCAAGACGGAACGATCGGCACAGAAGTGAAAGCCACAGGTATTCCTTTTGGAACCGCCCACCCACTTGGTCGACCATCGCAATATGGCGGAGCAATCGCCCATGGCGTTGAAGCTTCAGTTCATCAACACGTGTTCAGCTATCGTTTCGATATGTGCGTTGACGGCCCGCGCAATTCTGTCTCTGAAATGAATTTTACTTCCGAGCCAATGAGTGAGACAAATCCGCATGGCAATGCGATATCGATTTCAGAAACACCTTTGCGTAGCGAACTTGTTGCACAACGCAATATGGATTTGAATACTGCACGTTATTGGAAAGTAAAAAACACCGATAGCCTCAACGCTTATGGCCAGGCGGTATCTTATAAACTTGTACCAGGCATAAACGCCGTGCCCCTCCTCCACCCTGATGCGCCCGTGGCAAAACGTGCAGGCTTTATGTTCAAACATTTTTGGGCCACTGCATTTGCAGCTGATGAACTTTACCCAGCTGGTCAATATCCCAACCAACATGCAGGCGGTGACGGACTTCCACGTTGGACGAAAGCTGATCGTTCTCTTGAACAGGCGGATGTGGTGGTGTGGTACACCTTAAATTATCATCATATGTCGAGGCCTGAAGATTGGCCTGTGCAACCTTCCGTGTATGCGGGTTTTCATTGGATGCCATCGGGCTTTTTTGATGAAAATCCCGCTATGGATGTTCCGTCCCCAATGCCTAAACATTGTTGTTAAAGCTGATTAAATGACCCTTACCCGCCTCCTCAATCCAAAATCCATCGCCTTCGTTGGTGGTAACGAATGCGCCATTGCAATTAGACGCACGCTTGAACTTGGCTTCACAGGAAAAATTTGGGCGGTTCATCCAAAGCGGGAAGAACTGGGTGGGGTTACGACCGTGAAATCTGTTGAGGAGATTGATGGGGATATTGATTCGGCTTTCATCGCGGTAAAACGCGAACCAACTGTGGAAATCGTCCGTGTACTGAGCAAAAAAGCGTGCGGTGGAGCAGTCATCTATGCGGCAGGTTTTGCAGAAGCTGGCGCTACTGAACTGCAGGACGAGCTATTGAAGGCCGCAAACGGCATGCCCCTGCTCGGTCCAAATTGTTATGGCTTTGTCAATGGGCTGTCCCACGCGGCACTTTGGCCCGATGAGCACGGGATTCAAATCCGCGAAACGGGTGTGGCTATCATCACCCAATCTGGCAACATCGCGTGCAACTTTGCCATGAGCAACCGCGCTTTACCTTTGGCTTGTGTATTTGCCATTGGCAATCAGGCAGATGTTGATATGGCCCGAATGTTGGAAGCTCTGTGTACGGATGACAGGATTACCGCTATTGGCCTGCACGTTGAAGGTTTGAAAGATATAGAGGCCTTTGCCAAAGCCGCGACTCTTGCCCGCAAATACAAAAAGCCTGTGATCGCCCTCAAAACTGGCCGCTCCGAACAAGGGGCCAAAGTTACCATGAGTCACACATCTTCGCTCGCCGGTGCCGACACGCTTTACGACGCCCTGTTCGAACGCTACGGCATTGCGCGCATGACTTCGGTTACAGCTTTCGCTGAGACGTTGAAATTTCTCCATCACGGTGGCCCGTTGAAATCTGCGCGGCTCGTGTCGATGAGTTGCTCGGGAGGAGAAGCTGCGTTAATTGCCGATATGTCATTGACCAAGAAGGTTTCTTTTCCACCTTTCGATGAAACCACCAAACCTTTGGTCGCCTCAACACTCAATGAATTCGTCACCATTGATAATCCGCTCGACTATCACACCTTCATTTGGGGCGATGAGGACAAATTGCAAAACACGTTCATGGCGGTGCTCGGTGGCGGCTTTGATGTGGGCATGTTGATTCTTGACCTTCCCACTCACCCGCACATGAACCCTGCCGCATGGTGGAAAACCGCCAGAGCTTTCCGTCGCGCCAGCGAACTGCAATCAGCCCGCGCCGTGATCGTTTCTTCTCTTCATGAATCCATGCCACTCGATTTGGCCACTGATTTAGCAAACAGCAACATGGCCCCGATGATGGGGTTGGATGATTGTCTAGCGGCTTTCGAAGCGGCTGCTTTTATTGGTGAGAATTGGGGACGAGAAGAACCCTTGAGCTTAATACGTCATCCCATTGAAGGCAGAGGCACGGCAGAAGTGGCGATGACGGAACATAGGGGAAAGTTGTTGTTACGGCAATTTGGGCTCAATATTCCAGAAGGTAGCGTCTGCACCCCCGCCGAAGCCGTCGCCACCGCCAATTCCCTCGGCTATCCTGTTGCCATAAAAATTTCTTCCACCACGATTCTGCACAAAACCGAAATGGGTGGTGTAGCACTCAATCTCAAAACCGCTGCCGAGGTAGAAGCCGCGGCATCCCGCATGTCAAAACTCAGCAATGAACTCTTGATTGAAAAAATGGTAGAAGGAGCTGTCGCTGAATTAATCGTGGGCGTTAAATCTGATGCGCAATTTGGATTGGCACTTGTGATCGGCGCAGGAGGTATTTTCACCGAACTGCTCAAAGACTCGGTCTCCCTTCTCCTTCCTACTTCCCGTGAAGAAATCATCCGTGCACTGAAGAAACTGCGCAGCTGGAAACTGGTGGAAGGCTTCCGCGGAAAATCAGGCGATCAGCAAGCCGTGGTGAGCGCCATCGAGTCCATCGCCAAATTTGCCGCCGCCCATGAAGGCCTGATCGACGAATTGGACGTAAACCCCCTCTTCGTCCTGCCCCATGGCGCAATCGCCGCTGATGCACTAGTCAAGTTGAGATAGCACATGCGAAAATTTATCATGAGATCGGTGGTCGTGTTGGCAGTCGTTGCTGCTGGTTTCGCGGGCTGGCTCTATTTCACTGAAGCTACAGCGGCCAATCTGCCGCCGCTGAAAGCTGGTGATTTGATTTTTCAAACCTCGACTTCGTCGCAAAGCCTTGCAATTTTACTAGCCTCCAATAGTGCTTATTCCCACATGGGTATGATCGAGTTTGCCGCGAACGGCGAGCCGATGGTGCTGGAGGCCGCAGGCCCCGTGCGCTCTGTGCCACTTAACTCTTGGATAAAACATGGGCTGGGCCATCGCATCACGATTAAACGCTATGTGGGGCTGACAGAAGAAGTCGCTACTGACATTTTGCGAGCCGCCCATAAATATGATGGGCTACCCTATGACATTTTCTTCTTGCCAGACAAAGACCACATCTATTGCAGCGAGATTGTGCGTCTCGCCTACAGCGAGGGTGCGAATGTCGATATCGGAAAAATGCAAAAAGTATCTGAACTCAATCTGGATAATTTCGCCGCACGCAAAGTGATCGCGAGACGCTGGAAAAAGGACCCGATTTGCCAGTCTACTGACGAAACATTCGAGTCCTGTTTTGCAAAAGTGCAACAACAAGAGTTGATCACACCTCAATCAATTGCAGATGATACAAATCTGCAAACCATTTTCACAAATTTTGGATCATTTGCAAGGTAACACCATGTCTTCCCCCATTCAAGTTATCAAAAATGGTGCAATCCTTGAAGTCACCATTGATCGACCAAAGGCCAATGCCATTGACGCTGCCACCTCTCGCATCATGGGTGATGTGTTTGCGGACTTTCGCGATGATCCAGAATTGCGGGTGGCAATTCTCACTTCGACAGGAGAAAAGTTCTTCTGCCCGGGTTGGGATTTGAAAGCGGCTGCGGCGGGCGAAGCGCCGGACTCAGATTATGGTGTGGGCGGCTTTGGCGGGCTTCAACAATTGAAGGGCCTCAACAAGCCAGTGATCTGTGCTGTCAACGGCTTGGCGTTTGGGGGTGGGTTTGAGATTATGATCTCTTGCGACATTATTATTGCCGCCGAACATGCCACGTTCTCGCTGCCGGAAATTCGCTCTGGCACGGTGGCCGATGCGGCAAGCATTAAACTGCCTCGCCGCATCCCTTATCACGTGGCTATGGAGATGTTATTTACGGGGCGGGTGATAGACACAGGAGAGGCCAAACATTGGGGACTGGTCAATGAAGTGGTTTCTGCCGATCAACTGATGCCACGGGCCCGCGCTTTGGCCCAGCAATTGGCCGAAGGCCCGCCATTGGTTTTTGCTGCGATAAAAGAAATCGACCGCGAAACAGCGCATCTTACAGTGGCCGAAGCTTTTGAGATGGTTACGAAACGCAAATTGAAAACGGTTGATGTGCTTTATGCCAGCCAAGACCAATTGGAAGGGGCTAAGGCTTTTGCCGAAAAGCGCAAGCCAGTTTGGAAAGGGCGCTAACTTTATTTTTTATTTCGTCGGCTTGTCTGTAGCAAGAAGAAGACTTGCATCCAGATTGGCTCCCAAAATTTGCGTTTTGACTATTGTAAATACTTCTATCGATTCTGGCGTATGGGCATAAAACTCAAAGGACTTTGGGCAATCCAAGTTTCCATAATACAAAACACTTTCTGTAAATTCACGATATGGCCCAACCCCCGATTTAGAGCGTGGCACAATTTCATTCGTGAACATCGAAACAATTTGGTCGCACTCTGCTGAAGTGAACGTTGGCTCGCTCGCAGTTGCGGATACTGCAAAAACTGCCGCAGCACTTAATCCAACACATGCCGCAGTAATATTTTTAACTTTAGAGTAAATCCCCGATTTCATACTATTCCCCTCATGGTGTTTTCTTCGGGCTTTGTTGCCCTTGGATAAAAGGCTAACCTGCGATAGCGTTTCTACTCCAGTAAAAATATCCCGCAGAAGAACACATTGGCGTTACATTGATAGACTTGGACGAGTGCAACATCGGCATAGTATTACGCGCGAGCATAGCCAAATGAGTTCTGGGTATGGCTGTTAAAAAATTAATTAAAAAATAATTCCTACAATAGAAATATTACTTGACAGCGTACGGTGATCCTTCTATCTCTCGCCACACTCCACAACTGGGCCACCATTTGTGGGCTGCCCTCCCCAAACAATAGTTTTGAGCCCACCAGGAAAACGACGTCGGGGAAGTGCTGAGCCAATACTGACTATTCCCAAAAATCAGTGCAAACCATGGTTGATAAGGACCAAATTGCCGTAACAGTCTGAACTTAGACGGAATTAAGACTTAAGGCTTGAGCAATGCATTACTTTAAAGCTAAGTGCTTAAAAGTGTCATCCATCGGTAGATGACTTTGGGAAGCACGATGGAAAACAGACCAAAAAAGCCGCCCTATTCAGGCGGCCAGTTTGGTTTAACGTGTCGAGGAGTTAGAGAACGTTAGCCTTTTTCCAGCCACGTGAAGATGCCATAAAGGCTTTGTTGTCTTCGATCATGGTGGCGGCCAAAGGGTTCATTGTTGTGGCGCTTACATAAGCGGCGCGGATCTGGCTGAGGAACTTGGTCATTTTCTTAATCTTTCATTAAACTTTGTTGATGATTAGGATATAGATGCTTGTAATTCCTTTTACAAACGACTAATTCTATTCACATCATCAAATAATGTTTGAAGATCATGCTTGAACAGTTCCCTGGCCTTCGCTCTCTTCGTGCTTTTAATGCTGCAGCGCGGCATTTAAGCTTTACCAAGGCGGCCGACGAGATGGGTGTGACTCCTGCTGCAATCAGCCACCAAATCAAAGAGTTAGAAGAGCAGATTGGCGTGGCGCTGTTCACCCGCACCAGCCGGTCGATGGTGCTGACACGCGAAGGCGATATTTTGTCCTCTGCTGCAGCCGAAAGTTTGGAAACGCTGGCTCGCGCGGTTAAACGCATCAAGCGTCTGGAAAACCGCAAGGTGCTGAAAGTATCGGCTTCGCCCTCGATTGCTGCCAAATGGTTGGTGCCGCGGCTTGATCGCTTTTTGGATCAAGCACCTGGTGCGGAAGTGCGGGTGGATGTATCAACCACGGCACTGGATTTTGAACGGGATGATGTTGATATCGCAATCCGCTTTGGCCAGGGGCGTTATCCCGGTTTGAAGTCTGATTTGCTGTTCATGGATAAAATCTTTCCGGTGTGTTCACCTCGCATTATCACCAAGGAAAAGCCCCTCGCCCAGCCAAAGGATTTGCTGCGCCACACGCTCATCCATCTCGACTATGAGGCGCAAGGCATTGTTTGGCCTAATTGGAAAATGTGGATGTTGGCGGCAGGTATCAATGATTTTGACGATAAGCGCGGGCTGCATTTTGGCCAAACCGCGCTCACCGTGCAGGCGGCAATTGACGGGCACGGCGTGGCGCTTGGCGATTCAAATCTGGTGGCGGATGATTTGGCTTCGGGAAGGCTGGTTAAACCATTTGAGCTTTCGCTGCGGGCACCGTCACAATTTGCCTATCATATTGTTTCACCTTTGGACACATCGCAAAACCCGCTGGTGGAAGCCTTTCGCCAATGGGCATTGAGCGAAGCAAAGGAAACCACAAGCAAATCATGATCAGCCGCCGCACATTTTTGAGTTTTATTGGCTACAGCGCGTTAACGGGATTGGCCTCCGCCACTTACGCCGCTGTGATCGAACCAGGCTTTCGGTTGAACACCACGACTTACAAGTTCACACCTGCACGCTGGACGCCAGGTTTGAAACTGCGCGCGGTGTTATTGGCCGATCCACATTTGGTGGTGCCACATATGCCATTGGCGCGCTGGCAGCGCATCATCGAAACCGCAAATGCCTTGGAGCCGGATATTCATCTGTTGCTTGGCGATTATGTGGCCGGCCATTTTTTCCGTACCGGAACAGTTCCGGTGCATTTGGCGGCTGAAGCAGCCAAGGCCTTGAAATCACCGCTCGGTACTTTTGCAATTTGCGGCAATCATGATTGGTGGGACGATAAGACGGCACAGAAAAATAAGCGCGGCCCAACGGTGGCACAGAAAGCATTTGAGGATGCAGGCATTCCGGTAATGGAGAACCGCGCTGTGCAACTGAAAAAAGACGGCCTGTCCTTTTGGCTTTCGGGCACGGGATCAATGGTGGCGATCAAGAAATCTCGCAATTGGGATTTTGAAAGCAGGGCTGATATTCCCGCCGCTATGGCCATGATCACTGATAATGCACCGATCATTCACATGGCACATGAACCAGATTTGTTTCCAGAAATTCCAGAGCGTGTTTCACTGACCCTGAGCGGCCACACCCACGGCGGGCAAATTCGGCTGTTTGGAAAATCCTTCGTCACACCTTCAGGCTATGGCAACCGTTATGCTTATGGCCACGTGGTGGAAGATGGCAAACATCTTGTGGTGTCTGGCGGTTTGGGCTGCAGCATCATCCCCGTGCGTCTTGGCATGCCGCCTGAGATTGTTGTATTGGAGTTGGGGTGACACAACTCAACAGGTTTGGGTGTTGCAATTTCCGTTGCTATCAACATTGCGGGTGGGCTTAACGCCTTCATAGGTGCTTTGCTGCGGAGGGGCGTCGGGGGTTTGATAATTCTTGACAGAATCTAAGTCGCCCAAGGGAATATCAGCGCAGCCGAATAAAAATGCCATGGCGGCTAAACATGCAGCCGCCATTATAAATAATCTCATTTATTAGCTTCCTGCTTTAGTCGATATCTATCTTAATTTCCGCTAGTATGCATGAACGATTTTTTTAATGCAAACTGCGCACTCAATCCACCCTCAAAGCCGGATGCACATCGTACACACCAATTGGCATTTGTTCAAAATCGATCACTACGCCATTCATCATCTGCGCAGGCGGGGAGACGAGAAATGCGCATAGACCTGCCACATCTTCGGGGGAAAATGGACGGCCAAACAGCATCAGCCCATTTGGACAGGGCTGACGTTTTAAAGTAGCAGAAGAAATTAAAATTGGCCTAGGCAGAATTTAACGCGGCACTGGAAATCATGAGGAGCAAATCGTTGATCAAAAAGATCGAACGAGTGCAAAGGGTTTAACAAGCGTCATTAATGATTGCATTTCATCAACCTTAGTAAGCCAATTGCAACTAATAAATTCTAAACTGCCTCAAAATTTCATTAACCAATTAAGGTGTCCGATGCGCAAACATCTTCGTCTGATTTCCGCAATTTCTCTCGCCTTTTGCCTCAATTCACAAAACCTGCTCGCTGATAATAGAGCAGATTGTGATGGAGATAATGTTGAGCTCGCGGTGATTGCTTGTACGAAATTGATTGAGATTGAAAAAGCGGACAATAAAAATTTGGTGAATGATTATAGCTCGCGAGCTCGAGCTTATAAAGTAATGAGAAAATTTGCCGACGCTTTGGATGATGCAAACAAAGCCATCAAATTAGAAAACAGTTCTCCTTTAGCCCTGATTACACGGGGATACATCTACGTCGCAGTTGGAGACCGAAAAAGCGCATTCGATGACTTTAGCAAAGTAATCGAAATTGATCCCAAAAACAAAAGAGCATTTAATGGTATGGGTGAAATTTACAATGACGGAGGTGATTATGCGACGGCAATAGATTGGTACACGAAGGCCATTGAAATCGACCCCGAATATGTCTCACCCTACTATCATCGCGGCCATACCTACGGTTCTCAAAGTCAGTATGATTTGGCCATCAAAGACTATGATAAAGCAATTCTTTTGGATCCTAAACTATACGAGGCTTACATAAATCGAGGTGACAGCTATGCGCACAAAAAGAACTATGATCAAGCTATTGCTGATACAAAGGCCGCGATTGCAATTAACTCCAACATTCCACTCTCCTACTCCAATCTCGCATCTTACTACGACCAAAAAGGTGATTCAAAAAATGCTGTTTTAGCTTATAGCAATGCCATAGCTTACGATCCAACTGATGCAATGTTATACTATGTGCGTGCGATTCATCACACAAGTAACAAACAATTTGATCTTGCTTTGGCAGATTACAATCAAGCACTTGTACTGAATCCAGAATTAATTCAGGCCCTCCAAAATCGCGGAGCTCTTCATATGCAATTAGGGCGGTTCAAACTCGCACTTGAGGATTTTGATCATGAGATCAGACAAGACCCACAATTTCGAATTGCTTATTTTGCCCGTGGACAGGTGCATCGCATAAAGGGCGACTTTGAACTCGCTCTTGCCGATTTCGATCGAGCCGTCGCTATCGAGCCCAATGACTATTTCGGTTATTACAAACGCGGCGAAATGAAAATGATTATGGGGCGATACGACGAGGCAGAGGCAGATTTAACCAAAGCTATGACACTTAACCCTGACGAAAACACGAAAAACGTTCTGATCGCCGACCATTTTGCTGGACTCGCTTTGAAAGCGAAAAAGAAACAACCCTAATCCACCCTCAAAGCCGGATGCACATCGTAAACGCCAATCGGCATTTGTTCAAAATCAATCACCACACCATTCATCATCTGCGCAGGCGGTGAAACTAAAAACGCGCATAGACCTGCCACATCTTCGGGCGAAATCAGACGACCTGAGGGCATGCGGGCGGAGATGTCTTCGTGCCAGTTTTCGGGCAGGCCGTGGAAACCCGTTTGCAAGGCGTGCTCACCCTCGGTCAAAGCCCAGCCGAGATTGATGGCAAACACCCGCACACCTTCGCGCTTAAAAGCGTTGGCGGCGTTTTTCGAAAGAGCAACCAGTGCCGCTTTCGAAGCAGCATAAGTTCCAATGCTCGGTGGGCCGCCATGGGCCAACATGCTGGTGACATTAATCACCACGCCGGATTTGGCGGCAACCATATACTTAGTTGCTTCCTGCATCATCTGCAATGGCGCTTTTACATTCACGTTAAACAGGCGGTGAAATGCTTCGGGCGTTGTATCGGCAATACCGCCGCGCTCGGTATTTCCTGCGGCGTTGACCAGAACATCGATACGGCCAAATTTATTGATGCACAGCGCAACGGCTTTGGCGGCGGTATCATCATCCGCCAGATCGCCGCCGAATATTTCGACCGCGCCTAGTTCAGCAAGTATCTTTGCTTGGAGCCCAAGTTTTTTAACATTGCGATCAACCAAAACCACACCAGCAAATCCGTCACGCAAAAATTGCGCGGCAATGGCTGCACCCAAACCTTGGGCGCCCCCCGTTATAAGAGCCACGCGCGCCATTTTTAAATGATATTGATGCGCGTGCGCGACATTCCGTATTGCTCCACAAGTTCAAAAAGATCGGCCGAGTCACTTGGGTGCAGCCTGATGCAGCCATGCGAAGCAGGCCTGCCCAATTGAGAGATGTGGTTTGTACCGTGGATTGCATAACCTCCATAGAAGAACACCGAGTTTGGCATTGGCGCATCGTCATACTTCTTTGAATAATATTCACGAGCCATGCGCGTGACCCGGTATGATCCGCGCGGGGTATGATAACCACTGCGCGCCGAAGAAATGCGCCAATAGCCTTCGGGCCAGCCATTAACCGAAACAGACATGGTTTGCGATGCAATACTAACATTAACAACCACAATGGGTGGCAATACTGGCGCGCGGGAACGACGATTCTTTCCGCCAGCCTCCGCAGGTACAGCCAACAGGGCTAACACAGCGATAAAACTCAAAAGTGCAATGATTTTCTTCAAAATAACCTCCAGCTCGAGCGTTGCCCCCTCGACCTATCGATAGATATCACGATACCATTTAAGCATTACAAAAATTTTAGTTTAATCCAAGAGAAATTCACGACCAACCTTAACGCGCTTCACATCGCCATAAGCAATGATGTCGGCGGTGGCATAGGTTTCAGTTAACGTGGCGGGCAGGAAGCTACCTGTGCCGACCATATCAATCGGCGCTTTGGCTGCCCCCATGATTTGGCATTTCTGGGGGTCAAAGCCCGACGAACCAACGATGGTTGCGGCCTCATAACCCGCCTTATCCAGTGCCTGACGGGCGTGGATAATGTTGGCAACTGAAACACCTTTACCAAACAAAATACGACGCACTTTATCGACCAGGATGTTATTGGGATCCATCTGGAATGCGCGACCACCCAACACCTGTTCAACGATGGAATATTCGCCCATCACATTCAACCATTGGCCGACGAGTTCGACAGATTTTTCGTAATCAAGACCTTGGGCAAACCGCCCACCATGTGTGTCAAGGCGGATACCAAAAGTCTTACCCGCTTTATCCAACTTTGATTCATCATAAAACCATTTTGCGCAACGCAGTGCATCGGTCACTTCTTCACCATTGTAATCGACGAGTGCGATCAGTGATTTTGCATCTGGCAAAGTTTCGTGGAATAGTTTCATGGCAAACAGAACATCGCCCTTCGCATAACCAACCAGCGCATGAGGCATGGTGCCCATGCCCGCCCCTGCCCCAAAAAATGTTGCAGTTAAATCTTGCGAGGATCCGATGAAGCCTTTGACCTTTGGATCAGCTTTGCGTGCTGCATGAGTGCCCACCATGGCACCGTAAGCCGCAAGAATATTCATCTCAGCACCCGAACCGTGGCGGGCGTGCATATCCATAAAACCAGCGGAAGGAATGGCGCGGCACATCTCGTAAGCATTGTTGGCGCTCACGCAAGGGAAACCTGTTTTCTGCAAAAGTAGCGTTTCAATTTCTGAAAGCGCTTTCATCGAGCCCGTGATTTCCATCAACTTATGTTCGGATGGAACCACTTCACCCTCGGCCACAAAGCGTTTGACCTTCGCATCGGGCACGAAGTGATTGACCAAGCGAATGGCAGGTTCCAAGGCCGCCACAACCCGGCGGCGCATGAACACGGCGAAGGTCACTTGTTCATCACCGTGGGCAGCAACAATGCGCGAAGTGTTGGTGAAGTATTTATCAGTTTGGCCGGAAATTGGCCCTGCTGCAGAAATGAGATCAATCAACCGATCGAGAATGGCCGCATGTGAAGGATCAAGCTGCGGCGAATTTAAATTCATAACTTAACATCTTTCAAAATTGTTGCCGCACCAATGCGCATCAAATCCACATCCACGGCGGCTGCCAAGAATGTGAAACCACGTGAGATATATTCATTCATAATCGCGGCATCGCCTGCGAATGCACCAGCAAACAGATTATTACGCTTACAGGCCGCAGCAACCTTATCCATGGCGGTCAAAGTGTAATCGGCTGTTTTATTGATCCCTGCGCCATTTGATAGCGCGATCGATAAATCAGACGGGCCTACGAACAGACCGTCAAGGCCTGGCACTGATGCAATTTCGACCACCGCTTCTAGTGCTTCACGCGTTTCGATCATTGCAAAAACCAAAGTGACTTTGTTAGCTTGCGCGAGATAATCACCAGGCGTCATTTTGGCGGTTTGAACCATCGTATAACCACCCCAGCTGCGCTGGCCCAAGGGCGGATATTTGGCGGATTTTACCAGGGCTTCCGCTTGCGTACGAGAATTGACCATCGGGGCAATCACTGCCGCAGCTCCGGCATCAAGCGCTTGGCCAACAAGACCTGGATCATTCCACAGCACGCGCACGATTGCAGGTTTGCCCGCAGCTGAAATAGCGCCAATCATTGCTGAAGCATCGGCAAAATCGATCTGGCCATGCTGCAAGTCAAGTGTTACGCCATCGAAAGGCAAACGCGCAATTTGCCCCGCCAACTGCGCGCCAGCCATCGACATCCACGAAAACAAAAATGGTTTACCAGTGGAAAGCCGCTCGCGCAAATTTTGCGACATCCTTACTTTGCCTCAATCTGAGCAATGGCCGTGGCCATCAATTCATCCATATAACGGCGAATAGTCTGCTCGGTTTGGGCGACATTCTTTTCTTTAAAATCAGCAACAAGCTTGCGCACCACATCATCATCGCCTGCTTCTTCAAAATCTGCAGCCACAACGTCTTTGGCATACGAGTCAGCAGCAGCCCCCGTGATACCCATCTTTTCGGCAGCCCATGCACCCAAAAGCTTGTTGCGACGGGCCGTGGCTTTGAAGCGCAATTCCTCGTCATGGGCGAATTTGTTCTCGAAACCTTTTTCACGGCTATCAAATGTCGTCATCTGCGCTCTCCAATGCTTGAATCTATGCCAAATCAATTAGCTATGCAGCTCTCGCAAATCAACTGTTGAACCCCCATATATATTTTATTGTGCGCCGCAGCATAAACGTCTAGAAACACACCCAATTATCCACCGCCACTCGATTGCCCTGTATTCGAACTGTCATGGCGTGTAAGCAGAAGTGAGTAGCAAAGTGTCATCAAGGATTCTCTCCATGAACGGTAGACGCACCAAGATTTATGAAGGCAAAGCAAAGACTCTGTATGAAGGGCCTGAGCCAGGGACGGTTATTGTTCATTTCAAGGATGATGCCACCGCCTTTAATGCCGAAAAAAAAGCCGTGATTGAAGGCAAAGGCGTTCTCAATCAACGCATTTCCGAATATCTTTTTACAAAGCTGAATGAGCTGGGCTTGCCCACCCATTTCATCCGCTCACTGAACATGCGCGAGCAATTGGTGCGCGAAGTTGAGATTATCCCGCTGGAAGTGATCGTGCGCAATGTGGCTGCAGGTTCTTTGGCGAAACGATTGGGATTAGAGGAAGGCACAGTGTTGCCTCGCTCGATCATCGAGTTTTGTTATAAGAACGACGCGCTGGGCGACCCTATGGTGAGTGAAGAACACATCACGGCATTTGGTTGGGCCACACCCATGGAACTCGACGACATTATGCATATGTCGATTCGCATCAATGACTTTTTGACCGGATTGTTTTTGGGTATTGGCATTAAACTGGTCGATTTCAAAATCGAGTTTGGTCGTCTGTTTGAGAACGACATGATGCGCATTGTGTTGGCCGATGAGATCAGCCCTGACTCGTGTAGGCTTTGGGATATGAAGACTAATCAGAAATTGGACAAAGACGTGTTCCGCCGCGATTTAGGCAATCTGGTTGATGCCTATCAAGAAGTAGCGCGGCGACTGGGGATAATACAAGTGAATGAAACACCAGAACGGTCGAGGCCAAAGCTGGTGAAGACGGATTGATTTAGCAATAGGCCTCATCCGCCTGTCGGCACCTTCTCCCATTCCGCTAAAGCGAAACGGGCGAAGGCGGATAACAATTAATGCCTTCTCTCCATTTGCTGCTTGGCAAATGGGAGAAGGTGACCGAAGGCCGGATGAGGGCTCTTGGCCGCAAGTGAGAGAAGAAAGTTATGAAAGCCAAAATTAAAGTCACCCTCAAAAACGGCGTCCTCGATCCTCAGGGCAAAGCCATCGAAGGTGCATTGGGATCATTGGGATTCGGCGGCGTAAACGGCGTGCGCCAGGGTAAATATTTTGAGATTGAACTGGCTGAGACAGATAATGTTAAGGCCGAAGCGACGTTGAAATCCATGTGTGAAAAACTGATTGCCAACACAGTTATTGAGAATTACGAAATCGAGCTCGCATGAAATCAGCAGTCATCACCTTTCCCGGCATCAACCGCGAGCGCGATATGCTGATGGCATTGGAAGCGACAACGGGCGTTAAACCTATTTCTGTTTGGCACACCGAAGCCAGTTTGCCGAATGTTGATCTGGTAATCGTGCCGGGTGGGTTTTCTTACGGTGATTATTTGCGCTGCGGTGCCATCGCCGCACGTTCACCTATCATGGCAGATATTAAGGCTAAAGCCATGAAAGGACTCAAAGTTATTGGTGTTTGCAATGGCTTTCAGATCATCACGGAAGCTGGGCTTTTGCCCGGCGTATTGATGCGCAATGCAGATTTACATTTTGTCTGTCGTGAAGTGAAATTGAAGATTGAAAATAATCAAACTTTTTTCACCAACAAAATGACCAAGGGCCAGATTGTCTCCTGCCCTGTAGCGCATGGCGAAGGCAATTATGCTTGCGACGGTGAAACTTTGAAACGCCTCGAAGGCGAAGGCCGCGTGGTGTTCCGCTACGCTGAAGGCTCCAACCCCAATGGTGCGACGAATGACATTGCTGGCATTATCAATGAGCGCGGTAATGTCATCGGCATGATGCCTCATCCTGAAAATATGATTGAGCCGTTGCACGGCAAGGTGGATTGCAGACCATTATTCGAAAGTTTGATTGCAGCTTGATGCAATTTTGCTGAAAGTCTTCATCACAGCGTTAACAAATGGTTCACTCTCGTATCTGTTAACACTAGATTAACGCCGTTTTTTTTGGCTGGATGCAATCACTCACACGGATCAGGTGTGAGTGACTGCAACGGCCAAAACCTTGAGAGAGTTAAAAATGTTCAACAGCATCATCAACGCATTCAAAGCCACACCCAGCGACCATTACGAAATCAACAAAGCACAAGAAGCGCTAGCCGAACGCATGGATCACATGATGCGAATGGAAAGCTTATCGGCGCGTATCTACAAATTGGAAGTCAAAACGCCTGTAACGGTTAAAAATCCCAATGCAATTCTGCTTAAGAAATCGTTTTCACTGCGCAGATCATTTGCAGCTTAATTTAAAGCGTTAAAAACTATAGGCATCAAAACTAAAAACAACTTGCCCGTGTTAATAACTGGGCAAGTTGTAATCTCTACAGTCCTTGCAATGCCGGGGGGCAGTAGCGATAGGATAGACATGATGCGAGGAAAGCCTTTTCTTCAACCGGCCAAAAGCGATGAGCGAAGCGAGTTGCTACGCAAATTAGCCGTTGCTTTAAAAGCAAAACCAATAGCCCAAAATATGGCTGACACTGAAAAGTTGGAAGCACCAAAATCCACACCGCAAGAATAGGATTTGTGAATCTTTTGCGGTTTCGTTAAACGGCAAAGCATGATGAAACATGCAGCCAGTGAACCCGCCATAACTCCTGAAATCGTTGCCAGCCATGGGCTTAAACCTGATGAATATGATCGGTTTTTAAAGCTTCTAGGCCGTGTGCCGACGATGACTGAACTTGGCATTTGCTCGGCCATGTGGAACGAGCATTGTTCTTATAAATCGTCAAAAAAATGGTTGAAAACCTTGCCCACTTCAGGACCTCGCGTGCTGCAGGGGCCTGGTGAAAATGCCGGGGTTATTGATATTGATGATGGCCAAGCCATCGTCTTTAAGATGGAAAGCCACAACCACCCATCTTTCATTGAGCCTTACCAAGGCTCTGCCACTGGCGTCGGCGGCATTTTGCGTGATGTATTTACGATGGGTGCACGGCCCATTGCGGCTTTGAATGCGCTACGTTTCGGCGAACCATCGCACCCCAAAACGCGGCATTTGGTTTCTGGCGTTGTGGCGGGTGTGGGTGGATACGGCAATTCATTTGGTGTGCCCACCCTTGGCGGCGAAGTAAATTTTCACAAAAGCTACAATGGCAATATTCTGGTCAATGCCATGGCAGTTGGATTGGCCGATGCAGATAAGATATTCTTGTCCAAAGCCGAAGGTGTGGGCCTTCCCGTAGTTTATCTCGGGGCCAAAACAGGCCGCGATGGCATTCATGGTGCCACCATGGCTTCTGCAGCGTTCGAGGCCAATGCCGAAGAAAAGCGGCCAACTGTGCAGGTGGGTGATCCATTTACTGAGAAATGCTTGTTGGAAGCTTGCTTGGAGTTGATGGCTTCGGGTGCGGTCATTGCCATTCAAGATATGGGTGCCGCTGGTCTCACGTCGTCGGCTGTTGAAATGGGCGCCAAGGGCAATTTAGGCATCGAACTTGACCTTGACAAAGTACCCTGCCGTGAAACCGGCATGACCGCCTATGAAATGATGCTATCCGAATCCCAAGAGCGCATGCTGATGGTGCTGCGCCCTGAAATGGAAAAACAAGCTGAGGCGATTTTTGTAAAATGGGGTTTGGATTTTGCCATTATCGGCAAGACAACCAACACCTTACGCTTCATCATTAAGTATCAAGGTGAAGTGAAAGCCGATCTGCCGATCAAGGAAATGGGCGATAACGCGCCTGAATATGATAGGCCTTGGATTGAACCAAAAAAGCTGCCCGTTATCGACGCTTCAACGATCCCTGCCCCAGCCGATTTGAAAGGCGCAATCCTAAAAATAATCGGCTCGCCTGATATGTGCTCAAGACGCTGGGTATGGGAACAATATGACACGTTGATCGGCTCAAACTCCGCGCAATTGCCCGGTGGCGACGCTGGCGTGGTGCGCATTCAAGGCCAAAAGGCCATCGCGGTTTCATCTGACGTTACACCGCGTTATGTTTACGCGGATCCTTTTGAAGGCGGCAAACAAGCGGTTGCCGAAAGTTGGCGCAATTTGACATGTGTGGGTGCCGAGCCAATTGCTTTCACCGATAATCTGAACTTCGGCAACCCCGAACGGCCAGAGATTATGGGCCAGCTGGTGTTTGCCATTAAAGGCATCGGCGAAGCCGCACGCGCTTTGGATTTTCCAGTCGTGTCTGGTAATGTGTCGCTCTACAACGAAACCATGGGCACTGGCATTCTGCCAACCCCAACAATTGGCGGTGTTGGCCTTCTGCGCGATTTGGCGAAGATGACCACCATCAAATTCAAAAACGAAGGCGATGTGATCTTGCTGGTGGGTGGCCATGGCCATCACATGGGCCAGACTGTTTATCTGCGCGAAATTGAAGGCCGCGAAGAAGGCGCACCCCCAGCAGTGAATTTGGCCAAGGAGCGTAAAAATGGTGACTATGTGCGTGGGCTGATCCAAGCGTCGCAAATCACTGCCGTGCACGATATTTCTGATGGTGGCTTACTCGTGGCTATCATCGAAATGGCATTACCAACGGGATTTGGCGCAAGTTTGAATAAACTTGATCACATCCAAATGTTCGCAGAAGATCAATCGCGTTATGTGGTGACATGTTCGCCAGAAAGCGCTGCCAAGATTATTGCAACTGGAAACGCAATACAAATCGGCCTTATCTCACGAGAAGCGCAACTATCAATTGATAGCGGATTTTCAATTTCTATGGCAGAGTTGAAAGACGCCCATGAAGGCTGGTTCCCCACTTACATGAAAGGTTGAAAAATCATGGCCGAGTCTCAAAGCAACTTTAGTGATGGCGCAGGCTATGAACGGTTTATGGGCCGATGGAGCAGATTGGCTGGCCAGCAATTTCTATCTTGGGTCGATGCGCCAAAAGGCAAATCTTGGCTAGATGTTGGTTGTGGAAATGGAGCGTTTACCGAAGAAATATATAACCGCGCAGCACCATCTGCGGTGATTGGTATTGACCCTTCCGAAGGGCAATTGGCCTTCGCCAGAACAAGACCCGGAACCCCCGGCGCAAAATATCAGCTCAGTGGTGCAACCCCTTTGCCTTTTGACGATGCCAATTTCGATGTGACTGATATGGCGCTGGTGATTGCCTTTGTGCCTGATCCCGCCTTGGCCGTTGCAGAAATGGCACGTGTGACGAAACCCGGCGGTATCGTTGCCTCATATATGTGGGATTTGCCGGGCGGTGGCGTGCCACTTAGCAAAATGATGCGCGCAATGAAAGAGATAGGCTGCCAAACATTGCAGCCCCCTAATGCTGCATTCTCGAGCATGGAGCCAAAGCGCCAATTATGGATTGATGCGGGGTTAAAGTCAGTTGCAAGCACTGTCATTCGAATTACTGTTTCATACAATGATTTTGAAGACTTCTGGCAGACCAATACCCTGCCCCTTGGCCCGCAAGCAAAAATTATTCAGGATATGTCGGCGGAAACCAAGGAAAAACTGAGAGCGCATCTAAAAAAAAACCTTCCGATAACACAAAGCGGGCGAGTTGAATTTGAGTCCTTTGCCAATGCTGTCAAAGGCATTGTTTAGCTGAACGAGTGTCCCTTCAAGGCCGATTTTCAAATCTAAGTCGGGATAACTTTCTTTCTCGCTTTCCCCCTGCTGCGTTGGAGACAGGGAACAAAACCGCTGCTGCAGCGTTACACCATCATCAAGTAAGTTAAATTGGCTATCTTTGCGCGATTGCGACTAAATTGATCATGATGACAATTTCAAAAAGGATCTAAAATGAACAAAAAATTTTTGGCCGCCAGCCTGGCTGGTATGGCGCTGCTTTTGGTTGCCGGAGCTGCAGACGCAAGAACCAGTGGTGTTAAATTAGGCGTTTTGAATTGCAATATTGCACCGGGTGTGGGGTTGATTGTGGGTTCTTCCAAGAACGTGAGCTGCACATTCACAAATCGCAATGGTCGAACCGAGCGATATCATGGCAGCATCGGCAAAATTGGTTTGGATCTTGGGGTCACAGGCCGGGGCCGCGCTGCATGGCTGGTGTTTGCACCAGGCAATGTAGGCCGCAGTTCACTTTCGGGAACATATGTCGGCGGCCAGGCTTCAGCGTCGGTGATCGTGGGCCTTGGAGCCAATGTTTTGGTTGGTGGCTTTAAGAATAACATCAATCTTCAGCCGATCAGCGTGCAGGGTCAGACTGGGCTAAATATTGCCATCGGTGTGGCGAGTCTGAATTTGCGCGCTGGCTAAGTTCCTTTTTATCACGAAATGCGGCCCACGCTCGAAACTGCGTGGGCTTTTTTATGTCAATTCCTACTATTGCCTCGCCTCGCAAGACGGGGAGAGAGTGGGAAAGAGGCTGGTAATTTTATGTTCGCGGCATTATCTTGCTCACAAAGGAAACCGCACCCCATGGCCATGACTGCTCCCGATATTGAACGCTTCATCCGCGAAGGCATCCCCGGCGCTGTGGTGCAAATCCAGGATTTGGCGGGTGATGGCAATCATTATTCGGCCAATGTGGTGGCCGCCGCATTCAAAGGCAAAAACCGTGTGCAGCAACATCAAATGGTTTACGCCGCCCTCCAAGGCCGCATGGGCGGCGAGCTTCATGCGCTGGCATTGCAGACAAGCGTGCCGGAGGAATGACTATCCCCACTCTCCTCATCCTCGGCGCACTCGCGCTGATCATTTTGCCATTTATCGTTTCTAGGCGTATTGTGGCAAAAGCAAAAAGACAAATTGAATCTGAAAGGCAAGAAAAATGACCGACATTAAAACCCAAATCGATACCACCGTAAAAACCAATGACGTCGTGCTCTTTATGAAGGGCAATGCCGATATGCCGCAATGTGGCTTTTCGGGGCGCTCGGTGCAGATATTAACTCAGCTTGGCGTGCCGTTTAAGGATGTGAACGTGCTGGCCAGTGACGAAATTCGCCAAGGCATTAAGGATTATACCAATTGGCCAACCGTTCCACAGCTTTATGTGAAAGGCGAATTTGTGGGCGGCGCTGATATCATGATGGAAATGTATCAGTCTGGTGAGTTGAAGCAATTGATGGCCGATAAGGGCGTTGGCGTTTAATGCTCACGCTTTATTACGCACCTAAAACTTGTTCGCTGGCGCCGATGATTGCGCTTGAAGAAGCGGGCGCTGAATACACTGCGCACAAGGTAAATTTCGCTGAGAATGAGCAAAACACGGCTCCCTTTAAATATGTGAACCCGAAGGGCCGCGTGCCTGCACTGGCCACTGATAAGGGCGTGATCACCGAGAATGTGGCGATCTTAGCATTCATTGCTGATGTGTATCCCAAGATGCGCCTGTCGCGTTCTGATCCATTTGCGTTTGCGCAGATGCAGGCCTTCACTTCTTATCTCTCGTCCACTGTGCATCCGCACCACGCACATAATCGCCGAGGCAGCCGCTGGTCAGACGATCCAGCCGTGGTTGAAGCAATGAAAATCAAAGTGCCACAGAACATGACAGATTGCTGCGTGATGATTGAGAAAGAATATCTCAAAGGGCCTTGGGTGATGGGCGAGCAATATACGGTGGCGGATGCTTATCTTTTTACGATTGCCAACTGGCTTGAAGGTGACGGTGTGGACACTTCAAAGTTCCCCAAAATTCTGGCGCACCGTGCGGCGATGTTGGAACGACCAGCTGTTAAAGCAGCGATGGAGAAGCACGGGGGATAATTCATATCTCCTCTGCCATATCCACCATTGACCAAATCAGAGGCATCGCCTTTATTGGATCAATGACCTCTAAAACCACAGCCCTCCTCGCTCTCGCATTTGCCATTTTAACATGGGGATTGTCACCTGTGTTTGTGCGCTCGCTCGCACTTGCTTCTGGCCCCTCAGATTCTATCGTTATCCGTATGTGCAGCGTGGCCATTATCTGTCTGCCACTACTGGCGTTTGCTGGTTGGCGCATTGACCGCGCTGACGTCCCCAAGCTGATCCTGACAGGATCTGTCGGTATGTTTGGTTATTTTCTGGGAACCATTTTTGGTTTTGCCCGCGTGAGCGCTGGTATTGGCGGCATTATCATTTCGACACAGCCCATGGTGATTGCGCTCATGGCGGCAGCACTCGGCACCGAAAAACTTTCGGCATCGGTGCTCATCGGTATGGTTATCTCATTTGCCGGATCCCTGTTCCTATTCAGTGGTGACGCGGGTGCAGCTCAAGGCACTTCGGATTTAATCATCGGCGGCTTGATGATTTTTACTTGCGGCATTGCGTGGGCCATTTATGTAATTTTCAGCAGGCCACTCGTTGAAAAATATGGCGCGCTCAAAATTACTGCTTGGTCGTTGATCCTATGTGCGCCCCCTGCTCTGGTTTTCGCTTCAGCCTCGACGTGGAGCGCTGTTGTGAATATGCGACCTGCTGATTGGCAAGCACTATTCTTTTTATCAGTCATCGCCACTTTCATTGCATTAGTCGCTTGGAATTTTGCCTCTGGTCATTTACGCTCAACCACTATGGGCGCATCGCTTTATCTCGTGCCGGTTCTCGCCGTGGCGGCAGGTTGGCTGGTGTTGGGGGAGAAAGTGACATTCACAACACTGATCGCTGGTTTTTTAATATTGGCAGGTGTGGCCATTGCAGAGTTTGGAAAATCATTTCTCACGCGCGTTGAAAAGGTCTAAGTTTCCGCCATGAATACAGTTGCCAAACCTACGCCTTGGTATTTTCTAGCAATCACTGTTCTGATCTGTGGTTGTTGCGTCGCCATCGTCAATTTCGGAGTGCGCTCAACTTTCGGCCAATTCACCTTGCCAATTTCGCAAGCTTATAGCTGGCCGCGTGAAACTTTTTCATTTGCTTTGGCTGTTCAGAATTTAATGTGGGGCATTGCCACGCCCTTTGCCGGCGCAATGGCTGATCGTTATGGCTCGGCCCGCGTGTTGATGGTTGGCGCGGTGATATATGCCATCGGTGTTGTGGGCATGGCTTATGCGGGCACGCCGTTTTTGTTTAATATCACCGCTGGCCTTTTTGTGGGTGTTGGTATCGCGCTGTCATCATTCGGCATTGTAATGGCCGCCTTGGGCCGCATCGTGCCACCTGAAAAACGTTCTTGGGCTTTTGGTTTGGCCACGGCTTCAGGCTCACTTGGGCAGTTCATTTTTTCGCCGCTGACAGGCGCAATGCTGTCGGTCTATAGCTGGCACACAGTATTGCTGATCCTTGCGGCATCATCATTGCTGATCATCCCTTTTGCTATGCCTTTATTGGTCCAAAACTCCGCAGGCAGCAAAGCCAATGTGGGCGAAACAGATTTGACGATGCGCCAAGCCATCAAGCTGGCTTTTGGCCATCGTTCATACTTATTGCTGACGGCCGGTTTTTTTGTTTGCGGATTCCAACTCGCATTCGTCACCGTTCATTTGCCGCCTTATTTGGCAGAGCATGGCATCACCAAAGAGTTTGCCGGATTGGCCATGGGTCTTATAGGGCTGTTCAATGTCGTCGGTTCCTATACCGCTGGCATCCTCGGCGGCCGCAATGACAAGCGCTTTCCACTCAGTTCCATCTATCTGCTGCGCGCCATAGCAACTGTTGCCTTCATCAGCTTCCCCATAACCCAAATCAGTACTTTGCTGTTCACCGCAGTACTCGGTTTCCTCTGGCTCTCCACTGTGCCCTTCACCATGCAACTCGTCATCGTTATGTTTGGCACGCGCTATATGGCAACACTTTATGGCTTTGTATTCTTAAGCCACCAGATTGGCTCATTTCTTGGTGTGTGGTTGGGCGGCAAGCTTTATGATGTGTTTGGCTCCTACAATCCGGTGTGGTGGATGAGCGTTGGCCTGGGCGTTTTTGCTTTCTTAGTACATCTACCGATTCGTGAGGCAAAGGCCCCTGCCTTCGCAGTGGCGTGAACTACCCCTCGCATAAATTCGCGCTTATTTTCTTTGCTTCTGTAATCACGGTGTGGCTCATCGCCATGGCCATCATCATGCGAGCTGGCGCGTTATCATCTGATGCCACTGGCACAATGCTTGCCGTTTTTGAGCCTAACACCCCGTCCGATAAGGTTTTCGCTAGCATCATCAATGCTGGTGGCAAACCCATCCGCCAAACCAGTTTCGGGTTTATTTGGGTGGTCTCCTCTGATGAACCGGGCCTTGCTGGAAAATTAAAGCAAAATGGAGCGATTGGTTCTTATCGTAACCTGCCACTGAGCCCCACAATCGCCGGCTGTTTTGCCTTAGCCGACGCCAAAATTGCCGAAGCGCTGAACTAACGACGGATTGACGCGAGCTCTGCGTCTGAAGTTAACAATCGATTCTCAAAAACCTTGGAGAATGCACCATGAATGACGCTGAATATACCAAGGCTTTTCGCTTCGGCTATGGCATTCCGTTGAATGGAAAATTTGATCCTATGGCGGAATTGGAAATTTTGCCCAAAAGAAATCTGGAAGCGGAAAGCGAATTGGTTGGGCGCATCATTTATCTGGGCGAACAAAACGCCCTGGCCAAAGAAGCCAAAATGGCAAATGCCGATAATCCTGACGCAAAGAAAACTAAGAATAAAGAACTGAACCAACAGGTTCAAACTTATCACGCGCAGGATGTACATAACGCAGTTATGGCGGCCGTTACATCCGACCAGATGTTCAGCAATCGCCTTCAGGCATTTTGGGCAAATCACTTTGCATTAGGAGCGACCAATCGCTTTCTCAGAGCCACCGCCAGGCTTTATGAAGCAACGACCATCCGCCCCAACATGTTTGGCTCATTTTATGATTTGTTGGTGGCCGCTGAACTTAGCCCCGCAATGGTGTATTATTTGAATTTGCAAAACTCGATTGGCCCTCATTCAAAATTTGGCAATCGCAGTAAAAAAGGCTTCAACGAAAATTTGGGTCGCGAAATTTTGGAACTGCATACCGTGGGTGTGGGTGGCGGGTACATCCAGGATGATATCGTGGCTTTCAGTAAAATTCTAACAGGCTGGCATGTTGAAAAAGATTCAGGCCAGGTGGTTTTCACTCCGGGACGTGCTGAACCCGGCACAAAATCAATGATGGGGAAATCTTTTGGAGGGGCAAAACCACAAGAACAAGACGCAAAAGATGTGTTCCGTTTTTTGGCAAATCACTCTTCGACCGCCAGTTTCATTGCCCATAAATTGACCGCACATTTTGTGGGGCCTAACAATTTAGATTTAGAGAAGACCTTGGAAGCTGAATTCAAATCGAGTAGCGGCAATTTAACGGCAGTCTATAAAGTTCTCTTGACGCATCCGGCTTCTGCAGCCCCTTTGGGCAAAAACATGCGCAATGATTTTGTTTTTCTCGTCAGCGCCCTTCGCGCAGGCAAAATAAATCAGCAAGCTCTTGAACTTAAATCAAGGCAAGAAGACAAGCCGCCAGGAAATCCAATGACGGTGGGTTCAATGGAAAACCTGACGCAAAAGCTTTGGGCGGCGCCAAGCCCTAAAGGCTGGTCAGATGATCCAAGCTTCTGGCTTTCACCTTCAGTCATCGGCGCAAGATTGATCCGCATTCCAATAATTGTGAAGCATTTTGAAGACGAAGAGCCGGCCGCCTTTGCGGCGCGGGTTCTTGGCCCAAATCTTCGCCCGCAAACATTATCGACAATCAAACTAGCCAGCAGCCGCCAACTCGCACTGGGCCTTGTTTTGGCAAGCCCAGAATTCAACCGGAGCTAATCATCATGATAAATCGCCGAAATTTCCTCCACGCTGTTGCAGCTGCGGGTGCTTATTCTGCGATGCGCGGCATTACTTTTGCTGCTGCTAATTCCGACAAGCGCTTGATTGTGATCATTCAACGCGGTGGAATGGATTCACTCGATGCAGTGCAGCCAATTGGCGATCCCGACTTCGCCAAACTACGGCCAACAGGCAGTGCCAGGAGTTTCGCTGTCGATAACTATTTCGCTTTCCACGAAGCGCTCACGCCATTGAAGCCGCTTTTTGAAGCCAAAGAGCTGAGCGTAATCCATAGCTTATCCACGCCTTACAGGAACCGCAGCCACTTTGAAGCGCAAGACTATTTAGAGCGTGGGGCCGATGCCCATGACACCACTGATACGGGCTGGGTGAACCGCTTGATTACTTTGATGGGGGGCACGAAATTTAACTTCGCTGCTGATGTAGGCTCGGGTTCACAATTGGTGATGCGCGGGCCTGCGCCATACCTGAACATCGGCACCAACAATGAATTGGGCTTCTGGTCAGACTCAACTCAGTTTTTGGAAATGCTTTACAATGGCGACAAAGATTTCGCTCCCGTCATGGCTGGTGTGCAAGCCAACATGCAACAAAGCATGATGGCCGAGGATGACCAGCACCCTGGTAAAGGCATCGAAGCTACATGCAGCTTGACCGCACGTATGATGAAAGAAGAATGCCGCATCGCTTCATTCTCCATCTATGGCTGGGACACCCATGACAACCAAGAAACTCGATTAGGTAAAAGCTTGGAAGCACTCAGCACGGCTATCACCCAATTGAAACAAGAGCTCGGGCCAGTCTGGGCCAACACATTGGTGATTGCCGCCAGCGAATTCGGCCGCACGGCCCATTTTAATGGCACAGGCGGAACCGATCACGGCACGGGCGGTGCTGCGTTTCTGGCGGGTGGATTGCTGGCAAATGGTGAAGGCGGCAAAGTGATCAACAAGAAATGGCCAGGCCTCAGCCATGATAAATTGCTTGAAGCACGTGACCTTATGCCAACCGATGATGTGCGGCGGTATATGGGTTGGGCACTTGCCGATTTATATGGCATTTCACCGGGCGATTTGAGTTCAAAGATATTTCCGGGCGTTGATGTGGGTTCGAAGTTGAAGTTGATTTAATAATGCGGCGGCGGAGGCTCAGGCGCATTACGCCCCTGATCTACATTCTGAAACTCTTCATGCAAGCGTCTGATTTGAATCTCTAAATTCTCAATACGCTTCCATTGCGAAGTGATCACTTCATTGAGGTCAGTGATCGTCTGCTCTTGATGAGCAAAGCGGATTTCCAAAGCATCCAACCGCGAAGTATCACTCATCTGATTCTCCTAAACAAAAAGGCCCGCATTTCTGCGAGCCCCTTCAAAATACATGAAATCGTCGATTAACGTGAATAGAATTCCACCACAAGGGCTGGCTGCATTTGCACTGGGTATGGAACGTCTGTAAGCGTTGGAATGCGGGTCAGCTTGGCTGTGCCCTTGCCGTCCAACTCAACGTAATCTGGAACATCGCGTTCTGCAGAAGCTTGCGCTTCCAAAACCGAAGCCATTTCCTTGGCTTTCGCTGTGAGCTCAACAACGTCACCAACCTTCAAGCGAATGGACGCGATGGTAATGCGCTTGCCGTTCAGCTTAACGTGGCCATGGCTCACGAGCTGACGGGCAGCAAACACTGTGGAAACCCACTTGGCGCGGTAAACCAGCGCGTCAACACGACGTTCGAGCAAACCAATCAGGTTTTCAGAGCTATCGCCCTTCATACGCAGAGCTTCGGCATAACCGGCGCGGAACTGCTTTTCGCTAATGTTACCGTAGTAACCCTTGAGCTTTTGCTTGGCGCGCAATTGCGTGCCGAAATCTGAAACTTTGCCCTTGCGGCGTTGACCGTGTTGGCCGGGGCCATATTCACGCTTGTTAACAGGGCTCTTGGGGCGACCCCAAATATTTTCACCCAGACGACGATCAATTTTATACTTGGCGCTTAAACGCTTTGTCATTTACGGTTCTCCGATAAGATTAATGGAAACCCACCCTCCTCTTCCAGTTTCCCGGCCGACAGAC
>JANYHN010000029.1 GCA_025359045.1 Hyphomicrobiales bacterium | reverse complement strand
GATTCAGAAGCATATTTGCTTCAATTGAGATGCTTGAGGAACGGCTCTCGGTGCAGGAGCGCCGTTCCTCTGAGGTAATGTCCGGCGCCTTGGAGAAAGCTAACGGACGCATTCGAAATCATGTATAAGTTTATGCATCTCAGAGCGTAAAAAAGCCAGCGTAACCTATGGTAAACGCCGAACCATTTAATTTAACCATGAATCATTAAGGTAAACGCTTACAAGGTTTCCTCGCCCCCTTTTGAGGCTGGTGCTTCGCGTTCATCTGGCAAATGCATTTCAAGTGGCAGTTGTTCCGTGCCATCAAGTGGTTCTTCATCGGCCGTCAATTCGTCTGTAACCCGAGGCATCGGCACATCAAAGCCCGGCGGAATGTTACCGTCCAACAGTCCAGCGGCTTTCAGCTCGTGCAACCCGGGCAAATCAGTAAGTTCATTCAAACCGAAGTGAACAAGAAATTCAGGGGTCGTTCCGTAGGTCACGGGCCTGCCCGGTGTCTTGCGCCTGCCGCGCATCCGCACCCAGCCAATTTCCAAAAGGTTGTCCAAAGTGCCCTTCGAAATCGCAACACCGCGAATGTCCTCAATTTCCGCACGGGTAACGGGCTGATGATAAGCACAAATCGAAAGTGTTTCGAGCGCAGCCTTGCTCAGTTTTTTTTGTTCCTTTGTTTCGCGGCGCAAAATTGTGCCCATATCTTGCGCCGTTCGCATGGCCCATTTGCCTGCCACCTGCACCAAGTTGACTCCGCGATTTTCATAGTTGCTTTGCAGATCAGCCAGCAGACTGAGGACATCCGTCCCCTCGCCCAAGAATTCTTGAAATTTTTCGATATCAACGGGTTCAGCTGAAGCAAACAACATGGCTTCAATAATGCGCAAATATTGACTGCGCTCGGCATGCGGATGCAGGGTGACGATCGTTGCATCGTTATCGTCTGTCATGTCCTGCTCTTTCTCCATTGGCAAAGCCTGTGAATGCATCATTAGTTTCCTTCAACAACAGCCAAATGGCGACGGCGCATATAAATCGGTGTAAAGGCTTCATCTTGGCGCATTTCAATCCGGCCATCTCGCGCCAGCTCGAGACTTGCAGTGAAGCTTGAAGCCCGCACAGATCGACGCGTAGCTGGTGTGGCCAAATAAACCTCAAGCCAGCGATCAAAAGTACCCCACTCATCCATGGTGCCTACAAGGCGCTCTAATGCCTCACGAGCTTCTTTAATTGACCAAGTGGGTTGCCGCTTCACAGTATATGTCTGGCGCACAACTTTGCGCTGACGACGATCAGCATAAGCTTTCAGAAGATCAATCAGGTTATCGCCATACTCACGCTGCACATCCACCACCAATGGCTGCGGTGCACCGCGTTCAAATACATGAAGCCCAAGTTGAGGCATGGCCATAATCTTTGCTGCTGAATCGCGCATCGCCGCTAAACGTTGCAATCGGAACGCAAGTCGAGCCGCCATATCTTGTGGTTGCGCTTCATCAGAGCTGGGAGGTGCTGGGATCAACAAGCGAGATTTCAAATAGGCAAGCCAAGCGGCCATCACCAAATAATCCGCTGCAACATCAAGACGCATTTTTTGTGCACGTTCAATGAAAATCAAATATTGATTAGCCAGTGCCAAAATTGAAACTTGAGCCAGATCAATTTTATGGGCACGCGCCAATTCTAAAAGCAAATCCAGCGGGCCTTCAAAGCCGCCCACATCAACAATCAGTTCATCGACTTCGGATTCAGCCATAACACGCAAAGCATCTTGACCTTCGGGCCATGCGTCCTGCTCAACGGGTGTTATTGGTTCGGCCAATGTATCGTTCTCCATCCGCCAGTGTTTACTGAATAAATGGCGGCGATTCGAATGTTATGGCTAGCTTATCCCCAGTTTCAGACGCTGAGAATAGCTTCCAAATCGTTCAGAGCCTGTTTCTTGTCATAAGGCAGCGGCTTGCGCTTGGCTTTCAATGCCTGTTTGGCGCGGCGCATGGCTTTGCCTGCGAGCGGGATAGCAGCCTCTGCCACTTCTTCCATTTCGCTCATAACGCCATTGCAATGCAAAAGCATGTCGCAACCAGCCGCCAACGCCAGATGAGCCTTTTCAGTAAAACTGCCTTGAAGCGCCTTCATTGATAAATCATCTGTCATCAAAAGACCTTCAAAACCAATCAGCTTTCGAACAACATTTTTGATGATCTTGCGCGACAAAGTTGCTGGAAATTCTTTATCCAGAGCCTCGAAAATCACATGTGCCGTCATAGCCATCGGGCAATCTGCAAAGCCGACAAATGGTAAGAAATCGACTCTCTCAAGTTCCATGCGCGTGGCCTTTACAACTGGCAAGTTGTGATGGCTGTCAACTTCAGCACGGCCATGTCCGGGAATATGTTTCATGACTGGCAAAACGCCGCCTTCCATAAGCCCCACTGTATGAGCGCGTGACAAAACCATGATGTGTTCAGGGCGCATTGAGTAAGCCCGATTACCGATAACATCGTGGGCCCCGGGTTGGGGAACATCAAGCACCGGCAAACAGCTGGCCGTGATACCAATTTCCGCCATATCATCAGCCATCAGTCGGCCAATACTACGTGCCGTCTTTAATGCAAGTGACGGAGAGCGATCATATTGCCTGCCATATTCCATCGCCGCAGGATATTTACGCCAATGGCTGGAAGGTGGGCCTAATCTTTGAACGCGACCACCCTCTTGGTCAATGAAAACAGGCGCATCTTTGCGGCCAACGGCGTCACGAAACTGGGCTGTTAGATTACGGATTTGGTCAGGACTGTCGCAATTGCGCTTAAAAAGGATCAGTCCCCAAGGATTGCTCTTTTTAAAAAACTGAACTTCGTCCTGTGACAACGATAGGTTTGCGCAACCGCTAATAAAGGAACGTATTGTCATTTGACTTTAATGAGCTTTCAGAAATAGACACAATTTCTAGTTAGTGCGGAATCTACTGTCTGTGTACAAGGCAGTCGCGTTCGCCCGCCGCAAAAAGCGACGAACAAAGGCTAGAAGCGACACTTGACGATGCCATAGGGCCAATATTTAGACGGTAACGAGTGCTGCCCGCCACGTTAGCTTGCTCAATAATCGGAGCGTAGCGCTTGATGATCTCACCATGCTTTGCAACCAAACGAGAGTATTCTGAATTTGCTTCACTCTTGCTTTTGAACGACGCCAACTGCGCAACGTAAGCGCCGGTCGCAACGGCGGGTGATGGTGATACGATGCGCGGCGTGGCGGCGGCAACCTGCTGAGGTGGAATCACAGGCTCAGGCGGGGTTACATTTGCCACAGCAACATCTGATGTCTGACTATCTGTTTTAAACAAATCAAGCAAAGTCTTGCGCTTTTTTGGAGCTTCAATGGGCGCAACCGCAACTTTACCAGCACTCGGCTGATCAACTTCCGAATTGCCATATAGTCCACCGCCAGATGAAGTTGCAATTGCATCCGTTCCATCGGCTACGGCTTCATTTTGGGTTGAAAGTGTTTTATTTTTCAGTGCCAATTTGGAGGGTGGCACCAACACAACGGGCTTTGCGCCAAGCGACTTGGTTGTTACGTCAGCCGAAGCAACTTTCTTCATCACCACCTTTTTGTCTTTGACGGCAGGTGCTGGCGAGGCAGTCGTATCTGTAATTGCTTCTGCAACTGGTTTTGAAGTTTCCGCTTTTGAGGCGAGAACGTCAGAACCAGTTGCAACGGCAGTGCTAACCGCCGATGGGGGTGGAGCCACATTTGCAACTGCGCCAGCCACCTGCGAGCCGCCCGCAACAACTGAGCTTGACTCGCCTCCCGATGTCAAAGGCGTACCCGGAACAACTGGAAGTGCATCTGCCGTCGAACCTGTGACGCCAGTTGGTGTAATCGAGGCTTGATCAGTTTTTGCCGCGTCACCTTTTCCCGGAGGATCGAGTGACCCTTGCGTTCCGTTTGCTCCACCCGGTGGCGGAGGCAACGGCAGAGGCGTGCCATCATTTCCAGTGCCTGTAGCAGGCGCCGGAATTGCGTTTGCGGGCGCTGCATCACTCCCTGCAGGTGGTTGTGCCGGAGCGCTGTTGTTAGCAGGCTGAACGGGTTGTTCTTCACTGGGCGCCATTTGACCGCCGAGTATTTCACGGTCGCCAACAATGCGGTCATAGATTAGCTTTTTCGAAGAATTGACCGCCTTGCCCGCAGCAGCATTACCAGTTGCCGTTGCATCTGGTGCTGCCTTGGCGGGCTTTTCGGGCGCTGCAATTACCGGAACATTATTCTGCATTCCAGCAATGCGTCCACCATTCTTGATATAATTATTGTAGCCCCACCAGCCTAATAGTCCGGCGACAACGGCCAGCGCGAGAAGTGAAAGAAGAATGAGCGGAGTATAGGACCGCGGAGCTTCTTCTTCGTAACCGGTTTCAACCTCTCTGTAAGCTTGGCTATATTCATCAGCCGTCGCACGTCTCTGAGTGCGTGGTGCAGGCTGCTCAAAAATATCATCCTCTTCACCTTCTGCAAATTGCACACTAGGTGACTGGCGCACCGAAGGTGGGTTATTCAGTCTTGGATTGGCCCGCGGCTCAGCGCCAAAACCAGGCTGCGGTGTGTTAAAACCAGTCATAGCAGGACGCTGCTGAGGCACTTGCAAACGAGGCTGCGGTGGAATGCCCGCAGGTTGATACGATGGGCGCATTTGTGGATTGAACGGAGGCGGTGGCGTGTATCCAGTCGCAGGATCAATTGGCCTGTAGCCTGTTGGTGGCACAGGTGCGTAACCCTGCGGCGCTGGCTGATAACCAGGTGGATATTGTTGTGGCTGTTGAGGATAATAGGGCTGCCCCTGTGGGTAAGCCGAGCCTTGAGGATATGACTGCGGCGGATAAGCCGGTGGCGGGGGCACGGCACGTGGTGGCACAGTTTGCGCGCCACCCAGTTGTGGACGTGGCGGGGCAATCTGATTGGAATAGCCAGTTTGCGGTTGCGACGCAGGAGGAGCAGTGCGCTGAATTTGCGCGCCCGAACGTGCCGCAGGTTGAGCAGCTGCAGCCGGACGATTAGCAACTTTCGGCTCATCATCAGCAAAAGTAAACTTTGGTTTTTCAGCCCCGTTCGCCGCAGGACTAATAGTGGCTTCGGCTCTTTGCTTAGCAGCAGCTACACGTTGCTCTGCCAACTTCTCGGCCGCATCACGTTGCGACTTTAATTTATTTGCCAGCGCATCAGGCGAAACAATTGCAGGACGTGCAGCAGCAGGCTGCGCGGCAGGCCTGGCAGATCCAGGCGCTGGAGCAGGTTTTGCAGCCGGCCGCGGCGCCATCGGTGCAGGTCGAACAGCAGCTATTGGCGCAGTTTTTACAGGGGCCGCTTCCGGTTCCATCACAGCTTTAAATTCGCCCGCAACCTTGGGCATATCTTTCCCAGCTACAATAACACTATCTTTCGTGCCGATGCCAAGGCGCTCGCGCCAATTGCGTTTATCAGAGCCACCTGTCGAATTTTGGTCCATTGTCACTTCATCCGTTGTTACATTTCCGAGGCGGGTTTAACGCCGAGGAGCCCGAGACCATTTGCCAAACAATAGCGAATCACCCTCAGGAAAGCGAGCCGCGTTAATGATATGTTATCTTGATCTTGCAAAATAAATCTTAATTGCGGCAGTTCTTTGCCCTTATTCCATAAAGAGTGAAAATCACTTGCTAAGTCATAGAGATAAAAGGATATTCTGTGTGGCTCATGGGCCAAAGCAGCAGCCTCAATAACCCGTGGAAAGGCTGCAATCCTTAATATCAGTGCCTTTTCAGCTTCATCCGTCAATAAATTGAAGTCAATCTTTGCATCCGATTTCAACCCTGCGGCCTCGGCGTTGCGCAACACGGAGCAAATGCGGGCATGGGCATATTGTACATAAAACACCGGATTATCTTTTGACTGCTCCGTGACTTTCGCAAAATCAAAATCCAGAGGCGCTTCGTTCTTGCGGTAAAGCATCATGAAGCGCACGACGTCTGGGCCAACCTCATCGACCACGTCGCGCAAGGTTACAAACTCACCTGCCCGCTTCGACATGCGTACAGGTTCGCCATTACGGAACAGCTTTACGAGTTGGCAGAGCTTTGCGTCGACTTGAACAACGCCCGGCCCAGCCAAAGCAGATGCAACGGCCTGCAAGCGTTTGACATAACCACCATGATCAGCACCCAATACATAGATCAGTTGCTTGAAGCCACGATCAATTTTGTTTTGGCTATATGCAACATCGGAAGCAAAATAAGTAAAGCTGCCATCAGACTTGAGCAAAGCGCGGTCAACATCATCACCCAGCGCCGTTGACCGAAACAAGGTCTGCTCACGGTCTTCCCAGTCTTCATTCACCTCGCCTTTTGGCGGCGGCAAGCGGCCCTCATAAACATCACCAGATGCGCGAAGTTTTGCAATTGCCTTGGCAACAGAGCCATCAGCCTGCAAAGATTTTTCTGAAAAGAAAACTTCCTGTTTAATATCAAGCGAAGCAAGATCGTCCCTGATCATATCCATCATCATTGAGATGGATTTGTCGCGCACCAGAGGCAGCCAATCATTTATGCCTAGAAGTGACTTGCCATATTCTTTAGCAAGCGCCTCGCCCACAGGCTTCAAATAATCACCAGGATAAAGTCCAGCAGGAATTTCGCCAATGTCTTCGCCCAGTGCTTCACGGTAACGAAGATAAGCAGACTCCGCCAACACATTCACTTGGCCACCAGCATCATTCATATAATATTCTTTGGTCACATCATAACCAGAAAACTTCAAAAGCGAAGCCAGCGCGTCGCCAAACACCGCGCCACGACAATGACCAACATGCAACGGTCCGGTTGGGTTTGCCGAAACATATTCCACATTCACTTTTTGATTTGAGCCAATTTTGGACGAGCCAAATTGATCGCCTTGACCCAGTGCTGCTTGCAACACGCGCGGCCAAAATGAGTCCTTCAATTTGATATTGATAAAGCCCGGGCCAGCAACCGTCACCGCCGCTGTATCAGGATCAGAAACCAAAAGCGGCACAAGCAAATCCGCAACAGCACGCGGGCTCATGCCTGCAGGTTTAGCCAGCACCATCGCCGCATTCACGGCCACGTCACCATGCGTTGCATCACGTGGCGGCTCAGCCGTCAACTTGCTCAAGTCGAGGCAAGCGGGCAGCTTGCCCTGCCCTACTAAAGTCTCAACAGCATTCGCAACAACACCCTGAAAATGGGCGAAAAGATTCATGATTCTGACATTAACCCGTTAAAACAATTCCGTGCGCTGACTATCGGAAAAGTGGGTCAAGGTCAAACAGCCGCTTATGCTGATCAAGCGCATAACGATCAGTCATGCCCGCAATAAAATCACACACTTGGCGGGCATAGCGGCTTTGATCTGAAATCGGATGATCTTCACGCCAGTCGGAAGGAAGTAACTTCTCGTCATTCATATAAGCATCAAACAGGTCGCGGATGACCCGCTGGGCTCGTTCCATGATTTCGAGGACTCGCGCATGACGATACATTTTTACCGACAGGAAACCTTGCAGCACTTTGTTGTTTTCGCGCATCTGCGCGCCAAATTGAATCAAAGGTTTTCCAAGATCGCGCACCGCATCGCTCGATTTGACATGAGACTTTGAAATGTTCTTGTGCCCTTCCGCTAGAACATCCGCTACCATTGCCGAAATCAATCGCCGAACCGTTTCATGGATAACACGATTAGTATCCAGATCGGGATAGGCGGTGAGCACTTCACCAAGCGCCTGCCCTGCTAGCGGAATATCACCAAGATCAATGATGTTGAATAGCTTGGCGCGAAGGCCATCATCAACATCATGCGCATTATATGCGATGTCGTCAGATACCGCTGCCACTTGCGCTTCTGCCGAAGCATAGCTCGGCAATCTAAGATCATGCACCTCCGCATATTCTATTATCGCAGCGGGCAAACCCGTTTCCGCGTAGTGCCCCAAAGCATGGCCTTCAGCATCAACCAGCGGCCCATTATGTTTTACCAAACCTTCAAGTGTTTCCCATGTAAGATTTAAACCATCAAAAGCCGCATAGCGCCGTTCCAGCTTTGTTACAATCCGAAGCGACTGTGCATTGTGATCAAAGCCACCATATGGTTTCATCAACCGATCTAATTCGCGCTCGCCCGCATGACCAAATGGTGTGTGACCCAAATCATGAGCCAGTGCCAAAGCCTCAGTCAAATCCTCATCAAGCCGTAATGCCCGCGCAATCGAACGCGCCACTTGCGCTACCTCAATACTGTGTGTGAGACGCGTGCGAAAATGATCGCCCTCATGAAACACGAACACCTGGGTTTTGTGTTTCAGCCTACGAAACGCAGAAGAGTGAATGATCCGGTCACGATCCCGCGCGAAGACACTGCGTGACGGCGCATCAGGCTCGGCCACAACCCTGCCCCGGCTTTGGTTGAAATGAGCGGCATATGGTGCAAGACTCGACATAAAACTGACCATTGACATTTTCGCGCGAAAACACAACATCTACGCCATGTCTGAACGTCAAATCAGTGTCACCGCCCGCGCCGCCAAGCGCATTCACGAGATTGCCGCTAAGCAACATGCGGTGGCCGCTTTGCGCATTGCTGTGAATGGTGGTGGCTGTTCGGGTTTCCAATATGATTTCGTGTTTAGCGACAAACCTGAAGAAGATGACCGAGTTTTTGAGCGTGACGGTGCACGGGTTTTGGTCGATGCAACATCGCTTGGGTTCATGGCTGGTTCAGAACTTGACTTTATCGACGACCTTATGGGCCAGTCGTTCCGCATTCAAAACCCGCTCGCTAAATCGTCCTGCGGTTGCGGCACCAGTTTCTCTTTCTAATGCGCATCGCCACGTGGAACGTCAATTCCGTTAAAGCCCACCTCGAATCTGTCACTACTTGGCTGCGCGAAGCAAAGCCGGATGTTGTCTGCCTGCAAGAAATCAAGTGCGAAGACCATGCCTTCCCCGTCGCGCACTTTGAAGAACTGGGCTACCGTGCGGAAATTCACGGACAGAAGACCTATAACGGCGTCGCGCTTCTTTCAAAACTACCGATGGAAGATCTGCAGCGTGGACTTCCAGGCGATGCAGCAGACGAGCAAGCAAGGTTCATCGCCGCCACCGTAATTGACGGAACGAATGCTGTTCGTGTCTGCGGCCTTTATCTGCCAAACGGAAACCCTGCCCCTGGCCCCAAATATGACTACAAATTGGCTTGGATGGAACGGCTGAAAACTTTTGCAAAAGCAGAACTTCTAAAAGAAGAAGCCTTCGTTTTGGCTGGCGATTACAACGTCATTCCCAACCCAGAAGACGCGCGCAATCCACAGAATTGGACAACAGACGCATTGTTTTTGCCGCAAACACGTCAGTCGTTTAGAGAGCTTCTCGCACTCGGTCTCCTAGAATCATACCGCGCACTTTACCCAACTAAAATCGAATACAGTTTCTGGGACTATCAAGCCGGCGCTTGGCCAAAAAACAACGGCATCCGAATCGATCATCTGATTTTATCGCCGCAAGCCGCGGACAAATTGATAAGCGTTGAAATCCACAAAGATGCGCGTGGCCACGATAAACCATCTGATCACGTGCCAGTCATAATCGACTTGCAATAAAAAACCCGCCGATTTTCATCAGCGGGTTCTAAATTTGAATTCAGATACAAAATTACTTTGTAACAGGAGCCTTCACACCGAAAGCAGCAAAGCTGGATTCGAATGGCTTGAATGCGCTCTTTGCAGCAGCTGCATAAAGTTCACCAAGCTTTGTAAATTCAGCAACAGTTGCATCAAATGTTTCTTTTGCAAAAGCTTGTTGAACAGCAACGGCATTTTCAAAAGATTTGGCAGCAACTGCCTTTTCCCAATGACCAGCTGACTTTTCAAAAGATTTCTTAGAGAAATCAGCAACTTCAGTTGCAACGGCTTGATAGCCCTTAGTCATAGCTGCGGTCGAAGCTGTCATAGCTTCCATGCCTTCTTTGCTGGCAGATTGCATATCTTCAAATGATTTCATCATGGTATTCTCCAATCAGTACGGGGGTTGATAAATTCGATGGACCATATCTAGGTGCACTGCAACATGAAGTCAAGTATTATTTTGCGTTGCAACATAAACACTATTTCGACTATCACTAACGAAACAAATCGACTCGCCATTTACCCCTTGGTAAGCCCGTCGCATTTAATAGTTAATCTGACTGTTGTGAAGATTGGGGGGTCATCACACTAATTTGGTTTTTGCCGGTATGTTCTCCGTGAAAAGCCGTACTTGCGTGAAGGTGGAAGACTAGATGTTTGTGATCAAAGTTGCAGAGAAGTTCAGAACGATAGCTGCCATATGTTTGCTGTCGCTCTTAACGCTCGCGCCAACCGCTAATGCAAAGCCGCAATTCTCAGCAATCACCGTCGATGCCCGCACCGGTGCTATTTTGTTCAGCGACAATCCAGATGGTCTGCGTCACCCCGCGTCCCTGACAAAAATGATGACGCTTTATGTTTTGTTTCAAGATTTAAAAGCCGGTCGTATTAACAAGGGCACGCCGTTCCGTGTGTCAAATCGTGCCGCTGCAATGGCGCCTTCAAAGCTCGGCCTTCGCGCAGGCATGACAATCACGGTTGATGAAGCGATCAAAGCGCTGGTTACGAAATCAGCAAACGATGCCGCTGCGACCATTGCTGAAAACCTAGGTGGCACAGAATCAAATTTTGCAGCACGCATGACAAGGGTTGCACATACCATTGGCATGAGCCGCTCATCATTTCATAATGCGTCAGGGCTACCCAACCCTGACCAATTTACAACAGCCCGCGATATGGCCACTTTGGGTCTTAGATTGATGCGCGACTTCCCACAATACTACCCCTATTTTCGGATCACCGCTTTCGACTTTCATGGCCGCACGATCCGAACTCACAATAAACTAGTCGAGCATTATGCTGGCACTGATGGAATAAAGACAGGTTATATCGCGGCTTCGGGCTTTAATTTGGTAACGTCCACAAAACGCGGAGACAAGCGCTTGGTCGGCGTTGTGCTCGGTGCCACATCGCCAGCATCGCGCGGCGCTTATATGATGCGTATGTTGGAAAGTAAGTTTGCGCAAGCCAAGGGTGGCGCCACAGTCGCTGCATTGGCCGGTTCGTCCAAAGGCGTTATCAATCCGGTTACCACAGCTGCAGCTTCTGCCACTGCACTAATCCCGAGCCCGGACGAAAAAACACAATTGGCTGATGTGGCTGCAAGCGCTGCTGAAGATCAGGCAAGTGATGAAGATCAAGCAGATGTTGCATCCACCACAACTGTCACACCAAAGGTGATGGAAGCAAGCTTGGCTCCTGTCGACAGCAAGAAAAAGCCACTTGGCAAATTACCCTTTGCGGTCAAATCTGCCTCTGCAGAGCCAAACACCCTCGAAGACAGCATCACCCAAAGCTGGAACATTCAGATTGGCGCTTATCCTGACAAACAACAAGCGCAAGCCAAACTGACTGCGCTCAAGGGTAAAGCTATCACCTCTCTTGAGGGTAAAGCAGCTTATACAATCGCCGTTCAAAAAGACGGTGCAACAGTTTTCCGCGCGCGCTTTGCTGGCTTTGATTCAGAGACGGCAAAAAAGGCGTGCGCCAAAATTGTAAGCCTCGGCGAAAAATGCGTGGCCGTTTCTCCTCAGTCTTGACATGCGGCATCGGTAGACTAATCTAGAATTTCCACAATAAACTGCCACACTTGGACGCCCGTCTGCAAGCGCAGGGGAGGTCTATCATGAACATTAAACCAAATAATCGTTTCAACGCCGCAGAAATCTGGGAAAAAGACCGTGCCCATTTCATGCATCCGTGGACGCATTTTGATAGCTTTAAAACCGAAGGATCGATGATCGTAGCTGAAGCCAGCGGCTGCATGATCAAAGATTCAAACGGCAAAGAATACCTCGACGGACTTGGCGGCATGTGGTGCGTGAATGTCGGCTATGGCCGCAATGAAATTGCCGAGGTGATGGCCGACCAAGCAAGACAGTTGGCCTATGCAAATCCATTTGTAGATATGACCAATGCTCCAGCTTCAGAACTGGCGGCCAAGCTTGCCGAATTGGCCCCCGCCAATCTCAACCACATATTTTTTTCGCTGTCTGGTTCCTGCGCCAATGATACAGCCATAAGGCTGGCACATTTCTATCACGCGCGTCGTGGCGAGCCATCACGCAAACATATTATCTCGCGCTTAAACTCATATCACGGCTCAACCTATCTTGGCATATCGATGGGTAACCGAGACGGCGATCGCACGCCCAATTTTCACTACATCACTGATTTCATCCACCATCTGTCAGCGCCCTACCCTTACCGCCGCCCCGACGGAATGACGGAAGACCAGTTCACTGATTTTTTGGTGGATGAGTTCAAAGCCAAAATCAAACAACTTGGCAAAGAAAATATTGCGGCATTCATCGCCGAGCCCATTCAAGGTTCCGGCGGCGTCGTCGTTCCACCCAAAGGCTATCTAAAACGTATGGCTGCAATCGCCAAAGAAAACGGCATTCTTTTTATCGCCGATGAAGTTGTTACAGCCTTCGGCAGATTGGGCCACTGGTTCGCGAGCTATGATGTGTTCGGCATTAAGCCAGATATAATCGTATGCGCCAAAGGTCTTACCTCTGGCTATCTGCCATTAGGTGCAACGATCTTTTCCGATGAAATTTACGAAGCAATCAGTGCACCTGGCCCTGATGTCTGGTTCGCTCACGGCTTTACTTATTCAGGTCATCCAGTCTGCTGTGCAGTAGGCCTGAAAAACATCGAGATCATCGAACGCGAAGACCTGCTTGGAAACGCCGCGCTGGTGGGAGATCATTTCGAAAAGCGATTAAAGGAACTCGAAGCCCTGCCACTCGTAGGTCAAGTGCGTGGCCAACGCCTTATGATGTGCGTTGAATATGTGGCCAACAAAGAAACCAGACAGCATTTGGCCGATGACATTAACATCTCGAAGCGAATTTCAAATGTTTGCGAAAGTCACGGGCTTCTGGTGCGCCCCATCGGGCATCTCGATGTCATGTCACCGCCGCTCACGCTTTCGATGAAAGAGGCCGACTTCATTGTTGATACGCTTGGTGGAGCAATTGAAGAAGTTGCGCATAATCTGAAGGCTGAAGGACTGATCTAACCCAGCAACACGTCTTTCGCCTGATTGATTTTTGCCGCCAAATAATCAGTTCCACCCTTATCCGGGTGGAAGTCTTTCATCAGGCGTTTATGCGCCGCTTTGATATCGTCTTCACTCGCACCAGGCTTCAAGCCGAGAAGGTCGTAAGCTTCATTTTTCGAAAATGGTGCCAAGGGTTTTCGCGGCTTGGAATTTTCTGGGCCTTCCGGCTCGGGCCTTTTTGCATGACCCATATTAAAACCGTTCGGAAATAGAGACGACTTGCCGAAAAGCCCTGCACCAATTGCAAACAGTGTGGTCGCAATTGTGGTTTGGCCGCGCAAAAACAACAGCGCTGCGGCACCAACCGCCCCACCACCAGCTATTTTCTGCGCAAAGTTAGATAAGTCCTTTGGTTTCATTCGCGCAGATTTGCGGATCAACCACAACCCGCCGACCACTATGAAAAACGCAATAAGTAGCTGCAAGATCAATTAGCCGGTTTGGCGTCGCAAGCATCCATCTTTAACATGTCGAGTTTAGCTAATTTGCCTTTCAGCGCATAGGTGCCATAGTCCAGAACCAGATCCGTCGAAACGCCGTTTTCATACATATTGAAACTTGCCTGATAGACGGGCTTTTCGACACTCTGGTCATCGGTCGGAAAATAGCTGATCGTGATCGGCCAAGACGACAAGGTCTTCAATGGCGAAGCTTCAACATTGTCTTTATCAGGAGCAAAAGTTCCAGGTGCGCGCATTTTTCCGATAAAGCTAATGGCCTTATAAGTCTTCTCGCCATCCGAGCCGTCATAGACAATCGAAGCATCATGAGTGATGCCCTTTTTTGCAGCATCAAGTAAATGCACTTGATGCGTGGAAGGAAATAACGCTTCCGACGGAACCGTGAAATCCAACTCCTTCGGAGCGGTCATCTGCCCCTTGGCTTCCAAATTCGCCTTTTCGCGCTTAACTTTTAGCTTTTCTTCCGAATCCAGATTGCCACCAACAAATTGTTTCTGGCTCAAATTCATCTCCAACCCATCACCCGACTCCCAAGTGGTGAGCTGAGTATCTAAAACCTGCGTACCTTTTTCAGGTTGGACGTAACGATTGGCAATTCGGTAAGTCACGGCCCAGCCGTCGCAGGCCGTGCCCGTTAGTTCATAAGCCAAGCGCCCTTCAACTGAGCTATACCCACTGCCACTATCCAACCTTGACGTGGAAAGATCATAAATCGCCCGGTGCGACGCCAGCGTGGCCGCCTGCGCCGAAACCGTCATCAATAACAAAGCCAAACCCGATTTAAAAAGACGCATGTTTCATTAATCCCGTGACAAGCTGAATGGAGGCCGTTTAAACTCCACCCTAACATAAACTAGGGCGAAACAACGTCTAAATAAGGTTTAATGAAATCATGAATAGCATTGACGAAAAACTTAAAACGCTTGGTATCGTTTTGCCTATACCGATGAAGCCAGTTGGAAACTATGTTCCGTGGGTGAAATCGGGCAACATGGTCTATATTTCGGGCCAAGGAGCAGTTGTCGAAGGCAAAGTGCAATACCCTGGTAAACTTGGAGAAACAGTATCACTCGAAGATGGTGCAAAATCAGCAAAGCTAACCTGCATAAACGTTTTGGCCCAGTTGCGCGATGCAGCAGAAGGTGATCTTACCAAAGTAAAGCGCGTCGTAAAACTCGTTGGTTTTGTGGCCTCCACACCAGGATTCACCGACCAACCAAAAGTCATCAACGGGGCTTCTGATTTGATGGTCGAGGTGTTTGGTGACAAAGGCCGCCATGCCAGATCAGCAGTGGGCGTGCCATCTCTGCCCATGAACTTATCGGTTGAGATCGAAGCCATCGTCGAATTGGAATAAGCAATGCGCTTTTCACCGCAAATGCGCGATCTGAAATGGCTCGTCGAAAAGCCCATTGCTCATCGCGGATTGCATAACGAAAAAAAAGAAATTATCGAAAATTGCGAGAGCGCTTTTAAAGCTGCGATTAGAAATGGCTACGCGATTGAATGCGATATCCAGCTTACTAAAGATGGCGAAGCCGTGATTTTCCACGATGATGAAATTGAACGTGTGCTAGACGGCAAAGGCATGGTCAAAACCTTCACTGTTAAAGAACTGAAAAAGAAAAAGTACCGCAGAGGTAAAGATCAAATCCAAACACTGGGCGAACTTCTCGAACAAGTTGACGGCAGCTCAACATTAGTGATCGAAATCAAATCGCTCTGGGACGACGACATGACACTCAGCCAGCGTGCGCTGGAAGTGCTGGCCGATTACAACGGCCCCTATGCGCTGATGTCTTTCGATCCTCATATCGTTGCATGTGTTGCCGAGCGCTCTCCCGTGACAGTGCGCGGCATAACGGCAGACCGTGTAACCGATCCCTATTACAACAATATCTCGCTCGCGCGCCGCCTCGAAATGCAAAGCTTCTCGCACCTGTCCCTAACTAAACCACATTTCGTGTCGTTCGATGCAAATGGTCTGCCTTTTGCCGCCGTGGGTGAAATCCGAGATCGCGGCCATCCCGTAATATGTTGGACAATCCGTTCACCGGAACAAGCGGCTAAAGCCTTGCGTTACGCAGATCAAATAACCTTCGAGCATTATCAACCTGAATGACTGCAAAAATCTCGGCCATCAACTCACTGAAAGACATCGCGGCTGATGATTGGAACGCTTGCGCTCAAATTGACAGTGGTGCATTCAATCCATTCACATCTCACGCATTCTTATTGGCCCTTGAACAATCCGGCTCAGCCACCACGAAAACCGGATGGTCAGCGCAACATTTAGTCTTGGAAGAAAATGGTAAAATAGTTGGAGTAGTACCATGCTATCTTAAATCTCATTCCATGGGCGAATATGTTTTTGATCATGCTTGGGCTGATGCGTATACGAGAGCGGGCGGCCACTATTATCCCAAGTTGCAAGTATCAGTACCTTTCACCCCAGCCACAGGCCCACGCCTTTTGGCCAATACAACTGAACACAGATCCCTTCTTGCCGATGGCTTGGTCAGCCTCTGCCAACAGTCAAAATCTTCGTCCGTGCATATCACTTTCGCAACCGAGCAAGATGCCAGCGAAATGGCAGCGAAGGGCTGGCTGCAGCGTAACGACATTCAGTTTCATTGGCATAATCAAGGTTATTCCAATTTTTCTGATTTCCTCGCAGCGCTTTCCTCATCAAAACGCAAAAACATCCGCAAAGAACGCCAAGCTATCGTTGATAATGGCATCAGCTTCGAACTCGTCACTGGTGGCGATTTGAAAGAACAGCACTGGGATCATTTCTACAAATTCTACATGGACACTGGCAGCCGCAAATGGGGCCAGCCTTACCTCACCCGAAAATTCTTCAGCCTAATCAATGAAACCATGAAAAATGAAACGCTTCTGGTTTTGGCCAAGCGCGAAGGAAAAACCATTGCGGGTGCGTTAAACTTTATCGGCGGCAACACGCTCTATGGCCGAAATTGGGGCTGCCTCGAAAACCACCCCTTCCTGCATTTTGAAACCTGCTATTACCAAGCCATGGATTTTGCCATTTCGCGAGGCCTCAAAACCGTCGAAGCAGGCGCTCAAGGCGAACATAAACTGGCGCGCGGCTATGTCCCCGAGAAAACCCACAGCCTTCACCACCTTGCCCATCCAGGCCTTTCCCGCGCCGTAGCGGAATACCTAGAACACGAACGCGCCGCCATCGACGAAAACCAACACGAACTTGGCGAACACACCCCGTTTCGCCATAGTGAGCAAGATTGACGGAGCCAATTATGCAATATGATCCCACCAACATCTTCGCCAAAATCCTGCGCGGAGAAATCCCGTGCCACAAAATCTATGAAGACGAGCACACCCTCGCCTTCATGGATGTAATGCCGCAAGTCGAAGGCCATTGCCTCGTGATCCCTAAAAAACCATCGCGCGGATTATTGGATGCTGATCCAGCGGTGTTGGCTCACCTGATGACCACTGTCCAAACAGTCGCCACCGCAGCCAAAAAAGCCTTCAACGCCGACGGCATCCAAATTCGCCAGTACAATGAGGAAGCAGGCGGCCAGACGGTGTTTCACTTGCACGTCCACATTTTACCAATGAAATCGGGTGTTCCTATGAAACCACATTCCGGCAAGATGGCCGATCATGAAGCATTGGCTCAGCACGCCTCCATGATCTTGGATGAGATGAAGTGACTACTTCACTTTCGCAGAAGGCTTCTTGACAACCTTCTTCGCCACCTCTGTCTTCTTCACCGCCACACGAGAACGTGGCAAAGACTTCCGCTCAACAGGTTTCGGCAACGCCTTCTCATCATCGCGAGTGAGATATTCAAACGCCAATCCATCGTCTTTTTTCAGAATGCGAACCGTTCCACCATCCTTCAGCTTGCCGAACAACAATTCTTCAGCCAGCGGTTTCTTGATGTGCTCTTGAATGACACGCGCCAATGGACGCGCACCCATTTGCTGGTCATAGCCTTTGACAGCCAACCAATCAGCAGCTTCAGCTGAAATCTCAATATTCACCTGACGCTCAGAAAGCTGAGCCTCAAGTTGCAGAATGAACTTCTCAACCACTTTGCGCACCACTTCGGCCGGCAAATGTCCAAAGCTTACAACAGCATCCAAGCGGTTGCGGAACTCAGGTGTGAACATCTTGGTGATGGCTTCAGTATCATCACCCTCGCGAATATTTTTGGTGAAGCCAAAAGCAGCGCGCGCCATATCTTGTGCACCCGCATTGGTGGTCATGATCAAAATCACATTACGGAAATCAACAGACTTGCCGTTATTGTCAGTCAGCTTGCCATGATCCATCACCTGCAACAAAATATTGAACAGATCAGGGTGGGCCTTTTCAATTTCATCGAGCAGCAAAACGCAATAAGGCGTTTGATCAACAGCGTCGGTTAGCAACCCACCTTGGTCAAAACCAACATAGCCGGGAGGTGCGCCGATGAGACGTGAAACAGAATGTCGCTCCATGTATTCGCTCATGTCAAAGCGCGTAAGCTTAACGCCCAGCACTTCTGCCAAACGCTTTGCCACTTCCGTCTTTCCCACACCTGTGGGGCCGGAGAACAAATAGCTGCCGATGGGCTTTTCTGGTTCGCGCAAACCAGCTCGGGCAAGTTTAATCGCAGCCGCCAATTGCTCAATGGCCTTATCTTGGCCAAACACCATGCGTTTGAGTTCTGACTCAAGGTTTTTAAGCAAGGTCGTATCATCGCGCGAAACATTCTTCGCTGGAATACGTGCCATCGTTGCAATCGTTGCTTCAATATCCGACAGCTCGATTACTTTTTTACGCTGGTCTTCGGCCACCAGCATTTGCGAAGCGCCCGTTTCGTCGATCACGTCAATCGCCTTATCCGGCAATTTGCGGTCAGCCATATAGCGTGCAGAAAGTTGCACCGAGCCTTCGATTGCCTCATCGGTATACGTGACTTTGTGGAAATCTTCGTAATAGGGCTTGAGGCCCTTCATGATAGCAATCGCATCAGGGATTGAGGGCTCGTTCACGTCAATTTTCTGGAACCGGCGAACAAGCGCCCTGTCCTTCTCAAAATGCTGACGATATTCTTTGTAAGTGGTTGATCCGATGCAACGAAGCTGCCCGCCAGCCAAAGCCGGTTTCAACAAATTCGAAGCATCCATCGAACCACCAGATGTGGCACCTGCACCTATCACAGTGTGAATTTCATCAATGAATAAGATCGAGCCAGGCTTCTGTTCAATCTCTTTCATCACAGCTTTAAGGCGTTCTTCGAAGTCACCACGGTAGCGCGTGCCAGCCAGCAACGTGCCCATATCAAGCGCATAGATTGTGCAGTCCTTCAAAACCGCAGGCACTTCGCCTTTGATAATTTTACGAGCCAAGCCTTCGGCAATAGCAGTCTTGCCCACGCCAGGATCACCCACAAACAAAGGATTGTTCTTGGTGCGGCGGCAGAGAATTTGAACGGTGCGGTCAACCTCTTTCCCACGCCCAATCAACGGATCAATCTTGCCCTCACCCGCTTTCTTGTTCAGATCAACACAGTAAGCCTCTAATGCGCTCTCGGTCTTTTTCTTATTGCCAGAATTCGGAGCGCCTTGCTCCTCACCAGCATTTTCACCATCTTGATCGGCTCCACGCACCGCGCGGGTTTCGGATAGGCCGGGCTTCTTAGCAATGCCATGCGAAATATAATTTACCGCATCATAACGTGTCATATCCTGTTCTTGCAGGAAGAAAGCTGCGTGGCTTTCACGCTCAGCAAATATCGCAACAAGCACATTTGCCCCCGTCACTTCTTCGCGGCCAGATGATTGCACATGGATTACAGCACGCTGGATCACGCGCTGGAAACTGGCAGTGGGCTTGGCTTCAGTCACATTGTCCGTCACCAGATTGGCCAGCTCACTATCAATATAATCGCTCAAACTTTCTTTCAGCTCATCGATGTTCACACCACAAGCTTTCATCACGCCAATAGCGTCTTTGTCATCTGTGAGAGACAGCAGTAAATGTTCAAGGGTTGCAAGTTCCTGCTTACGGCTAGCGGCAAGCGCCAATGCGCGGTGGAGTGCTTTTTCCAGACTGCGGGAGAATGTTGGCACGGTGTTTTTCCTTAACGCTCAAGGCAAATGGAAAACGCCGACTTGCCGAGTATTCGATTGTTCAGTCTAATATAGGTCAGAATTTGGGCGAAGCTAGCCCCCAACTCAATATTATTCTTTTTCTAAAGTGCACTGCAATGGATGGCCATTTTGCTTGGCATAATCCATCACCTGCGTCACTTTGGTTTCTGCCACTTCAAACGTATACACCCCGCACACACCAACACCCTTTTGGTGCACGTGCAGCATAATGGTATAGGCATCTTCGCCAGATTTGTTAAAAAACAACTCGAGAACATGCACCACAAATTCCATGGGCGTAAAATCATCGTTCAGAAGCAACACTTTATAAAGTGCTGGTTTCTGGGTTTTAGGACGTGTCTTGGTGATCACACCCGTATCGGTATCATTGTCGGTTTTAACAGGAGCTTTGGTCATCAAGACAATATAATCGATTTTTTAGAAATTGGGAGAGGTGACATCGATTTTTAACTGCGTTTTCAATGACCAAAAGCCGCATGGCGGCCACTGTCACGAAATCAACAAAATTTTGCAATTAGTGTAGTCAACTAATGTCAGTTGCGAAATCGAGTGGGTGCGTGATGAAAACAGTTGAAGCGTCTGAAATAGTTACAATGGTCAAAAAGGGCGCCAAAGTCTTTATTGGACGCAATTTTTCCGGCCAACCCAAAATCAAGATTGTCCGTGGGCCATTTGGGTTGTTTGTATCACGATTTAATATTGACGAACAGCAGTGCGAAATTTTGAAAACAAAGCTCAATCAAAACTAAATATCCAACCCCTCTTCGCTCACAAATTCGGCCCGCTCGCTGATAAAATTGAAACGTTCTTCCGGCTTGTTCCCCATCAACTGCTCAACCACACGCGCAGTTAATGCCTGCGCCGCATCGGCTAAAGTGATCCGCAACAACAGTCTTTTGGCGGGGTCCATTGTCGTTTCTTTCAGCTGATGGGCCATCATTTCACCAAGGCCTTTAAAGCGCCCAACCTCAACCTTGCCACGCCCGCCAAAACTGGCCAGCAACTCATCTTTGTGTTCATCAGTCTGCGCATAAACTGTCTTGCCGCCTTGCGTTAGGCGGTAGAGCGGTGGCACAGCGAGATAAAGATGCCCTTGATCGATTACCTTCGGCATCTGGCGGTAAAAAAACGTCATCAGCAAAGAAGCAATATGGGCTCCGTCAACGTCGGCATCGGTCATGATGATAATCTTGTCATAGCGCAAATCTTCTTCGCGGTAAGAACTGCCCATGCCGCAACCAAGCGCCTGCACCAGATCACCAATTTGTTGGTTGGCAGCAAGCTTATCTTTGCCAGCATTGGCCACATTCAAAATCTTGCCCCGCAACGGCAATACAGCTTGATTGACCCGGTTGCGCGCCTGCTTGGCCGAGCCACCTGCAGAGTCACCTTCAACGATAAACAGTTCTGAACCATCCGTGGCCGTTGCCGAACAATCTGCCAGCTTTCCAGGCAAACGTAATTTCCGAACTGCCGTTTTTCGACCCACTTCCTTTTCTTGGCGGCGGCGCAGCCGTTCTTCGGCGCGATCAATAATCCACTCTAGCAATTTGTCCGCCTGCGCCGGATGGCCCGTGAGCCAATGGTCAAAATGGTCACGCACTGCATTTTCAACTATGCGCGCCGCTTCCATAGTTGCAAGCTTGTCTTTCGTTTGTCCTTGAAATTCTGGCTCGCGAATGAACACCGACATCATGGCGCCCGATTGCACCATCACGTCGTCTGCCGTGATTACACTAGCGCGCTTATTGCTGGCCATTTCCGCATAGGTTTTAAGCGACCGCAACAAAGCAACGCGGAAACCCGCTTCGTGCGTTCCGCCCTCAGGTGTGGGGATCGTATTACAATAAGACGACATAAATCCGTCTTCACCGCCAAACCATGCCACCGCCCATTCAACTGAACCATGGCCACCTTCTTTGACCACCTTGCCAAAGAAAATGTCATCAACAACGCGTGTCATGCCCTCGAGGCGTTCTTCCAAATAATCCTTCAGGCCACCGGGGAAATGGAACACTGCTTCTTCGGGGATCGATTTATCTTTCAAATGAACAGGTGCACATTTCCAACGAATTTCAACGCCGCCAAACAAATAGGATTTCGACCGCGCCATTTTATAAAGCCGAGCAGCAGAAAAGGCCGTGTTACCCTTGCCGAAGATTTGATGGTCAGGCAAAAATTTAACTGTCGTGCCGCGCCGTCCCGATACCTTGCCCAAACTTTGCAAGCCGCCATCTGGCTTGCCGCGCCTAAATTCCTGCAGGTAAAGCTGGCTGCCGCGCGCCACTTCAACAATGCAATGCTCCGACAAAGCGTTCACCACCGAAACACCCACACCATGCAAACCGCCCGATGTTTCATAAACCTTGGAGTCAAACTTGCCGCCTGCATGAAGTGTGACCATGATCACTTCGAGAGCAGACTTATCCTTAAACTTCGGATGTGGATCAATGGGAATGCCACGACCATTATCGGTGACCGCCAAATATCCATCAGCGAAATATTCAACTTCAATGCGGCTGGCATGACCCGCCACAGCTTCATCCATCGAGTTGTCGATAACTTCGGCAAATAAGTGATGCAGGGCTTTTTCATCGGTGCCGCCAATATACATACCGGGTCTGCGCCGCACCGGCTCCAAACCTTCCAGCACCTCAATATCCGCAGCCGTATAGCTGTCTTCACCCTTGGATTTGGGCGGAAGCTTTGCTTCAGGCTTGGGTTTTGGCGCTGCGGGGATGTCGCCGAACAAGTCATCGTCTTTAGGTGGTTTAGCCATGGATACTCTGCAGTTTTCGAATCATTGCGCGCACTATGACCACCTATGGGCCAAACCTCAAATCCCGCGCTGCTCAGGTGAGCCCTGTGGAGATTGTGGCTTTTCCTTGACAAAAGGTCGCAACCGGAGTTTCCTCTGATTCAATTAAATTGCCTCAAGAGCAATAATTTCGGGGAGTGGCGTTTCGCCTTGGGGTAAAAAGGCGCCACCGGGTGGAGGAAATAAATGGCTGACCTCAATCAGAGGATCGAGGCCCTATATCAAAGTGACAAGCGCAACGCTTACATCTTGATCGCCTTGCTCTGGATCGTCGTTTTATTCGTTATTATTATGACTTGGTCCTTAATCCCCGATGGCGGTGTGCGCATTGTCTCGCTCATTGGTGCCGCTGCTGTCTTAATTTTCAACACTGCAGCCGTCATGGCCATGTTGAAACATTACGCCGAAGACAAGCACTTCATTTATGGCATGGACATCAAAATGCTTGATTCCGCCAAAGACAATCCGGGGGCGTAAGCAAATGGCAAAATATAATCCACCAGATCAACCCATCGTCATGCAGCTTTTTGATATTGCATGTCTCGTCGCAGCTATTTTCTTAGCCCTCTGGTTTCCACTCTATATGGGCTGGGCAGGCATTTCAAAGAACCTCGAAAAAATTGATAACCCAACGTGGGATGCGTTGAAACAAAACCCCACTATGGTGGCTCAATGGGAAAAATTAGGCTTCACGCCCGAAACAGCCCACGCGATTATTCAAAACAAATGGGTCTATTCGATTGACTGGACACAGTTGACCATCATGACCATCGTGCTTCTCGGCTATTTCATATTTTTGTTCATGGCATCGGATAGAGAATACCGCGATGTCATCGAAGAAAAATTCAACAGTAAATAGGGGGAAAGAACATGTGGGTTTATTTGACTTATTTATGTTGGGCGATCTGTGTCGTTCTCGGCGGGTGGATGCTGTTTGATTGGTATAAAATCGACACAACCTATGGCGAAGACACGCTGACATCCTCACGCGAAGGCGAAATCGAAGCCGTCTCCGAAAAGCACAAGGTTTGAGGGCAAAATCATGACAGCAACATCCATGGGCTCAGCCCCTCAAAAAATCTCTCTCAGCCGCGTGCTTGGGCCCATACATGTTTGGGCCTTGGGCGTTGGCATCGTTCTCGTTGGTGAATTCGACGGTTGGAATTTCGCAGCGGATAAAGGCGGCGCACTTGCTGCTTTGATCGTGCTCTGGTTCTGCGGGTTGCTCTACAGCGCTGTGGCGATGATCGACTCTGAAGTTACTTCGACGATCGCCGCCGCTGGCGGTCAATATGCGCAAGCCAAACACATTGTAGGGCCGCTGATGGCCTTCAACGTGGCACTTTACATGGTGTTTGCTTACACCATGCTCGAAGTGTCCGACGCCATTCTGTTTGGTGATGCAATCGTTCAAAAATCCGGTGGGGATGGTGGCATAAATCACAATTCATTTGTAGCAGCCAGCATCATCATTCTGGCTTTCCTAAACTATCGCGGTGTGCTGGCAAATTTGAATTTCAACTTCACGATTACAGCAATTGCATTTCTTTCAATCGTGATCTTATTCTTTTCAGTGATGCCTTGGAGCCAAGGAACAGTCTTAAAGTTAAACGAACTGGTCACTCCAGAAAATGCTTTGCCTTATGGTTGGATCGGCGTAATTGCTTCGTTCCATTGGGGCATCTGGTACTTCCTCGGTATTGAAGGCACAACACAAGCGGCAGAAGAAGTGCGCTCCCCAGCCCGTGCGTTACCTTTGGGCACCATGGCAGGCATGGTTACGTTGCTGATTGCTGCCACCATGACATGGTATGTCTGCGCAAGTCTACTACCATGGCAATTACTCGGTTCGACTTACTTCCCACTCTGGGATGCAGGCCGCGCCACACAAAGCCCGCTGCTTGAAAACATGATGTTCATCACAACTTTGTTGGCCGCCCTTGCGTCTGCCAATGGTTGCATCAATGACGCAGCGCGCGCTTGGTTCTCGCTTGGCCGTGATCGCTATCTGCCATCATGGTTCTCTGCGGTGCATCCAAAATACCGCACCCCATACCGTTCGATCATTTTCCTGACACCAATTGCTTTGGCATTCGCTTTCGTGGCCGATCTTAATCAGGCAATCACTTTCTCAATCCTGTCAGGCGTATTGCAATACACCTTCATGAGCATCAACATTATGATGTTCCGCAAAAAGTGGCCGCTCGGCTCCATTCAACGTGGCTACACCCATCCCCTTCATCCGATCCCAGCGATAATGTTATTTGCCCTTTGCATGGTCACATTCTTTGCGATCTTCTTAGGATATGGCGTGCAGCTGACGGCGATGGTGGTGTTCTACGTCGTGGTTTCCGTCTGGTTCCACTTCTACCGTTACCAATATGTGCGTCGTGGAGCGCAATTCACAATGCCGTGGCCCAAACCGCAGGGATATTAAGAAGAAACGAAATCGAGACTTGTGGCCCGCTGCAAAGCGGGCCATTATTTTTGAAATGACATTTATGAATTTCATATACGCCGTAATCGCAGCCACCGTAGCTTACTTCCTGATCAAGCGCACTATGGCAAGAGCCGAGCGACAGAGGCAAATACCAAATCTACTATTTGAAGAAGTGTCATCAATTTTCACTGAAATAGAAATCAAACGAGGCGAGAGCTTGGGAAGCCATATCCTGACTGGCGTTTATGAGGGGCAAAGTTTCGAAATCAAAACCATCACCGACACTTTAAACACGCGCAAATTGCCCAGCCTCTGGCTGATGATGACTCTAAAATCTCCCATCCCCATCACCCACACATTGGATATGATGCTTCGCCCCGCTGGCCCTACAACATTTTCGAATTTCGATTTTCTTCCGACGATATTGCCGACACCACCGGGTTTCCCCGCACAAGCTGTATTGCATAGCGATAATGATAGACCGCCATTTGATCTCAACCTAATGAGACCTCTCTTGATCTACTTCAAAAATCCCCGCGCCAAAGAATTCCTCGCCACACCAAACGGCTTGCGTCTGGTCACTCAACTGGGCGAAGCCGAACGTGCCCGCTATCTTGTTGCCCGCGAGGCGCACTTTGAAAGCCAAAGCATAAACGTCGCCGAAACTAGACATACCCTTGAACTATTGCTTGCATTGAAAAACGATCTGCAACAACACTATGCGCATGTCTGAAAAGCCGCCCATTAATCCATATCTAATCTTGCTGTCTAGCCTCTTTCTGCCAGGCTCCGGCCATGTCTGGCTTGGTCTTGCACAACGCGGATTGATGTTTTTGTTCTTCATCATCATATTGGGCTGGGCCAGCACACATATCATGCCCGCCCATTTTAGTTTTATCGGCAGACACATCGGCGGCATTTTCGTTTATGGCGTATCAGTAATTGATGCTTACAAAACAGCGCGCATTCGTTTTTCGGAGTGGAATCATGAAAAGAATTCTTCTCGCTAGTCTGCTATTAATTGGTACGGCTCAGGCGGCCGAAACGAAATTAACTGGCGCTGCAATGCAAACCATCCTTTATGACAAAATTCTTTACGCCAAAGACACCGAACAAATCTTTCAAAAATCTGGCGTCACTTTCTATTCCACTGGCGGTAATCAAAGCCAAGGCAACTGGAAGATTGATGGCGAACAATACTGCTCGCAATGGCCGCCTAACCAAGCGTGGACTTGTTATGGGATGACACAAGACGGGAACAAAATCACCTTCATTTCAAAAAGCGGCGAACGAACTGAAATGTCCGTTGTGAAATAATCTTTACAAGCCAATTCGTTACGCTAAACCTGCGCAAAGCTTACCCACACCACAGGATGCGTTTCATGGTTGATGTCAAAGTTTATGCCAAATGGGCTGGTCCCATCGTGATGATTGGTTTTGGTTCAATTGGGCGCGGTTCATTGCCGCTTATCCTGCGCCACATCTCATGTGACCGTAAACGCATCACCGTGATTGATCCATCCGATGAATGGAAGCATATCGTTGATTCCGAAAATATTGCTTTTAAAAAAGTTGGGCTGACCAAAGCTAATCATAAAAAAATTCTTGAACCACTTCTCAGGGCAAGTTCGGGCCAAGCTTTGATTGTAAATCTGTCGGTTGATGTTGATAGTCTCGACATCATGCGCCTCGCCCGCAAAGCCAACGCGCTATATATTGACACGGTAAACGAACCATGGCCCGGTTTCTATTACAACACCAAGGTCGATAACGCCTCGCGCACCAATTATGCGTTGCGTGAAAAATTAGTGGCACTCAAATCAAAAATGGGCAAAGGCCCAACGGCTGTGTCTTGCTGCGGCGCTAACCCCGGCATGGTATCTTGGTTTGTAAAGCAAGCTCTGTTGAACCTGGCGCGTGATCTTAGAATAAAAACCGAAATTCCAAAGAAACGCGATGACTGGGCCAAACTGATGAAAAAGCTAGGCGTCAAAGGTGTGCACATCGCCGAGCGTGACACCCAGCGCGGTCGCGATCCAAAAAAGTTGGATACTTTCGTCAATACATGGTCCGTCGAAGGCTTCATTTCTGAAGGCAAGCAACCAGCCGAACTCGGTTGGGGCACGCATGAAAAACTCATGCCGCCTTTGGGCCGCAAACATAAAACCGGAAGCAAATCGGCAATCTTTTTGGAGCGTGCAGGTGCAGCAACGCGCGTGCGCACGTGGGTGCCTGAAATCGGCCCGCAACACGGCTTCCTCGTTACCCACAACGAAGCCATTTCCATTTCTGATTATTATACTGTGAAAAAAGACGGCAAAGCGATCTATCGCCCCACCTGCCATTATGCTTATCATCCGTGTAACGATGCGATCCTCTCGATTGCTGAGATGTTCGGCAATGGCGGAAAGATCCAATCAAGAGTTCACATCTTGGAACCACATGAAATTGCCGACGGCAAAGACAAGTTGGGTGTGCTGCTGTATGGCCACAAAAAGAATGCCTATTGGTTTGGCTCGCAGCTTTCCATTGGTGAAGCCCGCCATCTGGCACCTTATCAAAGTGCAACCGGCCTTCAGGTTTCCTCTGCGGTTCTTGCTGGTATTGTATGGGCCATTGAAAATCCAAATTCAGGCATTGTCGAAACTGACGAAATGGATTTCCGCCGTTGCTTGGAGTTGCAGCTTCCATATCTAGGCCCTGTGGGAGGCATGTACACCGATTGGAACCCACTCAAAAACCGCGAGATGCTTTTTGAGGAGCCCATCGACAAGAAAGACCCTTGGCAATTCACTAATGTTTTGGTGCATTAACAGAGACATATTTCTGCGCTAGGTTGCGCGTTATGAAAAAGATTCGCAGGCTTCCCATCGCTCTGGCCTTTTCAGGCCTTCTCGCAATCTCTGCTCACGCAGCACCTCGGCACGGCATGGCCATGTTGGGCGAACCGGCCCTGCCGCCTGATTTCAAAAACCTGCCCTATGCTAATCCAGATGCGCCAAAAGGCGGCATTCTGAAACAAGCGGTAACGGGAACCTTCGACAGCATCAACCCCTTCATCATAAAAAGCAATGCCGTAACAGGGCCAAGAACTTTTGTATTCGAAAGCCTCATGGGCCGCAACGGTGCCGAAGCATTTACCGAATATGGTTTATTGGCTGAAAGCATCGATGCGAGCGATGACCGGCAGACTTTCACATTCAAAATTCGTCCAGAAGCCAAATTTTCCGATGGGTCGCCAGTCACAACGGCGGACGTGCAATTTTCGCTCGAAACATTGCGCGATCACGGCAAGCCCAGCTTTAAAAATAACTTCTCAAAAATTTCTAAAATGGATTTGGTTGATGACCGCACCATCACCTTCCATCAAGACAAGGGCGACCGAGAGCTGCCCATGATCATCGGGCTGATGCCTATCATTTCCAAAAAATCATGGGCAGGCAAAAATTTTGAAGACACGACCATTCTGCCCATCATCGGTTCAGGGCCATACACATTTGGAGAAATCAAACCGGGCGAAATGATCTCGTACAAAAAAAATCCGGATTATTGGGGCAAAAACTTAGCCTTCAATAAGGGCCTTTGGAATTTCGACCAATTCCGCTTCGATTATTACCGTGATGCCAACGCAGCATTTGAAGCCTTCAAAAAAGGTGACGCAGATATACGCGGCGAATCTGATCCGACCCGCTGGACCACGGGCTATAAATTTCCAGCCGTTGGCGAAGGCAAGGTGCTACTTGAAACCTATGAAGCAAAAACCCCTGCGCCAGCATCCGGCTTTATATTCAACACGCGTCGTAAAATATTTGAGGACGTAAAAGTACGCGAAGCCTTGACCATGGCGTTTGATTTTGAATGGGCGAATGCTAATTTATTCAGCGGATCATATAAGCGCATCTACGGTTATTTTTCAGGCTCAGAACTCTCGTCGATGGGAAAGCCCGCCGACGCTGTTGAGCAAACTATCATCGGTGGCGGACTGCGCGCCGATATAATGGATGGGAGTTACAAGCTTCCGGTTTCTGACGGTTCAGGGCGAGATCGGAAATTGTTAAAAAAAGTCGTGGATCTTTTGGGTGAAGCTGGCTGGAAAGTCAGTGATAACGGCCTCGTTAACGCAGCTGGCGAGCAATTTGCATTCACGATCACGATCCAAAATCCGGATCAAGAAAAAATTGCATTGCATTATCAGCGCACGCTTCAGCAGATCGGCATCAAAGTAGATTTGCGCACCATTGACGATGCGCAATTCACCGCTATCAAGAAGAACTACGATTACGACATGATCCCTTGGACCTACTACAATTCATTGTCGCCTGGAAACGAGCAAGACCTATATTTTGGCTCTACGGGCAAAACCACCGACAGCACGCGCAATTACGCTGGCATCGCTGACCCAAAAGTTGATGCGGCCATTCAAGCAATGCTAAAATCAAAAAACCGCGAAGAGTTTGTATCTGCCATTCATGCCGAAGACCGACTGTTGGTTTCCGGATTCTATATGGTGCCATTTTATGTGGCTCCACAATGGGTCGCGCGGTGGTCATATATCGGCAGCAATCCGCCTGACAAACAACCTGTTACAGGTTTTGAATCGGTAACGCTGTGGCACAATCCATGATCACTATTGATGTCGTTTCCGACGTAATTTGTCCATGGTGTTTTCTTGGTAAACGGCGCTTGGATAAGGCCTTGGCGTTGATCCCGGAAATCAAAGCTGAATTAAACTTCCGCCCATTCTTCCTCGATCCCACCATTCCACCTGATGGTTTAGGCCGGCACGAATACATGGCAGCAAAATTTGGTGAGGAACGTTTGAAGACGATCCATGACCCTTTGATCAAAGCAGGTAGGGAAGACGGTGTTCCGTATCAATTCGAGAAGATCACAAGAACACCAAACACCATGGACGCCCACAGATTGCTCCGCTGGGCAAAACTTGACGGCAAACAAACCGAAATCGCCGAAGCGCTTTTCATGGCCTATTGGAACGAAGGCCGCGACGTGGGCGACCATGATGTATTGGCCGATATTGCCACTGCTCATGGGATGAACCGCGAGAAAGTTTTAAATGCCCTTGGCACAGATCAAGACAAAACGGAAGTTTTAGCGGAAACCACACAAGCGCAACAAATGGGCGTAACTGGCGTCCCCACCTATATCATCAACAGAAAATATGGCGTGGTCGGTGCGCAAAGTGCAGAATTATTAGCAGAGCAAATTAGGAAAGCCGCGAGCGAAGTTTAGCTCGTTTTACAGACGGCATCGCTCACACGTTTGTAATTTGCCTCGAAAGTTGGAATGCTGCCTTCACGGCCTGTGATATCCATATTGTCATCGCCTAAGCCCAAAAACATATAGCTCGGTGCGCCATCTGGCTTGGCCATGCCAACCGTCAGCTTCTTCTTCATAGCACCCCAACGACCATGACCCGTTAACTCATCATTGTTTTCGTGAATGGTCAGAAATCGAAACAATGTTTCGCCACAATCGCCTTTGTCACTTACACTTATGCCGCAGAAGTCTTTGCCGCACGGGGCAACATCAAAAGTCTTGTAGAGTTTGCCTTTCGCAGAATATGCAGGCTTATCGTCCGATACCGTCCATCGGCCAAAATAGTGGGAGTCTTCGGCACGCGCCGCAGGGCTTGCTAGAACAAGCACGGTAAATAAGCTAAGATATAAGCGATGAGTTTTCATGTTGATCTCCAAAAACAAAATTCGCCTGCCAATTCTGCAACAAGGCGGTTACCCCTAACGCTGACTATAATTGCGATATTGCTGTTTGTCACCTACGCCGGACTTCGCGCCGTTTTGGAAGCCTGGGACAGTGATGGCTTTCCCGAAGCGCTGGCCGTGAAGCTTGAATTGCTTCCCATCATCTTCCCTGTCCACATGGTTACAGGTGGGCTTTCATTGATATTGGTTCCCGGAACTATACTTCTGCGCAAAACGCGTTTCCATAAAATCATTGGGCGAATAACTGCCGCAGATATTCTACTAGCGGGTATAACGGCACCTTTTGTGGCTTGGGCAGTTCCAGTGACTATTATTTCTGCAGCCGGTTTTACCGCGCAAGCTTTGGTGTGGACAGGCCTATTGGCCGCCGGAATCTGGAACATTCGCAATGGCCGTTTAAGAGCACATCAAACCTGCATGTTACTGATGGCAGCGGTAACCTCGGGGGCGTTGTTTTTTCGAATATTTTTAGGCCTCTGGTCTCGCTTTGGCGATCATCACTATTTCAATGATTTTTATGCACTCAATGCGTGGGTCGCATGGAGTCTGCCATTGTTTGCAGTTCTCATCTTCCACCGCTTCAGCGGAAGAGGACTAAGAGGCCAGCTTCACTAAATTTTGCATCAACAATCGCGTGCCCTTCAAACGCTGTGCTGCCTGTGGCCAATCTCTTGTTAACACCAGTTTCATATCCGGCCGCAACTTCGCCAAGGTTCCCTGCCCCGCGATCCATTGCACAAGTGCTGTCGGATTTTCAAAAATGCCATTGCGGAATTCAATCGTCACGCCCTTTGGCCCAGCATCCACTTTGGCCACATTAGCTTTGCGGCACAGCAGCTTGATCGACACGATATCAAGCAAATGATCAACTTCCTCGGGCTTGCGCCCGAAGCGATCATGAAGCTCAGCAGCAAATCCATCGAGATCGGTTTGCTCTTGAACATCAGACAAGCGGCGATAGAGGCCAAGGCGGGCTTGCAGATCAGTCACATAAGATTCAGGAATCAAAACTGAAGTGCCAATATTGATCGAGGGTGACCATGCGCCATCATCGACCAAGTCTTCGCCGCCCGAACGCATCGAGGCCACTGCATCTTCCAGCATCGATTGATAAAGTTCAAAACCAACTTCACGAATATTGCCGTGTTGTTCTTCACCCAGCAAATTTCCAGAGCCGCGAATGTCCAGATCATGACTCGCAAGATTAAAACCAGCCCCCAATGAATCAAGTGACTGAAGAACTTTCAAACGCCGCTCGGCGTCAGGCGTCATTTTCTTGCTTGGTTGAGTGGTAAGCAAGGCATAGGCGCGCTGCTTTGATCGACCAACGCGCCCGCGCAATTGATAAAGCTGGGCAAGGCCAAACATATCGGCGCGGTGAATGATCATGGTGTTGGCAGTTGAAATATCGAGCCCCGATTCAACAATGGTGGTCGACAGCAAAACATCAAACTTGCGGTCATAAAACCCGGTCATGATGTCTTCAAGCTCAGTCGGCGACATGCGGCCATGGGCCGTGCGGAATTTAATTTCCGGAATGGCTTCTCGCAGGAATTCGGCAATTTCATCCAGATCAGTAATACGTGGCACGACATAAAAACTCTGCCCCCCACGGAAATGTTCGCGCAGCAAATGCTCTCGGATCGTGACCGGATCAAAAGGCGAGATGTAAGTGCGCACCGCGAGGCGATCGAGCGGCGGGGTGGTGATGAGCGACATTTCACGCACACCAGAAAGTGCCAATTGCAGCGTGCGTGGGATTGGCGTTGCAGTGAGCGTCAACACATGCACATTGGTGCGCATTTGTTTGAGACGTTCTTTATGTTTAACACCAAAATGTTGTTCCTCATCAACAATCATCAAACCGAGATCGCGGAACTTCACACTATCTGCCAACAGTGCATGAGTTCCGATGACGATATCAACCGAGCCATCTTCTATGCCTGCTTTGACGAGTTTGATTTCCTTGGCACCAACGAGGCGAGAAGCTTGGGCGATACGCAGTGGCAGGCCTTTAAAGCGTTCAACAAAATTCTTGTAATGTTGACGTGCCAACAATGTGGTGGGAACGACGATTGCCACTTGCTTCCCCGCATAGGCGACCACGTAAGCAGCGCGCATAGCAACCTCAGTTTTACCAAAGCCTACATCGCCGCACACCAGACGGTCCATCGGCCGGCCCTTTTGCAAATCTTCCAAAACAGCTTCAATGGCAGAAAGCTGATCCTCAGTTTCCTCATAAGGAAAGCGCGCGCAGAATTCATCAAACGCACCTTCAGGCGCATTAAAAACGTCACCAGGCTTCAACTCACGGGCAGCCGCCGTCTTGATTAAGTCACCGGCAATTTCTCGAATTCGTTGTTTAAGCTTGGCCTTTTTGGCTTGCCATGCACCGCCACCTAATCGGTCAAGCTGAACATTTTGTGCATCTGTGCCGTAACGCGAAAGCAACTCGAGATTTTCAACAGGTAAGAACAACCGCGAATTCTCGGCATAGATCAGAAGCAAACAGTCATGTGGCGCACCTTGCACTTCAATGGTGCGCAAGCCTTCAAATCGCCCGATCCCGTGATCGACGTGAACCATTAAATCACCCGGAGAAAGCGAAGACAGCTCCGATAAAAAGTCTGCCGCTTTTTTAGATTTGCGCGCACGGCGCACGAGGCGGTCACCTAGAATATCTTGTTCGGAGAGAACAGCTTGTTCGGGCGTTTCGAAACCCTGTTCCAACGGCAGCACGATGATGGAGACAATACCCACTTCGTGTTTGGAAGCCTCGGCCCAATTCTTGGCAATCACCAAAGGTGCCAAACCATGATCATGCAGAATGGTAGAAAGTCGCTCGGCTGAACCGTCGCTCCAACAGCTGATCAGAGTACGCTTGTTGGCTTTGCGCAATTGCTCAGTGTGCTGACGAACGGCATCATAAACATTGCCCCCCGCTTCTGCCCGTTCAGCGGCAAAGTTGCGGCCTCGTTTGCCTGAATAGGAAATAGCATCACGCGAAGGATTTTCGAAGGGTGAAATTTCCAGAATAGTCCGATCGGCGCAAAGCAGGTTCCATTCAGCTTTTGATAGGTAAAGGCGTTCGGGCTTTAACGGTTTATAGGGTGCCGCACCAAAACTCTGCTTACCCAGTGCTTCGCGACGCGCGTCGTAAAACTCTTCAACTTGATCATGGCGTGCCGACATTGATTCCGCAGTCGAATAAGAAAGTGACCAAACTGCCTCCGGCACATAATCAAACAGCGTCGCCAGTTCGCTATGGAATAAGGGCAACCAATGTTCCATGCCTTGGTAAATGCGAGCGTTGGTGACCGACTCGTAAAGCGGATCATTGAGATCAATGCCACCGAGCGCTTCGGCATAGGCGGTGCGGAAAGTTGAGATCGAAGATTTGTTGAGTAGAACTTCATTGGCCGGATGAAGGGTGAGTGATTTAAGTTGCGCCGTTGAGCGCTGCGTCTGGGCGTCAAATTGACGAATACTTTCAAGCGTGTCGCCAAAAAAATCAAGCCGCACGGGTTGTTCAGCACCGGGTGGAAATATATCAATCAATCCACCACGCACCGCAAAATCGCCGCGATCAACCACGGTGCCACATCGCGAATAACCATTATTTACAAGAAAGGTTTGAAGCACGTCGTCTTTGATGCTCTGTCCCGGAGCAGCCGTGAAGCTTCCACTTTGAATTAAGCTCTTTGGAACGACGCGTTGGAGGACGGCATTGATCGTGGTGAGCAGCAGATACGGTTTGGTTGCAGGTTTGATCAATTCGGCCAAAACCGAAAGTCGCTTCGCCAAAATATCAGCTGACGGAGACACGCGGTCATAGGGCAAGCAATCCCACGCTGGAAAGCGCTTAATTTCCATTGCTGGAGCAAAAAACTTTAGTTGCTCTTCAAGCTCAGACAAATGCTGATCATCTCGGCAAACATGCACGAGACCGCGATTGCCTGCACCGACCGCAAGCTTGGGCAGCACTTGGGCGTCATAGCCTTCGGGCAACGCACCAAGTTGAAAGTGACCAGGCTTAGCGAGGCGTTGGACTGTTGTGTCGATGGGAGTTGTCATGTGAGGTGGGGCCTGAAACTTATCATCTCGTGCAATAGTGCTGTGTTCCATTTTTCGGGAACGGTTTCTTGGCCTGTCGTCCAGCTCAAAAGTTCCTGATCGGGAATCTCGAGTAACGCTTCAAACAATGCTAATTCCCCAATGCTCATGGACGAAAGCCGCGCATGGGCAAAACCGCCGACGATAATATCCATCTCTTTGATGCCACGGTGCATGGCCCGCCATAGCAAGCGCTTACGGGTGATGTCAGTTTGTTGTGAAAGATCGTTCATAAGGCCCGCGTCATAACCTTTGATGGGCTTGCACCGCAACCCTATCGCTGCAAAACTAGCTCATATGCGACCAACTATCCTCACCCCCCTATTTGCTGATGTAACTGCGATCAAAGGCATTGGCGATAAAATGGCAAAACTTCTGGCCAAGCTGCTTCGCAGTGGTGGCGAAGATGGACATGCGCGGCTGGTTGATGTGTTGTTTCATTTACCACATACGCTGGTGGACAGGCGTTATCGCTGTACGATTTCGCAGTTACCGATGCAAGGCATTGTGACGTTGGAAGTGACCATTGGTAAACACAAGCCGCCACCACGCGGAACAAGGCTTCCCTATAAAATCGAAGCATATGACGATACGGGGATTATGACGCTATCATTTTTCTCCACCTATATTGATCAGTTAAAGCGGCAATTCCCTGTTGGTGAAAAGCGTTTCATCTCGGGCGAGATCAGCTGGTTTGGCGCTGATGCACAAATGAGCCACCCTGATTATGTGCTGAATGCTGATGAGTTGGCCAAGATGCCGATGTTGGAGCCGATCTATCCTTTGACGGCTGGGTTATCATCCAAACTTTTGGGGAAGGCGGCAAAAACGGCATTAGAAAAATTGCCACCGCTAACAGAATGGCAAGATGTTGCTTGGTTGCAAAAGCAGGCTTGGACGAATTTTGGAACGGCGCTTCGCAATATGCACACACCAGAAGATTTGACGGTGCTGGCACCTGACGGCGCAAACCGTTCGCGATTGGCTTATGACGAGTTGCTCGCCAATCAATTGGCGCTGACTTTGGTGCGCGCGCAAATGAAACGCGCGTCAGGCAGAAAACTGGATGGTTCTGGTGATTTGCGGAAGCTGATTGTGAGCAACCTGCCTTATAGCCTTACAAACGCTCAACAATCCGCCACTGCGCAGATTCTGGCAGATATGGCCAGCGAAAACCGAATGATCCGCTTGCTTCAGGGCGACGTGGGGGCTGGTAAAACTGTGGTGGCGCTTTTGGCCTTGGCAGCGGCGGTGGAAAGCGGAACCCAAGGCGCACTCATGGTGCCAACTGAAATTCTGGCGCGGCAGCATTTTGTGGGTCTAACGAAACTAATTGATGGCACCGGAATTAAATTGGCGATCTTGACCGGCCGTGAAAAGGGCAAGCTGCGCGAGGAAACTTTGGCGGGTCTCGTCTGTGGCGAGATTGATATTTTGATTGGAACTCATGCACTGTTTCAAGATGGTGTAGAATTTCATGATTTGGGTTTGGCGGTAGTGGACGAGCAACACCGTTTTGGTGTGCATCAGCGTTTAGCACTTCAGGGCAAATCTGAAGGCAAAACAGACCTGCTGGTGATGACGGCAACGCCTATTCCACGCACATTGGCCTTAACAGCTTACGGAGATATGGATGTTTCAAAAATCACTGAAAAGCCAGCGGGAAGATTGCCGATTGATACGCGGGTATTGTCTACTGCCCGTTATGATGAAGTAATCAGCGGTCTGCAGCGCAGCCTAGCCACGGGTGCGCGCGCCTATTGGGTCTGCCCTCTGGTTGAGGAAAGTGAATTCGTGGATTCGGCTGCGGCTGAGAAACGCTTTGAAGCGTTGGCCGAAGAATTTCCAAATCAAGTTGGCTTGATCCATGGTCGTATGAAGGGCGCGGAAAAAGATGAAGTGATGATGCGCTTCAAAACGGGTGTACTTTCGATTTTGGTTTCAACCACTGTTATTGAAGTGGGCGTTGATGTGCCTGAGGCTTCAATCATGATTATTGAAAATGCTGAACGCTTTGGGTTAGCCCAACTCCACCAGCTGCGCGGGCGGGTGGGGCGTGGCAGCGCTAAATCAACCTGTCTCCTACTCTATCAAGACCCGCTTAGCCAAACGGCAAAGGCGCGGCTGAAGATTATGCGCGAGACTGAGGATGGTTTCAGAATTGCTGAGGAGGATTTGAAATTGCGTGGCGCTGGTGAAATGCTGGGCACGCAACAATCGGGCCTTGCCGAGTTTCGCATGGCGGATTTATCCGTACACGGAGAATTATTGGTGGCAGCGCGCGATGATGCGCAATTGATTTTAAACAAAGACCCGAAACTGGAAACGCCGCGCGGCGAAGCGCTTCGTAATTTGCTCTATCTGTTTGAGCGCGATGCAGCCATTAAGCTTTTGTCTTCCGGCTGAGTTTTTCAACAACCGCTTTTGATAAGCCTTTTTCCGGAAACACGAGTCCCATTGAAATAATCATCTTGAGCCCGTCTTCAACCGACATGTCCAAAATGCGCACATCTTTTTTATCGGCAAAGAACACATAGCCACCCGTGGGGTTAGGCGTGGTGGACACATAGATTGAATACATTTCCCTGCCCGCTTCAAGGCCAACATCACTGCCGTCGATTTCGCGCGATACAAATGCCAATGACCAAACACCCTTGCGCGGCCATTCCACCAAACACACATTGCGAAACGACGAACCCTTCTCTGAAAAAATAGTTTCAAAAATTTGCTTTGAACTTTTGTAGATCGAACGAACCACGGGCGTGTGGTTGAGCAGATTATCCCACAAGCCAATAAAATAACGGCCAACGAAATTTGTGGCCAGTGCGCCAACCGCTGTCATGAAGAGCAGCGCGAATACAAAACCAAATCCAGGAACTTTGATTGGCAAATAGGTGTCTGGGTTATAATAAGATGGCAGCCATGGCTTCACCAAGCCGTCGAATGAACTCACAAACCACAATGTGGCCCAGATGGCGATAGCGGCGGGCGCTGTGATCACCAAGCCTGTAAAGAAATAACGGCGCAAACGCGCAAAGCCAAGAACCTTGGGCTGTTTTTTCGGGGGCAGAATGTCACTTTCGGTCATCCCCTTCATTCGCACGAGTGAGCTATGGCTTGCAAGTTAATGCGCAAGATGCTTTGCAGACATCATGAATTTAAAGAAAACCGTGTTCCTGGGCGCAGGCTGGCTGAGCTTGGGTGTGGCGGGCATTGGCATCATTTTCCCATTTCTGCCCATCACCATGCCGTTCCTGCTGGTGGCGGCCTGGGCGTTCGGCAAATCATCGCCTGAAATGCGCGATAGAATTCGGGAGCATAAAACCTTCGGGCCCTATGTGCGCGGCTGGCAAGATGGGCGCATTGTGCCGCTCAACGCCAAGATTGCCGCAACTGTGGTCATTTTGGCGGCATCTGGCTACATGTGGTGGCTCAGCCCCCTGCAACATTGGGCAGCGGCAGCAATCATTGCCGGAATGCTGGCCGCAGAAATCTATATATTACAACGCCCTATAAACTAAATTCCGTTTTTAGGAAATAACTGTTGACACCGAACGGTGAACCTGCCTATATTATCTACACTCCACAATCATATCCCAACTATGAGTTTTGAACCGATCATGAAAATGAACGTTGGGATGGTTGTCCGCTATGTTTGCTAACTCACTCCCCCGCTTGAACCGGGTTCTGTTCGCTCCACACTCTGGCGCGAGCTTCGGCTTCGAGGCGGATTTCTTCGGTACTGGCGGTGCGCAGGGCGTTGAGTTTGGCAAAGATCATTGGGTTTTCAGTTTTGACGGCTGATTGGCTGGCGATGATGTACCACATCAAAGCGCGCGTATCATCTTGGCGCACATAGCTGCCCGTGCGGTAAAGTTCGCCTAGATAAGCGGCGGCATCGGGGCTGTGTTTGCGCACGGCGGCGTTGAGCCATTTGAGGCCTTGCGACGGATTCTTGGTCATGCCCTCGCCATCTATGCTCATGGTGCCCAAACCATAAAGCGCACGCGGATGGGCGTATGAAGTGGCGATGCGCAGATAAGTGCGGGCCGCCATTTGCGGATTGGCTTTGAGGTTTGCGCCCCTGATGCCAGTGCGCAAATAATCGGCCACCCGCAGCTGCGCATCAATCACTATGCGCAGGCGGTTTTTATCGGGTTCGTCGGGATCAAAATTTTCGGCCACGCGGCTGTAATAGGAATAGGCGGTGGCTGGATCCTTTGGCACACCCTGCCCCAAACGATATATGTGGCCCAAATACCAATCGGCCACCATGTTTCCATCTTCGGAGGATTTGCGGAAATACTCGGCCGCTTGTGGATAATCCCCATCAGCATAAGCGCCGCGCGCGCGCTTTAAATCATCTGTCCAGAAGGGCACGATATCAATATGCGGTAACTCGATTTTGGGCGGCCGCAAAGTGGAGAAGAAATCACCGACAGAACCAGCATCATCAGCTTGTGCGGGTGATGCAAAATTGGACAGTATCAATACTGCAATGAAGACATAAAAATAACGAGCAAAATTCATGGGAGCTGGCACACCCACAAATGAAACAGCGAAGAGGCAAAGCTCAACACGGTTTTTCTGATTTTTCCAATGCCCATATCAATCAATTCTTGCGCCCAACGGGCTAAACCTAAACTCAAAATGTTAAAGCGATCTGACCAAAACGGCTGTTCCGCAAATATCTAAAAGAATTGAGTTAAAAGCTAATTGCGGCAGATGATGGTTGATGCCATGGCGCAAAATGGATGTGCGCACAAAAGTGAGTACTGTTGCGCTGCTGCAACAGTTTTGAGGGGGTTCATTCTCAGCTTGCCGTATGCCAATATTGTAAGATGATAGATTCTCCTTCCAAAATGCCGCCAATAGAACCTGCTCCTGAAAAACTAACCTTCGCCTATGTGCACAGGCCCGGTCTGTGGAAAATCATGTTCACCAATCTTGGCATGGGGATTATCACTCTGACGGTATGGCATTTTTGGGGTAAAACCAATGTGCGCAGACATATTTGGAGCTGCATTCACATCAACGACGAGCCATTGGAATACACTGGGCTGGGCGGCGATTTGTTTCGCGGGTTCATTTTGGTCTTTGCGATCTTCATTCTGCCGCTGCTGTTGCTAACGGCCGGATTGGGTTTCTATTTAGGCCCGCAACATCCAGCAATTTCAGGTTTAAATTTTCTGTTCGCGGTTGCAGGCTATCTGCTGGGCGGGTTTGCACTTTATAAGGCACGCAATTATCAACTTTCACGCACCAACTGGCGTGGTATCAGAGGCAATATGGCGGGATCTGCCGGGCTTTATAGCCTGACTTATTTTGGCAGTATTTTGGCAAAGTGGTTTTCGTTTGGTTGGGCAACGCCGGTGATGAATGTGGTGATGTCGGAACAAATGATTGGCGATATGCGCTTTGGAGACTCCGCATTTAAATTTAAGGGCCGCGCTGGGCCACTTTATCCGACTTATGCGTTGTGCTGGTTTTTGACGCTGTTTGTGGTGATCGGCGGAGGTATATTATTCGCCTATGAAATTGCGCAATGGTTCGGCAGCGGGTTTGAAGAGGCTTTCAAACATGTTTTTAAAACTGAAGGTGATACGAAACCCAATTCTAGCGAATTGCAATTGGTAGGCTTTTTCATCGTTGGGGTCATGGGGCTGGTGCTGAGTTATGTTTTGATCATTCCAGCCTTATGGGCGATCTATTCGGCCAAGGAAATGCGCACATTAGCAAACTACACGAGGTTTGACGGCGCGCAGTTCAAACTCAATGCCACGGCGGCAAATGTGATCTGGTTGGCAGTTGGTAATTTGTTGATCATCGTTTTGGCCGTTGCAGTGGCGATCGGTTTGACCATCGGAGCCATAACTTTGTCGATATGGATGGAAGTTGATAAAAATTTTGCTGTGGCGGTTTTGACGGCAATTTTTGTGCTGATCGTTTATCAAGGCGTGTGGGCTCTATCTCGCCCGATTATTATACAACGCAACATCGCTTTTGTTTTTAAACGATTGACACTGGATGGTGCGGTTGACCTGAACCGCATTCGCCAATCGATTGCCGCAAGGCCTACGCGTGGCGAAGGTTTGGCCGACGCGTTTGATTTGGGGGCGTGGTGATGGTGGTTTCTGCTACCTATTTTGACGGCGAATCCGCACGTAATCGCAGTGTGGATGTAAGTGAAGACGGCACCAACCTCACCTTCTCCGGAACTGACACACCCTATACATCTTGGAGCATCAAGGGTCTTCATGCCATCGATGCGCCTACTACCGGCCAACCATACCGATTGACACACGAAGATAAATCCGGGGCGCGTCTCATTATTCGTGATGATGCATTTATCAAAAACCTAGTTTCGCGCTCATCTCATTTGAAGGGCGGATATTCTGGGCGCGATATTGCTCATATTTTTGGATGGACGATTGGCGGCCTAGTGGCAGTGGCCGCATTTGGTTATGTGGCGATGGTTCTGCTCCCCGATAAAGTGGCGCATATTTTGCCGGAAACTTGGCGCAACCGCGTGGGCAGTCAAATGGAAACTGCGATGGCAGAAGGGGCCAAGCTTTGCCACAGCCCTGCTGGCGACGCAGCGCTGAGCGCCATGATCACGAATTTGGCTTTAGGCCAGCCTGATCTGCCAGCAATTAGCGTTCATATTTATGATATTCCGGTGCTCAACGCCTTTGCTGTTTCAGGCGGTAAAATTATTATGACGCGCGAAATTTTGGCCAAGGCCGATGGGCCTGATGAGATTGCGGGCGTTTTAGCCCATGAAATCGGCCATGTGGCGCACAGGCACCCTGAAGCGCAGTTGGTGCGTCTGACGGGGATGCAGGTTTTAGGCAGCGTGTTTACAGGTTCTAATGGCGGAGACATGACCACCAATATTGCATTCATGGCCACCGTTTTAAAATTCACACGTGAGGCAGAGGCTGAAGCTGATGCCTATGCGCGCGATACATTGGTGAAATCTTCCATTGACCCAATGGGATTGAAGCGTTTTTTTGAAAAGATCAACAAGCTAGAAGGCGGTGGTGGCGATAAATCTTCGGCGTTTTCAAAGCTGGGCGGCATATTTTCAACGCATCCGGGAACTGAAGACCGGATGAAGTTGATTGAACCCCTCCCCGCAGGCGTGGTGGCCAAGCCATCGCTGACGAATGAGCAATGGCTGGCGCTGAAGGATATTTGTAAGGGGTGAGGTTACTCCTCGCCCTCGCCTGCCTCTTCTTCACTGATACGCTCGACTGACACCACATGTTCGTCCTTAGCAGTATCAATCAACGTTACACCTTGCGTACTGCGGCCGGCCTTTCGGATGTCGTGGACGGGGCAACGGATCAATTGACCACCGTCTGTCACCAACATCAATTCATCACTTTCTTCGACGGGGAATGACGCAACAAGTGGGCCGTTTCGACCATTCACCACCATGGCGGTGATGCCTTTGCCGCCGCGACCTGAGATGCGGTATTCATAGGATGACGTGCGCTTGCCATAACCGTTGGCAGAGACTGTTAGAACCACCTGTTCTGCAGCGCCCATTTCGGCATAGCGTTCTTGGCTGATGCTTGCATCGGCTGTTACTTCCTCATCGGAAGGCCCAGCTTCAGTTTCTTCACCTGCCACAGCGCGAGACATCTTAATAAACGCAGCACGCTCTTCAGTCGTTGCTTCAACATGGCGCAATACCGACATTGAAATCACGTGATCTTCTGCCGCAAGCTTAATACCGCGAACCCCCGTTGAACCACGGCTTTGGAATACGCGCAGATCAGCCACAGCAAAGCGGATGCACTGGCCCAGCTTGGTGGTGAGCATGATGTCATCTGCATCTGTGCAGATTTCGACACCTGCAATCATATCGCCATCTTCAAGTTTCATGGCAATTTTGCCACCCTTGTTGATGGTTTCAAATTCGGTCAGCTCATTACGGCGCACATCGCCACTGCGCGTGGCAAACATGATGTTCATGGTGGCCCAAGTGGCCGGATCTTCGGGCATCGGCATAATCGTGGTGATGCGTTCGCCCTGGGCAAGTGGCAAAAGATTGATCATTGCTTTGCCGCGCGATGTTGGATTGCCGATGGGCAAGCGCCAAGTTTTGAGACGGTAAACCATGCCAAGTGAAGAGAAAAACAATATTGGCGTGTGGGTGTTGGCAACGAACAGCTTGGTGACGAAATCTTCGTCTTTGATTTGCACGCCTGCCCTGCCCTTGCCGCCGCGGCGTTGGGCCCGGTAAGCCGACAGTGGCACGCGCTTCACATAACCCGTGTGTGAAACGGTAACGACCATATCTTCGCGCTGGATCAAATCCTCATCATCAACTTCGCCTTCATTTTCAATAATTTCAGTGCGGCGAGGTGTGGCGAAATTGGTTTTGACGTCCGTAAGTTCGTCTTTGATGATCGAACGGACACGAGCCCGAGAACCCAAAATTTCGAGATAGTCTTTGATTTCGACGGCAAGTTTTTCGAGTTCGGCTGAAATTTCTTCCAAGCCCAATTGCGTGAGGCGTTGTAGACGCAGATCAAGGATAGCGCGGGTTTGCTCTTCAGATAATTTATAGGTGCCATCAGCATTTAATTTATGACGCGGATCGGCGATGAGTTGGATCAGAGGTTCCAACATTTTTGCCGGCCAATTGCGGGCCATCAAGGCGGTGCGGGCTTCAGAAGCATCACGCGATGCGCGGATGAGACGTATGACTTCATCAATGTTCGCAACCGCGATTGCGAGGCCGACCAACACATGCGCACGGTCACGGGCTTTTTTCAGCAGGAACTTTGTGCGACGGGTGATGACTTCTTCGCGGAAAGAAATGAAAGTGGTGAGCAGGTCAAGCAATGTGAGCTGTTCAGGCTTGCCACGGCTTAAAGCGATGTTGTTGACGCTGAACGAGCTTTGCAGCTGCGAGAAACGCCAGAGTTGATTGAGCACAATTTCAGGCTCTGCATCGCGCTTCAACTCGATGACCACACGCATGCCTTCACGCGAGCTCTCATCACGAATATCAGAAATGCCTTCGATCTTTTTATCCCGCACCATTTCGGCGATTTTTTCGATCATGGTGGATTTGTTGGTTTGATATGGGATTTCGGTGACAACTAAAGCAAGACGATCTTTGCGGATTGTTTCAGTTTCCACGCGGCTCCGCATAACAATCGAACCACGGCCCGTGCTGAAAGCGCTTTTAATACCGGAGCGGCCGAGTATGATTGCTCCTGTTGGAAAGTCTGGGCCTGGAATAATCGGCAGTAACTCTTCCATGGTGATCGATGGGTTTTCGATCACAGCCAAAGTAGCGTCAATCACTTCGCCCAGATTATGTGGTGCCATGTTCGTGGCCATGCCTACGGCAATGCCGCCTGCACCATTCACCAGCAAGTTGGGAAACTTCGCAGGCAAAACAGATGGCTCGCGGAATTCGTTGGAATAATTGAGCGTGTAATCGACTGTATCACTCTCAAGATCATCCAGCAGCGGCATGGCTGATTTGGCGAGGCGTGACTCGGTGTATCGATCAGCAGCTGGCGGATCACCATCTACTGAGCCGAAATTGCCTTGGCCATCAATCAACGGCAGACGCAGCGAGAAATCTTGCGCCATGCGCACCATTGCATCATAGATCGCAAGGTTGCCGTGCGGGTGATATTTACCCATGACGTCACCCACGATACGGGCAGATTTTTTGTAGGGCTTATCGGGTGTAAAACCATTTTCATACATCGTGTAGAGGATGCGGCGATGTACAGGTTTCAGACCATCGCGCACATCTGGCAACGCACGAGACACGATCACACTCATGGCATAGTCAAGATAACTCTTGCGCATTTCCTCTTCGATGGAAATGGGCGAAATCTCATTGGGATTGGCGGGCGGAAGGCCCTTATTGTCACTATCTTTATCGGCCACGGAAGCTATTGAATTCCCAATGAAATTTAAACTGATGGGGATACGCGAAATTCGCCGTTAAAACGACTCGTGCAACCTGTCATACTCTAGTCGTTGGGGGCCACAAGAGCAACAAAAACGGCGGAAATTATGGAGTTTTCCGTTTGCTACCTGCGCGCAGTAAAACCGTTGCCGCGAATGGCGCCGCCATCATTTACAAGTGACGAACAGTTGCTTTTATGATCCAGCAAATGCTTGAATTGCACACATACTTTGTTACCGGAAAAACTCCAGCGTCCAGTGTCTTTCTCGCCTTTGTTGGTGACGACAGAAACTCCACCACCAGGTGTAAACACAGCAATTGCCGTAACGCTGTCAGCGACGCTGACGTGATAAGTACCGATGAGGAGTTTGCGAATTTCGGCCGCTGTCAGTTTGTCAGCAGCGATGGCCGGAACCAAGTAAGCACATACAAAACAAAATACAGACAAGAATCTAAAATTAGCTCTAACGTTTAAAAAAGACATGGGTTCGCTCACTCAATTATCAACTGGCTTTAATACGTCTTGCCCATTTACAAATACCGAGATTGAATTTTGCTCGTCATCGTAAGTTGGATCGACATCATAGGTTTTTAGCACAAATTGTCCATCCACAAACACCCATGTTCCATTTGAAGACGCATCAGCAAGGCCGCGCCATTTCGAGAAAGATGAAATGGAATTTGTCTTTTCATCATATTCAGCGTTTACGAGATCAATCGACGCGGTGAAGCCGTCTAACTTCATTGATTTTAGCTTCCTGCTTTCTTCATCCTGATACTTGAATTCAAAATGCGGCTCAGCGAAACTTAAAAGGTGAAGTTCTTTTCCAGAACTATCGCTGAGATAAAAAATCTCATTTTCATTATAAGCCGCCATCATGCACACAAACGAAAACAGTTGTACTTCGGTAGGCGGATCATTGACGGCAGCACCAGCTTGGGCATATTTTATTTTATAGACCTGCGGCTCGTTAAGTCCTGCGCGCGTGTCTTGCGCCTTGGGGCAATGCACATTTTGATCGGCAATAAACCGCGCTTTGGCATCGTCAATGGTCGGCAAATCATTATTTGGTTCTGACGCAGCGCCATCGCATTTGGGCAAACTATAGGTGTTAAAATCATCCAGCTTGGCTGGCTTCAAGGCACCTTTATCAATTTGCATCGGGTGGTAAGGCGGCTCTTGGATTGGGCCGTTGACTTGCCTGATTGTATAACAACCCATAAATACTTTCGCGGCCCCCTTATCATCAGTAGCCTTGATTATTGTCGGCACAGAAAAATAGGTTGATCCTGCTGCTCCATCACCATTGACATCCCCCGTGATTACATCAACTCGTGCTGTATGCTCATAACCGACTTGGAATGCCGCAAAGTCTTTGGCGGGCGGCGAAGCGAAATAATCATAGGCGCGCGCGAAATCATGATTGTTCACAGCATTGTAAAGCGAACGCACAAGCTCTTCCGCCGAGCTGCGATTATCAAGATAGGCGTCTTCGGCCCATGCACCGGTTTGGGCAAATGCCATGAAAACGATTGCGAAGCATATCCGCAGAAACATTGGCCTTCTCCGTTAAAAGCTTAAAACGGCACTTCATCATCCAAATCACGGTTAAAGCTGGCTGGCCTTGCCGATGTGCGTGGACGCTCCATTGGGCCTGATGAACCAAACTCATCGCCGCCGCCGCCGTAGCTGGAGCCAGCGCTATCACCACCGCCGGGCTTTCCGCCCAACATGGTCATTACACCGCTGTAGTTTTGCAAAACAATTTCAGTCGAATATTTTTCCGCACCATCTTTGTCTGTCCATTTGCGGGTTTGCAATTGGCCTTCAATGTAAACAGTCGTTCCCTTCTTCAAATATTGCTCTGCCACTTTGGCCAGGCCTTCATTGAAAATGACAACTCGGTGCCATTCTGTTTTTTCTTTGCGCTCTCCCGAGGTTTTGTCACGCCAAGTATCAGATGTCGCGATGCTCAAATTTACAATCGGCTTGCCATCTTGAGTGTGGCGAACCTCAGGGTCTTTGCCCAAATTGCCGACCAAAATAACTTTATTGACTGACCCTGCCATAATACTCATCTCCCGTTTCACTGACGTTTAGCGCTTTTAAATGTATGATGCGATGCTTGGCTTTCAATCGTCCACAGCGCATTTCGTTCTTAATATGTTCTCTTTTTGAGCAAAAAACAAGGCCCAGAATTTTCTGAGCCTTGCTAAATTCGTCTGCGTTAGGTTAAGCGCGGCTGAGCAGCTTGACCAATGCACTGAAACGGCCTTCCTTCGATGTTTTCGCAACTGCAATAAAGTTTGCAGGCTTCACATTCTGCATCATCGCAGTGCTGTAAACGCTTGAATAGGCATTTAAAATTGTGTTGTTCATGATCTATCTCCTTGGTCTTAAATCTCTTGCACCCTATGTACATCTCGCAACTGCAAACCACAAACGGCATTAAGTGACATGACGTGTAACAAAATGTTATACTAAATTGTGTTAAGGTGATTGATGGCCAGACGACTTCCATCTCTCAACGCCCTCAAAGCTTTTGAGGCCGCAGCACGCAACGAAAGCTTTACCGATGCGGCATCCGAGTTGTTTGTAACTCATGCCGCAATCAGCAGGCACATCCGCGAGCTTGAGGAATATCTAGGTACACAGTTGTTCAACCGAACGGGACGCGGTGTTGAATTGACGGAGGCTGGAACACGGTTTGGAAGCCAGTTGACGCCGCTGTTTGATAAATTGGCAGAAGCTTCCTTGGAGGCTGCTGCTGTCGGCGATGTCAGAACCTTAAAAGTTTCAGTGGAGCCTAGTCTGGCATCGCGTTGGTTGATTGGGCGCATGGGAAGTTTCAATGCGCTTCACCCTGATATTGAGCTGAGTATTGATCCTGCGACCAAACTTGTAGATTTTTATGCCGATGATATTGATTTAGGACTTCGTTATGGTCTTGGACAGTGGGATGATGTGGAAGCTGTGAAGCTTTCCGATGTGGTGGTGTTTCCAGTTTGCGCACCATCGCTCATTAAAGATCGACCGAATTTAAAGCCCGCTGATCTCGTTGACTTCACTTTGCTCCATATGGATTTGAAGCAGTGGTGGGGGGAATATTTGGCAGAAGCTGGTGTCGATGGGGTCGATGACAGGCGTGGCCCAGTGTTGCAAAATCAACTGGCATTAGAGGCTGCCGAAGCCGGCCAAGGCTTCGCGCTGGGTGACCAAATTCTGTGTACAGATGGGTTGCTTGAAGGCTGGTTGGTTCGGCCTTTCGAGTTAGACATGAAAGATCATGGTTCATATTGGGTGGTGCGCAAGAAGGGATCGAAGGAATCCGCCCCTGCCCGCGTGTTTCGCGAATGGTTGATGGGGGAAGTTGTGGAAACCAACAAAAAGTTTGCTGCTTTAAAGGCGCAAGGCTTGAAGGCTCGCTCAAAGTAAGCCACGAACAACTCACACAAATTTTAAGTGAGTCTCTGATGGCGAAATACAATTGTTTGAAATGTCCTGGCTATTGCTGCTCTTACCCGGTGATCGAGGTGAAAGATAAGGATGCGGCGCGCATTGCCAAGCATTTCGATTTGCCACTTGCCAAAGCCGAGAAGAAATATTTCAAATCAGCGCATGGCTACAAGCGCATTATGCGGCGCAAGGCTGATGTTCACTATGGCAAAATTTGCCAGTTCTTCGACACTGAAGCGCGCCGCTGCACTATCTATGCTGCCCGCCCTTCTACCTGCCGGATTTTCCCCGGCAATTCCTGCGGCTATTACGATTTCTTAAAATTTGAACGTTCTGGGCAGGAAGATGCAGAGTTTATTTCGACGACTGATCATAGCGAAAATTGAGAGAACTTTGATTGACCTAAATATCCTGTAATCCACATTCGATTTGAGCCGTAATGTTAATTGAACAATTATGGGGTGCTTTACATGATGAGAGTTATTGCTTCAATATTACTAATGATTGCATTTGTTGGCGTGGCGGAAAGTGCGTCTAAGCCTAAGTCGACTATGAAAAAACAGACAATGAGAGTGCGTTGCAAGCCAGGATATATGTTTGAACGCGAAAAGTGCGTCATCATCCCCGACATGGAAAACACCTCGGTCAGGCATTAAATTTGAACACGCATTGATCATTTATTTGTGATCGACACGTTGCGAATGTTGACCACGCTGTTTGTTTGAATCAGTCTAACTTCCAAGGCGTTAGATCTAACAACCTCAGGAAGGAAACTATCATGATCAAGACAACTCTCGCAGCACTCCTCGTTCTCTCTGCATTCGCCGGCGGCGCAGAAGCCGCTATGATGAAGAAGATGGACCATATGGGCATGATGAAGAAGTGCGGCAAAGGCATGATGATGATGCACGGTAAGTGCGCCATGGATAAGATGCACATGATGAAGAAGAAGTAATTACTTCGAGATTTTATTTGAGAAGCCGATGCGGGAAACTGCATCGGTTTTTTGTCTTGTGGACAGTTGGTTAGTTCAATTCATTGTTAAGCTTAGAGCATGTGCCGAGGATGAGGGCATTTTGATTGCCAAACGCAATAGCCTTTCCGCTGAGGGAAACGATCAGCCCCGCTGCGACGAAATCGCGCCAGCGGGGCCCTCGGGAGGATCGAGCTTTAGCTTGAAGTGATCCGGCAGATGCCGAACCGAAAATGAGAATGCAATAAGCATCTCGTCAATGAATTAAAAGTTTTGGCAGTCCGGCTTAGAACAATCGATATTCAGTCGAGGGACGAAACCGAAAAGTGATCATAAGTCCTGCTATGATCCGACTTGGTAATTTGGTGGAGTCATGGCCCCTCCGAGATTGTTTTCGTTCTGGTTTAAATCAGCGCCAATCACTGCTGCTGATATAGGAAGTCTGCGCTTGTTAAAAAAAATGTCAAGCATGTTGTTTGTGATGGTTGCGAAAATATTATCGGCCTTGCACGAAGGATTTTATTTCTTCCAAAAATATTTCTCCAAACTGATCAAGTTTTGCTTCGCCCACACCTTGCACCTCTGCGAAATCCCATTTGGTCAGCGGAACTTTTTGCGCCATGTCGATCAAGGTGCGATCGGGGAAAATAACATAGGCAGGCACGCGCCTTTTGGTCGCGAGTTTCAAACGCAAGGCTTTCAATACTTGCAACAAATCTTGCGCACGCGGATCAATGGTTGCAACCAACGCCGCTTTCTTATCTTTGCGAGTCACGCGAATAGTTTCGGCGCGATATTTAAATTCGCCGTCTCCCTTGGTCATGAGTTGGCCACGCGGCGTTAAACTGATGCCGCCATAGCCATCATCATTTTTCTTGAGCAGACCGCCGCCCACCATCTGCCGCACCATGGATTGCCAATGCGTTCGGCTGTGATCGCTGCCTAAACCAAATGCCAAAAGTTTAGCATGACCGATGTTTTGAACTTTGTCAGTGTGTTGACCGAGCAAAATATCGGCCAAATAACCAGCGCCAAAGCGACTACCGGTTTGCTTAATTGCTTCAAGCACCTTGAGCGCATCCGCCGTGCCATCAACCATCTCAGTAGGATCAAGACACACATCACAATTGCCACATGGTGCGGACTCTTCACCGAAATATGAGAGTAACGCTTGCCGTCTGCAACTTGGCGCATCTGCATAAGCAACCAGTGAATCCAGCCGCTGCAATTCTCGCTTGCGCCGCTCTTCACCACTATCTTCATCATCGATAAATCGCCTGCGCATCATGATGTCTTGTTGACCATAAAACATCTGCGCGTGGGCCGGTTCACCATCACGACCGGCGCGGCCTATCTCTTGGTAATATGCATCAAGCGATGACGGCAAATCAGCATGGATCACAAAGCGCACATCTGGCTTATCAATCCCCATGCCGAATGCGATTGTGGCGCAGACAATCACCGCGGGCTCGGTCATAAATGTGTTCTGATTGTCGGAGCGTGCATCCGGAGACATGCCCGCGTGATAAGCGATGGCTTTGAATTTTTTCGATTTCAGAAACACTGCCCATTCTTCAGTGCTCTTGCGCGACAACGAATAGATGATGCCGCTTTCGTTTTTGTGATCTTCAAGAAATTCGAGAATCTGTTTTTTGGTATCGTTCTTTGGTGCAACACCCAGCTGAATGTTTGGCCGATCAAACCCCGCCACATATTCATCTGCTTTGCCACCAAACATCTTGCTCACAATTTCTTCGCGCGTGGATTGATCAGCTGTTGCTGTGAAGGCACCAATCGGCACTCCGGGAAATTCTCGCGCAATATTTTGAAGAGCATCATATTCTGGTCTGAATGATGCGCCCCATTGCGAAATGCAATGCGCTTCGTCAACGGCAATCATCCGCACATCAAGTTTCTTCAGCGCTGAAATCATCTGCGCTGTCATCAAGCGCTCAGGAGCAAGATATAAAATCTTCACAATCCCCGCCGCTACCCGCCGCCAAATTTCAACATTATCTTCGCGTGAGGCTGATGAGTTGATTGTTTCGGCCTCCACACCAGCCAGTTTCAACGCCGCCACTTGGTCTTGCATCAGCGCCACCAAGGGTGAAACCACCACGGCTAAACCACCCATCGCCAAGGCTGGCACCTGATAGCACAGCGACTTGCCCGACCCTGTGGGCATCACCGCCAACACATTTCGTCCTGCCATTAAACTATCGACTACTTCTTTCTGCCCCGGCCTGAAATTTTCAAAACCAAAAACCTGTGAAAGAACCGCTTGCGTACCCATATATCTCTTCATCCCGCCCGCACATGAAGAATCACTGTGGACATCCTCAAACTGCTGTCACCTGTTCGCCGTAAGTGATGTCATAATGCAATAAAAATTGATTTTGTTCCTGTTTTATTCTAGTTGAGAACCCATGTCATACAAACGAGTCATCTCCGTTCAAGGTGCAAGAGAGCACAATCTGAAAAATATCTCCGTTGATTTGCCGCGCGATAAGCTGATCGTGTTCACCGGGCTATCAGGCTCCGGCAAGTCTTCGCTGGCATTCGATACGATCTATGCCGAGGGCCAACGCCGCTACGTTGAATCGCTCTCGGCTTATGCACGGCAATTTTTAGAAATGATGCAAAAGCCGGATGTGGACCAGATTGATGGTTTATCGCCCGCCATTTCCATCGAACAAAAGACCACCAGCCGCAATCCACGCTCCACCGTGGGCACGGTGACCGAGATTTATGACTATATGCGCTTGCTGTTCGCGCGCATTGGAGTTCCTTATTCTCCAGCAACCGGTCTGCCGATTGAAGCGCAAACCGTGACGCAAATGGTGGACCGCACTTTGGCGCTGCCTGAAGGATCTAGGCTTTATCTGCTGGCCCCCGTGGTGCGTGGCCGCAAAGGCGAATATAAAAAAGAATTCGCTGACTTTCAGAAGAAAGGTTTTCAGCGGGTTAAGGTCGACGGCGTTTTCTATGAGATCGACGCTGTTCCAACCCTTGATAAGAAATTTAAGCATGACATTGATGTGGTGGTTGACCGCCTTGTGGTGAAACCCGATTTGGCCACGAGATTGGCCGATAGTTTTGAGACCGCATTGAAACTGGCAGATGGTTTGGCCATTGCGGAGTTTGCCGATAAGCCCCTGCCCGCGTCTCAAACATCTGAAGACAGCGCCAACAAATCGAAAAACGAAACTCATGAGCGGGTGATTTTTTCGCAGCGTTTTGCCTGCCCGGTTTCAGGATTCACAATTGATGAAATCGAACCACGGATTTTCTCATTCAACAATCCATTCGGTGCCTGCCCGGCTTGTGATGGCCTAGGCACAGAGTTGAAATTTGAACCTGAGATGGTGGTGCCGGATGCGAACTTATCCTTGCGCCAAGGTGCGATTGCGCCATGGGCCAAGACGGGTGCTACATCACCCTATTACACGCAAACCTTAGAAGCGCTAGCCAAGCATTATAAATTCTCCATGACCACGCCGTGGAAGGACATTCCGAAAAAATCACGCGATGTGATTTTGAACGGCACAGGCGAAGAAGAAGTGACCATCACTTATGATGATGGCTTACGCTCTTACAAAACCAAGAAAGTTTTCGAAGGTGTCATCGGCAATATTGAACGGCGTTGGCGCGAGACAGATTCGGAATGGATGCGGGAGGAATTGGCGCAATATCAATCTGATCATCAATGCTCAGTGTGCAATGGTTACCGCCTGAAGCCACAAACGCTGGCGATCAAGATTGACAAGCTGCACATCGCCCAAGTGTCGCTGTTTTCCATCCGCCAAGCAGACGCGTGGTTCCGCGAGCTTGAGGGCAAACTGAAACCAAAGGACAAGGAAATCGCCGCGCGCATTTTGAAGGAAATTCGTGAGCGCCTGAAATTCTTGGTGGATGTGGGCCTAGATTATCTTTCCATGTCGCGGGTGTCTGGCACATTATCAGGTGGTGAAAGCCAGCGCATTCGTCTGGCCTCGCAGATTGGTTCGGGTCTGACTGGTGTTCTCTATGTGCTCGACGAACCATCCATCGGCCTGCACCAGCGTGATAATGAGCGCCTGCTCAAAACGCTCGTGCATCTGCGTGATATTGGCAACACGGTGATTGTGGTGGAGCATGATGAAGATGCGATTATGCAGGCTGACTATGTTCTCGACATTGGCCCTGGAGCTGGCGTGAATGGTGGGCGCATCGTGGCACAAGGCTCGCCATCTGAAGTGATGGCCAATCCGGAGAGCTTGACTGGGCAATATCTGACGGGTTTTCAACAGGTGCCAATTCCCAACAAACGCCGCAAATGGGAGAAAGGTCGCAGCATTCGCGTGAAGAATGCGCGGGCCAATAATCTCAAAAACGTTGATGCAGAAATTCCATTGGGTGTTTTCACCTGTGTGACGGGTGTTTCCGGCGGCGGCAAATCCACGCTTGTGGTTGATACAATCTACCGCGCCTTGGCCCGCAAACTGATGGGCTCCCGTGAGCCGCCTTTGGCGCATGATGATATTAAGGGCATCGAGCACCTCGATAAAATTATTGAGATTGATCAATCAGCCATCGGCCGCACACCGCGGTCTAACCCAGCCACATATACAGGCGCATTTACCTTCATCCGCGATTGGTTCTCAGGCCTGCCTGAAGCCAAGGCGCGCGGCTATGGGCCGGGGCGCTTTTCGTTCAATGTGAAAGGTGGGCGCTGCGAAACTTGTCAAGGCGATGGGCTTATCAAAATTGAAATGCACTTCTTGCCGGATGTTTATGTGACCTGCGATGAATGCCACGGCAAGCGCTATAATCGTGAAACGCTGGAGATTAAATTCAAAGATAAATCAATCTCCGACGTGCTCGATATGACAGTGGCCGAAGCCGCCGACTTCTTTCGCGCCGTGCCATCCGTGCGCGATAAAATGACCACGTTGGAACGCGTGGGGTTGGGCTATATCAAGGTTGGCCAACAGGCGACAACCCTTTCGGGCGGCGAAGCGCAACGCGTGAAACTGGCCAAGGAACTGGCCAAACGCGCCACGGGCCGCACATTATATTTGCTCGATGAACCCACCACCGGCCTGCATTTCCACGACGTGCGCAAACTGCTCGAAGTGCTCCACGAACTGGTCGACCAAGGCAACTCCATGGTGGTGATTGAGCACAATCTAGAAGTCATCAAAACCGCCGACTGGGTGATTGACCTCGGCCCCGAAGGCGGTGACGGCGGCGGCGAAATTGTGGCCGTGGGCACGCCGGAAGATGTGGCGAAAGAGAAGCGCAGTTATACCGGGCAGTATTTGAAGGACGTGCTGAAGCGGCCGAGGAAAGAGGCGGCGGAGTGAGGATAAAACATGGATCAGATATTTAGTAAAACTGAGAAAACCGCAAAGCGCGGAAAAGCAAATAGAATCAGCAACACCTATGCTCAGACAGTCGGAATCCAAATAGTTGGGAAAGATGGAACTAAGGTTCGTTTTAATTTGCCTGTTGGACAAACCGCCGAGTTTACTATTGGAGAAATTCAATTAGAGGTGAACGTTCACGAGGCCTTTGAAGATTTGGTGGGCGTAAAAAAGTAAAAAACTAACACTGGGATTCTTACAAAATGTCGTTTTAAAAACGAGATCGAAAACATGAACCATATTATTACGAAGACCTTCCGTGAAGGCAACCTGATGGCCGAAGTGAAAGTCGAGCTCATCCCAGATGACGGCGCTTGGGGACCGTATATTTCGGCTGCCGATGCGTTGAAGTTAGAACGAGTGCGCTTGGCGCTTAAAACGGGCGATAAAGAACGAGCAGCAAAAGAAGCGACGGTTTTTGAAGTTTCACGTTTTGCTGCTGAGTGACGGCGGCGGCGAGATTGTGGCCGTGGGCACGCCAGAAGATGTGGCGAAAAGTTACTCCGGTCAGTGTTTGAAGGATGTGCTGAAGCAGCCAAGGAAAGAGGCGGCGGAGTGAATGGACGTAATTTTGGTATTACCAGCGGTTTATTGTAGGTAGACTCTTGCAATGACTAGCGACTTCCTAAATATTCCCAGATCGCTTAAGAATCTGCCTGCAGTCGACGAACGAAAAGCAATGCTTTTTGATCCTCACATCGCTCCCTTGACCAATTACGTACTTGAACTCCGACGTCGACATGGGGAAAAATGGGAATTTCCATTTTTTGACCCCGCTGATGGAGGCGTAGATGCACAAATACTGTTTCTATTTGAGAAACCAGGCCCAATGACTTCGGCAATTGGACATAAAAATGGCTCTGGTTTCATTTCAAGAAACAACGATGACGCCACCGCTGCCCATACCTTCCAGCTAATGGAACGAGCCAAAATTCCTAGAAAGTTGAGTGTGACATGGAATGTCATTCCGGGCTGGAACGGGACGATACCGCCCAGGGCAGAGGAATTGAGAAGAGGGATAGAGGAACTAAATAATCTATTCCCCCTCCTACTGAAATTGAAGTGCGTAGTATTAGTCGGTCGCAAAGCAGAAAAAGCTAATCAATTCTTCTTTGATCGCAACATCCCGATCATTTCATCGAGCCACCCTTCCATGCGAGTTAGGAATTTTTATCCTGAGAAATGGAACAGCATTTCGGAGCAGTGGGCTGGGGCCACAAGATACGTGAGCCGGCAAAACTAGGCCTCATCTAACCGAGATTACGGTGACACCCCACTTAACTATGCAAATATCCACTAAACGTCATGCCTGACTTCGCAGGGATTATGGTTTAAATGAAGTGTTCTCAAATAAAAATATTTATCAATTCCCTCAACGTGTCATACTACGTGAGACGTAAAATGGAGAATCCAAATGCCAACAATCTTCATCACAGGTGCGGGACGGGGGATTGGGCTTGAGCTGGCGCGAGTTTATGCAGCGTCGGGTTATCATGTCATTGCGAGCGTCAGAAATATTGCTGAGACAAAGTCAGCATTGGACTTTGCTGAACTCATCGAACTTGAAGTAACAGATCCGGTCTCGGTTGCAGCGCTACACCAAGCGATGGAGCATAAAACCATCGATGTGTTGATTAACAATGCCGGCATCATCGGTCCAGATGCGCAATCTACCACTGATATGGATTTTGTCGGCTTCATGAAAACGCTGGAAGTCAATACCGTGGCACCTTTGCGCATTGTGCAAGCACTTCTGCCCGCATTGAAACGCGGCGCAACGCCAAAGCTCGCCACCATCAGCAGCATGATGGGATCACTCAACTATGCCTCGTCTGATCGCGTGGCGTACCGCGCCTCAAAAGCCGCGGCCAATAAGGTGATCCAATGCTTGGCGACGGACTTTAAACCTTTAGGTATCGCGGTAGCCTCGCTGCACCCCGGCTGGGTGAGAACCGATATGGGCGGCGCAAGTGCTGATATCGATGTGAAGATCAGTGCAGCGGGGATTAAATCTGTGATGGACAGGCTATCACTCAACACAACGGGGCGCTTCTGGAATTATGATGGCAGCAAGTTGGATTGGTAGGGTATATGCGCGAGGGCTGCTCAATCTTGCCTATTATTGTCAGCATTTACCTAATCATGAAATTTTACTCGCAATTTGATGCGTTTTGGTCGTAAAATTTTTGCCATGTTACAAATCTAAGACAAAATCAAACATTCAGTGGGCAGATTCAAATGAATGAACTCAACATCCAAGACTTTTGGCAATCTCACCCGTGTGGTGAAGGTCTTGTTGAGGAACGCTTTGATGAAGATTTTTCCAAATTTTTCAAAAGCTATGATGCCATGCGCTACTCCAAGGAAAAACACATTTTAGAGTGCCTGGCGGCGATCGATTTTAATAGTAAAAATGTTTTAGAAATTGGCTTGGGCCAAGGCGCTGATGCTGAAGTGATCGCGCGAGCTGGTGCGACTTACAACGGGCTTGATCTTACCGCTGCGGCAGTCGACCGTGTCAAAACACGGTTTCGCATTAAGAAACTAACATATGGAAAAGTGGTCCAAGGTTCTGCACTCGAAATTCCATTCCCAGATAACAGTTTCGATATTGTTTTCTCGCATGGCGTGTTGCATCACATTCCAAATATCGGACAAGCGCAAAAAGAAATTGAACGCGTGTTAAAACCAAATGGAGAGCTGATCGTGATGCTTTATGCGCGTCACTCTTTCAATTATTGGTTTTCTATAAAAGTGTTACGCAAATTATTGCTCGTGCCAATGTATCTCTTTAATTTTGCGCCCTCGGCAATGTTGCGCGACCATGTGGATAACGCCAAAAGATTGGGGCTGTGGAATTATCTTTCCGACGATAATTTCATACACGCAAACACCGATGGCCCCCGCAACCCATTTAGCCGTGTTTATGATCTGCCATTGGTCAACCAACATTTTGATAAATTCACAATCACCAATTCCTACAAACGCTTTATGTACGCACCGCCTTTGCCAGTCAGTTGGATGCCTTTTGGAAAATTGATGGGTTGGCATTTGTGGGTGCATATGCGCAAAAAAGCACATCAAAATTGAATGGCACTTCCAAAGCACTTCAATATGTATAAACACTTGTTACATTATAAATAGTCTGCTAACCGCTAGTCCATAATTTAACAATAAGGACTCAATATATGCTCACTGGCGTTATCCCCACTTCATATTCAGGCCACCTTCGCGCTGCTTTGCGCATGATAACTGGCCTGCTTTTCCTCGAACACGGATTGACCAAGCTAATCCATTGGCCTGCGACAGACTTTTTCCCCGCTGGTCAACCGCTACCAACTTTGATGTTGGTTGCTGGCATTCTTGAGTTGGTTGGCGGCGTATTGTTCACAATTGGCGCTTTTACACGTTTAACCTCCTTTATCCTCGCTGGTATGATGGCTGTGGCTTACTTCATGGCACATATGCCAAACAGCTTCTTCCCGGTTCAAAACGGTGGCGAAGCTGCTGTTATGTATTGCTTCATTTTCTTGTATTTTGCAGCTTCAGGCGCTGGCCCATATAGCGTTGATGAAAACCGCAGCAAATAAACATTACATGAAAATGCATAAGGCCGAAATTCGTTTCGGCCTTTTTTATTGACGCTCTGCTCGCAGCTTTGCCCAATACTCCAGACGTTTTTTAACCTCGCGCTCAAAGCCGCGCTCAACAGGTTTATAAAACTCTTTGCGTCCCATCGAATCCGGAAAGTAGTTTTGGCCCGAGAAGGCTTCGGGTTGATCATGGTCATATTGGTAGCCCGAGCCGTATTCCTGTTCTTTCATCAACTTAGTTGGGGCGTTCAAAATGATCTTTGGTGGCGCAACGGAGCCCGTTTCTTTCGCTGCATTCATCGCAGCTTTGAAAGCTGTATAAAGCGCGTTCGATTTTGGCGCAGAAGCCAAATAAACTGTGGCTTGAGCCAATGCCAATTCGCCTTCGGGTGAGCCTAAAAAATCATAAACATCTTTTGCCGCCAATGCTTGTTTGACCGCTTCAGGGTCAGCCAGCCCCACATCTTCGTTGGCCATGCGCACTAGACGGCGCGCTATAAAGAGCGGGTCTTCGCCGGCGGTCAGCATTCGCGCCAAATAATAGAGTGCTGCATCAGGATCTGAACCGCGTACAGATTTGTGAAGAGCCGAAACGAGATTGTAATGGCCATCGGCAGCTTTGTCGTACAGTGGCAAACGCTTGGACACGGCTTTTCCCAAAGCCTCCGAATTTAGAGGCTCTGCGCCCTCTGGCACCGAAGCAAATATCTCCTCAACCAAATTAAGAAAATACCGCCCATCGCCATCGGCCAATGACAGCAAGGATGCACGCGCGTTTGTGTCCAACGGTAAGGGCCGCTTTTCAAACATCTCAGCCCGCCCGATCAATGCGCCCAGCGCCTCCTCATCCAACCGATTGAGCACCAAGACTTGGGCACGCGAAAGCAAAGCGCCGTTTAGTTCGAAGGAAGGATTTTCAGTTGTTGCACCAACCAGCGTGATGGTGCCGTCTTCGACATAAGGCAAAAATGAATCTTGTTGCGATTTGTTGAAGCGGTGGATTTCATCGACAAAAAGCAAAGTGCTGCGGCCCTGCTCTCTTCGTATCCGCGCTTGTTCGAAAGCCTTTTTCAAATCCGCGACACCTGAAAAAATTGCCGACATTTGTTCGAATACCAAACCTGTTTCGCCAGCTAGCAAACGCGCAATGGTGGTCTTGCCTGTACCCGGCGGACCCCAAAGTATAATTGATGGAATGCGGCCCGACGCCAACATGCGGGTGAGCGTTCCGTCTTCCCCGACAAGATGATCTTGCCCGACGACATCACCCAGTTTTGCAGGCCGCAACTTATCAGCCAAAGGCCTTGGACCTTGTTTAGTTAAGCCTGCGGCTTCAAACAGCGAGGTCATTAGCCAAGCCGTAGAAAGGCTTTTCGTCCGCCACGCATCAGCCCAATGCTCCACCGATTAGTGGCTTGTGACAACACGTTTCGCAAGCTTTGGACGCTATCGATTTTCTGGCCATTGACGTCAGTAATCACATCACCTTTGCGAAAAAATTGCTGGGCTGGCCCAGCATTGACCTCGAGTGCCACAACACCGGTGGCATCTGCGGACAATCCAACTTCATCTGCAACTGCAGGCGATAGATTGGCCACCACCAATCCAGCCATCGGTGTGCGACCTGTTATGCTGGTTTCGTTGCGGCCGATGGTTTCTGGCGCAGCAATCAACCGAATGCTGGTCTGCCGCGTGGCAGGGCCACGGCGGTATTCAATCAACTTGCGTTCGCCAATCTTTGACGTGGCAATGAGATATGAAAACTCCTGCGCGTTATCAATTAGCTTTCCGTCCATCGCCATCACCACATCTCCCCGCTGAAGGCCAGCAACCGTAAGCGGACTTTGGGGATGAAGGTCAACAATCAACGCACCCTCAGGCCGGGCAAAGCCCAGCGTATCTGCTATATCTTGGCTGACATCTTGGAATCCGCCACCCATCCACGGCCGCACAATTTTATCGCCCGTCTCAGCACCTTGAATGACCGTTTTGACCATGTTGGATGGAATGGAAAACCCGATGCCGACAGAGCCACCCGATTTTGAAACAATGGCAGTGTTTATGCCGATCAGTTCACCATGCATATTTACCAGAGCGCCGCCGGAATTACCGGGGTTAATGGCCGCATCGGTTTGAATAAAGAATTGATAGTCCGAAGCGCCAACACGAGTGCGAGCCAAGGCTGACACGATGCCACTGGTAACGGTCTGGCCAACGCCAAATGGATCGCCGATTGCCAATACAAGATCACCTACTTCAAGATCATCAGAATTGCCAAGCGTGAGCGATGGCAGATCTTCCTGGTTTACCTCAATTTTGAGGATGGCTAAATCTGTGCGTTCGTCAGCCAAAATAATTTTGGCTGGGAACTCTCTCTTATCAGCTAGTGCGACACGGATATCGGTGGCATTTTTGATCACATGGTTATTGGTGACAATAATGCCGGTGGGATCAACTATAACGCCTGACCCCAACGAATTTGCAACGCGTTCGCGTGGTGGCCCGTAGCCGTTGTTGCCCAATCCAAAGAGCTGTCGGAAAATTGGATCATCAAATGGCCCGCCCTGCGCTTCCTGTTGGCGTTCAATTGTCTTGGCGTAGACGTTGACGACTGCGGGTGCCGTGCGCTTGACCAATGGCGCAAAAGACGTGGTAATTTCTTCGCGTCCACGGGGGACGACGCGCTGGTCGGCTTGTGCCGCTTGCACTCCCAGCAACAAAACCAATCCAACAGCTAATACCAAACGCTTCATTTTCGAATCACCCTATCTGCGATCAACTTTGGTCGACAAAATAACCGCTGTCTCAATTTCTGTAACACCCGCTATGACGCCGATCTGATCAATCACATCGTCCATATTCTCAGATGTGGCTGTACGAACCATGGCAATCAAGTCAATTTTCCCGCTCACTGTGTGCAGCGTCTCAATCTGCGTGAATTTAGCCAAAATTTTGGCCACTTCGATTTGGCGGCGCGGTTCAACAGAAATTGTGACCAATGCTGATATTCCTTTGACGTTTTGGTTCTTAGCCAGCTTGACAGTGTAGCCAGTAATTACCCCCTGCTCTTCCAGCCGCTTTAACCTGTCCTGAACCGTCGTTCGCGAAAGGCCAAGTTTGCGCGCTAGTGATGCGACGGGCTCGCGGGCGTTGGCCTGCAAAACATTGATCAATTCTTCGTCTTTTGCCGTTAATATCATTTTCGTCGCTTTGAGTCTGTTGCCGTCATTATGACGGTGCAGATGGCAATTCGCAACACTTCGCAGTCTTACCCCCGTCACTCACATCGCTCATAATAATTCTACCATCAAATGAGGATTACACATGTCCACTGTCTCAGCCTTGAAATCTGCAAACCGAAATGGCCGACCTGAAAATGCCGCGGCGATAGCATTAGACATGCAACCTGATGAGCCAATGTTCTGCTTCTCGCCAACAGCGCTGGCTGAGCGAGCCAACGTGTTTCTCAATAATTTTCCGGGCCTTGTAACGTTCGCAGTTAAATCCAACCCGTCTGAACAAGTGATCCGGACTTTGGCGAAAGTGGGTTTGACACATTGGGATGTTGCTTCGGTGCACGAGATGAAACTGGTGCACGGCATTTCGGCCACGGCAAAATTTCATTACCATAATCCTGTGAAGTCGCGCCGCGAGATTGAAGATGCGTATAAAATCTATAATTGCCGCCGCTTTGTTGTTGATTGCCGTGAGGAATTGCAAAAGATTAATGATATAATTGGCGCCGACGCGAGTGTTGAAATCGCAGTTCGATTTGTATTACCGCGTGACCGTGGTTCCTCGGCGCATGATTTCTCGACCAAGTTTGGCGCGCCTGAACATATCTGCGTTGAGCTTTTGAAAAAAGTCATAGAATTGGGCTATCAACCGATGCTCACTTTCCACCCAGGCTCGCAATCCAGAGACCCGCAAACTTATGTACGCCATATTGAAGCGGCGGCTCGCATCGCCAAGACAGCTGACGTGAAGGTGTTTGCGCTGAATGTGGGCGGTGGTTTTCCAGCTAACTATATGCTGTCTACGGCACCTGAACCCAATGTGTTCTTTCGTATCATCGACGAGGCAGTGGCAAAGTTCTTTGGCAACGATGCGCCTAAGCTTGAATGCGAACCTGGTCGTGGGTTGGTGGCCAATTGCATGTCGCTACTGTCGCGCGTTAAGCTGGTGTGCACGGACGGCGATGATATATTTATAAATGATGGCGTCTACGGAGCGCTGATGGAATATATGCAAGCGCCGGAATTGAAGCCACCCTTCCGTGTGATCCGCGATGGTAAAGTGATCCATGGTGCCGTGAAATCATGGAAAGTCTTTGGCCCGACCTGCGATCCACTCGATGTGCTGCCGCATAACCTCGATATATTGGAAGGTTTGCGCGAGGGCGATTACATCGAGTTTGGCACGATTGGTGCCTATGGAATTTCAACACTGACAAAATTTAACGGCTATGGCGGGCACGAAATTGTTGAAGTTGAAAAAGTGCTGAGCGTTTAGGGGCAAAATGACCAACGGGCCTAGATCGTTCAAATAACTGATTGGTCTATGGCCAATGGCCCCAAACCATACAGCGCTAACATAAAGAAATTTATTTCAACCAACAGCACGATTCAAGTTCCCCAGCGGGCAAACTCAAACAAAAAAAGCAGGCCAGAAGGCCTGCTTTTGAATTTCAAACGAGAGAATGTATTAAGCCGCAACGGCTTCAGCATCGTCCTTCTTCTGCGATGGGCCTGAATCGAGGCCTTTGGCTGACACGTCGCGGTCAACGAACTCGATGACTGCTACAGGCGCGTTATCGCCATAACGGAAACCAGCCTTCATGATGCGGATATAGCCGCCCTTGCGGTCCTTGTAGCGAGCGGCCAAAACATCAAAAAGCTTCTTGGCTTGTGTTTCATCGCGCATTTGAGCGATGGCTTGGCGGCGCGCATGAAGACCGCCCTTTTTGGCCAGCGTGATCAGCTTTTCAACGATCGGGCGCAAGTCCTTTGCTTTTGGCAAAGTGGTTACGATTTGCTCATGCTTTATCAGCGATGCCGACATGTTCGCAAACATCGCCTTGCGATGCTCGGATGTGCGGTTGAGTTGGCGGCCTTTAAAACCATGACGCATAATATATTCTCCTAACTTATAACGGGGCCGCAGCCCCGGCGAATTGTTTAGTAATGGCTTTCCATTTTCTTGGCCAGCTCATCAATATTTTCTGGTGGCCAATTCGTGACTTCCATCCCGAGGTGCAAGCCCATTTGTGCCAACACTTCCTTAATTTCGTTCAGGCTCTTACGGCCAAAGTTTGGCGTGCGGAGCATTTCAGCTTCTGATTTCTGGATCAGATCGCCGATATAAACAATGTTGTCATTCTTCAAACAGTTGGCTGAACGCACTGAAAGTTCAAGCTCATCCACCTTCTTGAGAAGAGCCGCATTGAACGGCAATTCCGAACGGACTTCTTCAGCAACGGCTGCCGATGGTTCGCTGAAATTGATGAATACAGAAATTTGGTCCTGCAGAATACGCGCAGCATAAGCCACAGCATCTTCTGGAGTAACTGCACCATTGGTTTCAACCGTCATGATCAACTTATCATAATCAAGGATCTGACCTTCACGGGTATTTTCAACGCGGTAAGACACACGGCGCACCGGCGAATAAATCGAGTCAACCGGGATCAACCCAATTGGCGCATCTTCCGCACGGTTACGATCGGCGGCGACATAGCCTTTGCCATTGTTGATCGTAAATTCGATGCGCAGTTCAGCTCCGTGATCCAATGTGCAGATCACATGATCAGGATTGAGGATTTGCACATCTGCTGATTGCTGAATGTCGCTGGCTTTTACAACGCCAGGGCCTTCCTTCTTCAGCGTCAGGCGCTTTGGGCCCTCAGCGTGCATTACAAAGGCGATTTCCTTGATGTTCATGATCATCTCGGTCACATCTTCGCGCACACCGGCAATCGATGAGAATTCATGTAACACGCCGTCAATCTGAATAGCAGTTACAGCAGCACCTTGCAGTGATGACAAAAGAATGCGGCGCAGCGCGTTGCCCAGCGTTGTACCAAAGCCGCGTTCCAACGGCTCGGCAACCACAGTTGCCATACGCTTTTTATCCTTGCCCGATTGAATATCAATCTTGGTGGGGCGGATCAGTTCCTGCCAATTCTTTTGATTAACCTGCATGTTCATGTTCCCGTTAGCCTCCGGAAGATCACTCTTCCAAAATTGGGTTTTTAGTTGGCAGCGCGGAACCGCGCCACAATGAGAATGTTATACGCGGCGCTTCTTTGGTGGGCGGCAGCCGTTATGTGGAATTGGCGTGATGTCGCGGATTGATGTCACTTGCAGGCCAGCAGCTTGCAATGCACGAAGCGCCGACTCACGACCCGAACCTGGACCAGTGACTTCAACTTCAACAGTGCGCATACCATTTTCGATTGCCGATTTAGCAACCTGTTCACCAGCCAGCTGAGCGGCATAAGGAGTAGACTTACGCGAGCCCTTGAAACCCATTTTGCCAGCCGACGCCCAGCAAATCGTATTGCCCTGCACATCAGTGATGGTGATCATTGTGTTGTTAAACGATGCATTCACATGCACCATGCCCGACGACACATTTTTACGTTCTTTACGGCGCGTACGCGCTGCTTCTTTTGCCATGATCTTTAAGCCTTATTTCTTCTTGCCAGCGATGGCTTTTGCAGGGCCCTTGCGGGTGCGTGCGTTGGTGTGAGTGCGTTGACCACGAACTGGAAGACCCTTGCGGTGACGCAAACCACGGTAGCAGCCCAAATCTGTCAGGCGCTTAATATTCACAGAGATTTCGCGGCGAAGATCGCCCTCGACCGTATAATCGCGGTCAATGATTTCGCGGATCGCCAAGATTTCAGCATCCGAAAGTTCATTCACACGCTTTGCAGCAGGAATCTTCACTTCGGCGCAGATGACCTTGGAATTAACTGGCCCAATGCCATTGATATAACGAAGCGCAATTTCTACACGCTTTCCAGTCGGAATATTGACACCAGCAATACGGGCCACAGGTAATCTCCTAATAATTTCAAGGGCTTCTAACCCAAGTTTAGAACAAGTTTCGTCGTTTTGTTTTGCACAACAAAGACATAAGGCCGTGTACAGGGAAGGTTTCTTCCCTACACCAGCCCAACATCCGACTAAGAATTCAGTGTCCTTAGATTGGAATCGCTTACGCGTCAACCCGAATGAACAAGCTTTCTTAAGCCTTTAATTGTGCCAACACAGTTTCAATCGCAGCAGTTACCTGCCCAATATCGGCCATGCCGTCAATCACATGCAAATTGCCCTGCCCGCGGTAATATTCCACAAGTGGGGCGGTCTGTTTATTGTAAACTTGAAGCCGGTCACGCACCGTTTTCTCGTTGTCGTCAGGACGACGTGTGAACTCAGTCGAACCACACACATCGCATATGCCTACCTTTTTAGGCTTGGCAAAATCGTCATGATAACCCTTACCGCACTTGGCGCAGGTAAAACGGCCAGTGATGCGCTTAACCAAAGCCTCATCATCAACCTTCATCTCTATTACACCGTCCAACTTGCCGCCACGTGCCTTCAACATTTTGTCGAGGCTTTCAGCCTGCGCAGGTGTGCGCGGGAAACCATCAAACACCACGCCCTGCGAAACATCGGGCTTATCCATACGCTCAGCCACAATACCCAAAATCACATCGTCTGAAACCAAATCGCCGCGATCCATAATCGCCTTGGCTTTGACACCTGTTTCTGATCCTGCCGATATCGCCGCACGGAGCATGTCACCTGTTGATAATTGCTTGAACCCATGGGCCTGTTCTAAAATTTTAGCCTGTGTGCCTTTTCCGGCACCTGGTGGTCCAAGCAGTATTAAATTCATTTGCGCCCGCCGCGCAAATTAGCTTTCTTCATCAGCTTCTCATATTGCTGCGATAACAAATGACCTTGAATCTGGGAAACAGTATCAAGTGTAACGGTGACCACGATCAAGAGCGAAGTACCACCAAAATAAAATGGAATTCCGGAATAGGCCACGAGCAATTCAGGGATCAAGCAGATGATCACGATGTAAATGGCGCCGATCACAGTGATGCGTGTAAGAATGCGGTCGAGATATTCAGCGGTCTGATCACCCGGGCGAATGCCCAATATAAAGCCGCCAGACTTCTTCAAATTATCGGCAGTCTCTTTCGTGTTGAACATGATTGAAGTGTAGAAGAAACAGAAAAATACAATCAAAGCAGCATACAAGATTAAGAACAATGGTTTGCCGTGACCCAGCAATGCAGTTGCTTGATTCAACCAATCGGGGCCTTTGCCGGCAGAGAAATTTGCAACCGTCAGAGGCAGCAACAATAATGACGATGCGAAGATCGGAGGAATAACGCCTGATGTGTTAAGTTTCAAAGGCAGATGCGAACTTTCAGCTTGCGTCACACGCATGCCGACCTGTCGTTTGGGATATTGGATTAGCAGACGCCTCTGCGCACGTTCGAAAAATACAATGAACGCAACCACAGCTATCGCCATGATCAAAATTGCCATGATCAAGAATGGCGACATCAAACCCTTGCGGCCCAGCTCCAGCATGCCTGCCACAGCAGCTGGAAGATTGGCGACGATGCCTGAAAAAATGATGAGTGATGTGCCGTTGCCAATGCCGCGCGCGGTGATCTGCTCACCCAGCCACATCAAGAATACTGTTCCACCCGTGAGTGTGATCACAGTGGTCGCAATAAAGAACGGACCCGGATCTATAACCAAGCCCCCTCGCCCTTCAAGCCCCACGGCAATGCCGTAAGCCTGCAATGCAGCAAGAAGCACAGTGCCGTAACGTGTATATTGATTGATCTTTTTGCGGCCCGACTCACCTTCTTTTTTCAAAGCTTCAAGATGAGGCGACACAGTGGTCATCAACTGCATAATGATGGAAGCAGAAATATAAGGCATGATATTAAGAGCAAAAATGGCCAAACGACCAAGCGCACCACCTGCCAACCCGTTTACCCAACCCAAAATGCCAGACGCATTTTGCGCAGCGAACTTAGCCACCTCATTGGTATCAATACCAGGAATTGGGATGTAGGAACCAAGACGGTAAACGATTAACGCGCCAAGGGTAAACCACAGGCGCTTCTTCAAATCTTCTGATTTGGTCAACGAACTGAAATTTATATTTGCCGCGAGTTGTTCAGCTGCTGATGCCATGTTTCACCTTTAAGTTCATTGTCACTCCACCATATGGGGAGTGACTTCTAAACCATCAACCTTTGGCCTTGATTTCGGCCTTCGGCTTATCAACGCGAGAAACTTTCACGCTACCGCCAGCTTTTTCAACAGCAGCTGTTGCACCTTTTGAAGCATAGTACACTTCGAAGGCAATCTTGGCTTTAATATCAGCGGTTCCGATCAAACGAACGCCGCCTGATTCCAACTTTGTGATTACACCAGCAGCCAGCAATGTTGCACCAGTGACCGGAGCTTTCACATCAAGCTTCTTGGCTTCAATGGCAACTGCAACGCGGGCCAAGTTGATTTCGTTGTAAGGAACTTCATTTGGCTTGTTAAAGCCACGCTTTGGCAAGCGACGATAAATTGGCATTTGACCGCCTTCAAAGCCTGCCTTTGCGCCACCCTTACGAGCAGTTTGGCCTTTGCCGCCGCGTCCGCCAGTCTTGCCCTTGCCTGAACCTAGGCCCCGACCGATGCGTTTGCGATCTTTCTTGGCGCCTGCATTATCTGCAATCTCATTCAATTTCATAATCAGAATTCCTTAAACTTATTCGACCACGCGAACGAGATGGGCCACCTTGGCAAGCATGCCGCGAAGGGCCGGCGTATCAACCAAAGTTGAACGACGACGAATGCGGTTCAGACCCAAACCAACCAACGTTGCACGTTGATCAGCAGGCCTGCGCTGTGGGCTTGCATATTGCTCAATCGTAACGGTTTTGCCCGAAGCTGCTTTTGCCATTTGTATATTCCTTAAACCTTAGTCCGAAACCACTTCAGTGGTGCGGTTGCTCAAAATTTCGCTGACCTTCTTGCCACGACGGCTGGCAACTGAGCGAGGGCTCACTTGCTTTTTCAGCGCTTCGAATGTAGCGCGAACCATGTTGTATGGGTTCGACGAACCAGTGGATTTCGCCACCACGTCTGCCATGCCAACCGATTCAAACACAGCGCGCATCGGGCCACCGGCAATAACACCAGTACCAGCAGGCGCTGTACGAAGAATAACCTTACCAGCACCCCAACGACCATTCACATCATGATGCAATGTGCGGCCTTCACGAAGTGGCACGCGGATCAAAGCGCGTTTAGCACCTTCAGTGGCCTTGCGCACGGCTTCAGGAACTTCACGGGCTTTACCGTGGCCAAAACCAACGCGACCCTTTTGATCGCCAACAACAACCAATGCCGCGAAACCAAAGCGCTTACCGCCTTTAACAACTTTTGCGACGCGGTTGATGTGAACCAACTTGTCCGTGAATTCAGAGTCTTTCTCTTCACGGTTGTCTTTGCGATCGCTACGTTCTTTAGCCATGTTGCTTTTCGTCCGTTACTATTAAAATTGAAGTCCACCAGCGCGCGCTGCATCGGCCAAAGCCTTTACACGCCCGTGGTAGATGTAGCCGCCACGATCAAACACCACTGTTGTGATGCCGGCCTTGGTAGCGCGTTCAGCAATCAGTTTGCCAATGGCTTCTGCTGCTGCTTTGTCTGCACCGGTCTTCTTCGTCGTCATGAAGCCCTCTTCCAAAGTGGAAGCGGCCGCTACAGTAATACCCTTCACATCATCGATGATCTGGGCATAAATATTCTTGGAGGAACGGAACACCGAAAGACGGGGCCGACCATTCTCGCGCCTTGCCAATGCCTTGCGAACACGTGCTTTGCGGAGCGTAATAGCTGATGCGTTGTTTGCCATATCTCTGTTCCGTTATTTCTTTTTACCTTCCTTGCGGAAGATTTTTTCGCCTGCGTATTTAACACCTTTGCCCTTGTAAGGCTCTGGCCCACGATATTCGCGGATTTCTGCCGCCACTTGGCCCACGCGTTGCTTATCAATGCCGCTGATCACGATTTCCGTGGGCTTCGGCACTTTAATTTCGATACCATCTGGAACTGGATAGTTCACATCATGGCTGTAACCAAGATTAAGTTGCAAAACCTTGCCCGCCAACGCGGCGCGGTAACCAACGCCATTGATTTCAAGTGTTTTGGAATAGCCTGTCGTAACACCGGTCACCATATTGGCCACCAATGTGCGCGACAGACCCCAAGATGAACGCGAGAGCTTGGTTTGATCTTTTGGATCAACCTTAACGCCATCCGCTTGCATCTTGACCAAGACAAATTCATTCAACACTTGCTTCAATTCGCCCTTGGGACCCTTGACGCTAACTTGTTGCCCATCGATCGTGGCTGTGACGCCTGCCGGAACGGGAACTGCTTTTTTTCCAATACGAGACATAATCTACCTCAGAACACTGTGCACAGCACTTCGCCGCCAACATTCTGGGCGCGCGCATCTGAATCCGACATCACACCTTTTGGTGTGGAGAGGATCGAGATGCCCAAGCCGTTGAACACAGATGGCAAAGTTTGAACCGAAGCGTAAACGCGGCGGCCTGGCTTTGAAACACGGTCGATTTCCTTAATTGCAGGAGCGCCGTCGAAATATTTGAGTTCCACTTCGATCTCAGACTTACCGTCTTTTTCGATCACAGCAAAACCGCGAATGTAACCTTCTTTGTGCAACACTTCCAACACACGTTCACGCAGCTTCGATGGTGGCACCGTTACTTTGTTCTTGTTACGCATGTGCGCGTTGCGGATGCGTGTCAGCATATCGCTGATAGGATCTGTCATGCTCATCGCTTTATCTCCTTACCAGCTCGACTTGACCATGCCGGGGATTAAACCCTGGTTGGCCATTTCACGCATCGCAATACGCGAAAGTTTTGTT